>NZ_JBFTRO010000025.1:0-1053 GCF_056399565.1 Bacillus sp. 01N42_2 | reverse complement strand
CGTCTGTGACCGAAAACGGGACAGCGGACGGACAAGGCTTCCGATCGGAAAACCCGTTCCGGGTGCCCGTCTTTATGTGTTAGACGGCGGGGGAACCGTTCAGCCTGCGGGCGTTGCCGGAGAGCTGTACATTGCGGGGGCAGGGGTGGCCCGGGGCTATTTGAACCGGCCTGAACTGACGGCTGAACGTTTTCTCGATGATCCGTTTTATCCGGGAGAGCGCATGTATCAGACGGGCGATATCGCACGCTGGACAGAAGACGGGCTTGTCGAATGGCTCGGCCGGTCAGACGGACAGGTGAAAGTCCGCGGTTACCGGATTGAACCGGGAGAGATCGAAGCGGCGATCCGGCGCATCGACGGCATTCGTGAGGCGGCGGTCACCGCCCGGACCGAACACGGCGAAACCGCGCTTTACGCCTATATCGAAGGACGGGAAAGCGATGACGTGCGGGCGGAGCTTGCGATACGCCTTCCGGCCTACATGATGCCGGCTCAGTTTATTGAGATGAGCGAGTGGCCGGTCACACCGAGCGGAAAGCTTGACCGCCGCGCGCTGCCGGCTCCTGACGGAGCGGCAGGCAGACAGGCGTACACCGCACCGCGTAACGTCACAGAAATGAAGCTTTGCGCCCTTTGGGAAGAGGTGCTGAAAAACGGCCCCGTCGGCATTCGGGATCACTTTTTTGAGCGGGGCGGCCATTCGTTAAAAGCGACGGCTCTCGTCTCCCGCATCGCCAAGGAGTTCGGCGTTCAGGTGCCGTTACAGGACATCTTCGCCCGGCCGACGGTGGAAGAGCTCGCTWWGGTCATTCAGGACCTCGAAGAGAGCCCGTATGAAGCGATTCAGCCGGCGAAAACACAAGACACTTATCCAGTGTCTTCAGCGCAGAAACGGATGTATGTGCTCCAGCAGCTTGAAGACGGCGGTGTCGGCTACAATATGCCGGCTGTGCTGGAACTGACGGGCCCGCTTGACCGCGGCCGGCTGGAGGAGACGTTCCGGCAGCTTGTCGAGCGGCATGAGTCGCTCAGAACGTCCTTTGAAACGGG
>NZ_JBFTRO010000024.1:0-1065 GCF_056399565.1 Bacillus sp. 01N42_2 | reverse complement strand
TGAAACCTTACTACAGCGAAAACAAAGGCCGCCCCTCACTTGATCCGCTGATTTTATTCAAAATGATGTTTATCGGATACCTCTACGGTACCCGTTCAGAAAGACAGCTTGAAAAAAAATTTACTACAATATGGCGTACAGATGGTTTTTGGGACTGAATATCAATGACCCAGTTCCGCACCACTTCACCATCAGCTGGAACAGACGAACACGCTTTAAAGATACAACTATTTTCAAAGACATCTTTGATGAGATCGTTCGCCAGGCCATCAATCATGACATGGTGGGCGGACGAGTACTTTTCACCGATTCAACTCAACTGAAAGCCAATGCCAACAAGCACAAATATACAAGAAAAACGATTGAACAGGATACACAAAACTATATCAAAGATTTAAATGAAGCCATCCAAGAAGATCGGGAGGAACACGGAAAAAAGCCATTACCCGCCAAAGAGGAGGTGAAAGCTGAAAAGAGATCCCCCAAAGTACCACTGATCCTGAAAGTGGATATATGTACCGTGAAAACAAACCGGAGGGTTTCTTTTATTTAGATCACCGCACAACGGATATGAAATACAACATTATCACCGATGCCTATGTCACGCCCGGAAATGTCCATGATTCTGTGCCCTATCTTGACCGATTGGATCTTCAAATCGCACGATTTGGTTTTCAAGTAGAAGGCGTCGCTCTTGATTCCGGATATTTAACGACTCCGATCTGTAAAGGATTAGCTGACCGCCATATTTTTGGCGTTATTGCCCATAGACGATATCACCAAAATGGAAGTTTCATTATGACAGTGAAAAAGACAGTTATATTTGCCCGAACCAGCAAAAACTTACATACTCAACAACTGACCGAAAAGGCTAACGGTCATATAAATCAAATCCTGAAACCTGTTCCGCATGCCTTTTACTTGCGCAATGCACAAGATCAAAAAACCGCCAGAAGGTCATCACCCGGCATGTATGGGAAGATCCTAAAGAAAAGGTCAAACAAAATCGCTTGTCTGTTTCAGGAAAAACCCTCTATAAAAAAAGAAAAGAAAAAATAGAGCGAA
>NZ_JBFTRO010000023.1:0-1080 GCF_056399565.1 Bacillus sp. 01N42_2 | reverse complement strand
TGAAACCTTACTACAGCGAAAACAAAGGCCGCCCCTCACTTGATCCGCTGATTTTATTCAAAATGATGTTTATCGGATACCTCTACGGTACCCGTTCAGAAAGACAGCTTGAAAAAAAATTTACTACAATATGGCGTACAGATGGTTTTGGGGACTGAATATCAATGACCCAGTTCCGCACCACTCCACCATCAGCTGGAACAGACGAACACGCTTTAAAGATACAACTATTTTCCAAGACATCTTTGATGAGACGCCAGGCCATCAATCATGACATGGTGGGCGGACGTGTACTTTTCACCGATTCAACTCAACTGAAAGCCAATGCCAACAAGCACAAATACACAAGAAAAACAATTGAACAGGATACACAAAACTATATCAAAGATTTAAATGAAGCCATCCAAGAAGATCGGGAGGAACACGGAAAAAAGCCATTACCCGCCAAAGAGGAGGTGAAAGCTGAAAAAGAGATCCGCCACAGTACCACTGATCCTGAAAGTGGATATATATACCGTGAAAACAAACCGGAGGGTTTCTTTTATTTAGATCACCGCACAACGGATATGAAATACAACATTATCACCGATGCCTATGTCACACCCGGAAATCTCCATGATTCTGTGCCCTATCTTGACCGATTGGATCTTCAAATCGCACATTTGGTTTTCAAGTAGAAGCCGTCGCTCTTGATTCCGGATATTTAACGACCCCGCATCTGTAAAGGATTAGCTGACCGCCATATTTTTGGCGTTATTGTCCATAGACGATATAACCCTACTAGAGGCTTGTTTCCAAAATGGAAGTTTCATTATGACAGTGAAAATGACAGTTATATTTGCCCGAACCAGCAAAAACTTACATACTCAACAACTGACCGAAAAGGCTACCGGTCATATAAATCAAATCCTGAAACCTGTTCCGCATGCCCTTTACTTGCGCAATGCACAAGATCAAAAAACCGCCAGAAGGTCATCACCCGGCATGTATGGGAAGATCCTAAAGAAAAGGTCAAACAAAATCGCTTGTCTGTTTCAGGAAAAACCCTCTATAAAAAAAGAAAAGAAAAAATAGAGCGAA
>NZ_JBFTRO010000022.1:0-1357 GCF_056399565.1 Bacillus sp. 01N42_2 | reverse complement strand
AACCATTTTTGAATGTATGCTTACTGTTATCTAGTTTTGAGAGAACACTCTCAATGGTTTGGTGGCGATAGCGAAGAGGTCACACCCGTTCCCATGCCGAACACGGAAGTTAAGCTCTTCAGCGCCGATGGTAGTCGGGGGTTTCCCCCYGTGAGAGTAGGACGCCGCCAAGCTTTTTGTTTTATCTACCATGTTTTTGTTTATGAAGCTTATAATATTCCGCAGTAGCTCAGTGGTAGAGCTATCGGCTGTTAACCGATCGGTCGTAGGTTCGAGTCCTACCTGCGGAGCCATTGCTTCCATAGCTCAGCAGGTAGAGCACTTCCATGGTAAGGAAGAGGTCAGCGGTTCGAGCCCGCTTGGAAGCTTATCTAAATACGTTGATCTGAAGCAGTTTCCGCGCGTTATGGAACTGTTATTTTTGTATTTAAATAGGCAAAGACCCTGTTACTGCTCTCCGCAGAAATCAAGGTGAAAATATAACAGCAGCCTTCTTAGGAAGTCTGCTTTCTTCATTTTCAAAGAGATATGGCTCCCGTGATATAAATAGCATAATTAGGTTAACTTAATTGTATGTATAATAGATCTAATCAGTTTAATTTCTTGAATGGTCAAGTTCTGATCCAGAGAACGAAGTTTTCTTTTTTGCAGCCTTAGGTTAGTACAGATTATTATTAAATTTTTAAACGGTATTGACTTTTATCAAAACCCTGATATAATTACTTTTGTCATAATGCACTGTATGAATTTCCGGATATGCTTTTGCTTTAGATTAAGCAGAGAGCTACACCGGTTGGAGCATAACTGAGTTTTCCTTTTTTCTGATGCTGTTGTTTTTATTTTAACAGTTCATTATTTCTTGCGGAAGTAGTTCAGTGGTAGAACATCACCTTGCCAAGGTGGGGGTCGCGGGTTCGAATCCCGTCTTCCGCTCCATTTATTTTTGCGCCCGTAGCTCAATTGGATAGAGCGTTTGACTACGGATCAAAAGGTTAGGGGTTCGACTCCTCTCGGGCGCGCCATAATGCACTTGAAATCGGGAAGTAGCTCAGCTTGGTAGAGCACATGGTTTGGGACCATGGGGTCGCAGGTTCGAATCCTGTCTTCCCGATCATTCTCAAACTTTAAGATAATGTACTGATTATATTTTTTCTCTTTATTTTAAAAAACACTTGATTTATAGAGAGATAACATGGTATATTATTAAACGTCGCTGATGAACAGCAGACAACAACAAAAAGCTTCGAAAACGACTTGAAAAAAGTTGTTGACATAAAAGAAGCTGAGTGGTAAGATAATAAAGCTGCTTCAACAAGCGGTAATGATCTTTGAAAACTAAACAAGACAAAACGTACCT
>NZ_JBFTRO010000021.1:0-3178 GCF_056399565.1 Bacillus sp. 01N42_2 | reverse complement strand
GTAATGTTCAGCCCTGTAGTGATTCCGTTGCTGATGCTGCCGATTGACAATACGCCGGTAAGGGCAGGAGCTAAAGTGACGGATGCTCCGGGAATCGGCGTGAACGTATTGTTCGGCACAGTGGAACTGTATAATTGTGCAGTTATGGTAACAGTCGAGCCGACAAGCGACAATGCTGCGGTGGTACTGAAATAGGCGGCAATTGATGTAATGGTTCCGCTTCTCGGAGCAGAAAAAGCAAAATTCAGCAGAGTCCCTCCGGCTCCGGTTGAACCAGTTGCACCCGTTGGGCCAGTTTCCCCGGTTGCTCCTGTTATTCCTGTCGCTCCTGTTGCTCCTGTTACTCCGGTTGACCCGGTTATCCCTGTTGCTCCGGTTACACCAGTTACTCCCGTTACTCCAGTCGCGCCCGTTACTCCAGTGGCTCCTGTTAACCCAGTAGCTCCTGTTATCCCTGTTGCTCCCGCTACTCCAGTCGCTCCTGTATCTCCAGTCGCTCCGGTTACCCCGGTTGCTCCTGTTAGCCCGGTTGCTCCCGTTATCCCGGTTGCTCCTGTTAACCCAGTAGCTCCGGTTATCCCGGTTGCTCCTGTTAACCCGGTTGCTCCCGTTACTCCGGGGTCGCCTGTTACTCCGGTCGTCCCGGTTACCCCGGTTGCTCCCGTTACTCCGGTTGCCCCAGTTGCTCCTGTTAACCCGGTTGGCCCTGTTATCCCAGTTGCTCCCGTTATCCCGGTGGCTCCTGTTACTCCGGTTGCCCCAGTTGCTCCTGTTAACCCGGTTGGCCCTGTTATCCCAGTTGCTCCCGTTATCCCGGTGGCTCCTATTACTCCTGTTGCTCCTGTTACTCCGGTTACCCCGGTTGCTCCTGTTATCCCAGTTGCTCCTGTTATCCCTGTTGTTCCCGTTACACCAGTGGCTCCTGTTATCCCGGTTGCTCCCGTTACTCCAGTGGCTCCTGTTACTCCGGTTGCTCCTGTTAACCCGGTGGCTCCTGTTAACCCGGTTGGCCCTGTTATCCCAGTTGCTCCCGTTATCCCGGTGGCTCCTGTTACTCCGGTTACTCCTGTCACCCCACTTGCTCCTGTTATCCCAGTTGCTCCCGTTACTCCGGGGTCGCCTGTTACTCCGGTCGCCCCGGTGAACCCTGTTGGGTTGCTCCCGTTACTCCAGTGGCTCCCGTTACTCCGGGGTCGCCTGTTGCTCCGGTCGCTCCGGTGAACCCTGTTGCTCCAGTCAGCCCCGTTGCTCCGGTCGCGCCTCTCATATGATAATGATTTGGATGACAGCACGGACACCATCTTTCATAACAGCAAGAGTTTTCACAGCAGCATCCTTCACAGCAATGTGCTCGATTATGGTAACTGCGCCTTTGATTTCTTCTTTTATGTTGGGAATGACAGCAACAATCATTACAATACCGACAGTCATAATCTCCAGAGCCGTATCTGTTATACCAAGTATCTCCTTTTCTCATTACACCACCTCTTCTTGCATAATATTTGTTCAAAAACAAATGGTGTTTCAAAAACCCATTTAAATGATCAACTGGTCTCTAAGAGTGAATGTTGCACAGCGTTTACGGAAAAAAGACCTAACCGCGTATCAGTCAGGTCTTTCATCTTTAAAATATCAGTCAGGTCTTTTCATTATGATGTCGGAAAAACAATGCTGTTAAAATCGATATTCAGAGCAGTTGCTGTCGTTAAATTATTAGCAGTTGTGAAAATAACCCTGAGCTGGTAAGTGTTTGTTCCTGCGGTCGGCGCAGTATCCACTGTTGTATCAGCAATCGAAAAACTATCCGTAGCTGCGGTTGGACTAGTTCGCGACAGAGTTCTTGTATGAATTTGCACTGCTCCCCTATATAATCTCACTTCAAAAACAAAGTTTGAATTTGCTGCAGTTGTTAACGCGACACTGAGTGCATAATCCAGCTTTACATTCTGCAAAGCATTAACTGGGATTGCCAGCGTAGCAACGGGAACTTCAGTATTTAACGGTGGAAAAACAGTGAGCGGCCCATTAGTTCTTGTGAAGAGCAAGGTTGGTGTACTGCCTGTGGCTCCGGTTGGGCCTGTTGCTCCAGTTACACCAGTGGCTCCTGTTGCTCCGGTTGGACCAGTTGGGCCGGTTGTTCCGGTTACTCCTGTCGCTCCGGTTGGACCAGTTGGGCCGGTTGCTCCAGTCACTCCGGTTGATCCGGTTGGACCAGTTGAGCCGGTTGATCCGGTTACTCCTGTTGCTCCGGTTGCACCCGTTGGGCCGGTTGATCCGGTTACTCCTGTCGCTCCGGTTGCACCCGTTGGGCCGGTTGCTCCAGTCACTCCGGTTGATCCGGTTGGACCAGTTGAGCCGGTTGATCCGGTTACTCCTGTCGCTCCGGTTGGACCAGTTACTCCTGTTACTCCGGTTGCACCCGTTGGGCCGGTTGCTCCAGTTACTCCGGTCGCCCCGGTTGATCCTGTTACTCCGGTTGAGCCTGTTGAGCCTGTTGGGCCGGTTGCTCCTGTTGGTCCCGTTGCTCCGGTCGCTCCTGTTGCCCCAGTTGGGCCGGTTGCTCCAGTCACTCCGGTTGATCCGGTTGGACCAGTTGAGCCGGTTGCTCCTGTTACTCCTGTTACTCCTGTTGGTCCTGTTGGTCCCGTTTCTCCAGTCGCTCCGGTTACACCAGTTACTCCTGTTGATCCCGTTTCTCCAGTCGCTCCGGTTACACCAGTTACTCCTGTTGCTCCGGTTGCACCCGTTAGGCCGGTTGTTCCGGTTGGACCCGTTGGGCCAGTTTCTCCAGTTGAGCCGGTTGATCCTGTTGCTCCGGTTGCTCCTGTCGCTCCGGTTGCTCCGGTTACTCCTGTTGATCCGGTTACACCAGTTACTCCTGTTGATCCCGTTTCTCCTGTCGCTCCGGTTGGTCCCGTTTCTCCAGTCGCTCCGGTTACTCCTGTTACTCCTGTTGCTCCTGTTGGTCCTGTTGATCCAGTCACTCCGGTTGCACCCGTTTCACCAGTTACTCCTGTTGCTCCGGTTGATCCTGTTGATCCGGTTGGACCCGTTGGGCCAGTTTCTCCAGTTGAGCCGGTTGATCCTGTTGCTCCTGTTGCTCCTGTCGCTCCGGTTACACCAGTTACTCCTGTTGATCCGGTTGCACCCGTTAGGCCGGTTGTTCCGGTTGGACCCG
>NZ_JBFTRO010000020.1:0-2500 GCF_056399565.1 Bacillus sp. 01N42_2 | reverse complement strand
CGGTGGATGCCTTGGCAGTCAGAGGCGATGAAAGACGTGGTAGCCTGCGAAAAGCTTCGGGGAGTCGGCAAACAGACTTTGATCCGGAGATGTCTGAATGGGGGAACCCAGCCATCATAAGATGGTTATCTTGTACTGAATACATAGGTGCAAGAGGCGAACCAGGGGAACTGAAACATCTAAGTACCCTGAGGAAAAGAAATCAACCGAGATTCCCTTAGTAGTGGCGAGCGAACGGGGACTAGCCCTTAAGTTGATTTGAGATTAGCGGAACGCTCTGGAAAGTGCGGCCATAGTGGGTGATAGCCCTGTACGCGAAAATCTCTTGTCAATGAAATCGAGTAGGACGGAGCACGAGAAACTTTGTCTGAATATGGGGGGACCATCCTCCAAGGCTAAATACTACTGACTGACCGATAGTGAACTAGTACCGTGAGGGAAAGGCGAAAAGAACCCCGGAGAGGGGAGTGAAATAGATCCTGAAACCGTATGCGTACAAGCAGTGGGAGCCCACTTTGTTGGGTGACTGCGTACCTTTTGTATAATGGGTCAGCGACTTATTTTCAGTGGCGAGCTTAACCGAATAGGGGAGGCGTAGCGAAAGCGAGTCTTAATAGGGCGTCTAGTCGCTGGGAATAGACCCGAAACCGGGCGATCTATCCATGGGCAGGTTGAAGGTTAGGTAACACTGACTGGAGGACCGAACCGACTACCGTTGAAAAGTTAGCGGATGACCTGTGGATCGGAGTGAAAGGCTAATCAAGCTCGGAGATAGCTGGTTCTCCTCGAAAGCTATTTAGGTAGCGCCTCATGTATCACTGTAGGGGGTAGAGCACTGTTTCGGCTAGGGGGTCATCCCGACTTACCAAACCGATGCAAACTCCGAATACCTACAAGTGCCGAGCATGGGAGACACACGGCGGGTGCTAACGTCCGTCGTGAAAAGGGAAACAACCCAGACCGYCAGCTAAGGTCCCAAAGTTATGGYTAAGTGGGAAACGATGTGGGAAGGCTTAGACAGCTAGGAGGTTGGCTTAGAAGCAGCCACCCTTTAAAGAAAGCGTAATAGCTCACTAGTCGAGTCGGCCTGCGCGGAAGATGTAACGGGGCTCAAACCATACACCGAAGCTACGGGTATCACTTAGGTGATGCGGTAGAGGAGCGTTCTGTAAGCCTGTGAAGGTGAGTTGAGAAGCTTGCTGGAGGTATCAGAAGTGCGAATGCTGACATGAGTAACGACAATGGGTGTGAAAAACACCCACGCCGAAAGACCAAGGTTTCCTGCGCAACGTTAATCGACGCAGGGTTAGTCGGTCCCTAAGGCGAGGCTGAAAAGCGTAGTCGATGGAAAACAGGTTAATATTCCTGTACTTCTGGTTATTGCGATGGAGGGACGGAGAAGGCTAGGCCAGCTTGGCGTTGGTTGTCCAAGTTTAAGGTGGTAGGCTGGAATCTTAGGTAAATCCGGGATTCTAAGGCCGAGAGCTGATGACGAGTGTTCTTTTAGAACACGAAGTGGTTGATGCCATGCTTCCAAGAAAAGCTTCTAAGCTTCAGGTAACCAGGAACCGTACCCCAAACCGACACAGGTGGTTGGGTAGAGAATACCAAGGCGCTTGAGAGAACTCGGGTGAAGGAACTAGGCAAAATGGCACCGTAACTTCGGGAGAAGGTGCGCCGGTGAGGGTGAAGCACTTGCTGCGTAAGCCCACGCCGGTCGAAGATACCAGGCCGCTGCGACTGTTTATTAAAAACACAGCACTCTGCAAACACGAAAGTGGACGTATAGGGTGTGACGCCTGCCCGGTGCCGGAAGGTTAATTGATGGGGTTAGCTAACGCGAAGCTCTTGATCGAAGCCCCGGTAAACGGCGGCCGTAACTATAACGGTCCTAAGGTAGCGAAATTCCTTGTCGGGTAAGTTCCGACCTGCACGAATGGCGTAACGATGGCGGCGCTGTCTCCACCCGAGACTCAGTGAAATTGAAATCGCTGTGAAGATGCAGTGTATCCGCGGCTAGACGGAAAGACCCCGTGAACCTTTACTATAGCTTTGCACTGGACTTTGAATTTGCTTGTGTAGGATAGGTGGGAGGCTTTGAAGCGTGGACGCCAGTTCGCGTGGAGCCATCCTTGAAATACCACCCTGGCAACTTTGAGGTTCTAACTCAGGTCCGTTATCCGGATCGAGGACAGTGTATGGTGGGTAGTTTGACTGGGGCGGTCTCCTCCTAAAGAGTAACGGAGGAGTACGAAGGTGCGCTCAGACCGGTCGGAAATCGGTCGTAGAGTATAAAGGCAAAAGCGCGCTTGACTGCGAGACAGACACGTCGAGCAGGTACGAAAGTAGGTCTTAGTGATCCGGTGGTTCTGTATGGAAGGGCCATCGCTCAACGGATAAAAGGTACTCCGGGGATAACAGGCTGATACCGCCCAAGAGTTCATATCGACGGCGGTGTTTGGCACCTCGATGTCGGCTCATCACATCCTGGGGCTGTAGT
>NZ_JBFTRO010000019.1:0-6678 GCF_056399565.1 Bacillus sp. 01N42_2 | reverse complement strand
GTAATGTTCAGCCCTGTAGTGATTCCGTTGCTGATGCTGCCGATTGACAATACGCCGGTAAGGGCAGGAGCTAAAGTGACGGATGCTCCGGGAATCGGCGTGAACGTATTGTTCGGCACAGTGGAACTGTATAATTGTGCAGTTATGGTGATAGACGATCCGGCAGGGCTCACCGTTCTGATTAATCAGCCGGCAATAATTTTAGGAAGAATAGGACAAAGAAGCATACGAACACGACAGACATACTGCAACTTTATCTCTTAGAATAGGCAAATAGACAGACTGCGTCTGCCTTTTCGTTATGCTATGTAATAGATACTGTTTCCAAAAAAGACTATATACAGACCGAATAGATTATTAAAAAAGAGGCCAACCACTGCCGTCAGAGATAAGATCGAAACATTTTTTATTCTTCAAAACATATCACACTATCCAAACTATAATTGAAGCAATAATACAGAGAGCTGCAATAAGCAGAGAAACCAATTTATAGATGAAAAGATGGAACATCTCAGGTAATATAAACTTTAAAAATTTGAAAACCGACAAACCAAGTACACCAAAAAAAAATAGAATACCGGAACCATCTGATATCATTTCCGAGAAAAATTTTTCATCCTTTTCTTTTGCAAACGCAAAAGCAGTAGCTGTTACGGATAAAATTAAAAGTGTAATGGTTACCAAGACTTTTACTAAAATCATATTACTCTCCTATTTATACAGAATGATTAAAAATCAAAGATTTCCTTATAATAATAAAATTCTATAATCCCTACTATTAAAGCCACTACTACGAAAATTTTCTTTTTTGTACTTAAGAAAACATACAACCAAAAAAAAACCATAAAAAACGAACCTATAACTGCTAATATATCAGTTATGCTTAAATTTTGCATTTTATACTTACCCCACATTTACAAAATAATCTGAAATAAAAGCTTCTACAAAAGCTGCTATTACGATTAATATAACACTAATACTAATTAAAATAAATAATTGATTTACATATAACCTTAATTCTATTTTTTTCCCCTTAACTAGGTCAAAGATTAATTTTATTGGTGATAAACCAACTGTTGAAGCAATTATTATTCCAGGAATCTCAAATATGCCATGCGGCAAAATTCTAAGAATTATTTCGTACCAATGCAAGAAATAGCTACTTGACTTAACTGCATTCCCAATTACTAAACCATTAATTATAAGTGAAATTAAACTGGACAAACCAAATGTAAATAAACCACTGCTTAAGTTAAGAGCTGCAAGTAAATTATTCTTTAATATTGAAATATAACCCAGCCTCAACAAACTTTTGTCTACTTGAGCTTGTCCTGAAGTAAATAGACCTATACAGAAACTCACTAATAATACAATAGAACAAATTAAAATCAATAATTTAAATTCTTTAAAAACAAATTTAACATTCAAATCTATTCTCCTCATTATATATCAATATTTATAATTTAAATAAAGATATGTACAATTTGTACATATCTTTATAAACACTTTCTTACCATGCTGCAGTTGCCTTAATACCCAATTTTATGATTTTTCTTTTAATAAATTCAACACCTAAAACGTAAAGATAAGAGATACCTCCTGCAACTCCTGCAAACAACATAATCACCGTTGCGATTGAACTCCCGGCATTAATTAATTTGACTATACCTAGAGCAACTCCTGCAGAGACCCCCAAAGTTTTAGCTAATTCGAAGTGTGAGAATAATTGCAAAAACAGTTCTAACATAACATCACCTCCTTTCAATTATAACTATTATACAATTCTTCTAATTCACTGAATTTTTCACTATTATATTCATCATTACTGTCATATACTTTCTTTCCTTCTTTTATCATTATTATATCTGTACATATTTTTTCTACCGTATCTAATAGATGACTGCTAAGAACTATAGAGTTTCCTTGATTAATATATGTAATTAAAAATTTCTTTAAACTAAACATTGTTTCTGGATCCAACCCATTAAATGGCTCATCTAAGATCAAGAGAGTAGGTTCGTGTGAAAGAGCAGCAATGAAAGCAATCTTTTGCCTCATTCCTTTTGAATAGCTTGATATAAAAAAGTCTAATTTTTGTTCCATACCTAACATTTCTGCAAGCTCTTTCATTTTCTTTTTGTAGTTTTTTTTAGCTCCCCAAAGTCTACATATAAAATCTACGTATTCTCTACCAAGTAAATTTGGATATAAATTTAGTTCATCGGCTATGAAAGCAATGTTTGATTTATATTTCTCAGGATCTTTTTTAATTGAGAAACCATTGTAGATGCAATCGCCTTGGTTAGAATTAACTATCCCTGTTATCATTTGAAGTGTAGTCGTTTTCCCGGAACCGTTTGGTCCTATTATACCTAAAATTCTTCCCTTTCCAACATTAAAAGAAATATCATCAACAACTTTTTTTTCGTTATATATTTTAGACAAACCAGTAATATTTAGCATCACTTCACTCTCCTTTTTAGAAGTGAATTCGTTTTTCTAGTTTCAAATTAATAAATCTATATAATATAAAGCTCACTATGACTGCTACTAATACAATAATTGAAGCTCCAATCATTAGAGAATTTACAGCACTATATATTCCTATGCTAATCATTAAATAACACAAAGTTAAAATATTCATTAAAATTCTAGATTTAAAAGTTGGCAGTTCCAAAATGGACTCTATATCGTAATTAGGAAAAGTAGCGGAAGCAATTAATCCAATGAAAATAAAAGGTACAGTATGTATAATCACCATAAACAAAACCAACACAGGATTGGAATTAAATAAAAGCCAACTAAACAAACAGTTTAGTAGTAACAAGGGAGCGGTTGAAAAAAAAGAAATTATAAATTTCGCCTTAATATAATCTTTCAAATTTATAGGTGCAGATAAATAGATTTTAATGTTTTTTAATTCTGAATCGACTCCAAATCTATCCATTAAACTCTGTACTGTTAACGACATAACATAAATACTCACAAATATACCAATCTCTTCTCTGGGAATTGGTATAGAACTTTGTATATTAACTATAAAATAGATAAAATAAATTGAACCATACCCGAAAACAGCACTAAAAAGGTATGAACCCCATATTATTTTTCTTTCTCTTAGCAAACATTTTAAATCTTTTAATATTATTATTGAAGATATCCGTTCAGACCTTAGGAAGCTGAAGCTATTTTTTTTATCATTATCATTCGAAATTCTCTGTAAAATCTTATGTTCTTTAGATTTATTCATAACTTCATATAGTAAACTTAAATAATTACTATTTGAGATTTCACGAAAAAGATACCAAACAAAAAGAAAAAATATAGAGAAAATAAGAACAATGTTTAAAAAACAGATAATATAATTTCCCTTTATTATTTCAAAATGTAATGTCATGAAATAATTAATAGGGAAATACTTCGAAGTCAGAACAGATGATACAGCTAAGAAAACTGTATTATTAGTTACTTTAGGTAAAAAATCAAGAAAGGAAAATGAGAAAAATCGATTCGAATACTCAATTACTTTCAATATAGCAACGAACAAACTAAAATACCCTAAGAAAAGGCTTATATAAACTTTTGTTAGCTTTTGATTCATTGCTAATTTTTTGAAAAGGTTAAACAAAATAAAGTAACGTGTTAAATAAATTAATGTTACATACAAACAGCCAACAAGGAAAACTAGAGGCGCTTGCAGTATAGATATCATTTTGTGCATAACAAAAATGCCAGTAAAAACTGAAATTACAATAAACCAAATTATAATTTGTTTTAAATGGCCCTCTATCATTCGATACAACAGATAAATTCCTGGTTTTATAGGTGCGTATAATGCCACTTTAAAATCTTTGGAATACAATGTTTTTGATATATAGTTTTGCACTCCATCGATAGAAAAAATTATAAATATAATAAAAGACAATAATCTAATTAGTATCTTTTTTTCTTCAACAGTGTATTTTTTTGTTATATACAAAAAAAGTTGCAAAAACACGTCACTCAAGAACCATGTAATTAAGGTTAATCCAATAATACAAATAGAAAATAAAAGTAAAGTTATAAAACCACTAATTCTCAATTTCTTTTTTGTACTATTCGAAAAAAACGATTGATTTATACTCAATATCATTCTGTTTTTAAATAAAATTGATAGCTTTTGCATACAGGAAATGCTCCTTTAGAGAATAGGGATCTTTTTATTCGATCCCTATCTTCTTAATTACCATGCTGCTGTAGCCTTCATACCAAGTTCTACAATTTTCTTTTTAATAGCATACATGTAAATACCAACGATACTTCCTACACCAGAAACTATTGAAATAATAGATGCCAGTGACCAACCCGCATTTATAGCTTGGGCTATTTTATAAGCGTTACCCATTGTAATTCCTAGCTTAGCAGCCAAATCAAACAACTCCATCATTTCCCACTCACCTCCCCTCAGTTCAACCTAATAGTAACTTCCCAATACTAATAGCCAAAGCGTAAATAAGTACAATGATAATTGCCGTAATTTTTTTAGAATTGAGTAAAATCTTAATAGATATTATCATCATAATGAGGTGCATTATAAAGAAAAAGTTAAATGTATCTAATAAGACATCAACCATCGTTGAATTTTTCTGAATTAAGCTCATCGGTATACGATTAAATACACGGTATTCAATTGATATAAAAATCCAATTTAAAGCATTAGGTATTTGAGAAACTAGGAATAATGATAATATTTTTTTAAAATTCATTTTATCAACAAATATATTACTTATAAAATAAAAGAGAATTGACGTTCCTACTATACCAATAATAAAATTAGCTATATTTATAGTGCAAGCTATTGTTTCTATCCACACTTGATTTTCGAGCAAAAAACTTTTATCTATATCTGTATCCTTAAGATTTTGAAATAAATTTTGAAGTGCAACCGGATAGATACTTAAAGAATATATAACATTTGCAATTATCAAGACTAACAAAGGAACCAAAATTAATGGCTTTTTCACTAGACTTTCAAAAAAAATTATTGGCTTATAAAAAATATTTCCCCTATCATTTTTGAGCACCTTTACTTCCAAAATACCACATCCCAATAACCGAAAATTATAAGTTTTAATAGTTCTGTATGTATGAAGAAAAATAATACATATTAACCTATATTAAACTTCCTGAGAAAATAGTAACATAAGGAAAGACCTATGTAAATAGTAAAACTGATTTTTTATTCCGTTAAAAGGATATTCAAAATGTGATTTGTATCTATTTACCTGCTCAAAACAGCTGTATATTGAAAATAATGTTTTGTACAGAGCGCTCCTGATTTCTAGTTTTACCTAGCTTGGAAGATGTTTGTTCTGCATTTTTTGTTTTATAGATTTTCATTCACCATTGATCTGTTTCTGGCAACTGAAAAAGATCTCCCACATCCCTTGCTTGGTTGGTATGTGGAAATCTTTCTCATGTTCTGGCAGACGGCTGTGAGAAGAACTTGCTCACTCACATTCTGTTTTCCCCTCAACCTGCAAGAGCAAAGTCCATGCAATTGTTTCGAATCTGCAAAGTTTCACTCTATTTTTTCTTTCCTTTTTGTAGAGGGTTTCTTTGAAACAGACGATCTGTTTTTTCTTTATGGTCTTTTCACACATACTGGGTGATCAATGGGCATGAGGAACACATTTCAGAATATCATTTATATGATCGGTAGCCTTTTCGGTCAGTTGTTGAATATGTAAGTTCTTACTGTTTAAAACAAATATATATGTCTTGTTCACTGTAAGTAAAACTCCATTCCGGAATAAGCCTTTGGCAGATAATAATATCTGTATGCGATGATATCAAAGATTTGGCGACCAGATAGTTTCTTATAAATGGGAGACGTTAAATAATCCGAATCAAGAACTACGGCGAATTCTCCCTAAAAAACAAATCGTGCGAATTGGTTTTCCAATCGATCAAGATAAAACACATAATCATAGACATTTCCAATGTTGACATAGACGTCTGTGATTATGTTGTATTTTATATCCGTTGTGTAGTGATCTAATTAAAAGAAACTCAATTTATTTTCATGATACAAATATCCGTTTTCCAAATCCGTTGTACTGTGGGATCACTTTTTCAACTTTCATCTCCGCTTCGACTTTTAAACTCCCGGTCTCCCTGAATGGCTTCATTCTTGTTTATTTATGCTTGTTGGCATTGGCTTTAAGGTAAGTGGAATAATTAAATAAAACGCCCACCCACCACGCCATGCGTGATCGCCTTTTGATGATGATTCACACCTCTGGTACAACGGATGATCTCGACTCATTAAAAACATCGTCATCTGTTTAAGATACTGATTATCTTCTGAGGGCATGAAAACAAATAAATACTTCTGTTGGCTGTCGGGAAATTCCCGTCAGCTTTTATTTACTCAGAAACGAAAAAACAAAAAAGCTTGAAGAAAAGTGATTTCTTCTCCAAGCTTAGATGATTCACATCAGTCTGGCCGTTTTCGCTCAAGAAATCGTAACTCCCGCGCTTGCGTATCCCGCCACTGTATTAATAAGAGAAAGACCTGTCGCAGTGGCGGAGAATACCATTAACAGCCGGGTTTGAGGAGTTACTGTAATGTTCAGCCCTGTAGTGATTCCGTTGCTGATGCTGCCGATTGACAATACGCCGGTAAGGGCAGGAGCT
>NZ_JBFTRO010000018.1:0-10167 GCF_056399565.1 Bacillus sp. 01N42_2 | reverse complement strand
ACCATGACACCCTTCGGCTGTCCGGTCGTTCCTGACGTGTAAATCATATAAGCGAGATGATCCGCCATTGTTTCCGTCTGCGGGTTCGCTTCATCGTTTTCATCAAGCGGCAGGCTCAGAATGGAGCGGCTGCCGTCAAGCAGGATCGTGTCTCCTTTGTAGCTTTCCGGCACGTCGAGCGCTTCCTGCGTGAGAAGCAGCTTGGCCCCGCTGTCCTGCAGAATGTAGCTGATCCGCTCTTTCGGGTAATCCGGGTCAATCGGCACAAATGCCGCGCCCGCTTTCAGGACGCCGAGTACGCCCGCGGCCATTTCCAAGGACGGTTTCGTCAAAATGCCGACACGTTCGTCAGCCGTAACGCCGCAGTCCATGAGAATGCGCGCGATCCGGTTCGCCCTTGCGTTCAGCTCGCCGTACGTCCATTTCGCGCCGTTATATGCCACAGCCGGACGGTTCGCGTGGCGGGCGGCCGTTTCTTCAAAGAGACGGTGAACCGTTTTGTCCCGCGGCACGGAAATTGTTTTTCCTTTCCAAGCGTCAAGAAGGGCTTGTTTTTCAGCATCGCTGATCAGGGAAATCTCAGGCAGCTTTCTGTCCGGGTTTTCTGCCGCTTGCTTCAGAATACGCAGGAACCCGGCGCTCCACTTTTCAATTGTTTCTTTTTTAAACAGATCAGTCGCATATTCAAGCTGAAGACCGAGGCCTTCTTGATCCGTAAAGCCGCCGAGTGTCAGATCGAATTTCGCCGTGCCTTGGTTCGACTCATACGGAGTGATGCGCAGGTTCTCCAGTTCCAGTGTTTCTTTATCCGGATCTTCTGTCGTCACCATGACTTGGAACAATGGATTTCGGCTCATATCTCTCGGCAGGTCAAGCTTTCCGATCAGATCTTCAAACGGATAATCTTGATGCGCCAGCGCGTCGAGATTGGTTTGTTTTACCTGTTCGAGCAGCCCGGCGAAGGTCTGCTCTTTGCTCGTTTCATTGCGAAGCGCAAGCGTATTGACAAACATCCCCGGCATTTCCTGAACTTCGGCGCTCGTTCTTCCGGCAGTCACCGAGCCGATAATGATATCGCGCTGCCCCGTGATTTTGCTCAAAAAGACATGGAACGCGGCGTGAAGCACCATATGAAGAGTCGCTCCCGATTGCTCCATTAATTCACGCACCGCTTTTTCCGTTTCACGCCCCGCTCTGAAGCGGACGGACTGTCCTTTAAAGCTTTGAACCGGAGGACGCGGAAAATCGGTCGGCAGGTTCAGTTCAGGAAGCTCACCAGAGAACTCGGAGAGCCAATATTGCTCATGCTCTTTCATCCGTTCGGCCTGCTCGGGTTCATTCTGCCAGACGGCGAAGTCTTTATAATGCAGGCTCGGCGCCGGCAGACTTCCGCCTTTGTAAAGATGAGCGAGCTCTTTGACCAGCATGCTTCTGGACACGCCGTCGGCAATAATATGATGCATATCCAGCAGCAGGAGGTGTTTCCGTTCATTCAGTCTGACAAGAGCGGCCCGAATGAGCGGAGCCGCACTCAAATCAAACGGCTTAATGAATGCCCGAATGATAAGATCGGCTTTCTCTTCATCCGCTGCTTCAAAGATGTGAAGTTCGATGTCAGCCTGTTCTGTGATCCGCTGCATCGGCAGGCCATTTTGATCGATAAAGGACGTCCGCAAAGATTCGTGACGATTGATCATCTGATTGAGCGCTTCCTGAAGCCTTGAAATATCGACTTCTCCCTCCATCAGAAGAACGGACGGCATATTGTAGCTGATTGTGTCCCGGTCAAGCTGGTTCAGGACGTACATCCGTTTTTGGGCGGATGATAAAGGGTACGCGTCAGCGCTGTCTGCCGGTGAGATCATCCGATATTTCTCAGATACCGCTGAATTCTCGATATATGCGGCAAGCTGACGGACCGTCGGCTGTTCGAACAGCGCTTTTAACGGAACCGTTTTGTCCAGTTCAGCCTGGATATTGGCAAGGAGCATCATGCCTTTTAAAGAGTGCCCGCCGTAATCAAAGAAATTATCGTCGATGCCGAGCGTATCCGCACCGAGAGTCTTTTGCCAAATGCGGCACAGCTTCTCTTCCAGCTCCGTTTCCGGCAAGGCTGAAGCCGTTTGCGCCGTCTGGCTTGCGCCCGGTTTCGGAAGGGCGTTTTTATCTGTTTTTCCGTTGGCTGTAAGCGGAATGCGGTCTACTTGCACGAAATAGGCCGGAAGCATATGAGACGGCAGTGTTTCGGAAAGCTGTTTGCGAAGCTCAGAGCCTTTCAGCTCGCTGTCGGCTTTATAGTACGCGCACAGTTCCGGCAGTCCGCCTTCGCTGACTGCGAGAACGACCGCCTCCTGAATGCCGTTTACGCTTAACAGCACGGTTTCAACCTCTTTTAATTCGATACGGTAGCCCCGGATTTTCACCTGATCATCGGCGCGGCCGATAAATTCAATCGTCCCGTCAGAAAGCCTTCGGACGACATCTCCTGTTTTGTACATGAGGCTGTCCGGTGAAAAAGGATTTGAGAGAAATTTCTCCGCCGTCAGCTGCGGACGGTGAAGATATCCTCTTGCAAGCCCCTTCCCGGTAATATAAAGCTCGCCGCTTGCGCCCGGAGGAACGAGCTGCATTGATCCGTCCAGCACAAGGGCGCCGGTATTTGCGATCGGGCGGCCGATGACGGGACGCTGCTCATATTGATCAAGCCGTTCCATATTGATCCGTCCGGCAATGGCGCCGATCGTCGTTTCTGTCGGCCCGTAGTGATTGATGAAGTCAGTATGGGCGTATACGTCATGAAACTTGCGGACATCGGACGTGATGATTTTTTCACCGCCGAGCACCACTAAACGAAGCGGGCTGAAACGGCGTTCTGCCGTAAAACGGGCAGTATTGACGATCATATGGAACAATGACGGCGTCAGTTTCATATACGTAATGCCGTTTTTCTGTATATATTCACCAAGCTGGTCAGGCGAAGTGTACGTCTCTTTCGGCACAATGTGCAGCTCGCCGCCCGCCTGAAGAATCGGGAATATGGCCGTATATCCGAGATCAAATGCGTAAGAAGACAGCAGCACGGATTTGTCAGCTTCGGTCAAACCGGCTTCACGGCTGAACCACGTGACATAATTGACTAGATTGCGGTGCTCCAGCTGGACGCCTTTCGGTTTGCCCGTTGTTCCCGAGGTATAAATGATATATGCAAGCTGGTCGGCGTCAGGATTCGTTTCGAGCCGATCGGCGCTTTCGTTCCGCCATTCTCCGCCTTCCATTACGACCGTTTTTCCTTTATAAACGGCGGCAGCGGTCATGTTTCTCTCATTGACGACCAGAAGCTTCGTTCCGCTGTCTTCAAGAGAATAGCGGATTCTCTCTTCAGGAGTCTCCGGATCAATCGGGAGAAATGCCGCTCCGGCTTTCATGACGCCGAGAATCGCGGTAATCAAGTCGGCCGAACGATCCATCATAATAGCCACGATGTCCTCACTGCCCGCTCCGCACGCCTGAAGATGGCGCGCAAACCGGTTCGACTGTTCATCAAGTTCCCGGTATGTCAGACTTGTTCCGCCTGCAACCGCCGTGAGATCAGGCGTTTTTTGCGCTTGCCGTTCAAACAGTGAAACAAAAGTGCCCTCAGGGAGATCCGCTTCCGTACGTTTTTCATCAGAGAGGAGCGCTTCCCGCTCAGGTTCAGATAACAGGCTTGCTTCGGCCAGCTGAATATCCGGATTTTCAGCGCAGGCTTTAATCAGATTGACAAAATGAGCGCTCCAGCGGCGGATGGTTTCGTCCGCAAATAAGGCTTTCGCGTAATCAAAGCTCAATCCGACCTCTTCTCCGCGCTCAGCCGCTTCTAAGGAAAGATCAAATTTAGCGACATGATGATGCATGGAGTAAGAAGAAATCTCCAAATCTCCGAGCCGCAGAGACGGGATCTCCATGTTCTGCATATTAAATAACACGCTGAACAGCGGACTCCGGCTTGTGTCCCTCGTTAACGGCAGTTTTTCAATTAATTCTTCAAGCGGATAGCTTTGATGCTCGAAAGCTTGAAGACTCGCCGTTTTCACTTCGTCCAGGAATTGCTTGAACGTTTTTTTGCCGGCAGGATGCGACCGAAGCGCGACTGTGTTGACAAACATGCCCGGCACCTCTTGGAGATCAGGATGCTGTCTTCCGGCTGCCGGAGATCCGACTATGATGTCTTCCTGCCCTGAATATTTGGACAGCAGCACTTGAAAAGCGGCTAACAAGAACATGTACATCGTCGTATCCGTATCAGCCAGCAATGTCTTAATC
This sequence comes from Bacillus sp. 01N42_2, assembly GCF_056399565.1. Classification (NCBI taxonomy): domain Bacteria; kingdom Bacillati; phylum Bacillota; class Bacilli; order Caryophanales; family Bacillaceae; genus Bacillus; species Bacillus sp. 01N42_2. Next base: position 5,865 of record NZ_JBFTRO010000018.1, on the reverse strand, counting down.
TGCGCCGTCACCTGTTTATCAAGCCCGAAGATGACGCGTTCCCCTTCAAAACTGCGCTCGGCAGGACGCGGGAAATCAAGCGGCAGATCCAACACCGGCAGATCGCCTTTGAACGTTTCGAGCCAGTAGGCCTCGTGCTGATCCAGATTTGCTTTTTCACGCTGCCAGACTGAAAAATCCTTATAATGAATCTTTGGCAGCGCAAGCTCCGTGCCTTGATAAAGTTTCGCCAGATCACCGATGAAAATGCCCATAGAGCTTCCGTCCGTAATAATGTGATGCATGTCAATCAACAGAAGATGACGGTCAGCTTCAAGCCGGATCAGCTTCGAACGGACGAGCGGCGCACGGTTGAGCGCAAAGGGTCTGATAAAGGCTTTTGTCAGCTCTTCCGCATCTTCTTCCCGGCCCTCAGCGGTTTCCAGCTGAAAGCTCACATTTTCATGAATGGTCTGCACGACTTCTCCATCCGCCATGTCAAACGATGTACGCAGTGTCTCATGACGGTTGATTAATGCCTGCATGGCCTCTTCAAGACGGTTTTTGTCTACTGATCCTTCCAGCAGAAGTACAGCAGGGACGTTGTAGCTCGTGCTGGCCTGTCCGAGCTGATTAAGGATATACATCCTGCGCTGTGCTGAGGAAACAGGATAATGCTTCTGATGAGGTGCTTGCCGGATCGGTTCAAACTGCTGCTCCTCCTCACTCTCATGCTCCAAATAATGCGCAAGCTCCTGAATGGTCGGCTTTTCAAATAACACTTTGATCGGCACTTCTTTTTGAAAGTGCTCCTGAATTTTAGCGGTCATCATCATGGCTTTTAAAGAATGTCCGCCAATCGTGAAGAAATTGTCAGTCACACCCGCTTTTACCCCGAGAATACCTTCCCAAATGTCCGCGAGTTTCTGCTCCGCTTCCGTTTTCGGCGCTTCGTATTCTTTTTGAACGGCTTCAGTCTGCGGTTCAGGCAGCGCCTTTTTATCAATTTTTCCGTTCGCCGTCAGCGGAAACTGACTCATCTGTATGAAGTGCGCAGGAATCATGTATTCAGGAAGTGATTCCGAAAGTGTTTTGCGCAGGTCTTCCGGTGAAAGGTCCCGGTCTGCGGTAAAGTAAGCGCAGATTTCATTTTCATCCGCTTTATTTTTCCGGATCACAGCTGCAGATTCCGTCACATTCTGCACCTGGCTGATTTTCGCCTCGATTTCGCCGAGCTCGATTCTGAAACCGCGAACCTTTACTTGATTGTCAATTCTGCCGAGAAACTCGATCGTGCCGTCCGGAAGCCACTTCGCCAAGTCCCCCGTCCGGTATATCATTTCATCCGGTCTGAACGGATCGCGGACAAATTGCTTCTCCGTTAGTTCAGGCAGATTCACATAGCCCCTTGCCACTCCGCTTCCGCCGACGCACAGCTCACCGGGAGCGCCGATCGGCTGGAGGTTGCGGTTTTCGTCCATAATGTACGCAGTGGAATTTCCGATCGGCTTCCCGATCGGGACCGAGCCGTCGTAGTCCTGATCAATGAGAAAACTCGTCGAAAACGTCGTATTCTCCGTCGGGCCGTAGCCGTTCCAAAGAGACAGCTCCGGTGATGCCTTTCTCACTTTGCTGACAATATGCGGCACAAGCGCATCACCGCCGATGATAAGGTGCCGGAGCGTGTTAAACATGCCGGCATCCTTTTGGGCAAGCTGATTAAACAGCGGAGACGTCAGCCACATAGTCGTGATCCGATGCTCTTTCAGAAATTGGGCGAATTGTCCGGCGTCAAGCAGTGTCTCTTTTTTAACAGGATAAAGCGCAGCTCCGTTCAGCAATGCACCGAAGACTTCGAAGGTTCCGGCATCAAAGCTGACGGCTCCCGTTTGCGCCATGCGGTCTTCTTCATGAACCGGCACATAATTCGAATGTTTGACGAGCCTGATGATATTTCTGTGTTCAATCATGACGCCTTTCGGTTTGCCGGTCGATCCGGATGTATACATAATATACGCCAAGTCGTTTCCGCTGGCAGGGAGACTCAAGTTTGTTCCGCTTACCGTTTCATCCGCGCTTTCATCCAGCATGATGACCGGGACTTGCAATGCGCCCGCTTGCTCCAGATAGTCCTGAACTGTCAGCACGATCTGAATCGAACTGTCTTCCGCCATAAAGCGGAGACGGTCCTCCGGAAAAGCAGGATCAATCGGCACATATGCGCCGCCTGCTTTTAGGACGGCAAGCATGCCGATAACGGTTTCCGCAGACCGGTCGTTCATAATAGCGGCGGTCCGGCCTTTTTCCAGCCCGTTCTTCACAAGATATCTCGCCAGGCGATTGGCCGCTTCGTTCACTTCACGGTACGTCCATTCGCGCCCCTCTTCTTTTATCGCGATGCTTGCGGGCGTCCGGTTTGCCTGTGCTTCAAACAAACGGTGAACGGCCTCCTCTTCCGGAAGCGCCGTTTTCGTATCATTGAATACGTCAACAATCTGCCGCTCTTCTTCGCCTGAAACAAGGCCGAGATCCCGCACGGGCGCGTCAGGCGTTCCGACCGCCGCTTTCATCATGCGGGTCAGATGGTGCGCCGTTCGTTCGATGGCATCATGAGCAAAAGCCGCTCCGTTGTATTTGATTTTGACAGTCCACGTTTTTCCCGGATACACGATGAGATTGAAATCAAAGCTCGTCTGCTCAAAAGCATGTTCAACTTTAATGGAAAAGCCGAGTCTTTCCTCCATGCCCCCGTTTTCCAGCTCTTTGTCCAGCGGATAGTTTTCAAAGGCGACCAAATGATTCAAAAGGCTGCCGTCCAGAGCAGAGCGCTTTTGAATGTCATAGAGCGGCACATAATCATAGCGCTCGGCTTCCACGGCGTTTTTCTGAACTGCCGTCATCACGTCAGAAAAGGTTGCTTCTTTGTCAATCTTGATTCTGACAGGGATCGTATTGATGAACAGCCCGGCCATTGTTTCTATGCCGTTGATTTCTGAAGGACGGCCTGATACGACAGTGCCGAACACCACATCGTCTGTATAGTTGTATTTGCTGAGCACTGCGCCCCACACCGCTTGAAACAGGTTAGGCCCCGTGACTTGATGCCGGTTGGCGGTCTGCTGAATCTGCGAAACCAGCTCTTCATCCCAGACAAAAGAATATTCTTCATTTTGATAGTCTTTCTTTTCCGCTGCCAGACGGCCCGGGAGCAGGCTTGGCTGTTCGAAATCCGCTAAGCGGCTGCTCCAATATTGTTCCGCCTCATCATAATCCCGGCCTCCGAGCCATTTGATATAGTCAGAGTAAGGTTTGCCCTGGCTTCCTCCGGCGGGCCGGCCGGCACGAAGCGCTTCATAGTTTTGAAACAGGCTTTTCATCAAAACGCCCATACTCCAGCCGTCCATGACGATATGATGATTGCTCCAGACGAGATAAAGCTCCTTCTCACTGAGTCTGAATACCGCCGCTTTAAAAAGAATATCCTTCGCCAGATGAAAGCCCTGCTGCTGCACGTCGCGTTTATAGCGTTCAATATATTCGGTTTGACGAGCTTCATCTAATTGACTGATATCTTCATAGTGCACTTTCGTCTTCCGTTCGGCCAATACGACTTGGCGCGGTTTTTGAAGCTGCTGGTGCACGAATACCGTTCGCAGGATGTCATATGTCCGGATCAGCTCATTGACGCTTTTTTCAAAAAGCTCGAGCTGAAAACTTCCGTGAATCCTAAGCTCTAATTGTGTGAAGTAGGAGGAAGAATGCGGATCAAGCAGCGCATGATACAGCATTCCCTCCTGCATCGGTGTGAGTGCATACACCTTTTGAATCGATTTTTTGCTCATATGTCACCTCTGTCTTTTCTGTTAGAGAATTTCCATTAATTTATCAAGTTCATCAAGCGTCAGATCATCATCACCAAGATCACTAGGCGTAAGTTCAGGACCGTCTTGAGCCAGGCAATGATCTATGATTTTCAGGAGGTGCCCTTTAAAGCTGTCACTGAACGATTGAATGGTTTTTTCATGAAATTCGAGAGAATGATAGGCAAACGTCATCGTCATCTGCCCATTTTCTATAAATCCGACAATATCAAGCGCATTCGGCTTCTCTGTGTCCGGGCTCAGCGATTGTCCCGACGGCATATCGGATCTTGTAAATAAGCCGGAATCCGACATCTCATTAAACTGGCCTAAGTAGTTAAAGCTGATATCCGGATCAATCTCAAACGAAAGATTCTCTTTATGCTCAGGCGCCGTTACATAACGCAGAATGCCGTAGCCGACTCCTTTGTTCGGGATATGCCTGATGTCTTCTTTCATTTGTTTCAGCTGATATGAAAGGTCGTCGGCGTGTTTCATCTCAAGGATCATCGGATACATGCTCGTAAACCATCCGACCGTTCGGGTGATATTCAAGCCGTCAAGAATGTCTTCACGTCCGTGGCCTTCCAAATGAACGCCGATCGTGTCTTCACCCGTCCACTCCTTGAGCGCCAGTCCGAGCGCCGTCAGCAGAATATCATTCATTTCCGTGTGGTAGGCTTCATGGACGTTTGTCGTCAGCTGTTCAGTTTGTTCAGCCGTCAGAGAGAAGCTGACCGTTCTTGTATGTCTCATGCGCTGATCCCCAGACTGCCTGTCTTTCGGGAGCTGAGTGCACACTTCTTTCTCCTCAAGCTCTTTCCAGTAATCAACTTCTTTCAGAAACGCCTTCGTATTTGCGTATTCTTTGATTCTCTCGGCAAATTCGGCGAATGAATGTGTTTTCGGCGGCAGCGCCGGGTCATTGCCTTGCTTGAGCTGTGTATAAACGGAGGTGAAGTCCTCCAGTAAAATCCGCCAAGATACACCGTCTACGACTAAGTGATGGATCGCAAGGAGAAGGTGGTCTCCGTCTTCCGCCCGGAAGAGCCCGGCCTTCAGCAGAGGTCCCGCTTCCAGTGAAATACTGCTTTGAAGACGGTCTGCTTCCCGTTCGATACGGTCTTCATGATCTTCGCTGAGTCCGTTCAGCTCAAAGACGTTCAGTTCAACAGACGCCTCCTCAATCCCTCTGTAATACGGCTTTTGCTCACGGTAAACCATCCGCAACGCATCATGGTGTTCGATTAATGCTCGCAGGGTTCTTTCCGCCAGAACCGGATCAAAGCCGTCTTTTGCGTGAAGCATGACGGATTGGTTCCAGTGGTGTTTGTCCGTAAAGTTTTTCTCAAAGAACCAGCGCTGGATCGGTGTTAATTCCGCTTCGCCTTCGACAGGTCCCTGGTCGGCCTGCTTACCTTCCGTCCGCTCCACGTAAGAGACGAGCTCTTCGATGGTCGGGTGCTGGAAGAGGTCTTTCATCTCCAGCTTGTAGCCGTGCTGGTTCAGGCGGCTCGCCATTTGAATGCCTTTGATCGAGTCGCCGCCGAGCGTGAAGAAATTATCGCTTATGCCGATCTGGTCCAGTCCGAGCACTTCCTGCCAAATGTCAGAAAGCAGCGTCTCCATCTCTGTTTCCGGCGCTTTGTATGCGGCGCTTCCCGCTTCAATGTCCGGCGCCGGCAGGGCTTTTTTGTCAATCTTGCCGTTTGCGGTGACCGGAAGCTCGTCCATTTCCACCCAGAACGCAGGGACCATGTAGTCCGGAAGCGTGTCTTTCAGCGCGGCTTTGAGCGCTTCGATATCGTCCTGCTGAGGTGCGACATAGGCGCAAAGCGCGGTATTGCCCGCTTTGTCTTCCACCGCCGTCACCGCCGCGTCATGAACGTCTGCAAGCTGCGCGAGGCGGACTTCGATTTCTGAAAGCTCGATCCGGTAGCCGCGCACTTTGACCTGCTGGTCGATGCGGCCGATGTATTCGATGCCGCACTGCGCGTTCCATTTGACGAGGTCGCCGGTCCGGTAC
>NZ_JBFTRO010000017.1:0-10642 GCF_056399565.1 Bacillus sp. 01N42_2 | reverse complement strand
AGCGAGCTCTTCCACCGTCGGCCGGGCGAAGATGTCCTGTAACGGCACCTGAACGCCGAACTCCTTGGCGATGCGGGAGACGAGAGCCGTCGCTTTTAACGAATGGCCGCCCCGCTCAAAAAAGTGATCCCGGATGCCGACGGGGCCGTTTTTCAGCACTTCTTCCCAAAGGGCGCAAAGCTTCATTTCCGTGACGTTTCGCGGTGCGGTGTACGCCTGTCTGCCTGCCGCTCCGTCAGGAGCCGGCAGCGCGCGGCGGTCAAGCTTTCCGCTCGGTGTGACCGGCCACTCGCTCATTTCTATAAACTGAGCCGGCACCATGTAGGCCGGAAGGCGTGTCGCAAGCTCCGCCCGCACGTCATCGCTTCCCCGTCCTTCGATATAGGCGTAAAGCGCGGTTTCGCCGTGTTCAGTCCGGGCGGTGACTGCCGCCTCACGAATGCCGTCAATGCGCCGGAGAGCAGCTTCGATCTCTCCCGGTTCAATCCGGTAACCGCGGACTTTCACCTGTCCGTCTGAACGGCCGAGCCATTCGACTAGCCCGTCTTCTGTCCAGCGTGCGATATCGCCCGTCTGATACATGCGCTCTCCCGGATAAAACGGATCATCGAGAAAACGTTCAGCCGTCAGTTCAGGCCGGTTCAAATAGCCCCGGGCCACCCCTGTCCCCGCGATGTACAGCTCTCCGATACATCCCGGCGGGAGAAGCCGTTTCTTTTGATTTAAAACATACAGCCGCATGTTATGTCCTGGAATGCCGATCGGAACATTATGAAATTCACTTCCTCGCCGTAAATCAAAGTACGAGGCTTCCACAGTCGCTTCTGTCGGTCCGTAGGAATTTGTCAATTCCGTTTTCGGCAGAAGGTCATAAAAACGGGAAACCAGGTGCGGGCCCAATTGTTCCCCGCCGGCAAAAACCCTTTTTAAGCTGGTCTTTTTGACGGACTGTTTTCTGGAATTTATATATTCCAAGAAAGCATGAAGCATGGAAGGCACAAAATGGGCCGCCGTTATGCGGTTATTCTCCAGTGCGTTCAGTATTATTTCAGGGTCTTTCTCGCCGCCTTGCGGAAGAAGGAAAACAGAAGCTCCCGCGATCGGCCACCAAAACAGCTCCCAAATCGAAGCATCGAAAGAGTATGATGTTTTATGCAAAATGATGTCAGAATCACTTAATCTATAACGCGTTTGCAGCGAGTATAAAAAGTTTACAGCTGACTGATGTTCAACCTGCACGCCTTTTGGGCGTCCGGTAGAACCGGATGTGTAGATAATATAAGCCAATGAATCGGGTTTTACGGGAACATTCGGGTTGGCCGCGGCTTCCGGGTTTCCTGTTTGCCCGCTTTTCAGCGATATGATCTCTCCGTCAAAAAGATCTGCGGCCGAAAGTTCCGGTTCCGCAAGTAAGAATCTTACGCCGCTGTCTTTCAGTAAAAAGCGAATCCGCTCTTTCGGGTAATCGGGATCAATCGGCAGATATGCACCGCCTGCTTTTAAGATGGCGTAAATGCCGATCAGCATGTCAGGAGAACGCCGGCCCATGATGGCGGTTTTATCCTCCAGCCTTATCCCCCGCTTTATCAGCTGGTGCGCAAGCTCATTTGCCCTTTCGTTCAGCTCTTGATACGTAATCGAAATGTCGTCAGTTAAAATTGCCGGACGGTCCGGCGTTTTCTCCGCCCGCTGTTCCAACAGAGCATGAAGAGGCTGCTCAAGCGGAAACGCTGTTTTCTGCAAGGGGCTGAAATCATGAAGCAGGGACATTTCTTCTTTTTCTGATAAGACGGAAATATCGTCTAATTCCAATCCTGGATCAGCAGCGGCGTTTTCGGCAAGTGTCGCAAAAAATCCCGCCCATTTTTGAATCGTTTTTCTCTCAAACAAATCGGTACTGTATTCAAACTGGCAGTACAATTCCCCAGCATTTTCCGAGATGTACAGTGACATATCAAATTTAGAAATCGGCAGGCTGATGTCTGCCGGCTGCAGTTCAAGCCCGTCTGCCCTAAGCTTTTGCTGTTCCATGTTCTGCAGCGCAAATGTTGTATCGAACAGCGGATTTCTGGACATATCCCGCGGCACACCGAGCTTATCGACGAGTTCCTCCAACGGATAATCCTGATGTTCGTAGGCCTCAAGCGCTGTTTGACGAATCTCCTGCAAATAATCTTTAAATGTCTTGCTTCCTGCGGGGCGCGTCCTGACTGCAAGTGTATTGACAAACATGCCCAGAACGCTATCGAGATCGGCATGAGGCCTTCCCGCAATCGGAGACCCGATAATCATATCTTCCTGTCCGCTTAAACGGGCTAACAGAACGGTGTACACACCGAGCAGTGTCATATAAAGTGTGCATTTGTTTTCTTTCGCCAGCTTTTTCAACTGTGCCGTATGTTTTTCGCTGATGACAAATGACACCCGGTCACCGGAAAAGCTCCGCACCGGCGGACGCGGCTTATCAGCCGGCAATTCAAGTACGGGAAGCACCCCGGCAAGACGGTTCAGCCAGTACTCCTCTTGTTTTTTGTATGCGGCGCCGGCCATGAATGATTGCTGCCAAACGGCATAATCTTTGTATTGAATCCGTAACGGAGGCAGACTTCTCCCAGCATACAGTTCACTGAATTCACGTATCAAAAGGTTGACGGATACGCCGTCTGAAATAATATGATGCATGTCAGCTAAAAGCAGGTGCCGGTCTTTTTCAATTTGGACAAATCCGGCCCGGAAAAGAGGCGCTTTGCCGAGGTCAAACGGCCGGATAAACGCTTCAGCTGATTGTTCTTGTGTAAATGCAAACGGAACCTCGTCATGAATCCTCTGCACCGGCCGGCCGTCTTTTTCTTCAAAGGACGTTCTTAGCGGTTCATGCCGCCGGATCAGTTCCTTGAACACGGCTTCTATCCTGTTTGGGTCAAACGGCCCCTTCACCTCTAAAACGGCTGGAATGTTATAGCTGACTCCTCCATTTTCAAGCTGGTGAAGGACGTACATCCGTTTTTGGGCGGATGAGACAGGATAGGTTTCTTTCGTTTCTGTTTTTTCTATAGAGGCGAACGGATTCTCTTCTGCTTCGCTGATGATATTGGCGAGTTCTTCTACGGTCGGATGGCTGAAGACATCGCTCAGCGGAATTTGCACGCTGCACTCTTTGGCTATTTTTGCCACGAGCGCCGTCGCCTTTAATGAATGGCCGCCAAGCTCGAAAAAGTGATCGTGAACACCGATCGGGCCGCTCTGAAGCACTTCTTCCCATATCCGGGTCAGTTTCAGCTCCGTCACATTCCGGGGAGCCGTGTATTGACGGCCTGCGGCGTACCCCGAAGCTTCCGGAAGGGCACGCTGGTCGACTTTTCCGTTTGCAGTGAGCGGAATCGCGTCAACAAAAGCCCATTTAACCGGAATCATATAATCAGGCAGCTCTTTCGCCAAATCGCTCCGCAGCTGAGAAGGATCAGTTGCTTGTGAGACGCTGCAGTAGGCGCATAATTCATTTTCGCCCGACTCATTCGTTTGAATCAGCACGGCAGCTTCTTTCACGGCATGATGATTTGCCAGAACGGTTTCAATTTCTTTCGGTTCAATCCGGTACCCTCTGATCTTCACTTGATCATCTGTCCGGCCGATGTATTCAATTTGGCCGTCCGCACGCAGTCTTGCCAAATCTCCGGTACGGTACATGACGGCACCCTTTCTGAACGGATCCGGCAAAAATTTCTCTTCGGTCAGCGCCGGATTGTTCACATAGCCTCTTCCTGTATTCGCTCCGGAAATATACAATTCTCCAGCAATTCCGAGAGGCTGAAGCTGTCTGTTTTTGCTGAAAATATACATTTTGTTATGATGGATCGGTTTCCCGATCGGCGGATGTTCAGGTATGTCATCTCCCGGAGAAATCGTATACGTTGAAACCACATGGGTTTCTGACGGCCCGTAATGATTATGCAAATGCATACCGTGTAAACGGAGCGTCTGCCTGAACAACCGCGAGACGGTCAGCTGCTCTCCGGCCGTAATGACATGCTTCACACAGCGGGGAAAAGACTGTGCATAATCATCTTCATTGAAAAGCATTTTGACAAAGGCAGTCGGGAAAAATACCACTTCCGCTTTATGCTGATCGATAAACGAATACAGCTGAGAAACATCTCGTTTGATTGATTCCGGCACGATACAAAGAGTGCCGCCGCTCAAGAGTACTGAAAATAACTCCTGGTAGCAGACGTCAAATGCCACAGATGCGTACTGCAGCACATTTGTGCAAAAATCAATGTCTGTGTTCGTCAATTGGTCAGAAAGCAGGTTGGCCATATTTTTATGTTCGAGCAGCACACCCTTCGGTTTCCCTGTCGTTCCGGATGTATAAATCATATAAAGCAGATCGTCCGCTGTATTAATGGATTGCACATTGCTTCCGTCCGCTTCTGTCCCGGCTTCTTCTATGTATGTAACTTGCAGCGTTTGTTCCGAGGGAACTGTCTGATGCCGCTCTGTTACAACATGGACGCAGCCGCTGTTTTCAATGATATAGCGGATACGCTCCTTTGGACTGCCGGGATCTATCGGGACAAAGGCGCCGCCCGCTTTTAAAATACCGAGAACGGCCGCCGCTAAAGAAGAGGAACGGCCGAGCATGACGCCTACCGGCTCCCCCCGCTTTAACCCGCGTTTTTGCAGAAGGCGGGCCAGCTTATTAGCCGATTCGTTCAGCTCTTTGTACGTCACTGACTCGCCTTCATACTTGATCGCGATTTGATCCGGCGTTTGTGCGGCCTGCCGTTCAAACATCGCATGAATTGTGTCATATTCAGGCTTTTCGGTTTCTTCAGAAATTGGAGCAAGCAGCTGCTCTTTTTCCTCAGGAGTTATGATTACAAGGTTATCCGGCGTGATATCAGGTTTGTCGAGAATCTGGGAAACAATATGTGTCAAATGACCTTTGATATTTTCGATAAATTGGCGGTCATACACGCTTGAATCGTATCTCATTTTCAAATGAATCTCGTCACCCGGCGCCACCATAAGATAAAAACTGTAATTGGTTTCGTCTTCCATGCTGAAATCATGGATGTGGAAAAGATCTTTCGTATCCCCCTCGCTGTTCAGCACGTCAAGCTCCTGTTCAACCGGATAATTCTCAAAGACGAGAATATGGTCAATTAAGCCTTGTTTTACTTGTGAATTCGCTTGTATGTCATAAAGCGGATGGTAGCTGTACGCCTGCCCTTTCAAAACGTCCTTTTGCACGTTTTTGATCAGTTTTTGAAACGGGATGTCCGCTCCGCTGATCCGGACAGGGACGGTGTTAATGAACAGGCCGATCATTCGCTCGATGCCTTCAATTTCAGACGGCCTTCCGGAGATGACAGAACCAAAAACCGCATCCTCTGTCTGATTGTACGCCTGGAGCAAAATGCCCCAGAGCGTGTGGAAAATGGTGCTCAGTGTGACCTCTTCTTTCACGGCCAGCTCTTTCAGCTTGGCTGTGTCTCCTTTTGAAAAGGAAAACGTCACTTCCTCCTGTCTGCTGCCGCCGGCTTTTTTCTGTTTCGGCAGAACAGTCTGCTGCTCAAAGCCTTCAAGGTATCGCTCCCAGTACGAAGCGGCTTTTTCTTTATCTTGCTCCATCAGCCACTTGATATAGGTCCCGTACGGCACAGCAGGGTCAAGTGTTAACGGTGTTCGGCGGAGCCGCGAGGCGTATATCTGGAAGAACTCTTTCAGCACGATTCCGAGACACCAGCCATCCATAATGATGTGATGGAAGCTCCATATGCACGTGTATTCACGTTCTCCGGTTTGCAGCAGCGTCACCCGCATCAGCATGTCCTTTTGCAGATGAAATCCTTTCTCACGGTCTCTTCGTTTGGCTTCTTCGATATATTTTGTTTGATCAGCCTTGTTTAAATTGGTGAGGTTTTCCTCAATGATGCTGACGTTCCGCTCTTTTAATACGACCTGCTGCGGAACGGACACGTTCTGGCTGATAAAGATCGTTCTGAAAATATCATGTCTTTCGAAAAGAACATGGACGCTCTCTTCAAACACGCGGGTGTCAACCTTCCCCGTGATTGAAAAGGAGGCCTGTTCAGCGTAAGCCTGTGATTCCTTTTGCAGGAGGGAATGAAAAAGCATTCCTTCCTGCATATAAGACAGCGGATAAATATCCTGAATTGCATTCTTTTTTGTCATGTTATGATCTCCCCGTCGCCTTTTTCTACAGTTCCTCGACAAAACTCGCTATGCTGTCCAAATCATCAGATGTTAACGTTTTGCTGCTAAAATCACTAACGGTTTTTTCTGATTCTTCTTTGCCGGTGCAGTGCGCCATAATATCACGCAAATATTGTTGTAAGGTTTGCAGCAGCTGTTCCATCGTTTCTTTGCGAAAGCGGCTCGGCGGATAGCTCAAACTGAAGTGAAGCTTGTGCTGTGCAGCCATCGCGCTCATTTCCACCGCTTGTTCCCGCTGCCATGTCGGCGTAATGTCGTGCCCGCTCGCAAGACCGGATAAACTGAACGTGTGCTGATCTTCTGTATCATTGAATTGTCCTAAATAGTTAAAGCTGATTTCAGGCGCTTGTCCGAACCGAATTGTTTTTTGCTCAGGCGGTGTCATATATTTTAAAATGCCGTAGCCTATTCCTTTATCCGGTATTCTTCCGAGTGTGTCTTTTACTGTTTTTACCGCCGTCCCAAGTTCTGAACCGGCTGTATTCAAGTCAATGAGCACCGGATACATGGAAGTAAACCAGCCTACGGTGCGGCTGATGTCAAGCTCCGGCATGATATGCTCCCTTCCGTGCCCTTCCATCGCGATGCGGAGTCTGCCTCCTGTCCAGTCCCGTAAAGCCAAGGATGCCGCAGTCAGAAGAATATCCTGCGTATCGGTATGGTAGGCCCGGTTGACCTGCTGCAGCAAAACGGACGTTTCTTCTTCTGAAAGTGTAAAGCTTACCGTTTGCCGAATGCTGTCGGCTCCCGTCTGATGCAGCGGTTTTTCATAAGGAAGCCCGGCGGCGGTTTCTTCTTCAATAAAACGCCAATAGTCTTCTTCACGCATCAGCTTGCTGCTTTTTGCATATTCTGAAAGCCTTTCTGCGTACTGCTTAAAGGAATCAGTCTTTGGCGGAAGCTGAACCGGCTGACCTTTTACGGCTTGAGTATAAGCGGCTGATAAATCCTCCAGCAAAATACGCCATGACACTCCGTCAACCGCCAAGTGATGGATGGTAATGAATAAATAATCCCCAGACCGGGTTTTGAACCAGCCGGCTTTTAATAGCGGCCCTCTTTCAATGTCCATCCGCTGTTGGAGTGTTGCCACTTCAGTTTCTATTTCTCTTTCCCATAAATCCGTTTCAGACAGATCCCATATATCCAAGCTGTACAGTTCATCCTTTTGGATGCCTTGATTGATTTGTCTGAGACTTCCGTTTTCTACACTGACGGTGATCCGGAGTGCATCATGATGAATGACGAGATGCTGCAAAGCTTCTTTGAGCGGCTGTTTACGCAAGGCGTCCGAGCTGAACATCATGACGGACTGATTGAAATGATTTCTGTTTTCCATCCGCTGTGATAAAAACCAGTGCTGAACGGGGGTCCAAGGAATACCTCCTTCAACCGGCCGCTGATCGATGACTCTTTCCGCTTTCCGGATAAGAGGCGCGAGTTCCTTAATGGTCGGATGGCGGAACAAGTCACTTGCCGCCATTTTCCACCCATAGCGTCCGAGCCGCGCGGAAACTTGCAGCGCTTTGATTGAATCGCCGCCCAATTCAAAAAATGAGTCTTCAATTCCGACTTGCTTTGCGCCGAGCACTTCCTGCCAGATCGCGGAAAGCTGTTCTTCAAGCTCATTGCGGGGAGCTGTGTATGCGGTTTGAAGCGCGAGCTCCGGTTCAGGCAGATTTTTCCGATCCAATTTACCGTTCGGCGTAAGCGGCAGCCTCTCAAGCTCCATCATATAGGACGGGACCATGTAATTCGGCAGGCGCTGAGAAAGTAAAGAACGCACTGTTTCTATGTTCATGTCCGCCTGCAGGCTCATGTATGCGATCAGTTCTTTATTGCCGGACTGTCCGGTTCTGACTGACACTGCGGCTTCTTTCACGCCGTCCAAGCTCCTCAGAGCGGCTTCAATTTCTCCCAGCTCCACCCGATAACCGCGGATTTTCACTTGATCATCCATTCGGCCGGCATACTCGATCGTTCCGTCCGGCAGCCAGCGGGCTAAATCTCCGGTGCGGTACATTCGTTCTCCGGGAACAAATGGATTAGGGACAAATTTTTCTTCCGTCAGCTCAGGACGTCCGAAATATCCTCTTGCCACACCGTCTCCGCCCGTGCATAATTCGCCGATGACGCCGATCGGCTGCGGTGTTCCCCTGCCGTTTATAATATACGCGGTTGAATTTCCGACAGGGCGCCCGATCGGGATCGAATGATCGTATGATTGTTCAATCAAAAAGCATGTCGAGAACGTTGTGTTTTCCGTCGGTCCGTATCCATTCCATACTGCAAGATGCGGCAGTGCTCCCCGAACCCGGTTGACATGGCTTGGGGACAGTGCTTCTCCGCCGATAATCAATCGTGATAATCCCGAAAACACATGTTCATTTTGTTCGGATAAATGGTTAAACAGAGACGATGTAAGCCAAAGTGTCGTTATACCGTTTTGCTGTATAAATGTCTCCAAAACATCAGAATCGAGATAGGTTTCCTGGTCACTTACATATAGAGAAGCACCGTTTAAAAGCGGGCCGAATATCTCAAATGTCGTGACGTCAAATCCTAATGATGAAGTAAACAACAGTCTGTCTTTCGGCGTGAAATCAATATAATTGCTATTTTTCACAAGGCGGATCACGCTTCGCTGTTCAACCATGACGCCTTTTGGCGCACCCGTTGACCCGGACGTATAAATCATATAGGCCAATGATTCGGGTCCGCCGAGCGGTTCGGGATTTTCCGAACTCAAGCCGGCCTTTGTTTGAATATCCTCTATGAATAAACGTTTTCCTGAAAGCGGCAGACCGTCAACTTTATCAGATTGAAGGAGAATATCAGCTTTGCAGTCTTTAAGCATCCATTCAGCCCGTTCCCACGGCACATCGTCACCGATAGGCAAGTAGGCGCCACCCGCTTTTAATATTCCGAGAATACCGGAAACAAGCTCTGTTGTGCGGCCGGTTAATAGTGCGACCACACTTTCCGGACCGGCGCCATTTGATCGGAGCGCCGCAGCAATTCTGTTAGCCCGTTCGTTCAGCTCTCTGTATGTCAAGATTTGTCCGCGATATACAACTGCCTGGGCATCAGGTGTTTCTTCCGCCTGCCGCTCAAATAAACGGCTGATGGTTTCGTGTTTGGGATAATCGCTTTTAGTCTGATTAAATTGATAAATGACGCGATTTGTTTCAGCATCATCCAGCACGTGAATGTCACCAAGCGGTATTGTTCGGTCTTCAATCACTTTCGTAAGAATACGGGTAAAATAAGAAAGCCATTTTTCGATTGTCTGTTTTTGATAGATATCTGCATTGAATTCAAAATCAAAGCTGATGGTGCCGTCAGACCCTTCTGCCGCATAAAGCGTGGCATCAAATTTTGCTGTTTTATGGCCGGTATCCGCAGCTTGAGTCAAATGCAGCTCATTTAAAACCAAGGATTCATGCTCCATATTCTGGAGCACAAACATCACGTCAAACAGCGGATTGCGGCTTGTGTCCCGCTGCACGCCGAGCCGTTCCACAAGCTCTTCAAACGGATAGTCCTGATGTTCATACGCTTCCAGTGCGGCCTGGCGGACTTCCGCCAAATAATCGGTAAACCGTTTGTCCCCCTTCGGCTCCGTTCTGATGGCGAGTGTATTGACGAACATCCCGAGAATCGGTTCAAGGTCTTTGTGCGGGCGCCCGGCAATCGGCGAGCCGACGATGATATCTTCCTGTCCGCTCAATCGCGCGAGCAGCGTATTGTACGCGGCGAGAAGCACCATATACAAAGTGGAGCCGTGATCGCGGGCGATGCGGTGAAGGCCGGATGCCGTTTCAGCGTCAAGCGTGCACGATACGTTCCCGCCCGCAAAGCTTCTGACAGCCGGACGAGGCTTGTCAGCCGGAAGCTCAAGCACCGGAAGCTCACCTTCCAGCCGCTTCAGCCAATACGCTTCCTGCTTCTGATATCCTTCCTTCTCCTGAAACGACCGCTGCCAGACGGCATAGTCTTTATATTGAAGGCGCATCGGCGCAAGCGAGCGCCCTGCGTACAGCTCGCCGAATTCTTTAATCAAGGTGTTGACGGACACACCATCGGAAATAATGTGATGCATATCCGTTAATAAAAGATGGCGTTCGTCCGATTCTTTCACGAGAGCCGCGCGGAAGAGCGGCGCTTCCTCCAGACAAAACGGCCGGACGAATGCGTCAGCTGACTCGGCTTCATCCAGCTGAAACGGCACGCTGTCATGGATGCGCTGCACCGGTTCGCCGTCATGCCCCGTTTCAAAGGACGTTCTGAGCGACTCATGCCGCTCGACAAGCTGCCGGAACGTCTCCTCCAGCCGGCCGCGGTCAAGCGGGCCCGTCAGTTCCAGCACAGCCGGCATATTGTAGCCGACACCGCCGTCTTC
>NZ_JBFTRO010000016.1:0-14424 GCF_056399565.1 Bacillus sp. 01N42_2 | reverse complement strand
CTTCCCGGCACGAAGAATGGGCTTACCGCCTTTTGAGCTGTATCGGTGAACGAAAGCAGCCGATACCGTATAGCCGCGTTACGGCAACAATGAGCCGCCGCTTGAAGTGGCGGGAATTTGGGTGGAACCGCGGGTCTGACACACACTCGCCCCTTGCTTTGGGATGAGTGTGTTTTTATTTTCTTAAAAATAAAGGAGAGATCAGACCGTGAAGAAACCGCACATTGTCATTACTTTTCCTGACGGGAAACAAAAAGAATACCAAAAAGGCGTTACGTTAGAAGAGATCGCCCAATCAATCAGTCCGGCTTTGAAAAAGACATCAGCCGCCGGCAAGGTAAACGGATCGTTATATGACCTTAGAAGAAGCATTCATGAAGACGCTGAAATTGAACTGTGCAGTTTTCAATCTGAAGAGGGGCTGGGAGTGATGAGACACACAGCAGCGCACGTATTGGCGCAAGCGGTAAAACGTCTGTATCCGAAGGTCTGTTTAGGGATCGGTCCCGTTATTGAAAATGGCTTTTATTATGATTTTGACATGAATGAAACGATTACAGAAAAAGACCTGGCCGCCATTGAGAAAGAAATGAACAGAATCATTTCAGAAAATCCGGAAATCATTAGAGAAGAAATCTCCAGAAAAGAGGCAGAGCAGCTGTTTGCTCACGAGCCGCTGAAGCTCGAGCTTTTAGCCGATATTCCGCAGCATGATACAATCAGTATTTACCGACAGAGCGACTTCATTGATTTATGCCGGGGGCCGCACTTGGCGTCTGCCGGTCAGATAAAAGCTTTTTCGCTCACTCATGTGTCAGGGGCTTATTGGCGGGGCGACAGCAATCAAAAAATGCTGCAGCGCATTTATGGGAAGGCATTTTCTTCAAAAAAGGAGCTGAACAGGCATTTTCAGCTGATAAAAGAGGCGGAGAAGAGAAATCATCGAAAATTGGGAGCGGAATTACAGCTTTTTATGTTTTCAGAAGAAGCGCCGGGTATGCCTTTTTATCTGCCGAACGGTCAGTTCATCCGAAATACGCTTGAATCATTTCTGCGTTCAAAGCAGGATGCTTATCATTATCAGGAAGTGCGCACACCTATGATGATGAACCAGCGTCTTTGGGAGCAATCAGGCCATTGGGATCATTATAAAGAGAATATGTATTTCTCAGAAGCCGATCATCAGCGCTTCGCGTTAAAGCCGATGAACTGTCCCGGCCACATGCTCATTTTTAAAGAAAAGCTTCGTTCTTATCGCGATCTTCCGATTCGGATGGCTGAATTCGGGCAGGTGCACCGTCACGAATTCAGCGGGGCGCTCAATGGCCTGCTTCGCGTCAGGTCCTTTTGCCAGGATGATGCGCATATTTTTGTAACGCCGGATCAGATCGAGAGCGAAATCACTTCAGCGCTTCAGCTGATTCACGAGGTGTACACCGCATTCGGTTTTTCCTATGATATTGAGCTGTCAACAAGACCGGACAATTACATGGGAAGCGAACATTTGTGGGACCGGGCGGAGAGCGCATTAGAGAAAGTATTAAAAGAACAGGGATATCGTTTTCGATTTAATCGGGGGGATGGCGCATTTTACGGCCCGAAAATTGATATTCATATAAAAGATGCGCTGAATCGAAGCCATCAATGCGCTACTGTCCAGCTCGATTTTCAAATGCCGGAGAAATTTGATTTAACATATATTGATGAAAAAAATCAAAAAGTCCGTCCTGTTGTTATTCATCGGGCGGTATTCGGATCTCTTGACAGATTTTTCGGAATCATTACCGAACATTTCGGGGGAGCGTTCCCTTTATGGCTTGCTCCGGTACAGGCAAAAATCATCCCGGTATCAAATACCGCACACCGGGACTGCGCAGAACAGGCGCACCGGCAGCTGAAGAACGCGGGGATCAGGGCTGAGCTTGATCTGCGCGATGAAAAACTCGGGTATAAAATCAGAGAAGCACAAATGAAAAAAATACCGTATATTGCTGTTGTGGGGGATCACGAGTGCCGCCATCAATCTGTACAGGTAAGACAATACGGACGGGACGACACATTTGAAGAGAGTGTGAGTGATTTTGTTTCCCGGATCATAAATGAAACAAAACAAGAGAATTAAGTAAATCGACATTGACATATCGCAAAATCACGATATAATAAAACGTATGAAACCTATTGATGTTTTTAAAGCGTTGTCTAATGAGTCCCGGCTTGAGATTTTACAATGGCTGAAAGAGCCGGACCATCATTTCGCCCCGCATGATGGCATTGATATGAATGAAATCGGAGTATGTGTGAGTCAGATCACCGATAAGCTTCAGATGACACAGTCAACGGCGTCTCAATATCTTTCCATCCTTCAGCGGGCGGGCCTTATCCAAACGAAACGGATCGGCAAATATACCTATTATAAAAGAGATGAAGAAGCGATAAAGGCGATGGCCGATTATTTTCA
Source organism: Bacillus sp. 01N42_2 (assembly GCF_056399565.1). Classification (NCBI taxonomy): domain Bacteria; kingdom Bacillati; phylum Bacillota; class Bacilli; order Caryophanales; family Bacillaceae; genus Bacillus; species Bacillus sp. 01N42_2. The sequence goes on along the minus strand of NZ_JBFTRO010000016.1, from coordinate 11,966 downwards.
GCGCGAAATGTAGGGCTGAATCCTTTTGAAGAGGGATTCAGTTTCTTTTTCTGATTACACATCGACATATTGCGATTTGTTTCTGTTTATAATCTTTTATATCGATATATCCCAATATATCTTTATATAAATCATCAATGAAGGAGTGTATCAGATGCAAAATACATGGAAGGTTTATATTTTAGCGATTATCAGCTTTTTAGTTGGGACCTCTGAATATGTGATATCCGGGGTGCTTGATAAAATTGCAGGTTCTTTGGGCGTCACTGTGGCAGCGGCAGGGCAGCTGATTACAATTTTTTCACTCGTTTATGCAATCGGAACGCCCGTCGTGATGGTTCTGACAGCAAGACTGGACAGAAGGAAGCTTATGATCTATGCTCTGGGGCTGTTTGTTATCGGAAATATCATTTCTTTCCTTGTGCAGGGATTCGGCTTATTTGCGGGAGCACGGGTGATCATGGCGCTTGGAGCGGGAAGCGTGGTGGTAACCGCGCTTACGATTGCAGCAAAAATTGCTCCTCCGGGAAAGCAGGCAAGCTCTCTTGCGACAGTCATTATGGGATTTACGGCGGCACTCATTATCGGTGTGCCGATCGGAAGAACCGTGTCTGAAGCTTTCGGCTGGAAGATGGTTTTCGCCGGTATTGCGGCACTCGGAATCATTGCCATGCTGATTATACGTTTCGCGCTGCCTGAGATAAAAGGAGATAAACCCGTGCCGCTCATTCAGCAACTTTCTTTTTTGAAGAAACGAAAAGTGGCTGTCGGCCTGGCCATCACGTTTTTTTGGCTTGGAGGCTATTCGGTTGCGTATACGTACCTTTCGCCATTTTTACTGAACGTTACTCATATCAGCAGCGGAATGCTGAGCACATTGCTCCTTATTTTCGGGGTTGCAAGTCTTGCCGGCTCTAAAGCAGGCGGTTTCAGTGCAGACAAATGGGGGGCGCGTGTCACATTGACCGGCGGAATGGCGCTTCATGCTATCATGCTCATGTTATTGCCCTTTGTGACACATTCTGCTGCCGGAGCGGCGGCAGTGCTTATATTTTGGTCCTTTTCCGCCTGGTCATCCGGGCCGGCTCAGCAATATCATTTGGCAACGATGGAGCCGGAATCATCAGGTGTATTACTTGGCCTCAACCAGTCTATGATGCAGCTGGCTATGGCGGCCGGGGCAGGTATCGGGGGCATTGTTGTCACTCATCTGTCTCTTGCGTCAGTGACATGGATTGGTGCAGGCGGTGTTGTCATTGCGATGTGCGGTGTGCTTTCACTTATGTTGTTAATGTCTGAAAAAACCTCATCCGAATACAGTGCCGAATAAACAAAAGCCTCGTTTCTCAGTTTGAGAAATGAGGCTTTTTGTCTTGTTATTTTTCACATTTCTTCAAGTTTACGCCGATTGCAGCTCCATTTCGGCTGGAGTCGGCAACGCCGGTGAAGGTGCCGTTTTCACGATCAATCAGGATGCTTTGCACGTTTCCGATATCAACCGGACTGCTGCCGAATTTATGCCCCATTTCGTTCAGTTTTGCGCGGGCTTCTTCCGGCACTCCTTTTTCATAACGATAGGACGTCATACTGTTTGTGTAAATTCTCGGCTCTTCGACCGCCGCTTTCAGATCCATGCCGTACTCGACTTTGTTCAGGATCGTTTGCAAAACGGAAGAAATAATCGTTGCTCCGCCGGGAGAGCCGACAGTCAGGACGGGTTCGTTATTTTTAAATAAAATGGTCGGAGTCATGCTGCTTAGCGGACGTTTATTCGGCTGCACTTCATTTGCGCCGCCCGGCACCGCGTCGAAGTCTGTTAATTCGTTGTTCAAAACAACGCCATATCCGGGAACCATAATGCCGGAACCGAACAGCTGTTCAATCGTTGTTGTATAAGATACAACATTGCCGAAGCGATCGGTTACTGTGAAGTGAGTCGTTTGACCCTCTTGTTTATCAGTCGGCTGTTCGACTTGTTTATAGTTTGCAGCGCCTTCCTGATAAGCCCAAGGATCACCGGCTTTCGGTTTTTTATTCACTTTATTAATATCTATCAGCTGTCTGCGGGCATTGATATAATCTGGATTCAAGAGACCTTTGAGGGGGACGTTGACGAATTCTGGGTCCCCGGCAAATGCGGCGCGGTCAGCATAAGCCAAATGCATTGTTTCTGCGAGAAGCTGATATTTTTGCCAAGAACGGATATCATATTGGGAAAGCTTAAAATCATCCAGAAGGTTCAGCATTTGCAACAGGAAAACACCGCCGGAGCTTGGAGGAGGAGCAGTTGCGATATGATAGCCCTGGTAATCTCCCCAGATCGGTTCGTCAATCGTCACATTGAAGTTTTTAATATCTTTTTCTGTCATTGAGCCGCCGAATTCCCGCACTGTTTCCGCGAGCTTTTTGGAGAATGCTCCGTCATAGAACGCTTTTGTGCCTTTGTACTTAATAGCTGTAAATGTTTTGGCTAAGTCTTTTTGGACCAGTGTGTCTCCTTCTTTCAAAGGTTCTCCGTTTGGAAGAAACACGTCTTTTGCAGCAGTGTGTGATAATTTGTCTTTATAATCTGAGATGGCGTCAGCTAAAACCGAATCAATCGGAAAGCCTTTTGAGGCAAGTTTAATGGAAGGGGTGATGAGTTGTTTCATGGAGCGGGTGCCCCATTTGTCGAGCGCTTTTTCAAGTCCTTTTAATGTTCCCGGAACACCGACTGCAGTCCCTTTTGTAACCCGCTCAGAGAAAGGAATGGCTTTGCCGTTTTCGTCCAGGAACATATCCGGTGTTGCGCCTTCCGGTGCGCGTTCCCGGCTGTCGATAATGGTGGTGTCTTTCGTTTTCGCATCATAAACCATCATAAATCCGCCGCCGCCGATACCCGACATCATCGGTTCGGTTACGTTTAATGCAAATTGAATGGCCACCGCGGCGTCAATTGCATTGCCGCCTTTTTTCAGCACGTCGGCACCGATTTGTGAAGCGAGAGGATGGGCAGTGGCGACCATGCCGTCTTTGCCGACATCTACCTGTTTGTAGTCATCATAGGAAAACGGGTGTTTCTTAGCCTGAGCGTGATAAGGGATGCTTCCGGCTGCGAGCAAAGTACTGAGCAGAACGATAAAACAGAGATTCATAAACTTTTTCTTTTTCATAGTCTGCCTCCTTTGTTTTCCGCTTACAATTATAGAGTAAGTAAAATGTGCTGTTTTCACAAGTGACAAACGGAATAGTCCGGTGTGCAAAAAGCCGGGGTTTCTGTGTGAATGTAATCAGTCGGAAATGGGATAAATGGGAAACCGGACAGAAAAAGCTGTGAAACAAGCATTAAGGCAAAAAATAAGCTACAATAAACAAAACAGAATTCACTCACATGACATATGAAAGGAACGTGAGCCATGTATTTAACCATTAAAGAGACAGCGGAGTTTACCAGTCTTCCTGAAGAATATGTACACAATCTTGTTTTGACGAATAAAATAAGAGCCGTCCACGACGGGCAGCAATATTTAATCAACAAAGAACAATTTCAAACCCATCTTGAACAGCTGGAAAAATATAAAGAAATGATACAAGAGTTTTTAAATGAACCGCTCCCTGAAGACATTGATGTAAAAGACGAAGATTAGGACACAATTTCATATTGTGTCTTTTTTTTGCATTTCTTCAGCTGTTCACAAAAAAATCGGACGCTCATATTTCGTTTTAAGGGCGCTGTTTTCTTTTTTGAATACTAAGAGACTCCGATGTCTCAAAATCCCGTCACGGGGATATAAACGATGTTTTTGGGGATCTTTTTGAAAACAGGTGTTTTATTTTCTTTATGTAACACTATGTATATTATGTTACATAAGAGGCTTTATCCTTTATCATTCAATGGGTTTCAGCTATAATAGTAACATAATGCTCAATATGTTACTTTACCAATTATAAGGGGTTTTTTGATGCATATCGTACAGCCGATCCGAAGTTTGGAGAAGATCCAGGAAGTCAAACAGTATTTAATGAAGAAAAGTGAACGTGATTATTTTTTATTTATTTTCGGCATGAACAGTGCACTGCGGATTTCTGATGTTCTGCCGCTTCGCGTAAGGGATGTCAGAAACAAAGATCATGTATGGGCGACCGAGAGCAAAACGAGAAAGAAAAGAAAAATTCTGATATTGGAATCTCTAAAGGCCGACATATACGCATATACAAAAGATATGAAAGAGAATGACTATTTGTTTAAATCGAAACGGACGAATAAGCCTATTTCGCGGATTCAGGCATACAGAATATTAAAAGAAGCAGCTGCTGCGTGCGGGTTGGAGGAGATCGGGACGCATACGCTGAGAAAGACGTTCGGGTATCATTTTTATCAGAGGACGAAAGATATTGCCGAACTCCAGCGGATATTAAATCATTCTTCTCCATCTATTACGATGCGTTATATCGGAATAGATGAGGATACGACGAGAGCCGCTTATAAAGTGTTCGGCGGGCTGTAGGCTTGAAAAAAACGGCCGCCAGCGTTACTATATAAGCAGGCTCTAGTAGCACAGCGGATAGTGCAGCAGTTTCCTAAACTGCAGGTCGGGAGTTCGAATCTCTCCTAGAGCGTTTTTGGCATAAGATAGGTGTAGATTAATAATGTCGGTAAAACAGAAAAACCCTTGTCACACAAGGGTTTTTGTCGTTTTTGTAAGCTTTTTATTTTTGTGAAAACCCGCTGAAAAACGATGCAATTTTATTTTTTTTACACAAATTTTGCACATTTTTAAACAGATGTTTACACGTCAGGCATTTTTTCAAACAGATAAAGGGTGTTTCGTGTATCTTCTTCACGTAGTTTTTTAATTACACTCAAATAATAATTAATCCCTCATATGCTCTAAATATTTCGTGACATGAAAAGCCTTTCCACGCCATTGCATCATTCAAAAAAGCCCGCTAAAAGCGGGCTTTTCTTTATATAACAGCATCAAATTGATTGACTTTCCAAACGTTGTTTTCTTTTACGAATGTAACGTCGCGTTTTGCTGACGGAGAACCGTCAAGAGTCGGTACAGTGAAGCGGTACGTTTGGACGCTTCCTTTTTTAGAAAGAAGGGTCATTTTTGCTTTTTTCCAATTCAGGAGGTTATCCCCGTCGCCGACCGGAACAGCCAATTTGCCGTCTTTTACAGTAAAGTGGTACTCTTTAAGCCCTTTATCAATCGCCTGCTTTGTAAAAGCGGGTGTCAGATATTTTACGGCTTTCGCTTTTGTTCCGAGTTCTTTGCACATGAATACATATTGAAGATTTTGATATTCGAACTGCTCGGATGTGCAGTTTGCTTTTGACTTAAGCGTTCCTCCGCTCATGGTGTTCCAAAAATGTTCTCTTGCTGACAGAGCCAGCTGAAGTGCTTGTTTTTGTGTTAGGTCATTAGGCGTATTTTTGGCAGTCGCCGCAGTGCCCAGTGATAGAATCAATGTAATAGTAGTGAGGAATAATAGCCATTTTTTCATGATATAATCTCTCCTTCAATGAATCTCTTTCTCTTATGTTACAAATGTTACAATAATTACGGTAAGATTACAATACCTTTTCAGAAATATTTTCCGCACTTTTTATTTTTATGATTTATTTCCATGTAAGACGGAAGAAAAAGATAAAGAGTTTCATTGAACAAAAGGTTTTTACAAGCTGGCTGCTGAATAATAAAATGGAAGAAAATCAAAAAAAGGAGTCCTACATATGGAGGTACAAGATAATGTGGAGACAGCGGAAGGCCCTGGCCAGTCTGTCTGGCGGTCTATGTCATTATTTTTAGTCCCGCTGCTATTAAGCAACGTATTGCAATCTGTCGGCCAGTTGGTCGGAATGGTGTTTGTCGGGAGGTGGCTCGGAGTCGATGCGCTTGCCGCCGTATCGTCTTTTTTTCCGCTGTTTTTCCTGCTGATTTCCTTTACAATCGGAATCGGTTCAGGAAGTTCCATTCTGATCGGGCAGGCTTACGGCGCGAAAAACGAAGAGAGAATGAAAGCGATTGTCGGCACTACGCTGACGTTTACCTTTATGCTCGGTATTGTTCTGGCAGTTGTCGGCAGTGTGTTTACGCTTGATATTTTGCGGCTGATGGGAACGCCGGAAAACGTAATAGATGTCAGTGTCCGATATGCGCGCATTCTGTTTTGCGCGATGCCGCTGATGTTTTTATATTTTGCTTATACAACATTTTTACGCGGAACGGGAGATTCAAAGACCCCGTTTTATACGTTAATCGTCAGTACGGTCATTAACATCGGGCTTTTGCCTTTATTGATTCTCGGACTTTTCGGGCTTCCGAAGTTCGGCATTTACGGATCAGCGTATGCAACGGTCATTTCAAACATCGTGACATTTATCGTGCTGATGGTTTATTTGCGGAAAAAGAAGCACCCGCTTGCATTTGACCAGACTGCGTTCCGCTCTCTTAAAATGGACAAAAAGCTGCTCGCGCTTTTACTGCGGCTCGGTATTCCGTCGAGCATCAATATGATTCTCGTATCGCTTTCTGAAATCGCGGTCATCTCTTTTGTGAATCATTACGGATCAAATGCGACTGCTGCTTACGGGGTTGTCAACCAAGTGGCGAGTTATGTGCAGATGCCGGCGGTAAGCCTCGGTATCGCCGTTTCAATTTTTGCCGCCCAATCCATAGGAGCCAATCAATTCGGCCGGCTGAAGCAGGTCATCAAAGTCGGCATCGGCCTGAATTATTTGATCGGCGGGGTTTTGATTGTGCTGATTTACACCTTCTCCCGGCAGATACTGGCTTTGTTTTTAACCGATCAGGACACGCTTCATATTGCCCGCAATCTTATTATGATTACACTTTGGAGCTATCTGATTTTCGGTCACGCTCAGATCGTTTCAGCGACAATGCGGGCGAGCGGTACGGTATTATGGCCGACTGTTATCAGCATTTTTGCGATTTGGGGAATCGAGGTGCCTATCGCCTTTATACTATCTCATTACACGAAACTCGGCATTCTCGGCATTTGGGTCGGTTATCCGGCGGCTTTTGTCATCAGCCTGCTGCTGCAGTACGGGTATTACCGGTTTGTATGGAAGAAAAAACAGATTACCCGGCTGATTCAATAAGGTTTTACCGCACATCGCTCAGTTCATACGGGCGATGTTTTTTTCAGAGAAGGAAAATGAGTTTAGAAAATGGAATTCCTATACATGCTAGAAAACAAGGAAAGGGCAGGTGCTTATGACGATTGAACATACGACTTATTTAGGGGCTTCGGCCGTAAAAGCGGAAACTGAACAGGCTGAATGCATCATTGTGCCGGAATGGGGCTCACATGTCATTTCGATCCGGGATAAAAGAACCGGTATGCAGATTCTGAGAGAACCGGAAACCGCGGAACAATTTCGCGAAAAACCGATGCTGTACGGTATTCCCGTTTTATTCCCACCGAACCGGATTACGGACGGGACGTTTCGTTTTGACGGCCGCACGTATCAATTTGACATAAACGAAGAGGATAAACATAATCATATTCACGGCTTTCTTCACAACCAGCATTGGAAGTTGGCAGCGGCGAAAGAAGAGGCGGATGAACTGACAGTCGAAACAGAAATTGATCTTACAGAAATTCCCTGTGTCCATAAACAATTTCCGCACGATGTCATTGTCCGGATGACTTATACATTAAAAAACAATGTGTTTACGCAGCGGGCGCTGATTATCAACAAGGGAACGGAGGCTTTTCCTTGGGGACTGGGCTATCATTCAACTTTTGTTTTCAACGAAGAGCGATCACGTCTTTTTCTGACGGCTGACCGCATGTGGGAATTAAATGAACGTTTCGTGCCGACGGGCCGTTTATTGGATGTGCCTGATAAAGAAGCGTTCCGTAACGGAATGTCTTTGAAAAATAAGCAGTTTGACGATGTTTTTCTTTCTTCCGGACGGAATGGCGGCAATAACGAAGCTGTTATTTATCATCCTGATGAGCAGCTATCCGTTTTGTATCAGGCAGACACGTCTTTCAAGCATTGGGTGGTATATAACGGTGACGGAAAGCAAGGGTTTGTCAGTCTTGAGCCTTATACCTCCGTTACAGATGCATTTAATCTGAATCAGCCTGCATCACTGACGGGGCTTCAGATACTGAAACCGGGCGAAGAAGCGGCTGCGTCATCTTGGATCACCATTTTGCATGACGAAGAATAAGAAAGAGGCGGGGATAACATTGAAAACATATGTCAAACGCTTGACCGCGGTGTTTCTCCTTTTGGTCATAGCCGCCGTTCCTTATATTGATGATTCCGCCAAAGCGGCCGAACAAAAAAATGCGTTGCAAAAAGAGCTGGAACACATTCTGAATGAAGAACCTGCCTTAAAGGGCGCCGCGGCAGGCGTCAGTGTCCGATCGGCAAAAACAGGGGAGGTGCTGTTTGGCAGCCGGGAAGATATGAGACTGAGGCCTGCATCACTGATGAAGCTGCTGACGGCATCTGCGGCGCTTTCCGTTCTTGGAGAAGATTACACCTTTAAAACAGAAGTACGGGCAGACGGCGCCGTGAAAGGAAAACAGCTGCGCGGAAACCTTTATCTCAAAGGAAGTGGCGATCCGACCCTATTGGCTTCTGATTTTGAGAAGATGGCTAAACAAGTCAAAGCCAGAGGCATCCGTGTCATTCAAGGAGATCTGGTCGGGGATGATTCACGGTATGACGATATCAGGTATTCAGTTGATCTTCCGTGGAGTGATGAAGGCCAATATTATGGCGCGCAAGTATCAGCTCTTACCGCTTCACCGAATGAGGATTATGATACCGGAACGGTGATTGCGGAAATCAGCCCGGCGGAACAGCCCGGTAAAAAGGCGCGTATTACGATTTCTCCCCATACGGACGTCGTACGTGTGAAAAATGAAGTGAAAACCGTCGCTTCTGATGAAAAGAAAGATTTGACGGTTGAACGGGAGCATGGGGGCAATGTGATTACGGTAAAGGGAACCATGCCGGCGGGCGCGGCAAAGGCAAGAGAATGGGCGGCAGTGTGGGATCCGTCGTCCTATGCGTTAGATTTATGGAAACAAGCACTTACTAAACAGGGCATCACTGTAAAAGGGAAGGCCAAAGCCGGGCGCATGCCGCATCACACCCAGCCAGTCACATCACGGACATCCATGCCTCTTTCGGAATTATTGATCCCGTTTATGAAACTGAGCAACAATGGGCACGCCGAAATTCTGATCAAGGAAATGGGGAAAGTGAAAAAAGGCGAGGGCAGTTGGGAAAAGGGTTTGGACGTGATGAAATCGGAGCTCAAATCGTTCGGGCTGAATCCGGATGAATTGATTGCCAGAGACGGATCCGGCGTTTCTCATATTAACGGCGTATCCGCCGAACAAATCGGAGAGCTTTTGTATGCCGTTCAGAAAGAAAAGTGGTACCCGGCTTTCCTTCGTTCGCTCCCTGTCGCCGGTGCAAGTGACAGAATGACGGGAGGCACCCTTCGGAACCGGCTGAAGAATACTCCGGCAGAAGGCAAAATTAAAGCGAAAACCGGGTCACTAACATCAGTCAGTTCAATCGCCGGCTATGCGGAAACAAAAACAGGGGATACGCTTATTTTTTCCGTGCTTCAAAACGGATTGCTTGACGAAGATGACGGAAAAGACATTGAAGACAAAATCGCAGTCGTGCTGGCAAATCAATAAAAAAGCCGATCCTTATAGGATCCGGCTTTTTTTGATGGAAAACGAATATTATATTGCTATTATGAAACAATCTCTTCAAAAAATAATATCTTCAATATTCCGCCTTTTTGACACTTTCTTTTCTTATGTATCACCGTTTTTTCATTTTTATTATAAAAACTTCTTTCCGGGAGGCAAAATCTTTTTAAAGATGCGATTTATTATACATTTTATTCCTTATTATAGTATTTAAGAACCAGTTTGCGATGTGCATACATACCGTTTTACATGGTATAAAAATTATAGAAATGAAGAATCTAAGTAAGTAAAATATACTATATTCTAAAAAATGTTAGAGAAAATTTAATTTTTTATTGTGATTTCTAAAATATGTTTTAAAATAATGCTATATGGATGATTTAGTCATATGCTGTCGAATTTTAATTGTAATTATTTTACTTTCTTATCCTCTTAAATTGAAATGGAGGGATTCCATTGAAGAACACTGTTTATTCTTTAACTCACGCCCAAAGAAGAGTCTGGTTTACAGAGCTGCTCGAGCCGGGCACAAGTATCTGCAATCTCGCGGCGTGCGTCAAATTCAGGGGGAATATCGACTTTGACGTATTGCGCCGTGCTTTAGATTTCTCTATCTTGCAAAATGATTCGCTCAGGTTTCAACTGACGGAAGGGGACGGCTCAGAACCCCAGCTGTATCTGGCCGGGCATCGGCCGATTTCTTTAGAGACCGTTGATTTTACTCATATTGATCAATCAGAGCGGGATGCATGGATTGACACACAGACGCGTGTTCCGTTCAAGCTGTTTCATTCACCGCTGTATCAATTTACTTTGCTTGTCATGTCAGACGAAGAAGTTTGGCTTTATTCAAAATTTCACCATATTATCATGGACGGTATTTCGCTCAATCTGCTCGGCAATCAGCTCATTGAAATTTACCAAAAAATCATGCGAAGCGAGGATTTGGCCGAACACCAAAGCCCTTCCTATCTCAGCTACATGGAAAAAGAACAGCAATATTTACAATCTTCCCGTTTTCAAAAAGATCGTTCATTTTGGACTGAAACGTACCGAACTGTTCCTGAACACCTTTCACTTGCGGAACGAACCTCTCATCTTAGACAAAGCACTGCAGCTTCCAGAGATACAATCACTCTTTCCCACTCCTTAGAACAATCAATCCGGCGTTTTTGCAAAGATCATAATGTCAGCATCATCTCTCTGTTTATGGCTTCGTTATACATATGCATCAGCCGTCTGACGGCTAAAAAGGATATTGCCATCGGTACTTATTACGGAAACCGGGGTTCCAAGCTCGAAAAGGATATGCTCGGCATGTTTGTCAGCACGCTGCCGATCAGAATGACGGCAGATCCGGATGCGGAGTTCCTGTCTTTTGTCCGCAGTGTAGGAAAACAGCAGCTGTCTGTTATGCGGCACCAGAAATATCCTTACAATCTTTTTGTCAATGAATTAAGGCAGGTTCATCACGATCTGCAAAATATCATCGGGATTTCGATGCAATACCAGCCTCTCGCGTGGCATCAGGCGGAGGGCTTCGATTATGAAACGGCGATGTTTTTCAGCGGGCATACGGCAAATGAGCTGTCCATTTTAATTAAGGAGCGGACAGATACGGGATTGATTGAGCTGAATTTTGATTATCAATCCGCTTTATTTACTGAAACATCGATAAAACGGATTCAAACTCATTTGCTGACGATCGTTGAAAATGCCGTTAGAAATCCAAACCGGCTGATTCGGCATATTGATATGGCGGATGAAAAAGAAAAGAAACGGGTGTTAACTGCGTTTAACCGTACAGAAACGGCTGAACCGCCGGCTCCTACGCTTCACGGGCTGTTTACCCGCCGCGCTGCGCTTTCGCCGCATCGTCCGGCGCTCCGTTTCTCAGACGGTATGCTGACGTACGCCGAGCTTGACCGGTACACAGACAGGCTCGCTTTTTGGCTCCGCCAAAAAGGCGTCCGCAAAGAAAGCGTGGTCGGCGTGCTCGCTGAACGCTCGCCGGAGATGGTGATTTCAGTGCTTGCCGTGTTAAAAGCAGGCGGCGCCTACGTGCCGCTTGACCCGGAATATCCGGAGGACAGGCTGCGCTATATGCTCGAYGACAGCGGCGCCTGTCTCCTGCTTCAACAGTCGGGATTATCCGTTCCCGGTTTTTCCGGCGAGACGCTAGAAGTGTCTCTTTCTGCCCTTACAGGTGAGRCGGAGACAGGGGCTGTCTCTGAAGAAGCGGATGCCGATTCGCTCGCTTA
>NZ_JBFTRO010000015.1:0-15561 GCF_056399565.1 Bacillus sp. 01N42_2 | reverse complement strand
CAGCGGCGCCTGTCTCCTGCTTCAACAGTCGGGATTATCCGTTCCCGGTTTTTCCGGCGAGACGCTAGAAGTGTCTCTTTCTGCCCTTACAGGTGAGRCGGAGACAGGGGCTGTCTCTGAAGAAGCGGATGCCGATTCGCTCGCTTATATCATTTACACGTCCGGTTCGACGGGAACACCGAAGGGGGTGGCTGTTGAACACCGTCAGGCCGCCGCCTTTTTATCCGGGATGCAAGGGCAGTTTCCGTTAACGGARGAGGATATGATCGTGCTGAAATCATCCTTTTCCTTCGACGCTTCCATCTGGCAATTGTTTTGGTGGACGATGTCCGGCGCCTCCGTGTATCTGCTTCCGTCCGGATGGGAGAAAGATCCCGCRCGGATGATTGAAGCGTTTGCCTCGGAAAAGGTGACGACCGCGCATTTTATTCCGGCGATGRTCAACAGCTTTTTAGATGCGCTGGAAACAGAGCCTGAGGAAACAAGAATCCGCCTCGGCAAAACCTTGACACGYGTGTTTGCCGGAGGGGAAGCTCTTTCACCGCTTACGGCTTCCCGGTTTGCCGATCTTCTGCCGGAGACCGTGCTCATTCACGGCTACGGGCCGACAGAAGCGACGGTTGATGCGGCGTTTTACGTCTGTGACCGAAAACGGGACAGCGGACGGACAAGGCTTCCGATCGGAAAACCCGTTCCGGGTGCCCGTCTTTATGTGTTAGACGGCGGGGGAACCGTTCAGCCTGCGGGCGTTGCCGGAGAGCTGTACATTGCGGGGACAGGGGTGGCCCGGGGCTATTGGAACCGGCCTGAACTGACGGCAGAGCGTTTTCTCGATGATCCGTTTTATCCGGGAGAGCGCATGTATCAGACGGGTGATATCGCACGCTGGACAGAAGACGGGCTTGTCGAATGGCTTGGCCGGTCAGACGGACAGGTGAAAGTTCGCGGCTACCGGATTGAACCGGGGGAAATCGAAACGGCGATCCGTCGCATTGACGGCATTCGTGAGGCGGCGGTCACTGCCCGGACCGAACACGGCGAGACCGCGCTTTACGCCTATATCGAAGGACGGGAAAGCGATGACGTGCGGGCAGAACTTGCGACACGCCTTCCGGCCTACATGATGCCGGCTCAGTTTATTGAGATGAGCGAGTGGCCGGTCACACCGAGCGGAAAGCTTGACCGCCGCGCGCTGCCGGCTCCTGACGGAGCGGCAGGCAGACAGGCGTACACCGCACCGCGGAACGTCACGGAAATGAAGCTTTGCGCCCTTTGGGAAGAGGTGCTGAAAAACGGCCCCGTCGGCATCCGGGATCACTTTTTTGAGCGGGGCGGCCATTCGTTAAAAGCGACGGCTCTCGTCTCCCGCATCGCCAAGGAATTCGGCGTTCAGGTGCCGTTACAGGACATCTTCGCCCGGCCGACGGTGGAAGAGCTCGCTWMGGTCATTCAGGACCTCGAAGAGAGCCCGTATGAAGCGATTCAGCCGGCGAAAACACAGGAYACTTATCCGGTGTCTTCAGCGCAGAAACGGATGTATGTGCTCCAGCAGCTTGAAGACGGCGGTGTCGGCTACAATATGCCGGCAGTGCTGGAACTGACGGGCCCGCTTGACCGCGGCCGGCTGGAGGAGACGTTCCGGCAGCTTGTCGAGCGGCATGAGTCGCTCAGAACGTCCTTTGAAACGGGGCATGACGGCGAACCGATGCAGCGCATCCATGACAGCGTGATGTTTCAGCTGGATGAGGCCGATTCAGCTGACGCATTCGTCCGGCCGTTTTGTCTGGAGGAAGCGCCCCTCTTCCGCGCGGCCCTCGTGAAAGAATCGGACGAACGCCATCTTTTATTAACGGATATGCATCACATTATTTCCGACGGTGTGTCCGTCAACACCTTGATTAAAGAATTCGGCGAGCTGTATGCCGGCCGCTCGCTTGCGCCGATGCGTCTTCAATATAAAGACTATGCCGTCTGGCAGCGGGCATTTCAGGAAAAGGAAGGATATCAGAAGCAGGAAACCTACTGGCTGAAGCGGCTTGAAGGTGAGCTTCCGGTGCTTGAGCTTCCGGCTGACAAGCCCCGCCCGGCCGTCAGAAGCTTTGCGGGTGGGAACGTCTCGTGCACGCTTGATGCTGAAACGGCATCCGGTCTTCACCGCATCGCCCGCGATCACGGCTCCACTTTGTATATGGTGCTTCTCGCCGCGTACAATACGCTGCTCGCGCGGTTGAGCGGACAGGAAGACATCATCGTCGGGTCGCCGATTGCCGGGCGCCCGCATAAAGACCTTGAACCGATTCTCGGCATGTTCGTCAACACACTCGCCATCAGAACGGAGCCGAAAGGAGACAAACGGTTTACCGATTACTTGGCGGAAGTCCGCCAGGCGGCGCTTGAAGCGTATGAACATCAGGACTACCCGTTTGAAGAGCTTGTGGAACGGCTCGGCGTGCAGCGGGACATGAGCCGCAATCCGCTGTTTGATGCGATGTTTATTCTTCAGAATATGGAGCGAGAGGAGATAAATCTGGCCGGGCTGAAGGCATCACGATCAGAGCATACCGAACATGATGTATCAAGTTTTGACCTGACCTTATCAGCGGCTGAATCCGACGGAAACATCCGCTTTGAGATGGAATTCAGCACCGAGCTTTTTATGAAAGAAACGATTGAACGCTGGATGGGCCACTTATTGAATCTCTTGCGCCATGTTGCCGCCGAACCGGAAGTCACACTCTCAAAAGCTGATATGTTGACAGAAGAGGAAAAGCAAAAGATACTGACTGAATTTAATAATACACAAACCGAGTTCTCGGAAAAAAACAAACTGTTCCATCAGCTATTTGAAGCGAAAGCAGCAGAAACGCCTCATCAGACGGCCGTCATTGAAGGAACACAACAGATCAGCTATTCGCAGCTTAATGAGCGGGCAAATCGGCTTGCACGAACATTACACAAAAATGGATTCGGTCCGGGAAAAAGAGCAGCTATATTGGCAAATCGTTCGATTGAAGCGATCGTCAGTGTTCTTGCCGTCATGAAATCGGGAGGGGCGTATATCCCCATTGATTCACATTATCCTAAGGAACGGATTCGCTATTTATTAAAGGACAGCGCGGCATCCGTCTTGTTGGTGCAGTCTGAATACAAAGAGCTTGCTTCACAGCTCGCGGATCACAATTTGTTGCTCATTCAGCTTGATCATGAAGATCAATACGATATTTGTGCGGAGAATATTCATTCATCAGTGTCTCCGGATGATACTGCTTATATCATATATACTTCGGGAACGACGGGAACGCCGAAGGGAGTCGAAGTCAGAAATCGCAGCTTTACCCATGCAGCACTTGCATGGCGCAGCATTTATGAGCTTGACCGTATACCGGTCAAGGTGCTGCAGATGGCGAGTTTCTCATTTGATGTTTTTTCAGGAGATCTTGCCCGCGCCTTGCTAAATGGAGGGACGCTTGTTATTTGTCCGGATGACGTCCGGCTTGAGCCGAAACAGCTTTATCAGCTCATTGATCAGCACCGTATCACATTTATGGAGTCGACACCCGCGCTGATTGTTCCGTTTATGGAATATATATATCGCCGGAACCTAGCACTGCAAAGTGTAAAAGTACTGGTACTGGGCTCAGATATGATCAAAGCGAAAGATTTTTATACGCTTCATAAGCGTTTCGGAGAAGACATGCGGATCATAAACAGCTACGGTGTAACAGAAGCGACAATTGATTCTTCGTATTATGAAGCCAAAATGAGCGAAAAGCCGCGGGAAGATGATGTGCCGATCGGTGTTCCGCTTCCGAATGTGCAAATGTACGTCTTAAACAAAGACAAACAGGTTCAGCCAATCGGCGTTTTCGGAGAGCTGTATATCGGAGGCACCGG
Organism: Bacillus sp. 01N42_2; assembly: GCF_056399565.1. NCBI lineage: Bacteria > Bacillati > Bacillota > Bacilli > Caryophanales > Bacillaceae > Bacillus > Bacillus sp. 01N42_2. The sequence continues at coordinate 11,667 of NZ_JBFTRO010000015.1, read as the reverse complement.
CGTCGCCAAAGGATATTGGGGACAGCCGGAGCTGACAAAGGGCGCATTCAGCGACCCGTTACAAACGGGAGAAATACTTTACAGAACAGGAGATCAAGCCTGCTGGCTGCCGGATGGCACTCTTCGTTTTCAAGGGCGGATTGATAAGCAGGTAAAAATCAGAGGATACAGAATTGAGACGGGAGAAATTGAAAGTGTGCTTTTGAAACACGATCAAGTCAAAGAAGCGGCTGTTACCGTGATGAAAGATGCCGAAGGACAGGGCAGATTAGCGGCGTACATCGTACCTAAAACAGCTGACATCTCATCACTTCGCGAGTTTCTCATGCAGGAGCTTCCTGCTTATATGATGCCGTCTCATATTATCGGTTTAGACAGCATGCCCCTGACACTGAACGGCAAGCTTGATAAATCGGCTCTGCCGGCAGAAGAGATACATTCATCACAGGCATTTGTCGCGCCCGGCGATGAAAAACAGGCGTTGTTATGCCGAATTTGGGAAGATGTGCTTCATATTCAGAAAGCAGGCATTCATCACTCTTTCTTTGAGCTTGGGGGAGATTCCATTAAGGCGCTTCAAGTGTCAGCCCGACTCGCGGGAGAAGGCTGGAACATGTCGATCCGCGATTTGTTTCAGTTCCCGACGATTGCAGAACTCGCGAAGCACCTCACGCCGGCTGTTGCAATGGCTGATCAGGGGCCGATAGAAGGAAGCGCACCGCTGACACCGATCCAGAAGAGATTTTTTGAGGAACCGGGTGCTTTTGATCTTCATTATAACCAATCAGTCATGCTGTGCAGTGAAGAGAGATTCCAAATAAATGCTTTGTCTCAGGCGGTTCGCTCGCTGACAGAACATCACGATGCGCTGCGAATGACATTCACTGAAAATGAGCATGGGGAAGTTGTTCAATATAACCGCGGAATCACAGAGCAGCATGAAGAAATCTTTACACTTAACGTCATAGATCTTTCAGAAGAAACACAGCCGGAAAAACGGATAGCCGCCGAGGAAAAAGAAATACAGCAGGCCATGCGCCTTGATCAAGGGCCTCTGTTTCATCTCGGAGTGTTCCGGCTGAAAGAAGCCGACCATCTGCTGATCACGATTCATCACCTTATCACGGACGGCGTGTCGTGGAGAATATTGCTTGAAGATCTGCAGACAGCTTATCAGCAGGCATTAGAAGGCCGACAAATCAAACTGCCGCCGAAAAGCGATTCTTATATCACATATGCCGAACAACTTTTTGACATATCCAAAAGCAAAGCGCTGCTTGAAGAAGCCGCGTACTGGGACAGTGTGATGTCTTTTGAAACAGCGCCGCTGCCGAAAATAAATGATGGAAATGCCGGACGGATGCAGGAAAACGCGCGCACGGCATCGTGGATATTAAGCAGGGAGCTCACAAAACAGCTGCTTTTAGAAACACAGCAGGCATACGGCACGGATGTTCATGAATTGCTTTTAACGGCGCTTGGAATGGCGCTTCATGAGTGGACGGGTTCTGAACGGATGCTTATCAGCACTGAAGGACACGGACGCCAGGGACATATGCCTGACATTGATATTTCGAGAACGGCAGGCTGGTTTACATCTGTTTATCCCGTGCTCTTAGATATGAGAGTGCCGGACGGCTCAGGCGAAAAAACCGCTCACCGTATAAAGACAGTAAAAGACATGATGAGACGGGTTCCTCATTACGGAACCGGCTACGGGCTGCTGAGATATTCGCGAAACATTCTTTATAAAGACCCAGAAATAAGCTTTAACTATCTCGGTGCGTTTGACGGTCTTGAGGGAGGACTGAAGATGTCGCCATTTAAGCCGCAGCATGATATAGCGGCCGGGCGCATCCGCGAGTTTGACCTGGATATTAACGCGATGACGGCGGACGGACGTCTGGAGGTAAAAGCCGTTTATACCGGCGTATTTGCACCGGGGGCAGTCGAGTCTTTCATGAATCGTTTCCAAACTCGTCTTGAGGACATCATCGCCCACTGTTCTGGCAAGAAAGAGCGGGAAAAAACATTGACTGATTACAGCCATAAGGAATTGACCGCTCAAGCACTATCAAGCATTGAAGATCTCGTAAAAGGACTTTAATTTCATAAAAAGGTGTGTGGCATTCGTGACACAAGCGACAGAAATTCAAGATATTTACCCTTTATCATATATGCAGGAAGGCATGCTGTTTCATTCGCTTCTGGATTCCGGATCAAACGCATATGTCGAGCAGATTTCATTTACGGTCAGCGGAGATTTATGCGTTGATACATTTCAAAAAAGCCTTGATATGCTTGTCAGCCGCTATGATATTTTCAGAACAATTTTCATAAAAGAAGTACCTGACCTTGAAGGGCCGCAGCAGGTAGTCCTTTCGCGCCGTGACACTGCCGTACGGACTGAAGACATTTCAGATTATTCGGAAGAACAGCAGCAAAGCATCATTGACGAATTTAAGGAAAACGACCGGCATAAGGGGTTTGATCTGCAAAAAGGCCCCTTAATGCGCCTTGCTCTTTTTCATACGGGAAAAAACCGCCATACATGCGTTTGGACTCACCATCACATTATGATGGACGGCTGGAGCCTGGGCATTGTGCTGAAAGATTTCTTCAGCATGTATTATTCGATCCGGAACGGGCGGCCTGTAAACCTCGGCAGTCCGAATCCTTACAGCACTTATATCAAATGGCTACGAAGCCGGAATAAAGAAGAAACGTCAGCGTTCTGGTCCGGCTATTTGAAAGATTACGGAGAAACCGTTTCTGTTCCGCAAACGAAGAATAAACCGGCGCAAAACGGTTATACATCTGAGCATTTTCAATTTTCCCTTGAGCCTGAAACCGTACAAAAACTGACAGACATAGCCCGGGGCATCGGGGTCACGCTGAATACTATATTTACGGGCATTTGGGGCCTGCTTCTCCATCGTTACAACGGGACTGAAGATGCGGTCTTCGGTTCGGTTGTTTCCGGCAGGCCGTCAGCTATCAGCGGCATTGAATCCATGGCCGGGCTGTTTATCAATACCGTTCCGGTGAGGGTGCGCGCAGCTAAGGATATGACTTTTGCATCGCTTGTTAAAGCAGTGCAAAAAGATTCACTCGCAGCGGAAGAGCATAGCTATTATCCGCTTTATGACATTCAAAACGAGAGCGGTCTGCAAAAAGATCTCTTGAACCATATCCTTGTCTTTGAAAATTATCCGGTTCAGATGCAGGCTGCGGTAAACGGCTGGCAGCAGACTGAAAGCCATGCGCTCTCTCTTGAAAACTTTTCGATGGCGGAAGAAACGAACTATGATCTCAACGTCGTCATCGTTCCGGGGGAAGAGTTTTATGTGAAATTCAGCTACAATGCTGACATTTATGATCGGGAGGACATGAAACGGATCAAAGGGCATATTCTTGAGGTCATCTCCTGTGTAACAGAGGATCCGGACAGGCTCTTATCAAGCATCAGTCTCGTGCCGCCGGAGGAAGAGGCCTTGATTCATTCGTTTAACGACACAAGCCGTCCGTATCCTGAGACAACCGTTCACGGGCTTTTTGAAGAACAGGCTGCCAAAACGCCCGACCAGGAAGCGTTGAGATATAACGGGATAAGCTGGAGCTATAAGAAATTAAATCAGCGGGCGAATCAGATTGCGCATGCGTTAAGGGAAAAAGGCGCCCGTCCCGATCAGATTACCGCTGTTATGCTGCGCCGATCGATGAATACGGTCGCCGCTCTGCTCGGAATTTGGAAATCGGGCAGCGCTTATATGCCGATTGATGCGGAATATCCGCCTGAACGGATCTCATTTTTGCTGAGAGACAGTGAAGCTTCACTGCTCGTGACTGAAAAAGACCTGCTTCCTCTCATTCCGCCGCATTTTAAGGGAAACGTCGTCATCTTGGAGGAAACGGTTTCCCGGCAGACCGGGCCGCTTCCGCCGGTGTCCTGCAGCGGAAATTGGGCGTATGTCATTTACACCTCGGGAACGACAGGCCGTCCGAAAGGCGTGCTTGTACAACACAAAGCGATCAGCAATACATTGCAATGGCGGCGTGAAGAATACGGCATGTCAGAAGGCGACATAGCGCTTCATCTTTTTTCATACGTATTTGACGGCTCTTTGACAAGTCTTTTCACTCCGCTGCTGTCCGGCGCTTGTGTACTGTTGACTGATGAAGACGATGCAAAAGACGTTCTTTCAATGAAACAGAAAATTGCCCGCCACGGGGTAAGCCATCTTCTGATCGTTCCGTCCCTTTATCGCGTCCTGCTTGATTCTCTGACAAAAAAAGATGCACAGACGCTTCGGGCGGTGACATTTGCCGGGGAAGCGGCAACCCCTGATATCGTGGAAGCGAGCCGGAATATATGCCCGAATGCCGAGCTGCTGAATGAATACGGCCCGACGGAGAACAGTGTGGCAGCGACGATCCTGCGCAATCTGCAAAAAAGCAGCCGGATTACGATCGGACGCCCGATCTCCAATACATCCGTCTATATCATGCACGGTGTCCAGCTGCAGCCGGTCGGAGCCGTCGGTGAACTGTGTATTTCAGGAAAAGGTCTTGCACACGGATATTTTCAGCAAAAAGAGCTGACGGATAAAGCCTTTACCCCTCATCCGTTTCGTGAAGGTGAACGGCTGTACAGAACGGGGGATGCAGCCCGGTTTTTACCGGACGGAACGATTGAATATATGGGGCGTTTTGATGATCAGGTGAAAGTCAGAGGCTACAGAATCGAATTAGGAGAAATCGAAACGGCACTCAGAAGTCTGTCCGGGGTAAAAGAGGCGGCAGTTACCGTGCGCAAAACGGCGGACGGAGATCAGGAGCTTGCAGCTTATGTCGTACTGCAAAACGCGGGTGTGACATTTGATCCGCACGCTGAATTGGCGGGGACATTACCTGCTTATATGATACCGGGAAGCTTTACCAAACTGACGGAAATGCCGCTGTCTGCGAGCGGAAAACTTGATAGAGCCGCGCTTCCTGAACCGGAAGAAGCTGAGAGAACCGGTGATTATCAAGCGCCCCGCACAATGCTTGAGACTGAGCTGCTGTCTATTTGGCAAGATGTGCTGAAACGGGACCGCATCAGTATGAGAGATGATTTCTTCCAAATCGGCGGACAGTCGCTGAAAGCCGCATCACTTGTTTCAAACATACATAAACGGCTGCAAATTGAACTTGCCGTCCGCCATGTCTTTGAACATCCGACCATTGAGAGCATGGCCCGCTTCCTTGAACAGAAAAAAAGAGGAGAATATGCGGAAATCACGCCTGCAAAGACGAAGGACTTGTACCCGTTATCTTTTGCTCAAAAAAGGCTCTATGCCCTTCACCAGCTTGCGGCGGACAGCACGGGCTATCATATGCCCGCTTGTCTGGAACTGAGCGGCAGGCTCAATCGGGACCGTCTGCAAGAAGCCTTTTCAGCGCTGCTGCAAAGGCATGAAGCGTTACGCACATCATTTGTGTTACGAAACGGGGAGCCGATGCAGCACATACATTCACATGTGGATCTCGAACTCACAGAGCTTCACATGCCGTCCGAGTCACTTCTTAACGAGACGATGGAAACTTTCGTTAAGCCGTTTGACGTGGAAAAAGCGCCTCTTTTGAGGGTGACTTTAGCCAAAGTCAATGAAAACCGCCATTTTCTGTTGCTCGATATGCACCATCTTATCGCAGACGGTGTGTCAATGAGCGTTCTGATTCAGGAATTGACGGATTTGTACAGAGGGAAGGAATTGCGGCCGTTAAAACTGCAGTACAAAGATTTTTCCGTCTGGCAGCATGACCGGTCTGCCGCTGAAGAGTTCAAAAAACATGAGCGGTATTGGCTGGATGCGATCGGGGAAAACATTCCCGTTCTTGATTTGCCGCTGGATAAAAAGCGCCCGCAGCTTCCTGATTTCAGCGGATCCGCGGTTCGAACACGTCTTCAAAAGGAAGCGGCGGAGAATTTGCGCCGGCTCATGGATGAGACGGGTTCCACGCTGTATATGATTCTTTTGGCAGGCTATTCCCTGTTCCTGTCTAAATTGAGCGGACAGGAAGATGTTGTCGTCGGTTCACCTGCGGCAGGCAGAAGCCGCGCGGAGCTTGAAGGGGTTATCGGCATGTTTGTTAACACCGTGGCCATGAGAAGCAGGCCGGAAGGTGATAAGACATTCCGCGCTTATTTAGAAGAGGTGAAAATGCTCGCCCTCGGCGCAGCCGAACATCAGGAATTCCCGTTTGAAGAACTCGCCCAAAAGCTTGATACACCTCGGGAAGTCAATCGCAATCCGCTGTTTGATGCCATGCTCGTTCTGCAAAACAGTGATGATTTCAAAGTGAATCTTCCGGGCTTATCCGTTTCTGCACATGCAGTGAAGCATGACATTTCAAAATTCGACTTGACGCTACATGCTGAGGAACGGCCGGATGGCGCCCTGGATTTTCATTTTGAATACAGTACCGCATTGTTTGAAAAAGAAACGATCGAACGGTGGGCCGGTCATTTTAAAGAGCTTTTAGGACAAATCGCGTCGGATTACGATCGGAAGCTGTCTGACATTCATTTGCTGGACACAAACGAGCGGCAGATGCTTCTGGAAGCTGATAATCAAACGGCTGAGTATCCGCGGCATGAAACGATCGTCAGTTTATTTGAAACACAGGCGGAAAAAACGCCGGATCAAATCGCAGCCGTCATGGCCGATGAGCGTCTCACCTACCGCGAGCTCAATGAGAAGGCGGATCGAATCGCCGATATGCTCTCAGAAAACGGGCTCCGCTCAGGACAGATTGTCGGGATGATGACTGAACGATCTCCGGATATGCTGATTGGGATTCTCGGTATTTTAAAAGCGGGAGGGGCGTATCTGCCGATTGATCCTGAATATCCGGACGAGCGGATTTCATTTATGCTGACTGACAGCGGCGCGCGTGTTCTTTTGACGCAATCGGGTCTTGGGATTTCCGGAATGGACGGTCTGCCGGTTTTATACATTGATAAGCCTGAATCTTTTTCAGCAGACAATCCGAAAGAAACGATAACACCTGAACAGCCGGCTTACGTGATTTACACATCGGGCACAACAGGGAAACCGAAAGGCGTTATGACGGAACACCGCAATGTCATCAGCCTTATCACACATAAAGGGCTGCCGTTTGATTTTGGGCCAGAAGACGTCTGGACGCTGTTTCATTCCTATTGCTTTGATTTTTCTGTTTGGGAAATATTCGGTGCGCTTTTATACGGCGGAAAAGTAGTCATCGTGCCGAAAGAAACAGCCCGTGATCCGCATTTGTACCGGCAGCTGCTGCTAAGTGAAGGCGTAACGGTGCTGAACCAAACGCCGACCGCTTTTTCCGGACTCATTCATGAAGAAGCCGGGCATACGGACAAGCTGAAGCTTCGATATGTCATTTTCGGCGGAGAAGCGCTTCAGCCCGGCATGCTGAAAAGCTGGAAAGAGAAGTACCCGGAGACAGAGCTTGTGAACATGTACGGCATTACGGAAACCACGGTTCACGTCACATACAAAAAACTGAATATGGAAGATATCGAGAGAAATAAAAGCAATATCGGAAGACCGTTGGAAACCCTTCATGCTTTTGTCATGGACGCCTATATGAATCCGCAGCCGATCGGAATTCCCGGTGAGCTTTATATCGGCGGAGAAGGCGTCGCGAGGGGATACGTAAATAGAGATGATTTAACTGCCTCCCGTTTCATCACGAATCCGCACGTTTCCGGTATGCGGCTCTACCGGACGGGCGATATCGCCAAAAGGCTCTCAAATGGCGAGCTGGAGTATGTCGGGCGGAAAGATGCGCAAGTAAAAGTCAGAGGCCACAGAATTGAACTGGGAGAAATTAAATCAGCGCTGCAGAAGCTTTCCTTCGTGAAAGAGGCCGCCGTGATCACACGTGCTGATCAGCACGGTCAGCACTCCATTTACGCCTATGCCGTCTTACACGGAAACGAAAAGTTAAAAGAAGCAGAGATTCAGGCCTCTCTCAGAGCTTTCCTGCCGGAATATATGATTCCCGCACGCTTGACAGAGCTTAATGAACTGCCTCTGACGGCGAATGGGAAGCTGGATGAGAAGGCGCTCCCGCAGCCTGAATTAAATGAAAATCCCGGAGATGATATCAGTCTGAGGAATGAAACTGAAGAAATGATGGCTGACATTTGGGAGGAACTCTTAGGTGTTGAAGGCCTTGGCCCCAATGCTCATTTCTTCCATCTCGGCGGAGATTCGATTAAAGCGCTGCAAGTATGTGCGAGGCTGAAGCAGCAGGGCTACGAAACGACCGTCCGTGAGCTGTTTGAGCATCAGACACTGGGAGAGGTGTCGATGCGGCTCCGGAAAGTCCGCCGCGTAATTGATCAGGCTCCCGTCACAGGCGAAGTGCCGTTGACGCCGATCCAGCACTGGTTCTTGTCACAATCATTGCCGCATGATCATTTTAATCAGACCGTTATGCTCCGCAGTGCGGACAGAATCAATGAATCTGCCATGAGAAAAGCGCTGGCGCATCTGGCGGTTCATCATGACGCATTACGGATGATATGCGGCACGCAAAATGGATCGGTGATGCAATATAACAGAGCTGAGAACCTTTCTGAAGAAGAACTCTTTACGTTTGAGACGCTTGACGTGAGAGGGACAGGGTCATTACAAGAGGAGCACGCCGCAATTGAACAGGCGGCCGCCCGTATTCAAACTTCTATTCGGCTGGAGACCGGTCCGCTCGTAGCTGTCGGTTTATTTCACGCCGCAGATGGCGATCATCTGCTGCTTTCCATTCATCACCTTGTCATTGACGGAGTGTCATGGCGGATTTTATTTGAAGATCTCACCGCGTGCTACAGGCAGGCGCTTGTTGGAAAAGAAGCCGTTCTTCCGGCGAAAACTGATTCCTATCAGACTTATGCAAAGCAAATTTCTGATTATGCAAAAAGCCGCCGGCTGCTGCAGGAAGCAGATTACTGGTCTGAAAGAGAAGAAGCGGCAGTCAAACCGCTTCCGAAAGATGCCCGCATCTCTTCCAATCTCCTTAAAGATACAGATGTGATGACCATTACATTGACAAAACAGGAGACTGAGCAGCTGTTAACGGAGGCAAACAGGGCATACACAACGGAGACAGGTGAATTATTGCTTGCGGCGTTAAGCCTTGCGCTGAACAGATGGACCGGAAACGAGACATTCAAAATCAGCATGGAAGGCCACGGAAGGGAAGAGCATCTGGAGCATCTTGATATCAGCAGAACCATCGGCTGGTTTACGTCAATTTATCCGGTATTGGTTGACGCAAGTTTTCAAGATCAGGCTGATGACGGGGGGCGTCTCGGTTATCACATTAAGCGGACAAAAGACATGATGCGCCGCATTCCGCATAAAGGAGCGGGATACGGTGTGCTGAAATATATAAGCAAATTCTGGGAAGAGGCTGAATCTGATTCTCCTGAAATCAGTTTTAACTATTTGGGGCAGTTTGACCGGGAGATCCGTTCAACCGGCTTCGATGTTTCTCCCGTAAAAGCGGGAAATGAAGTCAGCCCAGACTGGGAACGTCCGTACACACTTGATATCAGCGGCTCCGTATCATCGGAATGTCTCAGCTTGAATGTGGTGTATAACCGTTTTCATTATCAAAAGGAAACGATTGAAGTTTTGACGGGGCATTTTCATACTTTTCTCAAGCAGATCATCGCGCATTGCACAGGCAAAGAGGAGCGTGAATGGAGCGCTGCTGATTTCAGTGATGAAGAGTTAACGCTGGAAGATCTGAGTGACATTATGGGAGCCGTCAACAAACTATAGAAAAGGAGAGGCGCAATGGGGCAGCAACCGGAAATACAAGATATATACCCTTTATCTTTTATGCAGGAGGGCATGCTTTTTCATTCTCTTTTGGATCATGACTCAAGAGCCTACTTCGAACAAGCAGTGTTTACGATCAGCGGACAGCTTGACCGGGAACGATTCCAAAAAAGTATAGATGCTGTTTTTGAACGATATGATATTTTCCGTACGACGTTTATTCATAAGAATGTGGCTAAGCCCCGCCAAGTCGTGTTAAAAAACAGGCCGAGCCGCGTTCAGTTTCATGATATTTCTCATTTGGATGAGAAGGCGCAGGACATGTATGCCGACCGGTTCAGTAAAGAAGACAAAGATAAAGGCTTTGATTTGCAATCAGACCCTCTCATGAGAGTCTCCATTCTGAAAAAAGCGCCCGAACGCTATGTTTGTATTTGGAGCCACCATCATATCGTCATGGACGGCTGGTGCTTCGGAATTGTCATGAAGGAATTTCTGATGATCTATCAATCTCTCGGAGACGGACACCTCCCGTCTCTCGAGCCTGTTCAGCCATATGGGAAGTATATTAAATGGCTCATGAAGCAAGATCGTAAAGAAGCCGAGTCATTTTGGAGTACGAGACTTGCCGATCTTGAGCAAACGGCGTCTCTTCCGAAAAAATCCGCCGAACCAAACGGCGAGCTTGAGCAGGCTGTTTTCACTATTTCTGAAGAGCAGACAAATGAGCTGAAGAACATTGCGGCAAGGGCGGGAGCAACGCTGAATACGGTGTTTCAGGCACTGTGGGGCATTTTGCTGCAGCGAGTCAGCCGCTGTGAAGACGCCGTTTTCGGTTCTGTCGTTTCCGGCCGGCCGTCGGATCTGGCGGGCGTAGAAAAAATGGTAGGGCTGTTTATCAATACGGTTCCCGTGCGGGTAAAAAGCGGTTCGTTTTCCTTCCTGGAGCTCGTCAGGCATTTACAGCAGGAGACGCTGCAAGCAGAAGCGTACAGCTATTATCCGCTGTATGACATTCAGGCGCAAAGCCCTCTGAAGCAAGCGCTGTTTGACCACATTATCGTGTTTGAAAATGTGCCGGCCCAGCGTGAAATTGAAAATGTGAGTCAGGCCGGTTCATTTGATTTTGCGGTAGAGGATTTCACGATGGAGGAAGTCACAAACTACGGATGCAGCGTAAAGGTGATTCCGGGAAGTTCTCTTTATATCCGCTTAAACTTTGATACCGGTATATACGATCGTGTTTTTATGAAGAAGATTGAAACCTTTTTACGGCATATGATGAAATCAGTCATTTCCGACCCTGAAATGAGCGCCTCCGAGATCGCATTGCTGGATGCGTGTGAAGCCAGAAATATGGTGGATGGGTTTAACCGGACAGATGCGGTTGAACCGCCGGCTCCGACGCTTCACGGGCTGTTTACCCGCCGCGCTGCGCTTTCGCCGCATCGTCCGGCGCTTCGTTTCCCAGACGGTATGCTGACGTACGCCGAGCTTGACCGGTACACCGACAGGCTCGCTTTTCGGCTCCGCCAAAAAGGCGTCCGCAAAGAAAGCATGGTCGGCGTGCTCGCTGAACGCTCGCCGGAGATGGTGATTTCAGTGCTTGCCGTGTTAAAAGCAGGCGGCGCCTACGTGCCGCTTGATCCGGAATATCCGGAGGACAGGCTGCGCTATATGCTCGACGACAGCGGCGCCTGTCTCCTGCTTCAACAGTCGGGATTATCCGTTCCCGGTTTTTCCGGCGAGACGCTAGAAGTGTCTCTTTCTGCCCTTACAGGTGAGGCGGAGACAGGGGCTGTCTCTGAAGAAGCGGATGCCGATTCGCTCGCTTATA
>NZ_JBFTRO010000014.1:0-16957 GCF_056399565.1 Bacillus sp. 01N42_2 | reverse complement strand
TTGCATGTATTAGGCACGCCGCCAGCGTTCGTCCTGAGCCAGGATCAAACTCTCCGATAAAGTAGTTTGACTGACTACGCACATCGCTGTGCGATTTATTTAAAACTTTGAATTAACAGGTACGTTTTGTCTTGTTTAGTTTTCAAAGAACTTTTTCGACTTCTCTCGAAGCGACTTAATTATTATAACACATCATTATCATTGTCGTCAATAACTTTTTTGAATTTCTTTTTCGAAAATCCGTTTTGTCATCAGCGACGTATATTAGAATACCACCCTTGATTCATCATGTCAACAATAAACGACAAATTAAATGATGAAGCGTTTAATGACGATTAAAGCCGCGATGCCGGGTATTCCTAAAATCCCGCTGATGCCGGTTGTGATTAGATTAACAGGTATATGAATGCCGAGACTCCCGCCGAATAAATTCACACCTGCCAGAAGAATCGCTCCGGCAATAAACTTAACGGCAGTCACACCAATCCATCTTAACGGCTTTGAAGATACTCCCCATAATAAAAGCAAAGCAACCAGACCGACAATCAAACCGATAATAAAAAAAGGCTCCATGAATCTTCCCCCTCGCTTGTTTAGTACAAGCTTATGAGAAGACCCCGGAGAATAGACCTCTTACTTCCATCTGCTCATTTTTAAATTCCGCTGCTTCGCTTCTTTCAAATAAAAAAAGTATTTAGATTCAGCGACTTTCAGCTCAAACAGCACCTCAGCTGAGGGCTCAAGACTTTTATCGACCAGACTCTTCTGTCTGTTCCATTCTTCTTTTTGTTTAAAGAGCTGTTCAATCAGTTTGTCATCAAACTCTTTTCTTAATGTATTTCTGCGAAGAAAACCCATGCCTCGCCATTTCCTCCCTTACAATTCACGTCTTCCTTCAAGAGCTTTTGAAAGAGTGACCTCATCAGCATATTCCAAATCACCGCCGACGGGCAGACCGTGGGCAATACGGGAGAGCTTGATGCCTGAGGGCTTTAACAGCCTCGATATATACATCGCTGTTGCTTCCCCTTCAATATTAGGGTTGGTCGCGAGGATAACTTCTGTCACTTGATCATCCTGAAGACGCTTCAGCAGTTCCGGAATCTTAATATCCTCCGGGCCGATGCCGTCCATCGGAGAAATTGCGCCGTGAAGAACATGATACTGGCCGTTATATTCCTTCATCTTCTCCATTGCAATAACATCCTTAGGGTCCTGCACCACACAAATGACAGATCTATCTCTTCTTGTATCCTCGCATATATAACAAGGGTCCTGATCTGTAATATGTCCGCAGATCGAGCAATATGTCAGATTCCGCTTCGCATTGACGAGCGCCTTAGCAAAATCCAATACTGTGTCTTCTTTCATACCTAGAACAAAAAAAGCCAGACGAACCGCTGTTTTCGGTCCGATCCCTGGCAATTTCATAAAGCTGTCAATCAGCTTTGATATTGGTTCAGGATACTGCATGTTTATTTATCCCCCTAGAATAAACCCGGTATGTTCATTCCTTTTGTAAATTGTCCCATTGTCTCATTCGTCATGTCATCGACTTTCTTGAGGGCGTCGTTTGTCGCAGCAAGAACCAGGTCCTGAAGCATTTCGATATCTTCCGGATCAACGACTTCTTCTTTAATCGCAACGTCTACAACTTCTTTTTGACCGTTGACTTTTACAGTCACCATTCCGCCGCCCGCTGTGCCTTCAAGCACTTTTTCAGCAAGCTCCTCCTGAGCCTTCGCCATATCTTTTTGCATTTTTTGCATTTGTTTCATCATTTTTTGCATGTTTCCCATTCCGCCACGCATATTCAATCACTCTCTTTCATCTTATTAGTCTTTTATTTCGATTAAATCCGCTCCGACAAGTTTTTTCGCCTCTGCAATCAGCGGATCTTCTTCAGCCGGTTCGTTTGATCCTTCACTTTCCTGCTGATGATCATTTAAAAATTCTTCTCTTATTTTACCCCATTGTGCTTCCGGAACGCCAATCAAATCCATTCTTTTCCCGAGCATTGATTCGAGAATCTGTTCAAGATTCGTACGGACTCCGTTATTGTCTTCAGCAACCATTTTACAATGGATTTCGTATTTAAATTTAAGCACAAACGCCTTCTGGGCAGCGGCCACCGGTTCACTGTCATTCAAAAGAGCCGCATGAGACACTTTATTCTGCTGTTTCAGGTGTGCCAGCAGCTTGCCCCAGCTGCTTTTAAGCTGTTCAAGGTCAGGCCTTGTGGCTTCCTTCAATATTTCATGAATTCTTCCGGCCGGGACTTTGTAATGGCTTTTTCCGCCTTTTTGAGGACGCGGGGCTTCTTTCGGAGCGCTTTCCGCCTGAACTTTCACCCCGGAGGTCTTCAGCCTTTCTACTTCCTGCTCAAGCTGCTGGATCTTATTCATCAGCATGCCGACCTCTGGGATATCTGCGGCGGCTTGCTGTGCCGTCTGGCATATTTTCACGACAGCCACTTCAAAAAAGATTCTCGGGTGGTTCGTCCACTTCATTTCCTGATGGCTTTTATTCAGGATGTCAATCATCTCATATAAAGCGGGGGCCGGTATTTCACCGCTCAGATTCCGGAACGTTTCATCGACCTTCACCTTCTCCAGGACTCCTTCTAAACTGGGAGCAGCCTGGTACAAGAGCATATCCCTGAAATAGAAAATCATATCTTCAATCAGTTTGGCCGCATCTTTCCCCTGCTGGAGCAATTCATTCAGTGTTTCCAATGCCTCGGAAACCTGTTTGCGGTGAAGAGCAGATGCCAGTTTTCCAATATAGTGCTGGGAAACGGCTCCGGTAATAAGCAGTGCATCATCCACCGACAGCTCCTCGCCGCTGAATGATACGGCTTGATCGAGCAGGCTCAGCGCGTCCCTCATTCCACCGTCTGCGGCGCTCGCTATGATATCAAGGGCGCCTTCTTCCACCTTCAGCTGCTCTGCATCGACGATTGTCTTCATTCGTCCGACAATTGCTTTGGATGTAATCCGTTTGAAGTCAAAACGCTGACATCTGGAGATAATGGTTAAAGGAATCTTATGAGGCTCAGTCGTAGCTAATATGAAAATGCAATGTGCCGGCGGTTCTTCCAGCGTTTTCAAAAGCGCATTGAATGCGCCGATAGAGAGCATATGCACCTCATCTATAATATATACCTTGTAGGTAACGGCCGACGGGGCGAATTTTACCTTGTCGCGGATGTCGCGGATTTCGTCTACACCGTTATTCGACGCCGCATCTATTTCAATCACATCTGATATAGAGCCGTTTGTGATCCCCTTGCACGCCGCGCATTCATTGCACGGTTCTTCTACAGGGGCGTGCTCACAGTTGACTGCTTTCGCAAATATTTTAGCTGCACTGGTTTTCCCCGTTCCCCGTGGTCCAGAAAACAGATATGCATGAGAAAATTTCTTTTGCAAAAGGGCATTTTGCAGCGTTTTCGTAATGTGTTCCTGTCCGACCACATCTTCAAACTGCTGAGGCCTAAATACTCGATATAAAGCTTGGTAACCCACAGGATGCGCCCTCCTCTGTTATTCATCATGTTTATTATACATGAACGGGCTTTTAACGCCAAAACCCGTTTTTCATACACGAAAAAACTCACCTGTCATAAACAGGTGAGTCTGAAATTTGATGATTGATTTACCGTGCACCTTCTGTCGATTCGCTACCCTAAGCGTTACTTAAGCAGTTAGCTCAGCCCAGGCAACCCTGCGGCACATGAGAGGTTTCACTTAATGCTGCTTCCTTCCGGACCTGACATGGTTCATGAATTCCCATTGCGCAGGACCCAGACGTCAACGCCACTTACTTAAGGCAGACCTTACAGTAAACGAACCTCGAGAAGGGATTCGGCCCCGCTAGAGCGGATTGCGGGTACAGGGCACCGCTACCTCCCCGCTTAGCACGGCAAAATAAATATCAAATTTTTATATGCGCACCATTTATGATGCACACATAAGTATATCTGCTTCAGGCAGAAAATGCAACCGTACTACTCAGACAACTTTTTCCTCATGTCTTTCTTTTGCCGGCGAAGCTTTCTGAAAAAAGCGCTGAGCATTTCTCCGCACTCTTCTTCAAGCACGCCGCTCACCACTTCCGCTTGGTGGTTGAACCGTTCTTCCTGCAGAAGGTTCATAAGCGTTCCTGTACAGCCTCCCTTGGGGTCGAATGCGCCGAACACGACCTTATCGACTCTGGAAAGCACGACGGCTCCCGCGCACATCGGGCACGGCTCTAAAGTGACATAAAGAACGGCGTCTTCAAGTCTCCATGTTCCCAGCTTGCGGCACGCTTCGTCTATCGCCAGCATTTCCGCGTGGGCCAGCGACCGCTGTTCGGTCTCCCGCAGATTATGCGCCCGCGCCACGATCTCATCATGCAGAACAAGGACGGCCCCGATCGGCACTTCGCCTTTCGCTTCTGCTTTTTTCGCTTCTTTTATGGCTTCTCTCATATAATATTCATCATTCATCGGTTCAAGCTCTCTTCTTAAGTTTTTTCATGTCTCATAAAGGTTAAAATAGGAATACCCCAGCAGAAAGGAGTTGCCGGCATTGTCTGAACCTAACAACACAGCCCTTCTCATTGTCGATATGATTAACAATTTTCAATTTGATATGGGCGAACGCCTTGCTGAAAAAACCAAACAAATCGTCCCCAGTATTTTATCATTAAAGAAGCATGCAAAACAAAACAACTGGCCGATTATTTATATTAATGACCATTACGGGCTTTGGAAGGCGGATATTGATGCCATCAGGGAGGAATGCAGCAACGACAGAAGCGCATCCATAATAGAAGATATCTCGCCTCATCCGGATGATTATTTTCTCATTAAACCGAAGCATTCCGCTTTTTATGAAACGGCGCTTCATACTCTTCTGACCGAGCTGCAAGTGAATCGATTAATGATTACGGGGATTGCCGGGAATATTTGTGTGCTGTTCACGGCTAACGACGCTTATATGAGAGAATACAGCATTACCATCCCGAAAGACTGCACCGCTTCCAATAGCGACGAAGACAATGATTTCGCCTTGACGATGATGGAGAATGTTCTCTTCGCAGAAATAACCACGGAAAAACAAATTATCGACGAAAAATAAACATGATCGGCCTCCTTTTTTCATACATTTGATAGCGGATATGAAAGGAGGCGTTTTTCATTCAGATCTATGTAGTGAAACGGGGCGACACGCTTTCCGCTATTGCGGCGCGCTACCGGACATCCGCAAATGTCATTGCGGAAGCAAATAAACTGCCTAATCCCAATACACTGGTTGTCGGACAAACTCTTGTCATCCCGATTGAGGGTCAATATTACGAAGTGAAACAAGGCGATACTCTTGCGGCAATCGCCGGCCGTTTTCATATATCGGCCGCGGAGCTTGCGAGGGTGAACGGAATTCAGCTCAGCACCCCATTGCAAAGCGGGACCCGCCTTTACATTCCGCAGCAGACAAATAAGCCCGATATCGAATCAAATGCCTATATAGAACCGCGGGGAACGAGCATAAGCGCTAATCTGCAGCAGGCGGCAAGAGAGGCCTCACCTTATTTAACATACCTCGGTGCATTCAGTTTTCAAGTGCAGCGGAACGGGACTTTAAAGGAACCGCCTCTCACCAATTTAAGAAGCATCAGTGACAGGCACAACACCGCACTGATGATGATCATCACCAACCTTGAAAATGACGCATTCAGCGATGATCTCGGGCGGCTCATTTTGAATGATAATACCGTGAAAACAAAACTCTTTCAGGAAATCGTCTCCACGGCTAAACAGCACGGCTTTCGCGATATTCATTTTGATTTCGAATATTTACGTCCTCAGGACAGAGAAGCCTACAATCGTTTTTTACGTGAAGCGAGGACGATTTTTCACCGTCAAGGCTGGAAGATTTCAACGGCGCTTGCTCCGAAAACGAGCGCGACCCAGGCCGGCAAATGGTATGAAGCACATGACTATAGGGCACATGGAGAAATCGTCGATTTTGTCGTCATCATGACATATGAGTGGGGATACAGCGGGGGCCCGGCTCAGGCCGTATCACCAATCGGCCCTGTAAGGAATGTCATTGAGTATGCGCTGACAGAAATGCCTGCTTCAAAAATCGTCATGGGCCAGAATATGTACGGCTATGATTGGACACTGCCTTTCAAACAGGGAACGACAGCGAAAGCCGTCAGTCCTCAGCAGGCAATTGCTCTGGCAGCACGCTATAAAGTTGACATTCAATATGACGAAACCGCCCAGGCTCCATTCTTTCGATACACGGATGAAAATCAGAGACGGCATGAAGTATGGTTTGAAGACGCACGATCCATTCAAGCGAAATTCAATTTAATTAAAGAACTTCATTTAAGAGGAATCAGCTATTGGAAACTCGGCCTCTCCTTCCCGCAAAACTGGCTTTTGCTCGGAGATCAATTTCATATTGTGAAAGAGACGTTTCGTTAATTGGAAGCGTCTTTTTTCATGGGCTTTTCTGAGAGTATGATACAATATAAAGGCCGGCAGATGACGGATGTTTGCAGAATTAAGGAGGATTTTCAATGAACAGAGCCCCTTTTATCGCGGTAGAAGGTCCTATCGGGGCGGGAAAAACGACACTCGCTTCTATGCTTTCTGAAGAGCTCGGTTTTCCTATGATTAATGAGATTGTGGAAGACAACCCTTATCTTGATAAGTTCTATGATAATATCGAGGAGTGGAGTTTCCAGCTTGAAATGTTTTTTCTCTGTCACAGGTATAAACAGCTTGAAGATACAGATCGTGATTACTTAAAACAAGGACAGCCCGTTTTGTCCGATTATCATATTTATAAAAACGTTATTTTCGCAGAGCGCACATTGCACGGACAAAAGCTTGAGAAATATAAGCAGATTTATCATCTGCTCACTCACGACTTGCCGAAACCGAATGTTATTGTATACATAAAGGCAAGCCTGCCGACATTGCTTCAACGCATCGAAAAACGCGGGCGCCCGTTTGAGAAAAACATCGAGCATCAATATCTGGAACGTCTCATTGCAGATTACGACACAGCCATCAGACAGCTTCAGGAAGAAGATCCGGATATATCTGTACTGACCATTGACGGTGATACCGAAGACTTTGTTTTGAATAAGACAGACTATGAAAGAATTGCCCGTCAGGTAAAGGAGCTTATTAAATGAAAGACATTCATATTCCAAACAACGCCATTATAACAGTAGCGGGAACGGTAGGAGTCGGAAAATCGACTTTAACCAAGGCTTTAGCAAAACGGCTCGGCTTTAATACCTCGCTTGAAGAAGTGGATGAAAACCCTTATTTAGAGAAGTTTTATCATGATTTTGAGCGTTGGAGCTTTCACTTGCAAATTTATTTTCTGGCTGAGCGGTTTAAGGAGCAGAAAAACATCTTTGAATCAGGCGGCGGATTCGTGCAGGACCGTTCGATTTATGAAGATACAGGCATATTCGCAAAAATGCATGCCGATAAAGGAACCATGTCGCTGACAGATTACAAAACATATACCAGCCTTTTTGAAGCGATGGTCATGACGCCATACTTCCCGCACCCTGATGTTTTGATCTATTTAGAAGGTGATCTTGAAAACATTATAGAACGGATTGAAAAGCGCGGCCGCGATATGGAGCTGCAGACAAACCGCTCCTATTGGGAAGAGATGTATAAACGGTACGAAGACTGGATCAGCGGTTTTAACGCCTGCCCTGTGCTGAAAGTGCGCATTGAAGATTATGACCTTGAAGCTGATGAACAGTCACTGGAACCTTTGATCGAAAAAATCAGCCGCGTGATCAACGAAAACAGAAATAAGTAAAAATAAGAAAGCGATTTTCCCCGAACAGAGAAAATCGCTTTTTTTTGCATATAAAAAATCCGCTGCATCAGATGCAGCGGACAAAACAATCTCCAATATATGCTCGAGTTTCATTAGGTTTAAAATCAATATGGCGGAGGAAGAGGGATTCGAACCCCCGCGGGCTTTGACACCCCTGTCGGTTTTCAAGACCGATCCCTTCAGCCAGACTTGGGTATTCCTCCGTATCGACATTTAATAATATACCACATGACTTATTTTTCAGTCAAGCGCTTTTTTCATATTTTTTATTTCTTTTCTTAAACAGCTTGTCCGTCAGCTTTACTATCATACAAAAAGACTTGTATCCAAAATCAACCGCTTTCTGTTATACGGCAGGAAAACACAGTGAAAACCAAGAATACATTCAAATAGATAACCTGTTCATAAAGGTGGAGAACACAATGAAAGTCATAATCGCACCGGATTCTTTTAAAGAGAGCATGACAGCAAAAGAAGCTGCCGACAGCATCGAAAAAGGATTCAAATCAGTCTTCCCTGATGCTGAATATATCAAGATACCCGCGGCGGACGGCGGAGAAGGAACCGTTCAGGCTTTAACGGAGGCCACCGGGGGGAGAATCATTAATAAAACAGTGACCGGTCCGCTGGGAACCCCGGTAAACGCCGCATACGGACTTCTGGGAAACGGACGCACGGCAGTCATTGAAATAGCAGAAGCATCAGGACTTCATCTCATCCCCCGTCATCTCAGAGATCCGTTGAACACTACAACAAGAGGAACGGGTGAACTGATAGCAGATGCAGCTTCCCGCGGGGTGAGTGAAATCATCATCGGTCTTGGCGGGAGCGCAACCAATGACGGCGGGACCGGGATGGCGAGCGCGCTCGGTGTGCGTTTCTTAAATGAGGAAGGCCAGGAGATACCTGACGGCGGAGGCTCGCTGCACACCCTGGCTTCTATCGATATAAGCGGCCTCTCCCCTGATCTGAAAAATATCCGTATCCGTGCCGCATGCGATGTCGAAAATCCTCTGACCGGGGAAAACGGCGCATCATATGTCTTTGGCCCGCAAAAAGGGGCGTCCGAGAAGACAAAAGTTGTATTGGATCGCAATTTACGCCATTTCGCTGATGTATTGAGACGGCAGCACGATATTGAAGCGGATACCGTAAAAGGCGCGGGCGCTGCAGGAGGTTTAGGCGCAGGGCTGATCGCCTTCTTACAAGCCGACCTTCAAAGCGGGATTGACGTTGTATTAGATACACTGTCCTTTTCAGATCAGATAAAAGGCGCTGACCTTATCATCACCGGAGAGGGGCAGATTGACGGACAAACAATATTCGGCAAAACACCCGCAGGAATTGCAGCACGCGCAGCCGCTCAAAAAATTCCCGTTATCGCGTTGGCGGGTTCCTTGGGAAAAGACTTTGAACATGTATACAACGGAGGAATAACAGCTGTATTTTCTATCGTGCCGGGCGCTGTAAGTCTTGAAGATGCCTTAGCATCAGGCCGTTTTAACCTTGAAAGCACAGCCCGGAATGTCGCCGCTTTATATCAAACAGCAAAAAAGGCGCGCCTCTAGGGCGCACCTTTTTATGGTTTGATGACTTCTTTATTTCCCATATAAGGACGAAGCACTTCCGGAATGACGACACTTCCGTCTTCCTGCTGGTAGTTTTCCAAGATGGCAGCTACTGTTCTGCCGACTGCCAGACCTGAACCGTTTAATGTATGCACATGCTCCGGCTTGCCTTTCGCTTCGCGTCTGAATCGAATGTTTGCGCGTCTCGCCTGAAAGGCCTCAAAGTTGCTGCAAGAAGAAATTTCACGATATGTGTCTTGGCTTGGAATCCATACTTCAATATCGTACTTTTTCGCAGCTGTAAAGCCGAGATCTCCGGTACACATGCTCATGACACGATACGGCAGTTCGAGCAGCTGAAGCACCCGTTCAGCTTGATTTGTCAATTTTTCAAGCTCCTCATAAGAATCTTCCGGCTTCACGAATTTCACAAGCTCAACCTTGTTGAATTGATGCTGGCGGATCAAACCGCGTGTATCACGGCCAGCAGATCCCGCTTCTGAACGGAAGCAGGCGCTGAATGCGGCATAATTAATCGGCAGGTCTTCGCCGGATAAGATTTCATCGCGGTGCATATTTGTGATCGGCACTTCCGCCGTCGGAATTAAGAAATAATCCTCTTCCCTGATTTTAAAAGCATCCTCTTCAAATTTAGGAAGCTGTCCCGTCCCTGTCATGCTCGTACGGTTTACCATATAAGGAGGAATGACTTCCGTGTAATCATACTCATCAACGTGAAGATCCAGCATAAAGTTGTAGAGCGCGCGTTCGAGACGGGCCCCTAGTCCTTTATAAAACACAAACCGGCTTCCAGTTACTTTTGAAGCGCGTTCGAAATCAAGGATGTTCAAGCGGTCAGCGATATCCCAATGCGGTTTCGGCTCATATGCAAATGCCGGCGCCTCTCCCCACTTGCGAATTTCAATATTATCATCTTCCGTTTCCCCGACAGGCACTGAATCGTGCGGGATGTTCGGAATAGACAGAAGGATGGTTTCGAGCGTGGTTTCCACCGTGCGAAGCTCTTCATCAAGCTTCTTAATTTCTTCGCCTGCTTCACGCATCTCTTTAATAATATGATCAGCGTCTTTTTTCTCCCGTTTCAAAACGGCGACCTGCTGAGACACTTCGTTGCGTTTTCCCTTCAGTTCTTCTACTTTGCCGATAAGTTCTCTTCTTTTTTCATCAAGCTCTTCAAACTTATCAAAGTCAGATAAGTCTTCGCCTTTAGGAATGAGCTTCGCTTTTACTTCTTGAAAATTGGCTCTCAGGACCTTCGTATCAATCATACTTAACAACTCCTATCTGTTTTATCGAAAATAAAAAAGAGCCCTCATCCCCTAAAAGGGACGAGAGCTCTCGCGTTGCCACCCTGATTGAAAACAAGCTTACACTTGCTTCCCGCTTTAACACATAACGGTTTTCCCGTAAATGCCTACTTGTTTTCAGCATTTCGCTCAAGGACGGATTCGGACAGCATCTTCCACCGATTCGCACCACCCATCGGCTCTCTTTGAAAGAGAGGCTTCCTACTGCTTCCTGTCAACGCTTTTCGATCTTTATTTGTGTTTATAATGTACTATAAGTATCAGCGGTTTTCAACTGTTTTATACAGCTGTTTCCCGCTTATGCTTTTCCGCCATCTTCACAAACAGCTCTGTCACCCGGTGGTCATCCGTCAGTTCAGGATGGAACGAGCAGCCGAGCAAATGCCCCTGCTTTGCAGCCACGATGCGTCCGTTATGCTCACAAAGCACTTCAACATCTTCTCCGGCTTCTAAAATGTGCGGCGCGCGAATAAATACACCCGTAAACGGCTCATCAAGGCCTTTAATCGTCAGGTCAGCTTCAAAGCTGTCGACCTGACGGCCAAAGGAATTACGCTCGACAACTACGTCTAACAGCCCTAAATGGGCATGATCGGTTCCCGCAATCTCTTTGGCTAATATAATCAGACCGGCGCATGTGCCGAACATCGGCTTGCCTTGAGCGGCAAACTCGCGAAGCGGCTCCATAAAATGATACGTATCCATTAAACGCCGCATTGTCGTGCTTTCTCCGCCCGGCAGGATTAAGCCGTCAATGTCATTCAACTGTTCAGGACGCTTAATGACAACACCTTTTGAACCACATGCTTCAATTGAACGAATATGTTCTCTTACTGCTCCTTGAAGTCCAAGTACACCAATTGTTAACATGCTTCCAGCTCTCCTATGGTTTTACCAGCCGCGTTCTTGCATACGCTGTTCCGGCAATAGATTTGAGATTTCGATACCTTTCATCGCTGTGCCCAATTCTTTAGAAAGCTCAGCAATCAGTTTGTAATCTGTGTAGTGAGTCGTTGCTTCCACAATTGCTTTGGCGAATTTAGCAGGGTTGTCTGATTTGAAAATACCTGAACCGACAAATACGCCGTCAGCGCCCAGCTGCATCATCAATGCCGCATCAGCAGGCGTCGCCACTCCGCCGGCAGCAAAGTTGACAACAGGCAATTTGCCGTCACGTTTGATTTGAAGCAGCAGCTCATATGGTGCACCGAGGTTTTTCGCTTCAGTCATCAGCTCATCATCGCTCATCGCTGCAACTTTGCGCACTTGCGCGTTTACTTTTCTCATATGACGGACAGCTTCCACAATGTTTCCTGTTCCCGGTTCGCCTTTTGTACGAAGCATGGAAGCTCCTTCAGCGATACGGCGCGTTGCTTCGCCGAGATCACGGCATCCGCATACGAACGGAACAGTATATTCATTTTTATTTAAATGAAATTCTTCGTCAGCAGGAGTCAGAACTTCACTTTCATCAATATAATCTACTCCCATTGCTTCAAGGACACGCGCTTCAACGATATGTCCGATACGCGCTTTTGCCATTACGGGAATGGATACAGCATTCATTACTTCTTCAACGATCGTCGGGTCAGCCATGCGGGCTACACCGCCGGCAGCGCGAATATCAGCCGGAACTCGTTCTAACGCCATTACGGCAACAGCTCCCGCCTCTTCCGCAATCTTCGCTTGTTCAGCATTTACAACGTCCATGATGACGCCGCCTTTTTGCATTTCCGCCATTCCGCGTTTTACACGGTCAGTACCTGTTTGAGCCATTATTTGGTCCCCCTAGTCAATGTATAGTTAGATAATTTCTATCTCTTATTGTATCCCAGAAATACAATATTTCATATGGATATTCTTATTTTACAGTGTGACGGAAGAGATAGATATCATTTTTTACTAACAATTTGGTTTTTTCAGTATATTAAGCGAAAGAGCCCTAACTTTCATCAGAGCTCTTTCTTATTTCTTAAAACCAGCCTGTTACCGTATCAACGGCGCTGTTCCAGATTCCGGAGAAGAAACCGCCGATGCCGCGCATCATCTGAACAAACCAGTTTGCTTTATCTACATCATTTTTCGTTACAAGATTCACGCTGAACTCTTTGGATTTGAGGAAGCCGTAGTCTTTGTCACTGCCTTTGTATGTAACTTTCAGCGTTCCGACTTTCGTCCCTTTTTTCACAGGAGCCGTGATTTCTTTTTTATCTAAAGTCACTTCGGCTTTATAGTTCTTTTCATCCCCGCTTTTCACAGGAATAGAAAGCGCCTTATCAGTCACAATATCGACTTGCTTGTCTTTCCCTTTATCAACGTCAATTGTTTTGTGCCCTTTTACTTGAGAGCCTTCAGGGTAAAGGTCTTTCATTGAGAAATTGCTGTTAAATGCGTAATCGAGCATTTTTTTCGTTTCATCAAATCGTCCGGTATGCAGGTTGCCTTTTGCGTTTAACACAACAGTGATGACTCGCATTCCGTTCCGCTGTGCGGTGCTTGTAAAACAAGATCCCGCAGAATCAGTAGAACCCGTTTTTAACCCGTCAACGCCGGGATATTCAGAAACAAGGCCTTTTAACATGAAGTTCCAGTTCGGCATGTCCATTTCATCATCAGTGCCGGCTCTGAATTTCGTCTTAGCGATGCTTGTTGTTTTCAGAACTTCCGGATAATCAGTGATCAGGCGGTCTGCAAGAAGCGCCATGTCTTTAGCAGAAACTTCACTCTCTTCTTTAACGCCTTCTCCTTGCGGCTGTTTGCCGTGAAGGTCTTCATTCACAAGTCCGGTGGCATTTTTAAAATCATAGTTTGTCATGCCTAATTCTTTGGCTTTCGCATTCATTTCAGCGACAAATTTCGTTTCAGTTCCGGCAAGAATTTCAGCAACAGCGATCGCGGCTCCGTTAGCAGAGTAAATCGCCATGGCCTGGTACAGTTCTTTGACTGTGTATTTGCCGTCTTTCCGAAGAGGGACGTTTGATAAACTGTTGTCTTGAGAAATTTCATAGACGTAATCATCAGGAGTATACGTTTGATCCCATTTCACTTTTCCTTCTTTAATGGCTTCCAGAAGCAGGTATTCAGTCATCATTTTTGTCATGCTGGCAATCGGCAGTCTTTTATCTGCATTTTTACTGTATAAGATTTTCCCCGATGAAGCCTCAATCATTATCGCAGCTGAAGCATTGACATCAACCGGGTCATTGCCGGCTGCCTCCGCTTTAGACATTGGAACAAAGCAAGTTGCGGCCAGTGCCAGTACCACTAATGACACTAACAGCTGTTTCCATTTCGTGATGTTCAATCTTACGACCTCCGTCATTCATTTTAAATCTATAATTAAGCCGTTAAGGACATATTCAAATTCAAAACACAACAGTATAAATTTTATCACACTCGATATAAAAAAAATAGACAGAGTCAGCGACCCTGTCAAATGTTTTTTATTTGTAACAATTATGAGATTGTATAGTTTGGTGATTCTTTCGTAATTTGAACATCATGCGGATGGCTTTCGCGAAGACCTGCTCCTGTCATACGGATGAATTGAGCTTCTTCTCTTAAAGCGCGTAAGTCTTTTGAACCGCAATATCCCATACCTGAACGAAGACCGCCGACAAGCTGATACACTGTTTCTTCTACAGGACCTTTGTACGGAGTCCGTCCTTCGATACCTTCAGGGACGAATTTCTTATTTTCTTCTTGGAAATATCGGTCTTTACTGCCTTTTTCCATGGCAGCGACAGAACCCATACCGCGATACACTTTAAATCTTCTGCCTTGATAGATTTCAGTCTCTCCCGGGCTTTCTGAAGTACCGGCAAGCAGGCTTCCAAGCATTACGGCATGTCCGCCGGATGCCAATGCTTTCGTAATATCACCGGAGAATTTAATACCGCCGTCCGCGATAATTGTTGCGCCGTGTTTTCTTGCTTCAGTGGCACAATCATAAATGGCAGTGATTTGCGGTACGCCTACACCTGCAACGACGCGTGTCGTACAGATGGAACCAGGCCCGATTCCCACTTTTACAATGTTTGCTCCGGCTTCAATCAAAGCCTTTGTCGCTTCAGCCGTTGCCACATTTCCTGCGATAATGTTCAGTTCAGGATATGTTTCACGGATTTTCGCAACCGTGTTCAGTACGCCTCTGGAATGTCCATGAGCCGTATCGACCACAATCACGTCGACATTCGCTTCAACAAGCTTGCTGACGCGTGTCATTGTATCGCCTGTCACGCCTACCGCAGCGCCGACAATAAGGCGTCCGTGTTCATCTTTAGATGAATTCGGGAATTCGATAACCTTTTCAATATCTTTGATCGTGATAAGACCTTTTAATTTGTTTTGGTCATCCACTAATGGAAGTTTTTCAATTTTATGTTTCTGTAAGATTTTTTCTGCTTCGTCTAATGTGGTGCCTACAGGAGCCGTAACCAGCTCTTCTTTTGTCATCACGTCACTGATTTTCATTGAATAATCAGAGATAAAGCGAAGATCACGGTTTGTAATGATTCCGACAAGCTTTTGATCGTCTTTATTATCTACGATCGGAACACCGGAAATTCTGTATTTCCCCATCAAATGCTCCGCATCGAATACTTGATGATCAGGTGTTAAAAAGAAGGGATTTGTAATAACGCCCCGTTCAGAACGTTTGACTTTGTCAACATGTTCAGCCTGCTGTTCGATGGACATGTTTTTATGGATAATGCCCAAGCCGCCCTGTCTGGCCATCGCAATCGCCATAGCTGATTCTGTTACTGTATCCATTCCCGCACTGATGACAGGAATATTAAGCTTTAACGTTTTTGTCAGTTCAACAGATAAATCCACATCACGCGGAAGTACGTCTGATTGAGCCGGTACGAGCAGTACATCATCGAACGTTAAGCCTTCTTTTGAAAATTTACTTTCCCACATTAGTAAATCCCCCTCTTTTCGGCAAAATATTATATGTAGATTATCAACTAGAAAACGGCATGTCAAGGAAGCGAAGAAGAGTTGAAATATTTAGATAAAGGAAAGGGTTTAAAAATACACATGAGAGACCTTGAGTGGAAAGAGTTATCATTATTTTATTCCGTGGAATCCTCCCAGAAATTCCTAAATAAAGTCTATACAGAAAGAGGGATGGAAGAACCAAAACGATATGCGTTTAAAAACAGTGAACGCTTCATATTTTTTATCAAACACGCCGAGTCCTTTTATAAACAGGCATCTCTCTCCCCTTTAGAAATTAAGCCTATTCTGTTGTTTTACGGGATGTCACAATTGCTGAAAGCCTGTCTTCTGACTACAGATCCAAGCTATCCGAGTCACGCCTCAGTACTCGCACATGGCGTTACTGCCCGAAAGCGAAAAAAGCAAAATTACAGTTTTAGGGATGATGAAGTGAAGGTGCAGCGCAATGGCTTATGTATACATGTAATGAATCACTTATTCGGAATAGCGGGTCTTGAGGAAGAACGGTATACAATGAAAAAACTGCTGACAGCCATACCCGAATTGCACAGTGTATTTCATTTTCAAGAGAAAAAGAATTGGCTGACCAAAGTAGAGCTGAAAGATGACCTTGTTTTAGTTCCTGAACATACGGTGATTCAGTACAATATGTCTGACTCCCGCTTTGCAGAATATATCAGTCATCATTTGAATTGGTCTTTTGTCAGGAAAATCCATAACCATTTGGTTTTTGAGACTGATCCGCTAGATACTGAACCTTGGTCTTCGCCAAACTTAGCGTTTCACTTAGAGAAAAATCAATATTATCTTCCCTCTCAGCGTGATCAGTTCCTGCATCTTCCTGAAATGATAATTCATTATTTGGTCCTGTATAATATTGGGATGATTGCGAGATATGAAACGGAATGGTGGTATGAACTGCTGACACAGCATGTCAGCGATGATTATGTATTGATCCGGCGGTTCTTAGAGGTCACAGAACGTAAATTTCCTTATTACATTTCTAATTTCCTTAAGCAATACTTATAAACAAACAAAAAAGGCAGCTCATCATGAGCTGCCTTTACCGTATGATTGCTTGGCGGCGTCCTACTCTCACAGGGGGAAACCCCCGACTACCATCGGCGCTGAAGAGCTTAACTTCCGTGTTCGGCATGGGAACGGGTGTGACCTCTTCGCTATCGCCACCAAACTATTGAGAGTGTTCTCTCAAAACTAGATAACA
>NZ_JBFTRO010000013.1:0-24200 GCF_056399565.1 Bacillus sp. 01N42_2 | reverse complement strand
CGGCTGGACTTTTTCATTCTGTTTTCTTCCTTGGCGGGAGGCATGGGAAATCCGGGACAGGCCGGTTATGCGGCAGCCAACGCATTTATGGATGTTTATGCAGCCCGCCGAAACCGTCTCGTGCGGGACAACAAGCGGAGCGGGCAGACCCTGTCTGTCAACTGGCCGCTTTGGGAAAAAGGCGGTATGCGTGTGGGCAAAGAGACCGAACGGCTGATGTATGAACAGACCGGAATGAAAGCCATGCGATCGGCCTCAGGCATCCAAGCGCTTTACGCCGCTTTTGCCTCCGGAGAACACCAGGTCATGGTGGCGGAGGGCGACGAAAAACGGATTCGAAAAAACCTGATGCCTGAAGCGCCGGAACCGTCCCGCAGCATTCATGTGTCAAGGAAGACGCACGTCCATCTGCCAAATAAAGTACAAGCAGAACTCAAACATATGATATCAGGCATTCTGAAGGTGAAAGAAGAAGAAATAGATGCTGAATCAGAGATGAGAGATTATGGCTTTGATTCGGTTTCATTCACGCAGTTTGCAAATGAACTAAATAAAATGTATGGGCTTGAACTGACACCGGCCGTGTTTTTTGAATACCCGACAGTCTTTAGTTTTGCCCAATACTTGCTGACGGAACATCCGGATACATTCGGCTCACAGGCAGAAACAGCAACAGAAACGGAGAAACCGATTGTGCGTAAAAAAATGAAGACGGAGCCATTCTCGATTCCGTCCCGCCTTCCTAAAACAAAAACCGCAGCTGCACCTGAAGAGCCCGTGGCGATAATCGGAATCAGCTGTGCATTTCCAATGGCTGAAAATCCGGAAATGTTTTGGGAGAATTTAGCCGGAGAAAAGGACTGCATTTCTGAAATACCGCCGGAGCGCTGGGACTGGAGACAGTATTACGGAGATCCGCAGAAAGATAAAAATGCGAGCAATGTAAAGTGGGGCGGCTTCATTGATGAAACCGCTCAATTTGATCCTTTATTTTTCGGTATTTCTCCGCATGAAGCCGAAATGATGGATCCTCAGCAAAGACTTTTAATGATGCATGTATGGAAAGCGATTGAAGATGCCGGCTGCTCTGCCAAAAGCCTGTCAGGTACAAATACAGGCATTTTTGCAGGCACGGCAAACAGCGGTTACGCTCAGGAAGCTTCAAAGTTCCATATAGAGATTGAGGGTTCTTCCGCCGCCGGAACGGTTCCGTCAATCGGTCCGAACCGCATGAGCTATTTTCTGAATATACATGGGCCGAGCGAACCGATTGAAACCGCCTGTTCAAGCTCATTGGTCGCTGTTCACCGTGCGGTCAGGGCAATTCAGGCCGGAGACTGCAGCATCGCGATTGCAGGAGGCGTCAATGCTATTGTGTCGCCGGATATGCATATCAGCTTTAATAAAGCGGGAATGCTCAGTGAAGACGGGCGCTGCAAAACATTTTCCGATCAAGCGGACGGGTATGTCAGAGCTGAAGGTGCCGGCATGATTGTTTTGAAAACATTATCCGATGCGGAACGTGACGGCGACCGTATTTATGCCGTTATTCGCGGAACGGCGGAAAATCATGGCGGACGGGCGGCTTCCCTTACATCGCCAAATCCGAAAGCACAGACAGAAGTCATGATAAAAGCTTATCAGCAAGCGAACATCGATCCCCGTACAGTGAGTTATATTGAAGCCCACGGCACGGGAACGGCGCTCGGAGATCCGATAGAAATCAACGGACTCAAAGCGGCTTTTGCAGCGCTTTATCAGAAAGCCGGAGTAACGGCACCCGATCAGCCTCATTGCGGCCTCGGTTCCGTCAAAACGAATATCGGCCACACAGAGCTTGCAGCCGGCATGGCCGGTCTTTTAAAAATTATTTTGCAGATGCAGCACAAAACGCTCGTTAAAAGTCTGCATTGTGAAACCGTTAATCCGTATATCAGCCTCGACGGCAGCCCGTTTTATTTCGTCCGCGACACTCAGCCGTGGAAAGCGGCGACAGATGATAGCGGAAATGAACTGCCGCGGAGAGCGGGTGTCAGCTCGTTCGGATTTGGCGGTGTCAACGCTCATGTCGTGCTCGAAGAATATGTTTCTCCTGTTGAAGAGAAACAATGGACGGCCGGTGAACTTCAGCCGTCCTTATTCATTCTCTCGGCAAAGACGGCGGAACAGCTGAAGGAACGTGCGGAACAGCTGCGCAGATATTTGGAAAAGTCACATTCAGCTGACGGAGCTCTTGCGGGTATCGCTTATACGCTTCAGCTTGGCCGGGATGAAATGGAAGAGCGCCTTGCCGTCATTGCTGAAACAAAAGAAGAGCTTACGAACGCGCTGAATGATTTCCTCAGCGGCAAGGAGACGGGGCAGAATTTCTTTACAGGCCGGGACAAAGCGATGAAACAGCTGTTTACAGAGATGACGGACAACGCAGAAATGAGCGGGACCGTAGATCAATGGATTGAAGCAGGAAAGTATGCAATGCTTGCAAAATTATGGGTGCAAGGTTTACATGTCGACTGGAATAAATTATATCCGGACGAAAGACCGAAAAAAGTCAGCCTGCCCGTCTATCCTTTTGCGAAAACACATTGCTGGATACCGCACAGTGCGCAGCATATAAGGCACCGGGAGACTTACGGGACTGATACGTCCCCGCTTGAGACTTATGAGCGCCTGCTTGATGAATTGGAGAAAAACGAAATAAGCATAGAAGCCGCTGTAAAAAGAACGATCGGTTTTTACAGGGATTAGCGTAATGGAGGAAACCATATGAAAGAGTTTCTGCACCGGGTTTTTTCTGACGTCAAAAATAAAAAAATGACAAAACAGGATGCGATCGGCATTTTGCGCGATTATGATATGCGGATGGGACTTCGCCAAGCGGCTTCCCTTCATCCGCTTGCTCAGCAGCATATTTCCGATGAAACGGGACAGGGATTCTCGGCAGCTTTCAGCGGCCGGGAATTTTTTCTCGCTGATGTTTCTTTACAGCATAAAAAGCTTATGCCCGGAGAACTTCTTTTGGAAATGGCGAGAGCTGCGGCTGTTTTGGCAGTAAAGGAGACTGCGGCAGTCCGGCTGACGAATATTGTGTGGTCAAAGCCCATTTTGACTGAGGCTGAGCCGTTCCATATCGAAATCAGGCTGATACCCGCAGAGGGTGAAGCCAAAAGGTTTGAGATTTATAATCCATTTTCTTCCGATTCCAGTCATCATGATGTGTACAGCCAAGGGACGATTCAGCCAGTTGATGCTGTGCCTGGCATGCTGGATATCAGCCGCTTGAAGGAAAACAGCGGTTCCCTGATGGATCAGCAGCAAATTGAAGCCATCACTCAGAACGATGCCGTTCAATACAATGAGCACATGAAAGGAATTGAGCGTATTTACGCCTCAGCAGGACGGATGCTGGCAGACATATCAATTCCATTGACAAACCAAAAAGAATCCTCCCGATTCGGCCTCCCTCCCTGTGTGATGCAAAGTGTTACAGAGGCATGCGCGCTGCTTGGCGGCAAAGAATATAAAACGCTCGCCCCGGTTTCATTGAACGAGCTTTTGTTTTATGAATCTTGTCCTGACAAGGTACGGGCCGAGATACAAGAGAAGGCGGGGAGCTTTTATATTGATTTATGTGACGAGGAAGGAAAAATATGGGCTTCCCTGTCGGGGTTGAAGCTGCAGCCTGTCATCAAGACGGGCGCTCCCGGCAAAACCAATGCCGAACACCGCAGTGAACGTTTGTATGAACAAACGCTTCTTCAGCTCAAAACGCTTTTTGGCCTGACTGCAAAAATTGCTGTTTCCAACATAGATACCGAAGAGCCGCTGGAAACCTACGGAATCGACTCAGTCACTGTGACGAAATTGAACCGCGAATTGTCTCTGCTTTTCGGTGACCTTTCCAAAACGGTTTTTTACGAATATAAGACACTGGGCTCCCTGGCAGCTCACTTTGTCACGGATTATCCAAAAGAATGCCGAAAATGGACAAATGATGATGAGCACCGTTCAGGCATATCAGAACAGGTTTTGGCAAATGAAGATTTTCCGGTGCTTCCGTCATTTATCAAGCGAAAGAAACGGCCTTCTTTTTCCAATGAGAATCAGACAAAAGAAGGGATTGCGATTATCGGAGTCAGCGGATGTTATCCGCAAGCTGAAACACTTGAAGAGTACTGGGATAACTTAGCAGCCGGAAAAGACTGTGTGACGGAAATTCCCGAAGAGCGCTGGGAAAAGGACAAGTACTACAACCCTGATCCCGAAGCGGCCGTGAAAGCAGGGAAAAGTTACAGTAAGCGGGGCGGGTTTCTGAAAGATGCCGCTTTCTTTGATCCGCTGTTTTTTCAAATTTCACCCCGTGATGCTTTGAATATGGACCCGCAGGAGCGTCTCTTTATTGAAATGTGCTGGCAGGTGCTGGAGGATGCCGGTTATACGAAGGAACAGCTTGAGAATCTGTATAACGGCCGGGTCGGCGTTTTTGCTGGCATTACGAAAAACGGGTACGGAATGTACTGGAAAAACGGCGGCGCCCTGCAGCCGAAAACGTCGTTCAGTTCAGCGGCCAACAGAGTTTCCTATTTTCTTAATCTGAAAGGGCCGAGCATGCCGGTTGATACGATGTGCTCGTCTTCGCTGACTGCAATTCATGAAGCGTGTGAAAACATCCTTCGCGGCGAATGTGACATGGCGATTGCCGGCGGTGTGAATGTGTATACGCATCCTTCGGCTTATGCGGAGCTCAGCGCCTATCGAATGCTTTCAAAAGACGGAACGTGCAAAAGTTTCGGTGAAGGCGGGGACGGATTTGTTCCCGGTGAAGGCGTCGGGGCCGTGCTGTTAAAGCCGCTGTCAAAAGCGATGGCTGATAAGGACCATATTTACGGGGTGATTCGCGGCACTCATATCAATCACGGCGGCAGAACAAACGGGTATACAGTGCCGAGTCCGAGCGCCCAGGCTGACGTGATTTCCGGCGCGCTTGAAAAATCAGGAATACATCCGCGGATGATCAGCTGTATCGAAGCCCACGGCACGGGCACTGAACTCGGAGATCCGATCGAAATTGACGGTTTGACCCGTGCATTTCAAACGAAAACGTCAGATAAAGGCTTTTGCGCCATCAGCTCAGTTAAATCCAATATCGGGCATTTGGAAGCCGCGGCAGGGATTGCCGGTGTAACGAAACTGCTGCTCCAGTTTCAAAAACGCAAGCTGGCCCCCTCTTTACATTGCCGGAAATTGAATCCGAATATTGCATTCGACCGGACGCCGTTTGTGGTGCAGCGTGAATTGGCAGACTGGAAACGGCCGGTCATTGAGGAAAACGGAGCGCAGAAAGAGATTTCGAGAATCGCGGGAATCTCTTCTTTTGGCGCGGGCGGGGCAAATGCCCACATATTGATAGAAGAATATATTGAACCTGATAGGGAGATTTCTGAGCCATTCACAGATGAAGACCCCGCAGTCATTTTATTATCCGCCAAACAGGAGGCCAGCCTGAAGCAGCGGGCGCAGCAGCTTCTTCAAGCGATCAGAAAAAATGACGTCACAGACCGCAGCCTCCGGGATGCGGCTTACACCCTTCAAACCGGAAGAGAAGCGATGGAAGAACGTGCGGCGTTTATCGTGACGTCGACAGAGCAGTTAGCGGAAAAACTGCAGCGTTTTATTGACGGCGGGACAGACGGCTGCTTCAGGGGAAAAAGCAAACAGCATAAAGACATTCTAGCCGTTTTTAAGGATGAAGATATGCAGGATGCCGTCCGTAAATGGATGAAAAGAAAAAAATTCGCGAAGCTTCTGGAACTTTGGGTAAAAGGGCTGAAGATTGATTGGGCAGAGCTTTATAACGGCAGCCTGCCGCACCGCATCAGCCTTCCCGGTTATCCATTTATAAAGGATCGCTATTGGCCGGACGATGCAGCGCCGGACAATGTTCGTGATGCTGAAACATTTCGTGAAATCCGCTTTTTACAGAAAAGCTGGGCAGAAAGCAGCCGTGTTCCGGCTAAGGAAGTGCGGGGCGTCATCGGAATAGCTGCTGATCACCAGACAGGAAATTTGGCCGTTGAGCTGTCCCGTTATTTCCCCGAGTCTGAAATCATTGACGCTGCATCACCGGAAATATCCGGGGGCGCGGCCCGGTTTGGCGGTCTGATTGATGTGACCGGATGCGGGACGGAAATCAAGCATGATGACGGCTGGATTCATCGTCTGCAGTCTCTCATTGACAACAGAAACCGCGGCCGAAAGCTTCAGCTGCTTTGTGTGACAAAGGGGCTTGAACCTTTTGCAAATGAAACGATAAATCTCTCAGGTGCAAAAAAGGCCGGATTGTACCGGATGCTCCAAAGTGAGTATAAGGATATCCGCTCGCGGCATATGGATGCAGAACGGACTGCCGAAGATCCTGAGCTGGCAAACCAGATCGCAGAAGAGTTTTTTCGCGATTCTGAAGACATCGAAGTGTGTTACCGAAACGGTGTGCGCTATCATGCGCGGTTAAAGGAAACAAACAGCTTAGCTGAAAAAGAATTTTCATTTCCGGAAGACCATGTGCTCTGGATCACCGGAGGGACCCGGGGACTCGGATATTTATTCGCCCGGCATTTTGCCGAACGTTACGGAGTCACGAAACTCGTGCTTACCGGAAAAGAAACAATGCCTCCGAAAGCGGAGTGGGATGACCATATCAAACGGGATTCCCCGTTTTCCGATAAAGTGAGAAGAATCAGAGAGCTCGAACAAAAAGGGGTCCGAACGGAAGTGCTGTCTGTATCTTCCGGCCCTGAATATGAGCAGGCCGTCAGCCGGGTGAAAGAGAAGATGGGGCCGATAGGAGGCGTGATACACGCAGCGGGAGCCGTAGATCTCGATCATCCCGCCTTTATCCGCAAAACAAGAGAACAGATGATGCCCGTGCTTGAACCTAAAACAGACGGACTGGACCTTTTGTATCAAGCGCTGCACAAGGAGCCTCTCCGGTTTTTTGCGCTGTTTTCTTCAGTGTCCGGCGTGATGCCGGAATTAGGAGCGGGGCAAAGCGATTATGCCATGGCTAACGCCTATATGGATTATTTTGCGGCCGCAAAAGGTTTTCCGGTGCTGAGCATCCAATGGCCAAGCTGGAAAGAAACGGGTATGGGCGAATCAAAAAGCCGAGTCTATCAGAAAAGCGGTTTAAAGAGTATCACTGACAGAGAAGGGCTGAGCCTGTTTGATGCCATTATGGCAGGCGATTGCGGATCTGTTATTATGCCGGCCGTCATCCACCCGGAAAAATGGGAGCCTGACCGTCTGCTGCTTTCATCCGGGCTTACTGAAACAAAGCAGCAGGAACAGGCCGATACAGAAAGCGTTGAGGAATGGCTGACGGGCATTTGCTGCCGGGAATTAAGACTGGAGCCGTCAAGATTTGAATCTGATACACCTTTTCAAGATTACGGAGCCGATTCCATCATGCTTGCCCAAGTGTCCAGAGCGATCGGAAAGAGGATCAAAGCTGACCTTGACCCGGCGGTGCTGTATGAATACCCTACGGTTGCTGCGCTGGCGGGATGGCTTGAAACAGCATACCCGGAAATCAAAGCTGCCGTTTCAAAACCGGTGCAGCCTGTAATCCCGTACATTCCCAAACAAACAGCAGCCGCTGTCATTCAGCCTTCCGGAGCTCCAGCGGCGCAAGACATCGCTGTTGTCGGGATGTCCTGCCGTTTTCCGGGAGCTGAATCAATTGAAGCTTATTGGAAGCTGCTGTCTGAAGGAACGTCGGCCATTCAAAGGGTGCCGAAAGAACGCTGGAAAACGGAGAAGGCGGATTATGCGGGCCTTTTAAAAAATGTAACGCATTTTGACCCGGAGTTTTTCCTTATTCCCGAAGAAGACATCAAGGCAATGGATATCCAGTCCTTTCTTATATTAGAAGAGGCGCTCCATCTGTTCAGAGACAGCGGTTACTCTTTACAAGAAATGAAAGGCAGGTCAGCCGGTGTTTATTTAGGAGGACGCGGCGGCAGTATGCCTGACGAAAACCGTCTGAAGCATGCAAAAAATCCGATAGTCGCCGCCGGCCCGAATTACTTAGCGGCCAATCTTTCTCAATTCTTTGATTTGAAGGGACCGAGTCTCGTTTTGGATACGGCCTGTTCTTCAGCGCTTGTCGGTATGAATATGGCGATACAGGCGCTTTCTTGCGGCGAAATCGACTCAGCGGTGGTCGGGGGAGTCAGTCTGCTGGAATCCGGTCAAACCCACCGGATGTTCGAACTTCGCAATCTGTTAAGCGAAGAGCCTGCGTTTCATATTTTTGACCGCCGCACCGGCGGCATCGTATTGGGAGAAGGCGTCGGAATGGTGTATTTAAAAACAGCGGCCCAGGCTGTAAAAGACGGGGACCGGATTCATGCGGTCATTAAAGGCATTTCCGTAAACAATGACGGCAGAACCGCGGGGCCTGCCACACCGAATATACAGGCGCAAAAAGAAGTGATGGCCAAGGCGCTTGCCAAAAGCGGCAGAAAAGCGGAGGATATCTGCTACATTGAAGCAAACGGTTCAGGCTCTGAAGTAACAGACCTTTTGGAACTGAGGGCGATTGAAGCGGTGTACCGTATGCAAAACAGCGCGCCTTGCGAATTGGGGTCGATGAAGCCGAATATCGGACACCCGTTATGCGCTGAAGGGATTGCCGGATTCATTAAAACAGTGCTTATGCTCTCGCGCCGAATGCGTGTGCCTTTCCTTTCGGGCAAAGAGCCGATGACGCATTACGATTTGTCCGCCTCGCCGTTTTATTTTTCGCACGCTCTGCGTGAATGGACGGATTCACCGCGGATTGCCGCCGTCAGCAGCTTCGCTGACGGAGGGACGAATGCCCATGTCATAGTGGAAGCTTGGGAGCAAAAGGCGTATACCCCGGTTAGAAAGCCTTTGCCGAGACAGGAATTAAAACGCCGGCCCATTCGTCCGGACAAAGCCGAAAACCTGCATGAAAACGCACATAAGTCCCACCCGAATACGTTTTGGAAACAAATAAAGACTTACTGATTGCGCTGAAAATTGAACGTCGATATGGAGGAAGTTCATATGCAAGAGCAGCTTCTTATTAACAATCAGCACCCCGTTCTGAAACATCATAAAGCCTATGGAAAGGAACTGCTGCCGGGTCTGGCTTATATTGACCTGATCTATCAGACTTTCAGAGAAAACGGTTTTTTTCATGCCAGCCTTGAACTCAGGCACTTATCGATTTTTCACCCTTTAGCTCCTGAACAGGGAGAATCAATCCTGCTTTCCGTTGATTGTACAGTGAGCAGCGAAGGGCAGTGGAAGGTGGAGGTGAAAGGGCAAAAACAAGGTGACGAAGCAGCAGAGACAAAGGTATATGCCGCGGCGCACATGCATTCCGTCAAGCCCGCCGGCTTCCAAGAGAGCGTCCGGATGGATGCCGTAAAACAAACGGCGGCAGAAATACCGATTGAGGACATTTACGCGGAATGCAGGGATCAAGAACTGGTTCATTCAGGAATGATGAAAGGCTGTGGAAGCGTCTACCAAACTGAAAAAGAGATTTATATTGATCTGTCGGTGCAAAAGGATCAGCTGGAACATGCAGAAGAGGCGATGTTTCATCCCGCATTGATAGATGCGAGCAGCATCGGCTCCAATGTATATCTCGCTCCTTTGACGAGAGAGGAGGGGCAATTATTTCTGCCGCTGTTTTATGAATCGTTTTATTGCGCCGAATTGCTGCAGACGACATGTATCACCAAGATAAAAAAAGAATCCGTCACCCGTAAGAAAGATCTCGTTTACGTGACAATGGAGTTTTTCAATGAGGAAGGCAGAAAAGTCGGCGAACTGAAAAACTTCGCCAATAAACTGGTGAGGGACCCGGAACTGATCAACCAGAAACGGCAAAAGAAAGAACCTGACGGGCGGAATGCCGTCCCGGCTCCGCAAGCAGAACCGGCGCCTTCCGCCGGCCTTACTGAACAGTGCATCGTTTATTTAAAAGAATTGCTTGCCGCCCGATTGAACAAACCTGTGAAAGAGATTGACCCGGATATCGGCTACTATGAAATGGGGCTGGATTCTCCGGGGCTGTTGGACATGGTAAAGGAAATTGAACGAAAAATCGGTTCGCAGCTTCTGCCGACGCTGTTATTTGAATACACGACAATCACGGAATTGGCGGGGTATTTGTGCGAACATTACGGAGCCGGTTTCGGCCATGCTCAAAGCGGGCATTCAAATGCTGAACCTTTGCATCGGGAAAAAAAGAGGACGACCCAAATCCGCGTGAAAAAATCAACGTCAGCCGGAACACAGAATGGAGATATTGCCATCGTCGGGATGGCGGGACGGTACCCCGGCGCCAAAAATCTTCGTGAATTCTGGGCAAATTTAAAAAATGGCGAAAACAGCATAACGGAAGTGCC
This sequence comes from Bacillus sp. 01N42_2, assembly GCF_056399565.1. NCBI lineage: Bacteria > Bacillati > Bacillota > Bacilli > Caryophanales > Bacillaceae > Bacillus > Bacillus sp. 01N42_2. The sequence goes on along the minus strand of NZ_JBFTRO010000013.1, from coordinate 13,755 downwards.
TCGTTCCCGCTGGGATACGAGGAAATATGAGCATTTGCGATCGCCGTCCGGCAAGCCGATTTCCAAATGGGGCGGTTTTATAGACGATCCGGATTGTTTTGATGCGAAATTTTTTCGGATTTCTCCGCGGGAGGCAGAAGCTAAAGATCCGCAAGAACGATTGTTTTTAGAAACATGCTGGGAAACGATTGAGGATGCGGGCTACACGCCGGAAACAATCGTTCAGCCGAAAGGGCCGAATAAGAGAATGAACGTCGGTGTGTTTGCCGGGGTGATGCATATGGATTATTCTCTCGTCGGCGCTGAAGCTGCGGCCAAAGGGCTGGTCTTTCCTTATCCCTTGAACTATGCGCCGATCGCAAACCGGGTTTCATATTTTTGCAATTTTCACGGGCCGAGCATGGCGGTTGACACCGTGTGTTCGTCATCTCTGACGGCCGTCCATATGGCGGCGGAAAGTCTGAGACGCGGTGAATGTGAAGCAGCTCTTGCCGGAGGCGTCAATTTATCATTGCACCCGACAAAATATATCACATACGGCTTGATGGATATGCATTCGAGTGACGGCCTGTGCCGCACGTTCGGTGAAGGCGGCACAGGCTATGTCTCAGCTGACGGCATCGGGGCCGTGCTGCTGAAGCCGCTTCACAAAGCCGAAGAAGATAAGGATCATATTTATGCGGTGATAAAAGGCAGCGCCGTCAATCACGTGGGAACCGTCAGCGGGATTACCGTGCCGAGCCCTGTGGCACAGGGGGATATGATAGCTGAATGCTTTGAAAAAACGGGGATTGATCCCCGGTCGATTTCTTATGTGGAAGCGCATGGAACCGGAACTTCTTTAGGAGATCCGATTGAAATACAAGGTCTTGTTAAAGCTTACCGCACGTTTACGGAGGATCGGCAATTTTGTGCGATCGGTTCCGTTAAATCGAATATCGGACATGCGGAATCAGCAGCCGGGATCAGCGGGCTTCATAAAACGGTTTTGCAGCTGTTTCACAAAACGCTTGTCCCTTCTTTGAACTCAGAGACGATTAATCCGTATCTTCGTTTAGAGGACTCGCCATTTTACGTGCAGCAAAAAACCGAGTCATGGAAAAAGCCGGCGTATACAGAGAACGGCAGTGAACATTCCTGTCCGAGACGCGCAGGCATCAGTTCATTCGGGGCGACGGGTTCAAACGTTCATCTCATTTTAGAGGAGTACAGGCCCAAAAACCCCGGCATTACGGAGAATCAAGAGAGACCGTATATCGTGCCTCTATCAGCGAAAAATCCGGAGCGGCTGCAGGAATACGCTGCCCGCCTGCTGATATTTCTCAAAGATAAAGCGCTTGAAGGAAGCGGTCCGCTTCATGACAAAATAGATACAATGCAAAATCAGCTGGAAAATGCGTTGCGGGGTGTTCTGGCGGAAGTTCTGCATGTAGGGGCCGGCTCGGTAGATGGTGACCACGATTGGAAGGAATTCGGCTTGGATGTCATGCAGCTGACACAGTTTTCTGAGCTGATGACGGATCAATACGGGCTGGAAATAGACATGACTGATCTCATACAGCATACTTCCGTCCGGACTTTAGCGGAATGTCTGACAAAAGATGAGAAACATAAGAATATTCTTTCCGGTCTTTTCGGTCAGTCCGGCTTAGATAAGCAGCCTGATGAACCTTTTTCCCTGCGGTCACTGGCGTATACGCTGCAAACGGGACGGCTGGCAATGGAAGAACGGCTTGTTTTTTTAGTGAACGATCAAGCGGACCTGATCCGGAAATTAACCGAATTTACAGAACGAAAACGGCAGATTGACGGCTGCTTTCAAGGGCGGTCTGATAGCGGAACGGAAATCAGGGGTTTCCTGAATGATGATCAGGATACGGAGGAGCTGATCCGAAAATGGATGGACAGCGGCACTTACAAAAAACTTGCGGAGTTGTGGTCAAAAGGATTTGAGATAGACTGGACGCGGCTGTATCAGGAGGAGAAACCGCGCAGGATGAGTCTGCCGACGTATCCGTTTGCAAAGGAACAATATTGGATACCGGAGCCCGATCATCCCGTTACTTCCGTAAATACAGAAAGCAGGCTTCACCCGCTGCTTCACCGCAATACATCAGATTTGTTAGAACAAAAATTCAGCACGGTACTAAACGGAGATGAATTCTTCTTAGCCGATCATATCGTCCGAAACAAGCGTGTTCTCCCCGGGGCGGCTTACCTTGAAATGGCGAGAGCCTCGGCTGAACTGGCTGCCGCGCCGTTAGCCGCTGAATACACGGCTAAAACCGGAATTTCGCTGCGGTATATCAGCTGGATACGCCAGGCCGTTCATAAAAAAGAGCCGCTGCGAATGACGACAGGGCTTTCCTTGGAGGATAACGGCAATATTTCATTTCAGGTGTACAGCAATGAAAACGATTCAGACATTTATTGTGAAGGCAGTGCTGTGATTGAGCCGCTGTCTGAGGCGCCGGTCCTGCATATTGAACAGCTGAAAGCGCGATGCCGCAAAAAAGTGCTGTCAAAAGAAGACTGTTATGCGGCGTTTACAAAGGCGGAAATTGTATACGGACCTTCACATCAAGGAATTGATCACATTTATTGCGGGGAAAAAGAAGCCTTGGCTAAATTGGTGCTCCCTGCTTCCGTTTCTGATGAGGCCGAACAGTTTGTGCTCCATCCTAGTCTGATTGATTCCGCTTTTCAGGCGGCCATCGGCGTTATGAATGAAGATCAAGCGGGTTATCCGGAGCAGCCGTTAATGCCTTTTGAATTGCATGAACTGACCGTTTTTCATCCGTGCAGTCCAAACATGTGGGCGGCCGTGTTTGTGACGCATGAAACACCGGCCGTGCGAAGAATGGACATTGATATATGTGATGAACGCGGCAATGTGTGTGTAAGGATAAAAGGATTTTCTGCCCGAATGGCCGAAAGTGCGCCGCCCGTAACCGATAATAAGCAATACGATCTGCCGGGTAACCTTACCGGTGCCGTCAAACTGATGCAGGTATGGGACGCGGAACCGATAGACAACCAAACCGGCTTCCCCATTTCTGAAGCAAATGCTGTCATTATAGGCGGTACAGACGGGCAGGCCGACGCGGTTTTACGATTGTTTCCTAAAGCTGTGCGATTTGACAGCAGCCAAAGTGCTTCCGTTGAAGCGATATCTGATCGGCTCCGCCGTCTCGGTGAGATTCAGCATATGATCTGGTTTGCCCCTCAGCCGGCTGATTCTTACATCCATGATCAAAAAAGCGGGGTGCTGCAAATTTTCAGAGCGGCCAAAGCTCTTATCGGCCTCGGGTATGGAAAAGAGCAGCTCGGGATGACGGTGATTACGCACCAAGCACAGCCCATCACCCAATATGATGAGGCGCGTCCCGCTCATTCCAGTGTGCACGGTTTTGTCGGGTCTCTCGCTAAAGAACATCCGAGCTGGCACATCCGTCTGGTCGATCTTGAAGACGGGGGGGATTTCCCCGCAGAAGACATATTCAGCCTGCCCCGCGACCGTACGGGTAAAGCATGGGTGCACAGACATCAGGAATGGTACAGGCCTCAATTGCTTCCGGTCCAAAGCGGGCCGTCTGAAAGTGTTCCTTACCGCTATGGAGGCGTATATGTCATCATCGGCGGTGCGGGAGGCATCGGCGAGGTTTGGACAGATTATATGGTGACGACGTATAAAGCCCGAATCGTCTGGATCGGGAGGCGGCCGCTGGACAGCCGGATACGCCAAAAAATAGACCGGTACCGGTCATCAGGCCCGGCTCCCGAATATATAGCCGCAGATGCTTCTGATCTTCCATCGCTTCAGCGCGCCTATGAACAGATTAAAAACACATACGGCACCATCAGCGGCGTCGTTCATTCAGCGATGGTATTTGCGAATGAAAGCGTAAAAGATATGGAAGAATCACAGTTTCACGCCGGTCTTGCGGCGAAAGTGGATATTTCCGTCAACATTGCCGAAGTATTTGCGAAAGAGTCTTTGGACTTTATTCTCTTTTTCTCTTCGGTTATTTCATATATTAAGAATCCGAATCAAAGTCATTATGCGGCGGGGTGTGCATTTAAAGACGCATTTGCCCATGAGCTTTCCGGACGGCTGTCATGCCGGGTCAAAGTGATGAACTGGGGTTATTGGGAGCGGGCTGACAATCACATTTCTGAAGAGTTTGACAGACTGAGTGCAATCGGTCTCGGGCTGATCAGCCGGGCGGAAGGGATGCAGGCGCTGGAAACTTTGCTGACGCAGCCGATCTCCCGTATGGGGCTGATGAAGCTGACCAAGCCGATTCCGATCGAGGGAATGAACCCTCATGAATTTGTGACTATCTGATTGCCTGTCAAAATGACGGAGCAAATTTAATTTTCTTAGGAGGATAAGGTTTTGGGTAAGGGAGACAAACAAAAAGACCGTACACAGTTATCCTTAAGAACAGAAATAAGCAATCAAATGAAAGAATTGAATCGGCTTTTGCTGCAAGTATTGCGGGTGACGCTGCGTTCAATGGGTCTGACCGGCGAAGCGCCGGCGGCTTCCTGTCTGCCTTTATATGAGCGCTGGCTGGAAGAAAGTATCCGTCTTTTAGACAGCGATTTTAAAAGCGGTGAAACGTCCGCGGTTTGGGAAGAGTGGCATAAGAAGAAAAACGAATGGCTGAAAGATCCGGATATGAAAGCGCAGGCACTGCTGGCGGATACCGTCATTCAAGCTTTGCCTGACATTTTAACAGGCAAAATAAAAGCCACGGACGTGATGTTTCCCGATTCTTCAATGGAGCTTGTTGAAGGAATCTATAAGCATAACATTCTCGCTGATTATTACAACGATGTGCTGGCAAATGAAGCGTGTATTTACGTGGAAAATGTAATTAAAAACAATCCTGATGCAAACATCCGTCTGCTGGAGATCGGAGCGGGCACCGGCGGAACGAGCAGCACACTGTTTAAAAAGCTCCGCCCCTATCAAAACCATATTCAGGAATACTGTTATACCGACTTGTCAAAAGCTTTTTTAATGCATGCCGAAAAGGAATACGGCGCGGACAATCCGTATTTGACGTATCAGCTGTTTAATGTGGAGCAGCCTGCGGCGGGCCAGGGATTCCATCTGAGAACCTACGATATCGCTATCGCCGCAAACGTGCTGCATGCCACCAAAAATATCCGGAAAACCTTACGGACGGCAAAAGCCGTATTGAAAAAGGACGGTTTGCTGCTCGTTAATGAACTGGGCGGGCATACGCCGTTTACACATGTTACATTCGGCTTATTAGAGGGCTGGTGGCTGTACGAAGACGAGGCGCTGCGGATTCCGGGGTGCCCCGGTCTTTATCCGGAAACATGGAAATCCGTTTTAATGGCTGAAGGCTTTCATTCCGTTCAATTTCCGGCTGAAAACGAACGTCTGCACACCCAGCAGATTATCACGGCGAAAAGCAACGGAGTCATCAGGCAGAGCAGGGAAGCTTACACCGCGCAAAAGCGCCAATCAAACGTACCGCAAACATCCTCTGATCGTCAGCTCCCCATCAAACAAGCGGGAGAGGGGCTTTCGGAAAAGACAGCGGCTTTTCTGATAAAGGCTGCGGCAAACGTATTAAAAATGCCGGCAGAAGAGATAAATCCGCTGGCTCCTCTGGATGAATACGGCATTGACTCTATTCTGATCGTTCAGCTGACGAATGAGCTGCGGGATCTCGTCCCTGATATCAGCAGCACGCTGTTTTTTGAATACCGGACGATAGAAGAGCTTGCCGCATACTTGGCTGAAACGAAGGAGCGCGAACTGCATGCGCGATTTTCTGAAGAAGTCCGTCATATTGAAGCGGTATCATCCGGCTCTTTGCTTGAAAAAAGCACAGAGTATCTGAAACAGATCGTCAGCGCCATCTTAAAGATGCCGATTGAGGACGTTCAAGCCCATACGCCCCTTGAAGAATACGGAATCGATTCCATCTTAATCGTACAGCTGACCAACCGCGTGCGGGAAGACATACCTGATATCAGCAGCACTTTGTTCTTCGAGTATCCGACAATCGGCGGATTAGCGGAATATCTCGTCAGCTCAAGACAGGATGATATGGCTGGGATTTTCAAGACAAATAAAGAAGCCGAAAAGGCGCCGCACACATTACAGAAAAAGCAAAGCCGCAAAAAAAGCGCCGGATTGACGAAGCGCCAAGCGGCATCTTTTTCTGAAAAAGCGCCGCCCGCTTCCGAACCGCCGTCAAAACACCTTGAAGTGGCCATTGTCGGTCTTGCCGGGAGGTATCCCGGAGCTGAAAATGTTAATGAGTTCTGGGAACGGTTAAAGACCGGTGAACATGGAATCACCGAAATTCCGAAAGACCGCTGGGATTGGCGGGACTACTATGATGAGACAAAAGGGAAGGAAGGCCGGATGTATACAAAGTGGGGCGGCTTTTTAACAGATATTGATAAATTTGACCCGCTGTTTTTTAAAATCTCCCCGAAAGAAGCGGAGCGCATGGACCCGCAGGAGAGACTGTTTCTGGAAACCGCTTATGCGGCCCTTGAGGATGCCGGATATACCCCTGATTCACTATGCGCCGGTAAAAAGGTTGGTGTCTTTGCGGGTGTCATGAACGGCAACTATCCGACAGGGGCCCACTACCACTTTATCCCGAACCGCGTATCCTATGTGTTTGATTTTCACGGTCCGAGCATCGCGGTCGATACCGCATGCTCCTCATCCTTAACCGCCATTCATCTCGCCGCAGAAAGCATCAGAACAGGTGCATCTGAATGCGCGATTGCCGGCGGCGTAAATCTGATTACAGATCCGGTTCATTATATCGGGCTTTCTTCTATGAGAATGCTGTCACCGTCAAACGCGTGCAAAGCGTTCGGTGATAAGGCTGACGGGTTTGTTGACGGAGAGGGCGTCGGCTGTATCGTGTTAAAGCCGTTGAATAAGGCTGTTGCAGATCATGATCATATATACGGTGTCATTAAAGGAAGCGCTCTGAACGCCGGCGGCAAAACGAACGGGTTCACCGTTCCGAATCCGAATGCACAAGGGGAAGTGATCGCAGACGCGATGGAGCGGGCAGGGATTGACCCGAGAGCAATCAGCTATCTGGAAGCCCACGGCACCGGCACTTCCTTGGGAGATCCGATTGAAATCGCAGGGTTAACCAAGGCTTTCCGCCGCTATACGGATGCAGCGCAATTTTGTTCCATCGGTTCTGTTAAATCCAATATCGGACACCTGGAAAGTGCGGCGGGCATTGCTGCGGTCACCAAAATTCTTCTTCAGATGAAACACGGATATCTAGTGCCGTCGCTGCATTCAAAGCAGCTGAACCCGGAAATTGATTTTGAAACTTCTCCTTTTATCATGCAGCAGGAAACGGCGGAATGGAGACGGCCGGTCATAGAATCTGAAGGAGTAACACGGGAATATCCGAGAATCGCGGGTACATCTTCTTTCGGCGCGGGCGGAGCGAATGCCCACCTGCTGATAGAAGAGTATGAACCGGCAGAAATAACTTCGGCAGACTCCGGCCGTCCGGCGCTTTTTGTTTTATCGGCAAAAGATAAAGACCGCTTGCGCGAGCGGGCTCTATTGCTGTCGGATGCCGCCGGAAACGGAACAATTACAGATGCGAATCTGCTTGACGCGGCATTTACCCTTCAAGTCGGCAGAGTCCCGATGGAAGAACGGCTGGCGATGACAGCGGACTCTGTTTCTGAATTGGAACAGAAGCTGACTGCTTTTCTGAATAATGCTGGTTCCGTAAGCGGGGTGTTTACAGGCCGGAGTGATAGTTCTGTCACAGAGACGGAAGGCACAGTCAGTGATTGGATGGAAAAACATCAATTTGACAGTCTTTTGAGTGCCTGGGTTCACGGGGCGCCCGTTGATTGGGCATCTTTATATAAAGGCTCGCTGCCGCATCGTATCAGTCTGCCGTCTTATCCATTTGCAAAAGAAAGCTACTGGATGAAGCGGGAAGAACCAAAAACCGGAACAACTGAATATGTGCATCCTTTCCTGCATGAAAATACGTCAACCTTGGCGGAGCAAAGCTATCATACATCTTTTACAGGCCGGGAACACGTTTTCCAGGATGTGAGAGGGGAGCGGGTTCTGTCGGCTGCCGTTTATCTAGAAATGGCGCTAGCGGCTTATCATCATGCGGCAGACAGCTCTGAAGAAAAAGAGATATGGATCCGAACGGCGGCATGGACTGACCCGATTACCGGCGGACATCACGGTGCGGGCGTCAATCTCTCCCTTCTGTCTGAAGACGAGGAAGGCATCCATTATGAAATATACAGTGACGCAGAGAAGCTGCATCATTATGGAATCGTCGGACAAGGGAACATACAGCCATCCCGCGTGCTTGATATTGTCTCCTTACAAAAAGACTGCCGCCCGCTGTCATTCGATTATGAAACACCAGGCATATCAGGTGTAACCGTCAGTAAGGAGTTCCGCACCGTTGAAAAGCTTTATGCGGGAGAAAATGCGGTTTGGGCGAAGCTTGCTCTTATAGATGAAAGCGGCGGCCGTAATCCGGGATATCATATACCGCCGGAATTTTTGGACGCAGCTTTTCATGTCCTGGCAAAAACGGAGCCGTCAGTCCATATCGTGCCTGAAGCAGTTGAAGAACTGCGCGTCATGCGTCCGTGTTCATCCGGCATGTGGATGTATATTAATAAAAAGAATCAAACCGGCTGTGACATTCAATTTTGTGATGAAACCGGCATTGTCTGCGCAGAAATCAAAGGGGTGAGAATGAGACAGCCGTCTCAGCAGGATCACGGGCAAGAGGAACAATCCGAGATGATGATATTTGAAGAAATGTGGACTCAGCAGCCTTTGGGGAAATCCATTCATGAAGAGCTGAAAACGGTCATCTGTTTCCTTACGGGAGAAGCTGCCAGAAAGCATGCTTATCGGTCTTTACAATCTCTTTATCCGGGAACCGGCGTGTTTTTTATTTCACAGGGTGAGGAAACTCAAAAGCTTTCAAACACGCATTATCAAATTAAAATCACTGACGGACAAGCATATCAAGAAACGTTTCGGCATATTGAAACGGCTGCTGGCAAAGCGGATGCCGTTTTATATGGATGGCCGCTTGAAGATGAAAAGGCCGTGAAAGACTATTCCATTCTCTATCATGTGATCCGCGCAGCTGCTTCTTTGCGTTCTAAACCGAGGCGAATCCTTCTTTCCGCTCAGTGCGGGACCGATACCGATATCAGTTACGCCGAGTCATGGATCGGGCTGGAACGGTCGCTGAAACTGATTCTGCCGGAGACGGATACGGCCGCGGTTTATTTTGGACAAAAAGGACCGTTTGAAAAGCTGATCCATAACGTATGTGAAGAGCTTCGCAGCGAGTCATTCCGCAGTGTCATGTACAGCGGGGAAAGCCGTCACGTCATGGAAATGAAGCAGACGGATATTGCCCCTGTTGAGCAGCGTGTGATAAAAAGCGGAAAAACGTACTTGATTACCGGCGGATGCGGGGGATTAGGCTTGTTATTCGCCGGATATTTTGCTGAAAAAGGACCGGTTACGCTCATTTTGACGGGGAGATCAGCGGCAGGCGGCCCGGTGATGAACAAGATCAAGAGATTGGAAGAATCAGGCGCCAAGGTGTTTTACGTGCAGGCGGATGCCGCAGATCAGGCTCAGATGGAGAAAGGTTTGCAAGAAGCGAAAGAAAAAGGATGCGGGCCGATTCACGGTGTCATTCACGCTGCAGGTCTTCAAGGCACTGAAAGCATTCTGGAGAAAGATCTGCAAACCTTTCAGCAAGTCTTAGCGCCAAAAGCGGACGGCACCGCGGTGTTAGATCTGGTTCTGTCACGGGAGCCGCTTGACTTCTTCTGTTGTTTCTCTTCTTCTTCAGCGATTTTAGGAGACTTCGGTTCTTGTGACTACGCAATGGGGAACCGCTTCCAAATGGCTTTTGTCCGTCATCGGGATAAACTTGTGAGCCTCGGACTCAGAAGCGGCAAGTCACTTGCCATCAATTGGCCGCTTTGGAAAGAAGGGGGGATGCATGTCGGCACGGCGGAAAGCACCGATATGTATTTAAAATCAAGCGGACAGCGTTATTTATACACAGAGGAAGGACTCGAAGCCTTTGAAACATTGTTAGTCCAGCCGTCCAGCCAGTATCTCGTCCTGGCCGGCTTTCCGTCGAGGGCCAAACGCTTCCTGCAGATAGATCAAGGCGAACGGCCGATTTCGGGTTCTGTACACAGGAACGTCCCGTTTTCAGGAAGGCGGAGTGAAATGAAAGGCTTTACACTGGAAGAATGCGTAAGCTGGGATGTGAAGGAACTGGCGGCGGGGCTTTTGAAAATAGACAAGAACAGACTGACGGACGCTGACAATCTGGCTGATTTCGGCTTTGATTCTATCAGTTTGGCGGAATTCGCCTCTTCTTTGTCCGCTCATTACGGAATTGAAGTGACACCGGCCCTGTTTTTCGGACATTCCACACTGGAGAAGGTCGTCCGCTATTTTCTGACGGAGCACAAGTCCGTCATGGAGCATGTCTATGAAGAAAAGAAACCTGAATCCGCAGATCAATCTGTCTTTGAAAAGGCAGGAACGGAAAAGCGGAAGAAGCAGAGGGGAAGAAATAAGCTGAACGCCGGAACCGAGGGCGTTCAGGCAGCTGATTCCATTGCCATTATCGGCATGAGCGGCCGATTTCCTCAGGCACGCACGGCGGACGAGCTGTGGGACATTCTGTTTCAGGAAAAGGACGTTGTCGCACCGGTCGCAAAAAAAGGCTTCACAAGTTCAAAATGGAAACTCGGCGCTGTACCGGGGGCGGACGAATTCGACCCTTTATTTTTTGAAATATCGCCGAGGGAAGCTGAAACGATGGATCCGAAACAGCGGCTGCTTCTTCAGGAAGCGTGGAGGGCCCTTGAGGACGCCGGCTACGGCGCCAGTCACATCAGGCGGCAGACGATCGGTATGTTTGTGGGGGCGGAAGAAGGAGATTATCACCTTTTAACACGGGACAAAGGCAATGTCACGTCTCATCATAACGGTATTTTGGCGGCGCGGCTGGCTTATCACTTGAATTTATCAGGTCCTGTGATGGCGATCAATACTGCATGTTCTTCGGGGCTCGTTTCTGTCCATCAGGCGGTATTAAGCCTGCAGAATAAAGAGTGCACAACAGCTGTTGCGGCCGGGGTGAATATCATGAATACCCCGGACTTTTTTGAAACGATAGATAAAGCCGGAATGCTGTCGGAAAACGGGAAATGCTTCGCGTTTGATAAAAGGGCTGACGGCATGGTTCCGGGGGAAGCGGCCGCGGCGGTTGTTCTTAAGCCGCTGAGAGAGGCGGAAGCGGATGGTGATCCGATTTACGGGGTGATTCGGGCGAGCGGCATCAATTATGATGGGAAAACAAACGGAATTACCGCTCCGAGCGGCGTCGCGCAGACCCGGCTGCTTACTTCCGTTTATGACCGGGGCCGTATCAACCCTGAAGATATCGAATATATCGTCACACACGGCACAGGGACAAAACTCGGTGATCCGGTGGAAATTAACGCGCTTTATGACGCATTTTCTGCCTATACAAACAAAGAAGCATTTTGCGCGCTCACGTCAATTAAAACCAATATCGGCCACACGTTTGCCGCGTCAGGCATTGTCAGTTTGATCAGTCTTTTACAGGCGTTCTCCCGTGAAATGATTCCCGCCAGTCTGCATTGCAGCGGGGAAAACCGCTATATCAACTGGGAGAAGAGTCCTTTTTATGTGAATAAAACGGGAAAACCGTGGCCTTCTCTGCCGGATAAAAACCGAATGGGGGCAGTCAGCGCATTCGGGATGAGCGGAACAAACGCCCATGTCGTTATGGAAAGCTATAAGCGCAGCGTTTCACCTCATCGGCATGCCCCTGCATATTTACTGACTTTGTCTGCAAAAACAAAGGATGCCCTTCAGGAAAAAATCGAAGATATGATCACTTGGGCGGAAAATGGCGGACTGAAAGAAAATGATCTAGCCCAGCTCAGCTATACGTTGCTAAAAGGACGGCATCACTTTAACCATCGCGCCGCCATCGTGGTTCAAGATGCTGATGACACAGTGTATATATGGAAGCAGGCAAAGCTTAATGAACATCACCCTTATGCGTTTTCGGGAAAAGTACCGCAGCACTTTGCAGGCCGTCAGCATATTCAGGAGCACATAATAGAAGTGCTCGGCAAGTGCAGCGCCTCATATTCTGACCATAGAAAATATCAGGAGCTGTTATGCGTGCTGGCAGATTTTTATTGTCAAGGTTATGAAATCGAAGGGGACTTGCTTTATGGCGGACCTTTGCCGCGAATCGGCAATCTGCCGGGCTACCCGTTTGCCAGGCAGAAGTATTGGGCGTCCGATTGTCTTCAGAGAGAGCTTGAAAGCCGGAACTCAGCTGAACGTGAAAAGCTTCACCCGCTGCTCCACGCGAATACATCGACCTTTACCGCCCAGCGCTTTACTTCTGTTTTTTCAGGGCGTGAACCATTTTTTGCCGATCATATCGTCAATGGAAAACCGGTGCTTCCGGGCGCGGCTGCTTTAGAAATGGCCCGGGCCGCCGTTACACTTGCCGCTGAAGACTTGCCGGACGGGAAAGCGGGTGTCCGGCTCAAACAGATCGTTTGGCTCCGTCCGGTGACGGCGCTTTCTGAAGGAGTGACGCTTCATGTAAAGCTTCAGCCGGAAGAAAACGGAGACATCGCTTTTGAAGCGTATGCCGAAGGAGAAAAGCCGCTTGTCTTTTTCCAGGGAAAGGCCGTGCTCGAAGAGACGGAGCGTGCTCCGGTACTCAATGTGGAAGCGGTTCAGGCGCGCTGCGGCGGCCGGCGTATGTCAAAGGCTGAGTGCTATGAAGCATTCGACAGCCTCGGCATCACCTACGGACCGTCTCATCAGGCGCTTGACGCCGTCTATGCCGGGAGCGGAGAAGTGCTCGCGAAGCTCACTCTTCCGCCGTCCGCCCGTGAAGAAAAGGAGCCGTTCATCCTGCATCCGAGCATGCTGGACGCCGCCCTTCAGGCTTCTATCGGTCTCGTGCTCTCAGACGGTTCCGCGTCCGGACGGCCGTTCCTGCCGTTTGCCCTCCAGGATATGCAGGTGTTTTCTGCGTGCCGGGAGACGATGTGGGCGGTGCTTTCCTCAGCGGACGGCGCCTATCATATTGAGCTGTGTGATGAAAACGGCGCGGTATGTGTCCGATTGACGGGACTCACCGCCCGTTTTCTGGAAGAGGAAACGGAGGGAAAACCGCTCTTGCTTCAGCCAAAGTGGCAGGAATCACCGCCGGGTGAAGACGGCGGACAAGAAGAGTCTTTCAGATACGTGACGCTGTATGGCGGAATGAACGCTGAGGACATAAACGGCGCCGTATGTGCGGCTGACGGCAAAGGTCCGCTTGAGGACCGTTATGACGCCTGCGCGGCGGAGCTGTCAGCGATCGTCACCCGTCTTATCAAAGAAAAACAGAAGAAAAAAACGCTGATCCAGCTTCTTGTCCCCGACAGGGGGGAAGACAATGTATTGGCGGGGCTGGCCGCTTTCCTGAAAACGGCTCACCTTGAACATCCGAAGCTGTACGGCCAAGTCATCCAAGCCGATCCGGACGAGCCAGCATCATCGCTTCTTGCCAAACTGAAAGAAAACCGGGTGCATCCTGAACAAGCGGAAATCCGTTATGAAGACGGCAAACG
>NZ_JBFTRO010000012.1:0-55231 GCF_056399565.1 Bacillus sp. 01N42_2 | reverse complement strand
TTAGGCACGCCGCCAGCGTTCGTCCTGAGCCAGGATCAAACTCTCCGATAAAGTAGTTTGACTGACTACGCACATCGCTGTGCGATTTATTTAAAACTTTGAATTAACAGGTACGTTTTGTCTTGTTTAGTTTTCAAAGATCATTTTGTCTTTCGTTCAAGCGACTTTATTATTATATCTTATCAATCTCTTGAAGTCAATAACTTTTTAAATTTCTTTTTTCGTCAGCGCCTTGTTTAGCGGCAACGAATAATAATATACCACCTCACAAATAATAGTGCAATAGTTTTTTAAAAGAAAATCAAAAAAGCTTTATGAACGGCTTGTTTATAAAAAAGCGCCGTGCTGCGATATGCAGAAACGGCGCCTTTCCTTTTATTAGCGATGTCTCATTTGAGGGAATAATAAAACGTCTCTGATAGACGGAGCATTTGTTAACAGCATGACAAGGCGGTCGATGCCGATACCTAATCCTCCGGTCGGCGGCATGCCGTACTCAAGAGCTTCAACGAAGTCTTCATCCATCATATGCGCTTCATCGTTTCCTTCTTCTCTTTCTTTTAATTGCGCTTCAAAACGTTCTCTTTGGTCGATAGGGTCATTCAGCTCCGTAAATGCGTTAGCGTGCTCACGGCCGACGATAAACAGTTCAAAACGGTCTGTAAAGCGCGGATCCTCAGGATTTTTCTTAGCAAGAGGCGAAATCTCTACAGGGTGGCCGTAAATAAATGTAGGCTGAATGAGTGTTTCTTCAATTTTTTGTTCGAAGAATTCATTGATGATATGGCCCACCGTCATTGAGTTTGTGATCTCGATACCATGTTCTTTTGCATGGCCGCGGGCTTCTTCAACAGTCATCTCATTCCAGAAATCTACGCCTGTAGCTTCTTTGACCGCATCTACCATATGGAGTCGTTTCCATTCAGGTTTCAGATCAATCTGCTCTTCACCGTACTGGATTGTGGTGCTTCCCAGCACTTCCTGCGCAATATGTGCAACGAGGTTTTCCGTCAGGCTCATAATGTCCTTATAATCAGCGTACGCTTCATACAGTTCGATCATCGTGAATTCAGGGTTGTGGCGTGTAGAAACACCTTCATTACGGAACACGCGTCCGATTTCGTAGACTTTTTCCAGCCCGCCGACAATCAGGCGTTTCAGATGAAGCTCAATCGCAATACGCATATAAAGTGGCATATCCAGCGCATTATGATGCGTGATGAACGGGCGCGCAGATGCCCCTCCCGGTATGCTGTGCATTGTAGGTGTTTCGACTTCTAAGTATCCATGGTCATCTAAGTATCTTCTCATCGCTTGGATGATTTTGCTGCGTGTGATAAACGTTTGTTTGCTGTCAGGGTTTACGATCAGGTCAAGATAACGCTGACGGTAACGCTGTTCAACATCTTTTAATCCATGATATTTATCAGGAAGAGGACGCAGTGCTTTTGTCAGCAATTCAAAAGATGTCGCTTTGACAGACAACTCGCCTACGTTTGTTTTGAAAACTTTCCCGGTGATGCCGATAACGTCTCCGAGGTCTGAAGATTTAAAGATTTCATATTGTTCTTCGCCGACACTGTCTTTTCTTACGTAAATTTGAATTTGACCCTCTAAGTCCTGCAGATGGGCAAAGCCGGCTTTTCCTTTTCCGCGCTTTGTCATCATACGGCCTGCAATGGTAACTTCAATCGCTTTTTCTTCCAGTTCTTCTTTAGAAAGCTCTTGGTAGGCGTCAATGATCTGCTGAGATTGATGTGTTCTCTCGAAGCGTTCGCCGAAAGGATCAATGCCGTTTTCTCTCAGCTGGTTCATTTTATCGCGTCTGACTTGCAGCTGGTCGTTCAATTCCTCATGATTTTGCTCTTCTTGACTCATTGTTATCACTCCATTACAGATATTGTTTCATGAAAAAAGCAGAAAAACTGCCAGCACAAAACTAGCAGTGAGCAGCAAATAGAGGTGAGTATTATCCTACTTTTGCGTTTTGAAGTTCTTTCGTCTCAACTTCAACCGTAAATGCATCTAAAAGCTGTACAAACTCTTCTCTTGTCTCACATTGATTGATTTCATTGCGAACATTCGCATTGCCTTTTACGCCTTTCAAATACCATGCAGCGTGCTTTCTCATTTCTCTTACCGCTACCTTTTCACCTTTTAAGTTAATCAGGCGGTCAAGGTGCAGTTTGCATACTGACATTTTTTCACGGACTTTCGGTTCGTCTTTTAACTCACCAGTTTCAAGGTACTGAACCGTACGGTAAATCATCCACGGGTTGCCGAGTGCGGCACGGCCGATCATGACGCCGTCAACACCGGTTTCCTCGAGCATGCGTTTCGCATCCTGAGGCGTTTTGACATCGCCGTTTCCGATGACAGGAATAGAGACGGATTGCTTTACTTCTTTAATGATATCCCAGTTCGCAGTGCCTTCATACATTTGCACTCTTGTGCGTCCGTGCATCGCAACAGCTTTTCCGCCGGCACGTTCAACAGCCTGGGCGTTTTTCACGGCATAAATGTGATCTTCATCCCAGCCCATTCTCATCTTCACTGTGACGGGCTTATCAACAGCATCTACTACTGCGGATACCATTTCATAAATTTTATTCGGATCGAGAAGCCATTTTGCTCCCGCGTCGCATTTTGTAATCTTCGGCACAGGGCATCCCATGTTAATATCAATAATATCAGCCGTCGTATTTTGATCGACAAACTTAGCCGCTTCTACAAGGGTTTCTTTCTTCCCTCCGAAAATCTGCAGGCTGAGAGGTTTTTCTCTCTCCTCGATGTAGAGCATTCCCATTGTTTTCGCGTTGTTGTACAGAATGGCTTTGTCACTGACCATTTCCGCACATACGAGTCCCGCTCCGAATTCTTTAACGGTAAGACGGAATGCGGCGTTGCAGACTCCGGCCATCGGAGCAAGAACCACTCTGTTTTTTAACTCAATATCACCGATTTTAAACACTATTCGTCCTCCTTTCCTGCATTTTCAGGCGGAGCCAATTCCTCCGCGCTTATATTTAAAGCATCAGCAGCGTCACGAATGATCGAAGCTGACGGCAAACGGTTTCCGCGTTCAATCTCGCCGAGAATGGAAACTGAAATACCTATCGCTTTTGCAAACCCTTCTTGAGTATACCCCTTCAGCTTTCTGAATGCACGAATTCGTCTACCCCAGATTTCTGCTTCCATACGCTTACACCTTCTTGGTTTGTTTCATCGCTTATCGTGATATGATCCGCATGCGGACAAATTTCTTTTAACGGCGCTAGGACAAATAAGCGCTCGTACATTCTCGGATGCGGAACAATCAGCCGCTCTGTTTCAATATTTTCACGATTATACAGCAAAATGTCAAGGTCTGCCGTTCGCGGCCCCCAGCGGATTTCTCTCGTTCTGCCTAATTCAGCTTCAATGCTCTGCGTCACGTCAAGAAGTTCGAAAGGAGTCAATGACGTCTTCACTTCAACGGCCATATTGAGAAACTGATCTTGATCTTCATAACCCACGGGATCTGTTTCATATATGGAGGACACCTTCGACACCGTCACGCCATCATGCCGGCTGAGCATGGCCACTGCGCGCCGCAAGTAACGTTCACGGTCGCCCATGTTGGACCCGAGACCGATATATGCCGTGTTGTTCATGATTTCGTTCTCGTCATTTCTATGGCTACTGATTTATAATGACCGGGAATCGGCGGATCAGGCTTAACAACCTTTACCGTACATTGCCGCACCGGCTCAAATTTCTTAAGAACGGTGTCTGCGATCCGCTCCGCAAGCGTCTCGACCAAATTGACGGGCTCGCCCTCAACGATGCCGCGGCAGACGCTGTACAGCTCCGCATAGTTAATAGTGTAAGAAAGGTCATCTGTTTGTCCCGCTTTGCTCAAGTCCAGTTCGGCAGTCAGGTCTACTTTGAAACGCTGGCCGAGTTTGTTTTCTTCTTCGAACACACCGTGATATCCGTAAAACTCCATACCTTCTACATATACTTTATCCATAATGCGCGCCTCCTTTGTTCAACATAGCATCCATCATCTTCGTCATTCTTGCGATCTCTTTAACATCATGCACCCTCACAATGTCGCAGCCTTTCTGAACGCCAAGGCATACTGTCGCCCCTGTCCCCTCTGCACGTTCCTCAGGAGGGAGGTCAAGCACATGGCCGATGAATCTTTTTCTTGATGTCGCCAGGAGCAGCGGATAACCTAACCCGCTGAATACTTCCAGCTTGTTCATGACAGCCAGATTGTCCTCATAGTTTTTCGCAAAGCCGATCCCCGGATCCAGAATCATATTTTCATCTGAAACGCCGGCATCCGCGGCAATTTTTACGCTTTCCATTAAGTCTGCAAGCATATCAGGAATAAGATCGTTATAATTTCTTTCTTTTCGATTATGCATTAAGATAATCGGAACTCCGTGTTTGGCTGCTACCGGCGCCATGTCAGGGTCACCTTTCGCCCCCCAGATATCATTGATGATAGAGGCGCCCGCTTTCACCGCTTCGTCTGCCACGGACGCTTTGTACGTATCAATTGAAATCGGAACGTCCAGTTCGCTTGTGATCCGTTCTATGGCGGGGATTACACGCGACAGTTCTTCATCAGCCGACACGAGTGATGCGCCGGGCCTTGTCGATTCGCCGCCGATATCTATGATATGCGCTCCTTCTTCAGCCATCTTCGCCGCATGCAGAAGCGCTCTTTCCGTACTGTCGTATTTTCCGCCGTCAGAGAAGGAGTCTGGCGTTACATTTAAAATTCCCATAACGAGTGTCTTCTCTTTATAGGACAAAGCGCCTTTTTTTGTATGAATCAGTTTAGGCTGTTCAATCGTTTGCTGCGCCATTTTGTTCCTCCTCCTTTACATTCATTTTGTTTATTTCCTGCTGATACTGCTTACGGAGCAATTGCACCGTTTTTCCGCTCACTCCGGGCAGCGGCACTTCCTCTATTTTAGAAAACGGGATAATTTCAAGCACGGAGTTTGTCATCCATGCTTCATCCGCTTCAAGCATTGATTGAAAACGGAATCGGCCTTCGGCAATCTCTGTCCCCTGCCGTTTCAATTCATCAATGACAAACTGCCTCGTTACCCCGTCGAGAATGCCTGTATCCAAGGATGGCGTAAAGACCTTGTCTCCTTTTCGCCAAAACACATTGGAGACAATGCCTTCCGCGACATCTCCTTCTCGGGTCAGGAAAATCCCTTCAAGATTCGGATCATTGCCGATTTCTTGTTTAGCATACATATTGTTTAAATAGTGATGGGATTTTAACCGAAAAGATCCTTCAGGCGTATTTCTCCGGACAGAGAGAAGTTTGCCTTCTTTTTCAAGAGGCAAAGCTTCCGGATTAAGCCGGCTGACGAAACAAAGGACGGTCGGCTTGTCATAAGTCTGGGCAGTAAATCCTTTATCGCTGACGCCTGCCGAGACGTTAAGCCGGACACGCGCGCTGCCGTCCTTGATGTCATTGAGGTGCAACAGGCTTGCAAGCATATCAAGCAGCTCCTGTTTATTCACCTCATACGCAATCCGCAAATCCCGAAGCGCCCTGTTGAGCCTGGCGACATGCGCATCCGGCAAAAACGGCCGGCCGTTATAAAGCCTGAACGTCTCAAACGCGCCGATCCCGTACAGATAACCATGGTCAAAAGGAGAAAGCGCCGCTTCTTTCTCCTCTATATATTGACCATTCAAATATATAATCACACCGTCACTTCCTTCTTACGGTGTGTCTCAATAAAGTTTCTGAGCATCTCTTTGCCGAAGGAGGTCATGATGGATTCCGGATGGAACTGAACACCTTCAACAGGCAGCTCATTATGGCGGATTGCCATAATTTCTCCTTCTTTGGTTTGAGCGGATACCGTAAAGCAGTCAGGCAATGTGTCCGCTTTGACAATAAGCGAGTGGTACCGGGTGGCGACCAGCGGATTTTGCAGGCCTTTAAAAATCGTCTGTCCGTCATGCATAATGTCTGACGTTTTGCCGTGCATGAGCCGCTCCGCTCTGACGACATCTCCTCCGAACACTTGTGCGATCGCCTGATGTCCGAGACATACGCCGAAAATAGGAATGCTGCCGGCAAAATGTTTGATGGCCTCGAGGCTGATTCCCGCTTCATCCGGACTGCACGGCCCAGGTGAAATCATCAAGAAATCCGGCGCCAGCTCTTCTATCTCTTCAATCGTAATCCCGTCATTCCGTCTGACGATCAGTTCCTCTCCAAGCTCGCCCAAATATTGAACCAAGTTGTACGTAAATGAATCATAATTGTCAATCATTAAAATCATCTCTGCTCACCTCATCTAATTTTTTGTCTCTTCTTCGCTCAGCTCTAACGCCTTTTTCATGGCAAAAGCTTTTTTGAACGATTCCTTGTATTCGTGCTTCGGAACCGAGTCAATGACCACTCCTGCTCCGGACTGCATAAAAGCATGTCCGCCGGCTGCATAGATCGTCCGGATCACAATGTTAAATTGCAAATCTCCGTTGAAGCCGAACCAGCCTATAGATCCAGTATAAAGCCCCCGTCTTGTCGGCTCAAGCTCTTCTATAATTTCCATCGTTCTCACTTTGGGTGCTCCGGTGATGGTGCCACCCGGGAAAACCGCATGAATAATGTCTGTCGCGTCATATCCGTCCTGCAGCTCCCCCTGTACATTTGACACGATATGCATGACGTGCGAATATTTTTCGATCGCCATAAACTCGTTAACCCGCACGGAGCCGTAGCGCGATACGCGGCCGAGATCATTGCGCTCCAGATCAACAAGCATGACGTGTTCCGCACGTTCTTTCTCGTTGTGAATTAATTCATCAGCCAGCGCCTTGTCTTCTGCATCGTCTTTTCCTCTTGAACGCGTACCCGCGATCGGTCTTGTTTCAAGCTTCTTCCCCTTTTTCGTCACCAATAGCTCCGGCGACCCGCATATCACTTGAAAACCCGGTGTCTCAAGATAAGCCATGTAAGGAGACGGGTTGACGTTTCTCAAATGTTTATACACCTCATACGGGTGAACGGATAAAGATTGGGATTGCCTGATGGACAGATTAACCTGAAATACATCGCCGCTCGCGATATATTGCTTAATTTGTTCTACGGCCTGTGAAAATCCTTCTTCAGTGAACGGAGCGGCATACGATCCGTCTCCTTCCCGGCTCAGCGGAGAAAAAGGCTCGTCCCGCGTTTGACGGGAGCGCCACATATCCTCTAATCCGGACAGCTTTGCTTCCGCAAGCTCCGCTTCTTCCGCTTCGGTATGGGTAATGAGCCATAACGCCTCAGCCTCATGGTCGAAAACGGCCACATCATCAAAAACGAGAAAGTATATATCAGGTGTTTCCAAATCATCTAAAGACAGCATTTTAAAATTCTCAATGTATCGGGCATAGTCGTAACTGATAAATCCAATCGCGCCGCCTTGAAAATCCGGGAACTCATCGTTTGTTTCCGTCCCAAGCGTCTCAAACCAATCATGAAAAGCCCGCAGCGGGTCACCTTCTTTAAACAGTGTTTCCCCTTCATGCTTGATCGTTGTGATTCCGTCTTTCCCTCTGACGGACGCAATCGGATCTAGACCGGCTATACTGAATCTTCCCCCTCTCGCGCTTTCGAGCAGAACATGCCGTTTTCTCGATTTCGAAAGGTTCTCATATTGCTGTAAAAATGCTTGCTTCGTAAAAGGTATCTTTCTTCCTGCCGGTCTGCGTTGTGCCATCTTATCAATCCTCTGCTTCGTTTTTCTGTAGTTTTATTTTAAAGCAATCATACTGGTGAAAAAAGTGAATTTCTCTTCCAACCATAAAATTCGAAACGTTTTTTGGATTTTCGATGCTTCAGGCACAAAAAAAAACTCCCGGATACAGCCGGGAGCCGTGTGTATGTCTCTATTCAAACTGATAAAGCGGGGTGCTTAAGTAACGTTCTCCATTACTAGGGATGATCGCAAGCACTTTCTTGCCTTTACCCAGTTTTTTCGCGATTTCCAGCGCCGCGTAAATGGCCGCTCCGGAAGAAATACCGCCGAGAATCCCTTCTTCTTTTGCCGTTTTACGGGCATATTCAAATGCATCCTCATTTTTGACGGGAATGATCTGATCATAGATGTCTGTATTCAATGTTTCAGGGACAAAACCCGCTCCGATACCCTGGATTTTATGCGGACCCGGTTTTCCGCCAGAAAGAACTGGAGAATCCGCCGGCTCTACCGCATAGATTTTGATGGATGGATATGCTTCTTTCAGCACTTCACCCGCTCCTGTGATGGTTCCGCCCGTCCCGATACCGGCCACGAACGCATCAAGCTGTTCGTCTCCAAACTGTTCGACAATTTCTTTCCCAGTCGTTTGGCGGTGAATTTCCGGGTTTGCCGCATTGTTGAATTGCTGAGGCACAAAATAACCGTGTTCCTCTGCAAGCTCCTCCGCCTTTTTAATGGCGCCCTTCATTCCTTCTGCGCCGGGAGTCAGCACAAGCTCTGCTCCGTATGCGCGCAGCAGATTGCGTCGCTCCATGCTCATCGTATCAGGCATAACGAGAATGGCTCTGAGACCTTTTGCCGCTGCCACCATCGCAAGACCGATTCCTGTATTTCCGCTTGTCGGTTCAATGATTGTGTCGCCGGCTTTTAATTTGCCTTCTTTTTCAGCCGCTTCAATCATCGCTGCTCCGATACGGTCTTTTACGCTGCTGCCCGGATTCATGTATTCAAGCTTCAGATATACATCTGCGCTGTTTTCATCCGTCAGGCGATTCAATTTCACAATAGGAGTATTTCCGATTAGTTCAGTAATAGAATTTGCAATACGCACCATGTTGGACACCTCAATTTCCGACTAAATTTATTGGTATTATAAATATAAGTTATCAATTTCAAAATTTTTTGTCAATCATTTAGTTCTTTTTTCCCCGTAGAACCAAGAGACTCCCGCCTCTTTCCACAGCGTTTTGACTGTCGCCTTATCACCTAATTGATCCATCGCGATCTGACGTCTGATTTGGCTCTTCACTTCATTATATGAGAAAGTTCTCGCCTTAAGCTTTTCTTTCAGCTGAATGACGGCGTATCCTGAAGAAACTTTAATCGGTTCAGCGGACCATTCATTTTCTTTGAGATTTTTGGCTTCTGTGATATATGCCTGCGGGATATTCTCCTGGTTTTCCGTGACAAAGCCGAGGTCTCCGCCATACTGAGACGTGTATCTGTCAGTGGAACGCTCTGCGGCGACGGCTTCAAAGCTGGAACCGCCTTTCAAATCAGCAAGCACCCTGTCCGCTTCTCCTTTGCTTTTGACGACGATGTGCCGGATTCTGTAAGAATCATCAAATTGATACAGTTCTTTATTTTTATTATAAAATGATTGCATTTCCTTATCCGATATATCGATGTCCTTCGTCAGCAGTTCCTCAAGAAGAATGTTGTAGCGGATCTGGTCTTTCCATTCGTTTTCCGTAATATGATCGTCTTCATAAAATGAATTATTCACCGCTTTGATTAAAAGAAATTCACGTTCCAATTCGCTGTTTGAAACTGTGAGTTTATTCTTTTTCGCAAGCTCTTCCACTACTTGTGTATTAATCATGTCTTCCAAGGTTGATTTTCCGTATTGGTCTTCCATCTTTTTCATCCAGTCCTGCCGCGTGATATGTTTATCACCGATTGTCGCGATGGATTCTTCAGATGACCCTGCAGCTTGGGATTTTGTTAACTTATACGCGACTGCCACGCTGCATACTAACAGCGCCGCTACAATAATCGTCAAAAGTGTTCTCGGTTTCAAAATCTACCCCATCCCTTTTTTAAAATAGAACAACCCGCTAAAGAGCTAGCGGGTTGTTTCGTCACGAAGCTCTTCCAGTTCTTCTTTTGTAAATAAATATTTCTCATTACAAAAATGGCAAACCGCTTCGGCTTTTCCGTCTTCTTCTATCATATCTTGTATTTCTTTTTTGCCTAGTCCTAAAATGGCTGCTTCGAAACGATCTTTAGAACAAGAACAGTGAAATTTAACCGGCATAGTCTCAAGTATGTCCGGTTTCTGGCCCAGTACTTCTTCTAAAATTTCTTCCGGCGTCAGGCCTTTTTGAATCAATTTTGAAATCGGTTCGATTTGAGATAATTGCTTTTCAATTGTTGAAATGGTTTCTTCATCAGTCCCCGGAAGAAGCTGAATAATGAACCCGCCGGAAGCGAGAATCGTGTTATCAGGATTCACAAGCACTCCTACACCGACAGATGAAGGGACTTGTTCAGAAGAAACAAGGTAGTATGTGAAGTCGTCACCGAGTTCACCTGAGACAATTTCTACTTGTCCCGTAAAATAATCACGCAAGCCTAAATCTTTTACGACACTAAGTGTTCCATCCGTTCCTACCGCCCGTCTCACATCCAGTTTTCCCTGCTCATTGAGGTCAAAGTGAACGTGCGGATTTGATACGTATGCTCTGACTTCGCCCTTTGCATTCGCATCTGCGATGATGGCGCCGATCGGCCCGCCGCCTTCTATTTTGACGGTCAGCTTATCTTCACCCTTCATCATCGCTCCGAGCATCAGAGACGCTGTCATCGTCCGGCCGATTGCGGCTGATGCCGTCGGCCATGTGTCATGCCTTCTTTGCGCTTCATTTACCATATCAGTCGTTCTGGCTGCATAAGCCCGAACTTTACCGTCATATGCAATTGCTTTAATTAAATAATCCATCGTTTACCTCCTATACGTGACCCACGCGATTTCGCTCATAAATGATTTCCAGCCCTTTTAAAGTAAGAAACGGGTCAACAACATCAATACAGTCTGATTCATTTGCGATTAATGAGGCAAGACCGCCTGTCGCAATGACTTTCGGTTCTTGTTTGGCCTGCCATTTCATCCGCTTGACAATGCCTTCAACTTGTCCGACATAGCCGAAAAGGATGCCGGACTGCATGGCGCTTACCGTGTTTTTGCCGATGATATTGTCCGG
Source organism: Bacillus sp. 01N42_2 (assembly GCF_056399565.1). Taxonomy (NCBI): domain Bacteria; kingdom Bacillati; phylum Bacillota; class Bacilli; order Caryophanales; family Bacillaceae; genus Bacillus; species Bacillus sp. 01N42_2. Next base: position 44,247 of record NZ_JBFTRO010000012.1, on the reverse strand, counting down.
TCGGGCGATTTCAATTCTCGGAAGCTTGGCCGCGCGCGAGTACAGCGCTTCCGTTGAAATCGTAATGCCGGGAGCTATCGCGCCGCCCATATATTGTTTGTTTTCATCAATGTAGCAATACGTCGTCGCCGTTCCGAAGTCAACGACAATTAAGGGGCCGCCATACTGATGAATCGCCGCAACGGCATTGACAATCCTGTCTGCTCCCACTTCTTTCGGATTGTCATATTTTATATTTAAACCTGTTTTCATCCCCGGGCCGACAACCTGCGGCTCGATGTGAAAGTATTTTGTGCACATTCTTTCTAAAGAGAACATAATCGGCGGCACCACGGATGAGATGATAATTCCTTCGATCTGTTCAAACATGAGTCCGGAATGTTCAAATAAGGAGCGGAGCAGCATGCCGAATTCGTCTTCTGTTTTGTGTCTGCTCGTTTCTACACGCCAATGATATTCTAATTCACCATCATGATATACACCAATCACGGTGTTGGTGTTCCCCACATCTATAACCAGTAACAACCTCTATCACCACTTTTGAATAGTTTCTAATCATAACTTTTTCAACATTCTACAATACCATACACGATCTGCGGCTCTTTTGTAAACAAAACGGAACCAGTAAAAAAACCGCCGGTATAAGCCGGCGGTTTTCATATCGGAAAACGAACTATTCTTTCGGTTCGTCTTTCTTTTCGTCTTCTGTTTTAGACAGAATGTTTACTTTCACATCGTCTTTTTGAAGATGGTCATCTGAGAAATTGCGCTCTGGGAGTTTTCCATGATCCACGAGATGCTTGATTTGTTCCGCATCTAATGTTTCCACGTCTAGCAATGTCTGAGCAATCAATTCAAGCTTATCGCGATTTTCAGTCAGGATGGTTTTCGCACGCTCATAACATTCTTTAATGATGCGCTGAATTTCCTGATCGATTTCGTAAGCGATCTGATCACTGTAGTTTTGCTCGTTGTTGAAATCCCGGCCCAGGAATACTTGACCGCCTTGAGATTGACCGAACTGGAGCGGTCCGAGTTTTTCTGACATACCGAACTCCGTCACCATTCTTCTGGCAATGTTCGTTGCCCGCTGGAAGTCATTGTGAGCCCCGGTGCTGACTTCGCCGAAAATAATTTCTTCGGCAACGCGTCCGCCCAGAAGACCGACAATTTTGTCGAGAAGCTCAGGCTTTGTCTGGAAGTAGCGGTCTTCTCTCGGAAGCATGACCGCGTATCCGCCTGCCTGCCCCCTCGGAACGATCGTTACTTTATGAACCATATCGGCTTCATCCAGCACAAGTCCGATAACGGTGTGACCGCCCTCGTGGTATGCCACGATATTGCGTTCTTTTTTCGAGATGACGCGGCTCTTCTTCGCAGGACCCGCAATAACACGGTCCGTTGCTTCATCAATGTCGCGCATATCAATTTTCTTCTTGTTTTGACGGGCAGCAACGAGTGCCGCTTCGTTAAGAAGGTTTTCTAAATCTGCGCCTGAGAAACCAGGTGTTCTTGAAGCGATTGCTTTTAAGTTCACCGTCTCATCAAGCGGTTTGTTTCTCGCATGGACCTGCAATACGGCTTCACGGCCGATGACATCCGGACGGTCTACCGTAATCTGACGGTCAAAACGTCCCGGACGGAGCAATGCAGGGTCAAGAATGTCCGCACGGTTTGTCGCAGCGATAATAATGATTCCTTCATTCGCACTGAAACCGTCCATCTCAACAAGCAGCTGGTTCAGCGTCTGTTCGCGTTCATCATGCCCGCCGCCAAGACCGGCGCCGCGCTGACGTCCTACCGCGTCGATCTCATCAATGAAGATCAGGCAAGGCGCATTCTTTTTCGCATTTTCGAATAAATCACGCACACGGGAAGCACCGACACCGACAAACATTTCAACGAAGTCAGATCCGCTGATGCTGAAGAAAGGAACGCCAGCTTCACCGGCTGAGGCTCTCGCAAGCAATGTCTTACCGGTTCCCGGAGGTCCGACCAGCAGCACGCCTTTAGGAATTCTGGCGCCAAGCTCGGCGAATTTGCGGGGATCTTTCAGAAACTCAACAACCTCAACAAGCTCCTGCTTCTCCTCATCCGCGCCGGCTACATCTTTAAACTTCACGCGTTTCTTTTCTTCCGTATACAGCTTCGCTTTGCTCTTTCCGAAGTTCATGACACGGCTTCCGCCGCCCTGAGCCTGATTGAGCAGGAAGAAAAACAGAATAAAGATGATGACAAACGGAATGATCGTCGTTAAGAACGTCACCCACCCGCTTGTTTCCTGTGCGGGATCAACTTTTACGTCCGTCTTTTTAATTGCGTCAAATATCTGGTCTGCTCCTTTTCCTTCAGGAACATGTGTTAAAAAGTACTGGTCTTTGTCGTATTTTTTCAGCTGTCCTTTTACCTCATAAACACCTCTGACAGGCTGAACCGATACGCTATCAACTTTCCCTTCATCGAGGTTCTTGATAAACGTACTGTACGACATATTTTCTGTTTTCGGGTTTGAAGTCTGGAAGTAACTCACAACCCCGATTACTACTAATAAAATAAGTAAATAAAAAATGGTATTACGGAAGACCCGATTCATTCCTTACCTCCTCCCACAGTAAGCACAACTATGTTCAATAGTACCATAGAAAATCATTCCAATACAACCGATAACCATCTCGGAAGCAGGCAGCCGATCAGCTTTCATAAATCGCCGGTTTCAACACTCCGATGTAAGGCAGATTGCGATAGCGTTCGGCATAATCAAGTCCGTAACCCACAACAAACGCGTCAGGAACTTCAAAGCCTACGAAGTCTGCTTTAATGTCCGCTTTTCTTCCGCTTGGTTTATCCAACAGGGTAACAATCTTAATTGATTTCGCTTTACGATATCGGAAGAGTTCTACGAGATAGCTCAAGGTTAACCCACTGTCGATAATATCTTCAATGATTAAGATGTCCCGGCCTTCTACAGATGTATCCAAATCTTTGATGATTTTGACTTCTCCGGAAGAAACCGTGGAATTTCCGTAGCTTGATACATCCATGAAGTCCATTTCCAAATATGTATCAATATGCTTTATAAGATCAGCCATAAAAGGGAGCGCTCCCTTTAACACACCGATTGCCAACGGAAACGTGTCGCTGTACTCGCTTGTTAATTGTTCTCCAAGCTGTTTTACTTTCTGCTGGATCTCATCTTCTGAAATCAGCACTTTTTCGATATCTTGTTTCATGTTAATGCTTGCCCCCTACACTTTTCATGCTGTCTATATTGTAATACAATGCGGTCACTGTTTGAAATCACAAGATTGTCAAAGATGGATTTTTTCAAGCCAGGCAGCCAGATAATTTCACCGCTCGCATCCGTTACAATCGGCCATTCGTCCCGATCACGCAGAGGCAGTTTATGATCAATAAATATATCTTTTACCTTTTTCGAGCCATTCATCCCTTTAAGTTTGATCCGGTCGCCGATTTTTCTCGTCCGGATTGTTAAAGGAAATTGCACCTTATTTCTGCTTGTTATAAAAACAGCATTCCCATTTTTGATATGAGGGTCGGCCTGATCGGCCACCTCTATCATAAAGCCGTTGGGCAGAACAGCAGTCTCACCTTCTGCTCCTTGCAGCTGCAGCTCAAAGGGAATCTTTTCACACTGCCATTGTTCAAATGTAAACAAACATGTCTGATATGATTTGACCACCTTCAGCCCTTTCGGAAAATCAAGCACTCCTGAGGCGCTTCCGTTTTCTGCCCATTCAAGAAACTGCTGGATATGGCGGGCGGAAAACGACGATGGAACGTTTTCATAAAGATAGTTTAATATTAGTTGAACTCCTCTTCTTTGTAAAGGTATCGGAAGGGCAAGCAATTGAGAGGAATTGACTTCAACTGATGTGTCAGACTTGCTTGTAATAACCTTATTCATTCGTTCTTTCGTTAATGACTGCAAGTATTGTTCGTCTTCTGTCAGTGCTTCACTCACCTTTTGAAACATTTTATGAACGTCAGGTGATTCTTGTTTTAAAAAAGGAAGCACGGTCTTTCTGAATCTGTTTCTTGTATAATCGTCTTTTGTGTTGCTCTCATCCGTTCTGTAGGACAGCCCTTCTTGACGGCAGTATTCAAGAATTTCATCTTTTGCCGTATAAAGGAAAGGTCTGATCAGCAGGCCGGATGCGAATTCGCGGACAGGCTGCATTCCCGCAAGCCCCGCCCCGAGCGTACCTTTCGCAAGCCTCATGAGCATTGTCTCAACTTGGTCGTCGCCATGGTGAGCCAGCGCTAAAAACTTTGCTTGGTGTTTTGCCATCAGCTCTTTAAAAAACTGATATCTGCAATCACGCGCGGCAGCCTGCTTGTTCAGCTTATTCTTCCTTGCATATGCGGAAACATCAATCTGTACCGCTTCGCAAAGGATGTGTTCCGCCTCGCAATATGACTGCACAAACTTCATATCTTCTTCAGATTCAGGTCCTCTGAACTGATGGTCGACATGCGCCGCAATGATAACGGAGGAATGCCCGAAGTGCTTATTCAGCATGCTGAGAAGCGCCATTGAATCAGGGCCTCCGGAGACTCCGGCTATAATCGTTTCTCCCTCCGCCTGAAGATGATATGTTTTGAAAAAATCTTCCACGCTTTTCACAATGTCCCCCTCACGATGAGCAGGTTTTTTAAAGATATACATATCCTATCACTTTCATTCCCTCCAAGCAAAGAAGAAGCATGAACATCGGCGTCCGGCCGGCATTAGATGAGAAAAAAGACGATGTAAGCGAAATAAAGGGCGAGAACGCTGATTAGAATAAGTGTTGTTTCAAACAAACCATTGTGTTTTGCGGGCTTTTGTTTTGGTTTATACCGCGTCTGAGAAACAGTGCCCTGCCGCGGTTTCGCCTGCTGCGCCTTAGGCTTGGCGGCGGTTTTCCTTTTGCCCCCCGTGCTCTGCCCCGCCGTCAGGATGTCATGTTTCATCGCTTCAGCAGACGGATATTGCCCGTTTAAAGCAGAAAACAGAACCTTCTTATACTTATTCAAAAACGGGTGGCCTTCAATAATAGAACGAAGCTGTTCTTTCGGCTGTCCTGTCTTTTTGCACTCTTTCTTCTGAACACAGTGGATCATGATCATGGCTGCAGCAAACAGGTCATAGGATGGTTCCGCTTTTCTTGTTCCATACCCCCAATAGCCCCTGTCGTAAAACTCCGTATACTCTTTAATCGCGCGCCCCTGTTTTGTCGTTCCCCCTACATCAATGCAGCGAATGGCAGCCGGAGGTCCGGTTACAATGAGGTTTTCCGGCTTGAGGTCGCCAAAGACCCACCCTTGCTGATGAAGGACAGACAGACTGGAAAGAAGCTGCACCATCAGCACCGGAATCCACTCCGTTCCCTTACTGCTGATATATTGCGGAAGAAGCGGCCCTTCTATGTACTCCATCACGTAAAAAGAGACATTTTTATTCAGTTGCGGTATAAAGGCATCATCCGCATCAAAAAAAGAAGGCCCCATCGTTTGCGACCGGGCCTTTGAAAAGGATTTTAAGACATTCACTTCAGAGGTAACAGACATGCTGTCGCTGCTTATTTTCAAAGCGACATGTCCCCCTGATGCTTCTGCCAGATATACAATACCGTTAGCCCCTTTGCCAAGCTGCTTGAGCAATCTGTAGGATTTGCCGTTCCACTTGCCACGGATTTCCGTTCCCGGTGCCAGACTACATGCCAAACTCGTTAAAGCGTCGTTCATCATCTGCCAACATGCTCCTTCTTGAGCGGATTCTTTCAAACTGCTGTGCCGCTTCCCGGATAGCAGGACCCGTAGGGGTGATACCGCCGGTTGACAGCTTCGCAAAGAGAGCGGAAAGCGATTCAAGCTTCGGCGTCCAATTCAGCACAAGCTCAACTTCCTGGCTTTTCCCGGGAAATATACACATGGCAAATTCATTGTGACCGGCCCGGGAATTTAAACTGATGGAAAGATCAATCAGCGCTTCTTTCACCGTCGGCAGTTTCGGCGCCATACTCGCACTCGTATCAACCAGCACAAGCACTTGCAGATGAACCGTTTCGCCGAGTTCATCAACCACTTCCATCACTTCGCCGCGTTTTTCCGGAGAAAGTTCTTCCATTTCAACGTTTTTCCCTAAAATGTGTTTAAGCTCTTGATTGACGACACCTTGAAGTGTCTGGGTCATTGCTTTTTTTGTCACCATTTGAACCGTTTGAGACAATTGAGACGCATACACAACTTGATGGACGCCGCCTCCGGCCATGGCGATCCCTTCAACTTCCTTCATTGCCTCTTGGTCAATCGCGTTTTCTTCCATAATTCCTATAACATTCACCGTAATCCCCTGCTCCTTGGCGAAAGCCGCCATTGCGATCGGGTCTTCACCATGATTGGAGCAGCCATCTGTAATCAGCAGAACTTGATTTAAATGTCCCTTATTCACATTCATTCCTCCCGGTGATACGATTAGTCCCATCTTCGCCAGAAGGAATGTGATTTATACGAAAGGATTAAGAAATCTCCTTATTATTTTGGAAAACCGCCGGCACCGGTATGGATGCCCATTTCGGTGTATTGTGGTCAATCCGGACGACAACGACCGTCATATCGTCTTCGATTTGGCCCGCACGTGTTCTGATGACCTCTTCCATTAATATATCAGCGATTTCCTGCGGGTCTTCGGTTTTCAGCCCTTTCATTTTCCGTTTCATCCACAGGTCGTGGTTCTCTACGTGCTTCGGCCCTTCAAAAATACCGTCACTCATCATGACGAGCAGATCTCCCGCTTTCAGCTGTTCACTTACGACCTCCACATCAAATTCATTGATGATGCCGATCGGCAGATTGCTGGCCTGAACTTTCATGACTTGATCTCCCCGCTTGATAAAACTCGGCGTAGAACCGACCTTCAAGAATTTACAGCTTGCATCCTGAAGATCAATGATAGAAAGATCGAGAGTTGAGTAGATTTCATCTGTCGTCCGTAAAGACAGAATGCTGTTGATCGTTTTGATCGCGATTTTTTCATCAATCCCCGATTCGAGAATTTTTTCGAGAAGTTTAATCGTTTCATTGCTCTCATAATGGGCCCTCGCCCCATTGCCCATGCCGTCGCTGATCGCGGCCGCATACTTTCTCGCCCCCAGTTCCATCATGCTGTAGCTGTCGCCGGAGACAAGGCCCCCTCCTTTTGCCGCGTGAGCCGCGCCTGTCGATACCCGGTAAGACTTGGTCGAACCGAACGCGACATGGCTGTAGCCATTCGGATGAGCCGAGTGCTGTTCGCTTTTGACAAGTATCTGCTCCTCAAGAATGTCAGACAGCATCGGAGCGATAATTTTCTCACTCTCGCCATGCCCGCCGCTGAACGGGATTGTCATTTCAATATCAATATTGCCCTGCTCCAAGCTGTATATCTCGACATGCTGAATCTCGATTCCGAAATGCTGAAGCGCCTCTATCATTTGTTCTTCCTGAATAAAATGCTGCTCCCTCTCCCGTTTTATTTCCCGAGAAAAGTCCGCCATGACCTCAGAAACCCCCAACAGCTGCTCGGCAACAAGCCTTCTGCTGTCCTGAACTTTTCTCTTCAGGGTCAGATGGGCGTGATGATGGGCAAGTTCGTCTTCAATCAGCTCTTCCACCTGTCTGGATTTGGAACAGTGCTGCTGAAACTCCTTTTTTAATCTGCGGTTTGAGGCATACTGTTTTTCCTCTGTTTCATGCATAACTTGTTTCATTAAATCATATGTTTTATCAAAGTTTTGAACCCAGCATTTGCTTTTCTTATAACAGGATTGGCAGGAATGCTCGGTGATTTTGCTTAAAAAGAGATCCACTTCCCCTTCTTCAGCCTGCTCATCGGAAGACGTCTGATGAAAGGTGGCGAAGCTCTCCGACAAGGCATGAAACACATTGGAGAACTGATCTACTTTCTGGGCAGTGACATCTCTGATTTTTCTCGCGTACTGCTGCTGTTCCTGACTGTGCTCAGCAGTGCCCGGTATGTATCGCGCCACCTTTTTCGTAATCGACTGGGGCGTAATTAAAAACAAGGCAACGGCAATCAAAGATTCGTAAAGGGTGGTCATTAACCCGGCAGACCCTTCTCCATATAATGATATCAGCAGTGAGCCGATCACCAATCCGACTGCGGCGCCGGCTTTCTTGCCTTCCTTCAGCAGTCCGCCAAGAAGCCCGGAAAACGCAAGCAGACTCATTTGATAGAGATTGCCGATATTCGCAAGCCCGAGAATCAGCCCGGTCACAACACCGACAGTACAGCCGATGCTTGCTCCGCCGACAAAGGAAAAACTCAGAACGACATAACGGGCCAGTATGTGTTCGGCCTGCATTCCCTGAAACGAAACGCCTGCAAGACCGGTTAAAACGGATGCGATCAAGATCATAAAACAGATGATTTCTTCTATTTTTAATGATTGTTTCACTTTTTTGATCGTGAAGATCGGCAGACTTTGCAAAAAGATCAGCGTCAAAATAAAGGCCAAGCCAGCCTCGACAACAGCCATCACATAGTCATAAGTGGTAAAAGCGCCGCTATCAATATATACAAAACCGATTCTCGCGGCAGCCATAGAGAAAAATACTACGATCGGCAGCATCTTCACCCGGTCCTGCATGATATATGTACCGATTTTTGAAAATAGAGTAAAGACGGCTAAAGCTGTGAGAATCAGCAAAGAGTGTTTCGGCGAAATGGTTAACGCGCCTGCAAGCAATGACAGACAAGCATAGAAGGCTTTATCTCTTCTGATCAAAAGCATCGCCCCGAAAAACGGCAGCGCAAACGGAAGAACCTCAGATAATATAAAAGCCCGTCCAAGCAGAAAACCGATCACGACATAAATGAAACCCTTATAGAAAAAAAATGAATGCGCCTGATGAACCGCAAGCTTTGCAGCCTTTTCAAAAAACGATTGCAGTTTTTCCAGAGCTTGTCCCGCCAACGGCCCGTTCACTCTTCTTTCCGCTTTTTCCATTGCTCTCATCCCCCACCTGTTTTATTCGTTGCTTGTCATTATAAATGAAAGCACAGATAGGATTTTGTCAAAAGAAGGTAACGATTCCAAAGAACTCTTCGACGCTTTCTCCCTTGTTCCCCTTTCCTTTCTTATTTCCTCCGACATTTCTCAAAAAGTTGTCTAAATATGAAAAAATCGGCTTCTGCAACAGAAGCCGATTTGCTTGATGACCCGTACGGGATTCGAACCCGTGTTACCGCCGTGAAAGGGCGGTGTCTTAACCGCTTGACCAACGGGCCAAAAATATATGGTAGCGGCGGAGGGGATCGAACCCCCGACCTCACGGGTATGAACCGTACGCTCTAGCCAGCTGAGCTACACCGCCATATAAGTGCTTATAAGCACAAGTTATATAATACAAAGGTTTCTTCATTCCGTCAACAGAAACTTTGAAGTTTTAATTTTCTGACTACATGGATGTTTACAAAAAAAAGCACCCGCGGGATAGACGGATGCTCCAATGTATTTATAGAAAGCAGCAAGTTATCCTCTTCTTGCTCCGCGCCCTCCACGTTTTGATTCCGTGTTTCGTTTTAAAGATGATAAGCGGTCTTCGCTATCTTTAAGAAACTTGTTCATTTTCTGTTCAAAAGATTCTTTCGGACGGAAATCATTTCTAGGTCTGGCTTGCGGACGGTCTTTAGCTTTTTTAATTGATAAACCAATTTTCCCGTCTTTTTCAACGTTGATGACTTTCACTTCAACTTGATCGCCGACTTTTAAATGCTCGTTAATGTCTTTCACATAATTATCGGCTACCTCACTGATATGAACGAGACCGGTTGAGCCTCCAGGCAATTCAACAAATGCTCCGAAATTTGTAATACCTGTTATTTTCCCTTGCAACTTGCTGCCAACTTCAATCGACATAAAAAAAGTGCTCCTCCTTAGGCTTATAAAAAGATCGTTTGTTTAATTATACCTAAATAAAATTTTAAGTGTCAACAAGGCTACTTGCTCTTCTTTTCTACATTAAAGAGAATCTCACCATTTCCTGACATAAACAAGTCTCTTCTGGCAAGCTCTGTGACGTAATCCTCATCCTTTAATTTGGAAATTTCATCTTTTAAATCAGCCTGTTTCGCGTCCAATTCTTTCACTTGTTTTTCCAGCTGAGCTTTCTTTTCTTCGTTTGCGCTAAGGGAAGAGGTCTGTGACCACAGAGAACCCGCTAAGACAATAGCCGTCAACAACACAAGGGCGCCGAATACGATCAACCGTCTGAAAAGCCCTTTCCGCCTTCTTTTCATAAGCTGGGATTGCCGCTCAACCTGCTCTTTATAGTCGTTTTGAATTTCAGTTATTGTACGTTCTCTAGATAGATTCAAACCAGACGGTCCTCCTTTCATCTTTTCAAAATACGTATCATGGTCGATCTGATTGTTATGATTAGTTTCTTGCTCTTTTGTAAAAATCCTGCACTTTTTTGAAAATATCGTTTGAAAGTAAGACGCCACTTTTCAGGAAGAAGTTTCAATAATTGTTTCAACAGGAAGAACAGCGGATGCAGCAAAAACGTTACGATCTTAAAAAGACACTTCACAAAAAAGGCGCTCACCCGATAGGAGTATAAAGAAATAAACGTGATCAGTCCGATGAGCAGCTTAAAAAGCAGAACCACCGGACGGAACAGCACATGCTGAATGAGCTTTTTTGCGAATTGGTAAAGAGATACCGCAAGATGGATGGCGAATTTCAGTATTTTTATATACATTCGTTTAAACAGGCTTTGGTACGTCGCAATTCCCAGTAAGACAGCCAAGAAAATGTATATCCTGAGTTCACCTTCATTCACGTTGAGCAGCACATAGAAAAACAGCAGACCTTGTACAATCCAAAAAAGAAGGTCATGAATGAATAACAGCCATCTGGCCGTTTTGGCGCGGCTGACAAACAGCCTGTATGTATCAAGCGACGCTCCGAGCCAGGCGCCCATACCGGTCATTGCCAGCATCGTATAAAATTGGGTCGTCAGCGTCATTTAAACAACTTGCTAAAAAACCCTTTAGCTTTATCCCCTTGCTGCTCGTCTAAATATACAAGGTCAAACACCCTGCCCTTTATAGATACAATCCCTTTTTCCACATCAAGGTTTTTCATCTGCAGGTTCTCGCCTCTGACGGAAAGCATTCCCATAACCGTTTCCAGCAAAAACTCTTCGTTGTCAAAACTTTCTACATGCTTGACGCCCGAAATGTCTAAATGCTTTCTCCCTTTCATCGTCACATCATGCTGTTCCGGAACAGAAGAAGAACCTTTTTGCTCATAATATGAATTCATCTATTCAGCCCCCATATCCTCGATACTTTTAGCATTATTACTGCATTGTATGAGGCGGGAGCTTTGTTTAGAACAAGCCTATTCGCCGAGTTTTTCTTCTTTGACGATTGTATACATGCCCGCGGCTTCTTCTTTTTTGGTTGTTTCTTTCAATTCGTTTACCTTTACCGTGACAAGCTTTTGGCCGAAGCGAACCGTCAGTTCATCGCCGGCTTTTACGTCTGAGCTGGCTTTCGCCTGATTCCCGTTAACGGTGATTCTCCCCTGGTCGGCGACCTCTTTCGCCAAAGTGCGGCGCTTAATTAATCTGGATACTTTTAAAAACTTATCAAGTCTCATATTTAGAATCTCCTCTCCATTTCTTTTGCTTCATCCCACAATTTGTCCATTTCCTCAAGTGACATTGCGGTCAATTCAAGTCCCTTTGCCGCCGCTTCTTTCTCAATATAAGCAAAGCGTCTGCGGAATTTGTCATTTGTCATGGCGAGCGCTTCCTCAGGCTCAATTTTATAGTATCGGCCGATATTGACCAATGCAAATAAAACATCGCCGAATTCAGCTTTTAAGCTGATTTCATCTGCTGATTCGGCGGAAGCCTCCGCAGAAAATTCCTTCAGCTCTTCATTTACTTTCTCCCATATATCCTGAACGTCATCCCAGTCAAAGCCGGTTTTTGCGGCTTTTTTCTGAAGCTTGGCCGCTTTTGCAAGAGAAGGCAGTGTTTTTGGCACGGCATCCAGCAATGAAGAGGATGTTGTTTGCTTTTCCGCCTTTTTGATTTCTTCCCAGTTGGCGACGACATCATGTTCATCCTGAACCTTAACATCCTTAAACACGTGCGGGTGCCGTCTGACCATCTTGGCGCTGATGTCTCTGATGACATCATCAATTGAGAAATACCCTTCGTCTTCTCCGATCTGGGCATGAAGCATAACCTGAAGCATGACATCCCCGAGCTCTTCTATCATGTGATCCGTGTCCTCTTCGTCAATGGCCTCAAGCAATTCGTAGCATTCCTCAATCATATATTTCTTTAATGACTGGTGTGTCTGCTTTTGATCCCACGGACAGCCGTTCGGCCCGCGAAGCTCACGAATAATTCTTCGGAATGCGGAAAATTCCTGGTAAAGGAGTTCTTCTTTTTTAATCGGCGGAACATACACACTTGTTAAGTTATTTATCTCTACATTGCGGTCAAGTTCAAACAAAGGCACTTTGGTGATCTTTTCTCCCTTGCTTCCGGCTGCCGTTACGATGACCACTTCATAATCGTCAGGCAATTTCTCCATAAGCGTCAGCTTCACCTCAGAGGCCGTCATTTGGTCATAAACCTGGCAAATGATCAGGTGATGGCGGAGCTCAAGCTCATCCGGCGTCATTGTTTGCGCATCTGTAAATTGAAACCCTTCAATCGGATCAATCCGCAATGCATTAAAGGTGGCATCCAGAAAGCTTTGTCCTCCGGCGGTATGAACCGTCACCTGCTGTTCTTCCCGGCGTTCAAATAACAGCTGAACGGTTTTCTCAGCGACAAACGGATGGCCGGGTACAGCGTAGACGACATCCTCTTGCTTCGCTTTTTCAAACAGAATGTCCGTGATCTCTTCATAGACCGCTTCAAACTGATCGTGCTTTTCATAAATATCATCAAAATACCGGATATCCGCTGCAGCCTCTTGCTCTAATTCCGGAATCAAAGGGTGGTCTTTCGTTCTTATATATAGATGCTTCGCCTGAGTCAGCAGCTTATGTACGCCCACTGTCAACTGATCCATGTCACCGGCGCCGAGGCCGACGACCGTAATGTTACCTGCCATGTTTTTCTCTCCTCTTGTTCAATTTGCTTAAAGCATTGCCGAAAGGAAGGCTGCTCAGCTCTTCGTCCGTAAATATCTTCATTCTCATCATACAATAAATAAACAAAAGCCCCCCTATGACTGACGCAGACAGACTCTCACATACTGCTCCGGTTCTGCTGACGGGAACGAATAACTGCCAAAGCTTCGTATACACGAGCAGAAAAGAAGCCATCAGCAGAGTGCACCAGCACAAACGGGCAATTATGCCGCCGATATTCGTCAGCCAGCCCTTCGACCAAATTCTCTGCAGATTCAGGCACGCAACTGCGGCAAATGCCAAGACGGTCGCCAGCGCCGCTCCTGTAATACCCCAGTCCGGGACCAGCCAAACATTCAGCACCCATTTCAGCACCCCTCCCGCCAAGACGGACACGGCGGGGAAGACGGTATGTCCCGCGCCTTGCAGGATCGCGGCTGCCGTAAGCGCAATCGAAGCAAAAAAGATAGATAAACTGAATATTTGTAAGGGCTGCGTCCCTTCACTGTTTTGGAAAAGCATGATGTTCACCGGTTCTAAAATGCAAAAAAGTCCGGCCGATGCGCCGATTCCTACCGCAAGGCAGAGCTTAATGGCAGAGGTCGCTTTCTCTTTTATAATAAACGGCTTGTTCCCATGCACCGCTTTTGAAATGGAAGGAACAAGAGATGCGGCGATACTGACGGCAAACACGGTTCCCAGCTGAAGGAGCGGCTGTCCGCGGTCATATATGCCTTTCAGCTGTTTCGCAGCATGGCTCTTTGTCCCGTCTGACAGCAGTGAATATAAGTTTAAGGCGTCTACGAGCTGAATCAAAAGCATGAGTACACTGCTGATACAGATGGTGACTGAATAAAGCAGCAGCTTTTTTACAATGATACCTGTTTCGATATGTCCGATGTCTGTCTTCTTGTCTTCCTGCTTGTACCAGAATAAGGCCAATACGCAAAGAGCCGCCAAGCTTCCGGCAATTGATCCCGAGGCTGCCCCCGCACCTGCCGCATATAATGAACGGCCGCTTTTCAAAAGCCAGAAAGATAAACCGAGAAGCACCGCCACACGGAGAAGCTGTTCGGTGATCTGGGATAAGGCGGACGGCATCATATCATGCACGCCCTGGAAATACCCCCGAAAAACCGCCGTAAACGGAAACAGTATAAAAGCGAACGCCGCTACCCGTATCAGCAGTTCAAGGCGGGCGTCACCCATAAAACCGGCCAACGGCGCCGCGCCGGCATACATGAGCACAAACAGTATAAGTCCGGCCGCCGTGACATAAAGGGCGGAAATTTTCATTATTTTTTGTTTATGATTGCTATAATCGTTCATTAATTTTGAGATGATCACCGGAAATCCGGATGTTGAAAGCATGACCGCGATGCCTAAAAACGGATACACCTGCTGATAAATGTAAAATCCGACGTCACCGACAATATTCTGAAAAGGAACTCTGTACACGGCGCTTAATATCTTTGTCACGATGCCCGCAACAACAAGCACAAAAGCACCTTTCCATGCCGATTGCCGTTTGACGCCAACTGAATCGTTCATCCAAAAGCTCCTTCCAGCCGCTAGAAAATTACGTCTATAAAACGAGCTTATTATATCACAATCCTAACGGCCGAACCGATAGTGAGCACATATGAAAAAGAACAGCACTTGTTTAAGAGCTGTTCTTTCCCCGTTTCTTATTTCAATAATGGTAATAAGACCTACTGTTCCATTTGTCTCGCCAAAAAGCTGGCTGCCGTTTCTACCGCTTTGTGTTCTACCTCTCCAAGTGCCTGTTCTTTAGAAAAAATGACCACGGCACCGATAGGATCGCCATTCGCCACGATAGGAGCGATTGTATAGGAGCTCATGTCTTCATCAATGTCATTAACAAGCTGTGCGGATTTTACGTCATTTTCCAGCACCGAGCTGCGCTGGTCCATCGTTTTTTCAAGCAAATCGCTGATGGATTTATTCAGAAATTCTTTTTTGGAGCTGCCCGAAACGGCAATATACACGTCACGGTCGCAAATCAAAACGGAATGACCGAGACTGTCATACAATGCATCCGCATATTCTTTCGCAAAATCGCCAAGCTCACTGATAGGAGAATATTTTTTCAATATAACTTCTCCGTCGCGGTCAACGAATATTTCAAGCGGGTCTCCTTCCCTGATTCGCAGTGTTCTCCGAATTTCCTTAGGGATGACGACCCGTCCTAGATCATCAATACGACGTACAATACCTGTAGCTTTCATCTCTCTGGTGCCTCTCTTTCATGTGATGATATTTAAGGGAAAGTACTAAAGCTCTTTACTTTATGTAGCTTCCGCCACTCGCTTGAAATTAGTATCCGTCACATCAAATGTAATATACACCAGAGAGTAACAATTTTTATGAGGACGCGATTGTTTCTTTCTTCACATCTTGAAGGCCTTTCAGCATGCCGAGTACGGTCTCCAGCCACTCTTCGGTTTTGCGGCCTTTCGTCTGCACTGAGATTTTCAGTTTTTTCCCTTCCATTCCCAGTCCGATCTGCCGGCCGTATTTATTGCCGAGTTCAAACAATTTCTGGCCGTCAATCTGGGAGCTGGCCTCTTCCGAAATAGTGAATCTGACCGCGTCCTTATCCTGCTTGATGAGTTCGACGCGTTCATATTTGCCGTACACTTTCATCTCAGCAACTGTAAACAGCCATTCAACCTCTTTAGGATAGCTGCCGAACCTGTCGATGATTTCATCTTGAAGCTCATTTTTCTCCTCAATTGTAGCGATTGATCTGAAACGTTTATACATGTCGATTTTTTGCTTGCCGTCTTGTATATAGTTTTCAGGAATATATGCATCAAGCTCGATATCGATTTCTGTCTCAAACTGTTCGCTTTTCGGCGTATCGCCTTTACGCTCTTCAATGGCTTCTTTGAGCATTTGCGAATACAGGTCAAAACCGACCGAGTCGATGAAACCGTGCTGCTGGGCGCCGAGAAGGTTCCCCGCTCCCCTGATCGTCAAGTCACGCATGGCAATTTTAAACCCTGATCCCAGCTCGGTAAATTCTTTAATCGCCTGCAGCCGTTTTTCCGCCACCTCAGTAAGCACTTTGTCTCTGCGGTACGTAAAATACGCGTACGCGACACGATTGGAGCGGCCGACCCGTCCTCTCAGCTGATACAGCTGAGACAGTCCCATTTTGTCTCCGTCAAACACGATCAAGGTATTGACGTTCGGTATATCTACGCCTGTCTCAATAATAGTCGTGCTGACGAGGACATCTGATTCCCCTTCCAGAAAATTAAGCATGACGCTTTCCAATTCATTTTCGGTCATTTTTCCGTGGGCGTATGCCACTTTCGCATCGGGAACAAGCATAGAAATTTCGTCAGCCTTCCGCTCGATATCATCCACGCGGTTGTACAAGAAATATACCTGTCCTCCGCGCGCCAGTTCTCTTTCAATGGCTTCTCGTACAAGCGCGCCGTTGTATTCCACGACATATGTCTGGACAGGGAAACGGTTTTCCGGCGGCGTTTCAATAACAGATAAGTCCCGCACACCGAGCATGGACATATGAAGCGTACGCGGAATCGGCGTCGCCGTCAGAGTCAGCACATCGACATTGGCTTTGATCTGTTTGATTTTTTCCTTATGTGTAACACCGAAGCGCTGCTCTTCGTCGATGATGAGCAAGCCGAGATCTTTATAGACGACATCTTTAGATAAGAGCCTGTGGGTTCCGATCACGATATCTACTGTTCCGTTTTTCAGACCTTTGAGCGTTTCATTAGATTCTTTTCTCGTTCTGAATCGGCTGAGAAGACCGATGTTAATCGGATAGTCTTGGAAACGCTCCGTAATGGTTTCATAATGCTGCTGCGCGAGTATGGTCGTCGGTACAAGGAGCGCGACCTGTTTTCCGTCGGCGATCGCTTTAAAGGCCGCACGGATGGCTACCTCCGTCTTCCCGTAACCGACATCACCGCAAAGCAAACGGTCCATCGGACGCTCTCTTTCCATATCCTTTTTAATTTCCTGAATGGATCGGAGCTGATCATCGGTTTCCTGATAAGGGAAAGCAGACTCGAACTGACGCTGCATTTCATGATCCGGCGAGAACGCATAGCCTTTGCTTGCTTCGCGTTCCGCATAAAGCTTAATCAGATCATCGGCAATATCCTGAACGGAGTTTTCAACTTTTTTCTTCACCCGTTTCCATTCACTGCCGCCCAGTTTATAAAGCTTCGGTTCTTTTCCTTCAGAGCCGACGTACTTCTGCACCTGATCAATTTGTTCTACCGGGACGTACAGCTTATCACTGCCCTGGTAATGAATGTTGAGGTAATCTTTATGAATGCCCTTGATTTCAAGTGTTTCGATCCCCAAATACTTACCGATCCCGTGGTTGACGTGGACGACATAGTCACCGACTTGAAGCTCAGAGTAGCTTTTGATCCGTTCAGCATTTGTCAGCTTCTGCTTTCTCGGCTTCTTCTTGATTCGGTTTTTGAACAGCTCTTCCTCCGTAATGACGGCCAGCTTCATCAGCGGCAGTTCAAAACCGGATTGCAGCTCGCCTTCCATGACATAGACCTGTCCTTGTACAAGCGCTTTGGAGCTGTCCGTTTTGGCGGCTTCAATTTCGTAATCAGCCAGCACGGACGCCAATCTGTCGGTTCTGTCTTTATTTGCGCCTAAAAAGACGACGGTGAAGTTTGATTTCTTAAAGCGCTCCATTTCACCGGCGAGCACATTCATCTGCCCGTGAAAACTCTGCATCTGCCGGCTTGTGACATTCACGATATTTTGAGGGCTTGTATGCTGAACATGACGCAAAAATAATGAAAAGTAAATGGCAGGACGCCGCTTCTCGGCCATAATCTCCTGAAAGCTGAAGGATAAATTGATGTCATGCAGAATTTTTCCTTCTTCCAGCAGACTTGTCATGAATTCGGCTTCTTCTTTTTGGAGCTGATCCTCCATTTCATGAATCCGGCTGACCTCGTCTAACAATAACAAGGTGTCTGACGGTGTATAATCTAGCAAACTAGCAGGCTTTTCGTAAAAGTACGAGAGATACTTCACAAGTTCCTGATCAGTCTGTCCCGTTGATAACCGTTCTTTATCATGTGAGATATTGATATGAAGCATTTCCTTTTGTTTGTCCTGCTTCAGCTTCTTCAGACTGTCGGCAAGCCCTTTATCGAGCCTTTCCATCGCGCGGGCTTTTTCTTCCGCCCGGATGATCAGTTCCTTCGCCGGTCCGATGGCCACCGTTTTTAGCGTCTCAATTGATCTCTGGTCATCAGAGTTGAAGCTTCTGATGGAGTCGACCTCCGTATCAAACAACTCAATCCGCACCGGATGTTCTGACGTCAGCGGATAAATGTCGATTATTCCGCCGCGAATACTGAATTCACCGGGTGCAGAAACCATATCGGAACGCTCATACCCCACCTCTACAAGGCGTGCAGACAGCTGATCCTGTTCTATATCGTCTCCGAGTGATATGGCGATTTGGCTGCTTTTCCACAGTTCTTTCGGCGGAAGCATTCTTCTCAGTGCTGCAACGGGTGCCACTACGACCGGCGCTTCTCCGTTTGTTAATCTATTAATGACATCAAGCCGCTGAGCGCGCAGTTCAGGACTCGCCACCGCAATTTCTGAAGAAATCAATTCATTTACGGGGTATAAAAAAACAGATTGATCCCCGAGAAGCGCCGTCAGATCTTCCGTCACTTTTTGGGCCTGATATAAATTATGAGTGATAAAGAAAATCGGCTTTTTCGTTTCCTGTGCAAGGGCGGAGGTAAAAACAGAACGCGCAGAACCTGACAGACCCGCAAGCAGCTGTTCCTTCAGCCCCTCATGTAAACCGTTAACAATGGATTTAAAATCATCGCTTTCTTTAATAAAGGTTTGAATATTGTCCATATGGGCCCCTCCTCTCTATTTTCTGCAAGAACAGAAAAACGCTTTGGTCTAGAATCTACACCAAAGCTCATTATTGAATAAATGTGTTGTGTTCATGGTAGTGCGGATTGCGTTCCAGCGCCTCTTGGCAGTCTTCACAAATTGTAAGAACATGGACATCTCCATTGTCTTTATATGAAATCATATCGTTTCTTTCCTCATTTGTTAAGTGCTGAAATCCAAGTGACTGTGTCGGCACCGACGAATACTCCAGGCTCCCTACCTTAAAACCGCAGTGGCGGCAGAAATAATGCAAAGCCATACATTGGACCTCCTGATGTGAAAAAATCATTTTTCCCTAGTATGGTCTCCCATTATTTATCTTATACATTTGCATTAAATTCGTTCATAACTTCTAAAAATGGTTTCGTCAAGGAAGCTTCGCAGGCTTTTACGGTTTTTGAGACGGCATCATTGATATGCGGCGCTTCATCTTTCGTAAAAGCGCCCAGCACATAATCAACGACTTTCATCCCGTTGACGGGACGGCCGATTCCGATTCTGACCCGGTCAAATTCAGGGGTTCCGAGGTGCTGAATAAGCGATTTAATTCCGTTGTGTCCGCCTGCGCTCCCCTTCGTCCGGAGCCTGATTTTCCCCGTCGGAAGATCCAGGTCATCGTATATGACTTTCAAATCTTCATGATCGGCTTCATAATAATCCAATAGCGGCCGCAAACATTCCCCTGATAAATTCATATATGTAAGCGGTTTAACAAGTAGAACTTTTTTTCCGGAAACAAAACCGATTCCGTAAAGTCCGTTGAATTTCGTTTTATTTAATTCAATATTCCATTCTTTAGAAAGCTCGTCAATGGCCATAAAGCCGACATTATGTCTCGTGTTCTCGTAGGTTTTTCCCGGGTTACCCAGACCGGCAATCACAAGCATCGTAAATCCTCCCTCAACATCGCTGTAATTCTTCTCATTCTAGCACAAAAGACGTAACCTCGGGCGGGTTACGTCTTAAAGCGCTTATTGATTTTCTCCTTCGGGCTCTTCCTCAGGAGATGGTTCTGCATCTTCTTCGAATGCTTCCTGCTTAGGAGGAAGGATGGAAGCCACGACTTCTTCCGGATCGTTTGTAAATGTATAATTGCCGTCGGCAGTCAGATCTGCGATGGTCAGCACATCATTCATTTCAAGCCCGGAAATATCAACATTGATTGTCTGAGGGATGTCCTTCGGCTTAGCCTTGATCGAAAGCTCATGCAGCGGCTGCTGGATGACGCCTCCGTCTTTGACTCCTTTCGCCTCTCCCGTCAGCTGAATCGGCACTTCCGCCTCCAGCTCCTCACTCATATTCACGACTTGAAAATCGGCGTGCGTCAATTCGTTTTTGAGCGGGTCTGTCTGAAGATCTGTCACCATAACCGATTGCTGATTTCCGTTGACATCAATTGTGATAATCGTGTTTTTTCCTTCGTCCCGCAATGTTTTAAGCAATTCGACACTGTCTAAAGAGACAGCCGTGTTCGTTGTTTCTTTCCCGTATATAATCCCTGGAACATGTCCTGAATGACGGATTTTCCGAAGCGTCGAACGTTTAAAATCTGTTCTTTCATTTGCTTTTAAAGTTGCCATATTCAGCACCATCCTAATTATCGTTTTATCGTCCTATTAGAACAATACCCACAATAACTGGGATTTAAACCTTAAAGTTTCGGTTTAGCTGAATAAATAGCTGACAGATTGTTTCTCGTGAACACGGATAATCGCTTCAGCCAGAAGCGGTCCGACAGAAAGCTGCTTAAAGCGTTCGATTTTTTTCTCTTCAGGAAGCTTAATGCTGTTCGTTACGACAAGCTCCTTGATTTTAGAGTTGTTGATCCGCTCAACCGCAGGGCCTGACAATACAGGGTGCGTACAGCATGCATACACTTCCGCGGCTCCGTTTTCAACCAGCGCGTTTGCAGCAAGTGTGATTGTGCCGGCGGTATCAATAATATCATCGATCAGAATCGCAGTTTTTCCTTCCACGTTACCGACGATGTTCATCACTTCTACCTCATTCGGTCTAGGACGGCGTTTGTCGATAATCGCGATCGGCGCTTTCAGACGGTCCGCAAGTTTGCGGGCGCGCGTCACACCGCCGTGGTCAGGAGAAACAATGACGATATCTTTCAAGTCTTTACCTTCAAAGTAATGGCCTAAAATCGGAACACCCATTAAGTGGTCAATCGGAATATCAAAGAAACCTTGAATTTGCGGCGCGTGTAAATCAAGCGCGATCACGCGTGTCGCACCCGCTGTTTCAAGCAGGTTTGCAAAAAGTTTTGCCGTGATCGGTTCACGTGATCTTGCTTTTCTGTCCTGGCGCGCATAACCGTAGTACGGAATCACAATGTTGATTGTTTTCGCGGAAGCGCGCTTTAAAGCGTCCACCATAATCAGCAATTCCATGATGTGCTCGTTGACCGGCGCACTTGTAGACTGAATGATATAACAATCACAGCCGCGAATACTTTCTTCTATGTTGATCTGGACCTCTCCGTCACTGAATCTTGTAACAGAGCACTTTCCTAATTGAACTCCTACATTATCCGCGATTTCTTTTGCAAGTTCTGGATTTGAATTCAAAGAAAAAATCTTTAAATTCTTATCTCCGTATTCGTTAGACATGGTAAACCTCCGATTTTAGGATTATTTTTTATGAATATTTTTCACATAATCTTCTTTATTTACTTGTCTTGCTCTGGCAATGGCAAGCGCTTCGCCCGGCACATCTTCAGTTACGGTTGAGCCCGCAGCGACGTACGCGCCTTCTCCCACTGTGACAGGAGCGACCAGATTGGAGTTGCAGCCAATAAACGCGCCGTCTTCAATTTTGGTTAAATATTTGTTCTTCCCATCATAATTGACCGTGATGGAGCCGCACCCGAGATTGACGTCCGTGCCCACTTCGGCATCACCGATATAGCTTAAATGAGATGCTTTGCTTCGGTCGCCGAATTGTGTTTTCTTGATTTCCACAAAGTTTCCGATCTTCACTTCATTGCCGATTGCGGAATCAGGTCTGATGTGAGCAAAAGGACCGATATTTACATCATTCCCAACTTTGCTCCGATTGACAACGGATTGTTTAATCACAGTGCGGCTGCCGATCGAGCTGTCCTCTATCTCAGTGTGAGGGCCGATGACACATTCATCGCCGATTTCAGCTTGTCCCTTTAACACAGTTCCGGGATAAATAACTGTATCTTGTCCGATACGTGCGTCAGGTGAGATGTACGTATTCATCGGATCGATTAAAGTGACTCCGTTTTGCATATGCCGTTTGTTAATACGCTCTTTCATATACATTTCAGCCTGAGAAAGAGCGACTCTATCATTCACTCCGAGCGTCTCTTGGAAGTTACCAGTCTGGTAAGCGGCAACAGTTTCGCCTTCGTCTTTGAGGATTTCGATTACATCCGGCAGGTAATACTCGCCTTGGGCATTTTCATTCGAAACCTGTTCGATGACACGAAAAAGGGCCTCGTTATCAAAACAGTACGTTCCCGTGTTGATTTCTTTCACAAGACGTTCTTGCTCCGAAGCATCCTTATGCTCCACGATTTTTTGAACGGCGCCGTCTTCTCCCCGGATGATTCTTCCGTATCCGGCGGGATCGTCGGCAACGGCCGTTAACACCGTGGCTTTTGCGCCTTTGTTTGTATGTTCATTCAGCATGGCTTCCATCGTCTCCGCCGTCAGAAGCGGTGTATCGCCGCAAATAACGATCGTGACACCTTTCTCTCCGTGAAGAAATGGTTTTGCCTGCTTGACTGCATGAGCCGTACCGAGCTGTTCTGCTTGGAGAGCGTAATCGCTTTTCTGTCCGAGCTGCTTTTTCACATCTTCGGCGCCATGTCCTACGATGGTGACAAGCTTCGCTAAAGATAATTTCAGAGCCTCGTCTGCGACGTGCTCTACCATAGGCTTTCCGCATACCGGATGAAGGACCTTATAAAGCTTAGATTTCATTCTCGTTCCTTTTCCGGCAGCTAAAATCACTGCAAACCGCTTATCCATTTAATGGCCTCCAATATCCCTTTTATCCATAGAAAAATATATCCTAAATAGCTGTTGATTTCAAGAAGACATCAAAAAGTGCAAGAATTTTCTATGTAATCGCTTTATTACTGAAAAATCAGATTTAAAAAAGGACTGCCGGAAAAGGCCTTGTGTCAGCCTTTATCAGCAGTCCTTACATTTTGTTATGTTTAAGAAGCCCCAGCTTCTTCATATTCTAATGCTTCAGAATCACCCAAACGATGATACTCATTTAAAACAGCATCCTGGATCTTGCCCCGCGTGCTGGAATTAATAGGATGAGCAATATCGCGGAATTCTCCATCAGGGGTGCGTTTACTCGGCATCGCAACGAAAAGACCATTGTTTCCATCAATCACACGAATATCATGTACGACAAATTCGTGATCCAGCGTGATGGATGCAATCGCTCTCATGCGACCATCGGTATTCACGCGGCGTAATCTTACGTCAGTAACTTCCACAGTAGTTCACCACCTTTTCCCTATATAAAAGCATTAGTCTAACAATTCCACGATTCTTTTTAAATTCCTGCACATTTCAAAAAGTTTTTTTGAAAATATAGGATATACATACACAATTAGGTGATAAACCATATCGGGGGATCATATACTGCATAAAAAAAGTGATTCCGGAGACCGGAACCACTTTTCTGAGATTTAAGATTTCACCAGCGCAATGACTTCAATTTCCACGAGAGCGTCTTTCGGCAGTCTCGCCACTTCCACACAAGACCTTGCCGGCTTATGTACATCAAAGTATTGTCCGTACACTTCATTCACTTCCGCAAACTGCTCCATATCAGCAATAAATACCGTTGCTTTGACAACCGTCTCGAGAGAAGCGCCCGCTTCTTTCAGCACAGCCTTTAAATTGCTGAACACCTGATGCGTTTGTTCTGTGATATCACCGTTTACCATTTCTCCTTCAGCAGTAAGAGGAATCTGGCCTGAGCTGTAAAACATGTTGTTTACGATGATTCCTTGTGAATATGGCCCGATTGCTGCCGGCGCGTGTTTTGTATGGATTGCTTTTGTCATTTTTCTGTCTCCCCATTCTTTAAATGCTGTTCTTTAAAAAATCGCAGAAAATTGCCGTTTTGAATCTCAATCGTTTTGTCTTTCATATTGATGGTTGAAAGTGTGAGCAGCGACATGTATTCATCGACAAGCCGTTCATTCACTCCCTCAGCTTCAACCAAGACGCCTATTCCCGCGACGTTCGCATTAAACTCATCAAGCAAGCTGATCATGCCGTTTATGGTGCCGCCCGCTTTCATAAAGTCGTCAATAATCAAAACGTTCGACCCCGTGGCCAAACTTCTTTTCGCAAGTGACATCGTTTGAATGCGGTTAGACGACCCTGATACATAATTGATGCTCACCGTGGAGCCTTCCGTCACTTTATTGTCTTTTCGTACGATGACAACCGGAACGTTCAGATAACTGGCCGCTGCGTAAGCGAGAGGGATTCCCTTTGTCGCAACGGTCATCACCACATCAATCTCCCGCTCCGCAAAAACGGAAGCAAAAAGCCTGCCTACATGAGAGAGGACAGATGGTTTGCCTAAGATATCCGTTAAATATACATAACCGCCCGGAAGGATACGCTCAGGATTTACTAAAGACTGTCCCAGCTCCTGTATAAACGCTTCTGCTTCAGCCTGTTTCACTTTCGGAATGTATTTGACGCCTCCGGCAGCTCCCGGCACTGTAAGCAGCGTCCCAATGCCTTGCTGTTCGAAGGTCTGTTTAATAATCGTTAAATCTTCACTGATTGATGACTTTGCTGATTGATACCGTTCAGAGAAAAACGTTAACGGTATTAATTCATGCGGATGGGTTAACAAATAATTTGTTAAGTCCACCAATCTGCCGCTGCGACGAAACTTCATGAACTTACCCCCAAAATCCGAATAATTTAAAAACAATATAACTTAACATACGGATTTAATCAAGAGCATTCTGTTCGCCGATCATCCGCACCGCGTACACCTGATCACAGAAGCCTCTTAACCCGTTATAAATCCGCTGCACCTTTGATTCGTATTGAACCAAACCGAATACAGTCGGTCCGCTTCCGCTCATTAACACCGCATCGGCACCGAAGCGTTTCATTTGATTTTTAATCATCGCCACCTCGGGATGAAGGTTGAGCGTAACCGATTCCAATACGTTTCCTAGTTGGCTGCACACCTTTTGGAAACTTTTTTCTTCAATTGCGTCAATCATCGCCTGTACATCCGGATGCCGAACCTGCTGCAAATTCAGCCGGCGGTACACTTCGGCGGTCGATACCCCGATCGTCGGTTTGGCGAGCACGACCCAGCAATGAGGCGGAGCACTGATATGCCTGATCTTCTCACCGCGTCCGGTTGCCAGGGCAGTGCCTCCGTAAACACAGAAGGACACGTCTGAACCGATTTCAGCGCCAAGCTCCGCGAGCTCTTCGACAGAAAGCTTTAAATCCCAAAGCCTGTTCAGCCCTCTTAGCGTGGCAGCCGCATCGCTGCTTCCGCCGGCAAGCCCCGCCGCTACAGGGATCACCTTTGTAATCATAATGGAAACGCCTTTTTTGACTTGAAACCGTTCTTTGAGCAGTTTGGCTGCCTGATAAGCCAGATTTCTTTGATCATCCGGAACAAAGCGATTATGCGACGCCACTCTGATAACGTTTTCGGGCAGTTCTGTCAGTTCAATCCGATCTGCCAAATCAATTGTCGTCATGATCATCTCCACTTCATGATAACCATCCGGGCGTTTACTCCTCACATCGAGGGACAGATTGATTTTGGCCGGCGCTTTTTCTAAAATACGCATAGCTTTCACCTACTTCTCCATCTAAACATAAGTATGAACATTGTATCACATTTGGAGACCCGGAGGTACTTATCCGAAATTGACGCCGATTTTGACAGCCGATAGAAAAAACCGGGGAACGGATTGTCCCCCGGGCCACTGCATTATCGGTTATTTTGGTTCTGAGCCGCCATCTGCTGTTCGGCAATCTCAATCGCACGCTTTACCATATTCCCGGCATCGCGCGCCCGAATGCCGCCCCAGCCCTCGTTTTTCACCGTATCGTAAAAACCAAGGTCCTTTGCCAGCTCATACTTGAACTCATCTGACATAACTCCACGACGTCTGCCCAAACGAAACAACCCCTTTTATAGAATTGATCACCATTCGTGCACGCCACGATAAAACATGTGACACTTATAGCTTCCGTTTAATCAGCTGAAACTTTCGAGGGAATAATTAGAAGAGCTTTAGAAGGCAAAACAAAAAGCAGTAAACAAAAGGTTCACTGCCCATTAAAATGCTACTGAGCTTGCCGCATCATCATTGAATGTCAATTCAACAGTCTCAGTCAGAATATCAGCATAACTGTATGAAACTCTTTCAAACGAATTCTCGTCTTGATCTAGTTGTATCACAAAAACAGAAGGGTACGTCTCAGCTAAAATGCCCGAACGCTCAATCGTTTTTCGGCGGCCGCCGTTTGCTTTTAACGTAAGCCGTTTACCTAAATTCCCATCAAGCGATCTTTTTATATCGGACAACGTCTTCGCCATTGCATCCACCTCACTACATTTATTGTACAACAAGAGCCCAATTTTGTCAAACAAAATTTAAATTATATCAACGTTAATAAGTCATTGTCAACAAAATTATTTTGACAAAATTCTATTGATTTCTGCATTATTTTTCACAAGTTCCGGAAATTTATGTATCAATATGTAAAATAATTAACCCGCATAGCGAATTTCATGCGGGTTTTTCACTCATCCATTTGATTTATACGGCATACCGACACGCAGCACACCCTTCGTTTCAATGCCTCCCAGCCCTTTCTCTCTCGTCAGCGTATTTCTCAGGACATCCCACACATTAATCCGCTCCATAAACGGAGTGAAGCTGATTTTCGCGACAATATATACCGGGTCAAGCGCATGAATGTTGACGCGTGACGGTGAACTTGCAAAATTCGCGCCCGCTTTGATTAAAGACTCGAAATGGGATTGGCAGGCACCCGCGAATATGACAAGCTGGTCCAAGTGGGGGACTTTTCGTCTCGCTCTTTGAACCGTTTCGACAAAGTGTTTAGAATGCCTGTAGGCGCTTAAATCGTTCACGTCTCCCTTATGCTTGGAATATGCATCATGGCCGGTGATGACTAAAATATCCGGCCGGTATTTATCGAGCAGCTCCTCAATGGATGCCGGCATTTTTTTCTCATGGCAGTGAATCCCGTACACCGGCACACCGATTTTTTCGTAAAAGTTCAGGCACTTTTTCAAATAAGCCTCATCGCCGTCCAAATGCAATACCTTGCCGGGCATATGAAAGTAGTGCTCCTGATGCTGATATTGATTCGTCGCATAATATTCCTGTTTTTCCCGAAGCAGCTTATAATCCTGGCGGAGCAGCTCGAGAGATTCATTCATCCTGCTTTCATCTTTCTGCTTTCTCACGGCCTGTTCGTCTTTTCTTACAGGCGCCAAATCAGAAAAATCAGCATCCGCAATCAATCTGACTTCGTCACCATGCAGGATGGCAATTGAATTTCCTTTGCTTGTTTGCTCTATGCCGATAATGCGAAATAAAACATCCATTTGATAGGATTTTCTGGCTACCATATCTCCTATTTGAAATTGCACGTTACCCACTCCACAAATAGACTAAGCCTCATCATGAAAGAAGCCTTATCAAATGCACCTCTTTCCGCTGCGGCGCTTGATGTTTCAAGCTTTTCTTGCAGTTGAATGAATAAGGTTCTTCTCTAGCCTATGTAGCGGCAGTCCAAGTGGTGACGCAAAACAAAAAGCCCTTCTTAGAAAAGGGCTTTATACAATCCGTTGGACAGGAGCGCGAATTCTTCTATAGACAGGGATTCACCGCGCCGCTTTCCGTCAATATTCGTTTCTTGGAGAATTTCTTCGATTTGAGCTTTCTTCTCTTTTCCGCCCGGAAGATTGTTCACAAGGTTGTTCAGCAAGGTTTTCCGGCGCTGAGCGAAGCTTGCTTTAATCAGCTGGAAGAAAAACGGTTCATTATCGACGTCAACCGCCGGGCCGTCTCGAAGCAAGAGACGGATGACCGCGGAATCGACGTTAGGCTGAGGCACAAACACCGTTTTCGGTACGGTCATGACCGTTTTGGCCTCCGTGTAGAACTGAACTGCGATGGAAAGCGATCCGTACTCCTTAGAGGAAGGATCAGCCGCCATCCGCTCAGCAACCTCTTTTTGCAGCATGACGACAATTCCTTTTAAGGGAAGATGCTCTTCCAAAAGCTTCATGATGATCGGGGTCGTTACATAATACGGAAGATTCGCCGTCACCATAATTTCATCACAATCCTGAAACTGCTCTTCAATGACGGATTTGACGTCTGCTTTCAGCACATCCTGATGAATGATCGTTACATTGTCATACGGAGACAGCGTATCATTGAGAATGGGCAGGAGGCGCTGATCAATTTCAAACGCGACGACCTTTTTCGCCCGTTTGGCAAGCTGCTCTGTCAGCGCGCCGATTCCGGGTCCGATTTCAATGACTCCGGTCCGATCCGTTATTTCCGCATGGTCCACAATTCTGTCCAATATGTTTGTATCAATTAAGAAATTCTGTCCCAGACTCTTTTTAAAAGAGAAACCGTATTTTTTCAGAATTTCTTTCGTTCTGATAGGTGTCGCGATATCTTTATTGTTCATCCTGTTCCTCCTGCATCATAGCATCGAGCGCATCAATAAAATCACTTCTTTTGATTTGAAACATCTGCAGCCGTTTTTGAAGCTGTTTGCCGTTTGTATAGCCGATCTTCAGCAGGTCGCCCAATCGTTCGCGGCGTCTTTTGGCAGCCGGCCCGCCGATCAGACCGGCTTGTATTAAATCTTCAGCCGAAATCTCACTCGGCTTTGCCTCCATCTCTTCATGCACATTTTCCAGACATGCTCTGATGCTTTCAATGGATGCGTGCTCAACGCCGATGCCGCGCTTGTTCTTCGGTTTGGCAAGATGTTTGGGCAGAAATGCGTGTTTACAGCCGGGTACTGCTTCGGAAATGGTTTTCCGGATCTTTTCCCCCGGAAAATCCGGGTCCGTCAGCACGATGACTCCTCTCGTTTCCTGCGCCAGCCGAATCTGCCTGATGACTTCATCTCCGATTGCCGAACCGTTCGTCTCAATCGTATCCGCATCAACGGCAAGTTTTATGCGCGCAGTGTCATCGCGTCCCTCGACTACAATAATTTCTTTAATTTTCATTACTTCCTCCAAAAAAACTTTTTATATCCAAAACGAAACCTTTGTTTACATGTCACGTCTAATATACTGAAAATACACTTTACCTATTATAACGAAAAAAACAGAGGGCGCAAAACCCTCTGAATGAATCGGAATTAATTTAAAATTTTTATTTTGACCTGTTTCTTTCCCCAGCGGTATGCCGAAGATTTTTCAGGGAAAAAGACATCAATCCGTCTTCCTTTAATGGCTGAGCCCGTATCTGCGGCCACAGCATCCCCGTATCCGTCTACGTGGACTCTTGTGCCGAGCGGAATGACGCTTGGGTCTACCGCAATGACCTTGGCATTCGGATTGCTTGTCAGGTTAACGCCTGTAGCCGTATGGCCGGAACAGCCGCTGCAGCTTGCGGTATATGCCGTGGAAGACACGGTAATCACTTTACCGGAAGATCCGGTTTCACCCGAAGAAGCCTTCACCGGTGCACTGAGCTGCTCAATCTTGGGACTGTGCCGCTTTGTGCCGACCGCAATGATCTGATCTTTGCTTTTTTCAGATGTTTCTTCTTTGACAAGCTTTCTTGATACTTCTTTTCCATTTTCTTTGACAACATGAAAATGCTTTTTAAGCTTGCCTTCTTTTCCTTTTTGAACGATCTTTTCTTTCCCGTTGTCGAGAGACGCATCCTCTTTTTCTTTCACTCGATACGCTATTTTTTCCTCAACTACATCGGTGACTTTTTCGATACGAGTGATTTGTATGCCGGCCTGATCTTTTGTGAGCTTTTCGTGTAATGCCGGTTTTACTTGATCTTCGTCTTTCATGTCCATCTTATGCTGCGTTAAAAAGTCAGCGACCGTAGTCGAAGTCGTCCATATTTTCTTTTTCTTTCCCGCATCATTTACAGTGACCTGAAAAGCCGGGTCGACCGTGACTTTCATGCCGTTTGTCACTTTCGTATCTGCTGCTGGATCTATTTTATCGTGCTGATTCACAGGTGTATGCTGTTCGTTCAGAAATGCGCCGACTGTTTTTGCCGTTGACCATAAAGTCTTTTCTTCTCCGCCTCTTGTCACACGGATCTGCTTTGCAGCATCATATACGACATTCATGTTCTCAGCCAATGCTGTCTGCTTAGACGGGGTAATCCGGTCTTCATTTCTTGTCTCTATATGTAAATCTTCCAGAAGTTCCCCAACCGTTTTTGCATGAGTGCGTATTTGCTTTTTCTTGCCGTTGATAGAAACAGAGACTGATTGTTTTGAGAGCTCATGTGCCCCGTATGCAGTCCCGGTTCCGCCCAGCAGAATAATAGCTGCAATAAGAATAACCTTGCTTTTACCAAGCTTTACGGAAAACAGTTTTTTCATTTTTTGTGTGATGAAAAACGCCTCCTTCTCCTCGGAGAGATTATATAGAGTATCTAAAATGCTGTCAACCCTCCCATCTCGAAGATAAAAAACCTTCAGCGTATCCCTCATTATGCAAAAACAAAGCAAAAAAAGGAAGAGAGACATATCGACAACCTATCTTATGAGGAGAAGGAAGCTTGTAGAACCGTTTTACATATCCACTGAATCGGACAAGCCTTTACACGTTACGACAGCGCATTTTGTCAGTTCATACGGAAAAGTCTTTTTGCGTTTTCGGTTGTTATCGAAGCAATTTCTTCATACGTCAGTCCTTTTAATTCCGCGAGCTGTTCAGCAACATATTTCACGTAGCTTGGCTCATTTCGTTTGCCGCGGAAAGGATGGGGTGTCAGGAAAGGACAGTCAGTTTCGATCAGCAAACGGTCATTCGGAATTTCCTTTGCCACTTCTTTTGGTTTCTTCGCATTTTTGAAGGTAACCGGTCCTCCGAATGAGATATAGAAATTCATATCCATACACTGCCGCGCAACCTCCGCGCTGCCCGTAAAGCAGTGCATAATGCCGCCGACTTCTTCCGCTCCCTCTTCTTTCAAAATCGTGACAACATCCTCGGTTGCATCACGGTTGTGAATGATAATTGGAAGGTTCACTTCTTTGGCAAGCGCGATTTGTTTCCGGAATACCTCTTTTTGGATATCCTTCGGTGATTTGTCCCAGTGATAGTCAAGGCCCATTTCTCCGATTGCCACGACTTTTTCATGAGCGGACAGTTCCTTAATCCATGATAAATCTTCCTCTGTCATGTCAATTGCGTCTACCGGATGCCAGCCGATCGCAGCGTATATAAAGTCATATTCCTCAATCAGCTCCATTGCACGCGTGATGGTAGGTTTGTCGAATCCGACAACGACGATTCGTTCAACTTTTTCAGCCTTTGCACGCGCAATGACTTCTTCTAAGTCTGTGTCGAATTGCTCGGCGTTTAAGTGTGCATGTGTATCAAAAAGCATCATAAAAACTCCTTTCTTGTTGAAAAACAAAAGGTGTTCGACGAAATGTTACACGTGAAACACCTTTTGCATCTATTATTTAATTCTGGTGCCTTTCGGTAATGACTGGTCGACAGCTACAACCTTAAGGACGCCGTCAGATTCTCCTGCCAGTATCATCCCTTGAGAAAGCTCGCCTCTCAGTTTTACCGGTTTTAGATTCGTTACACAAATGATCTTCATTCCCACAAGCTGATCCGGTGTGTAATGCTTCGCGATACCTGATACAACTTGGCGCTGTTCAAAGCCCAGATCAATTTGCAGCTTCAGCAGACGGTCCGCTTTTTTTACCGGTTCTGCGGACAAGACTTCTGCGACGCGAAGTTCTGTATCCATAAATTGATCAAACGTAATTTCCGGAAGACGCTCTGCTTCTTGCGGCTCTTCTGTTTTTTCTTCTTTCACAGGAGCAGTCCCTTGCATTTTTTGCTTGATGTAAGCTACTTCCTCTTCAGCTTCAAGACGAGGGAAAAGCGGCTCCCCTTTTTTCACTTTCGCGTTCTTTAATTGGCCGAATGTCTGAATGCTGTCCCAAGCTTTAAGAGACTGATCCTCAATCCCGAGCTGAGCAAACATTTTTTCAGGCGTCTGCGTTAAGAAAGGCTGAAGCAGTACGGCCGAAATACGCAATGATTCAGCTAAATGATACATGACAGAACGTAATTCTTTTTGTTTTTCCGGATCTTTTGCCAGCACCCACGGAGCAGTTTCATCAATATATTTGTTCGTACGGCTGATTAATTGCCATAGTGTTGATAAAGCCACTGAAAACTCCATGTTTTCCATTGCCTTTTCATATGCTTTAACCGTTTCACCGGCTACAGAAGAAAGCTCTTGATCAAAATCAGTCACATTTCCTTCATATGAACCAATCTCACCGTCAAAATACTTTTGGATCATAGCGACTGTACGATTCAGAAGGTTTCCTAAGTCGTTTGCCAAGTCATAATTAATCCGTTCTACAAAACCTTCCGGCGTAAAGACACCGTCTGAACCAAATGGCACTTCGCGAAGCAGGTAATAGCGAAGCTCATCCAAGCCGTAGCGTTCAATCAATGTTACCGGATCAACGACATTTCCTTTTGATTTCGACATTTTTCCGTCTTTCATCAATAACCAGCCATGCGCGAATACTTGCTTAGGGAGCGGGAGATCAAGCGCCATCAGCATAATCGGCCAGTAAATGGTATGAAAACGGACAATTTCTTTACCGACAAGGTGGACGTCAGCAGGCCAGTACTTTTTGTAAAGCTCATCATTTTCCGTATCGTAACCGAGCGCCGTAATGTAGTTGAATAATGCGTCAATCCATACATACACGACATGCTTCGGGTTTCCCGGCACTTTTACGCCCCAGTCAAACGTCGTTCTGGAAACGGCCAAATCTTCAAGCCCCGGTTTAATGAAATTGTTAATCATTTCATTTTTGCGTGATTCAGGCTGGATGAATGAAGGATTGTCCTCATAAAACTTCAGCAGGCGGTCTGCATATTTGCTCATGCGGAAGAAGTATGACTCCTCTTTGATTAATTCGACTGGGTGGCCGCTGTCCGGGCTTTTTCCGCCGACAACCTCACCCTTTTCATTTCGTTCCACATCCACCAGCTGTGTTTCAGTATAAAATGTTTCATCAGGGATGCTGTACCAGCCCTCATACTCATCCAGATAGATATCACCATTATTAAGAAGCTTTTGGAACACTTTCTCAATAATTTCTTTATGCCGGCTTTCCGTCGTCCGAATGAAATCATCGTGAGAAATGTCGAGCTGCTTCCATAGTTTTTGGATCTCAGCCACGGCACGATCCACATAAGCCTGAGGTGTGATATTCTCTTCCTCCGCTTTCTGCTGGATTTTTTGTCCGTGTTCATCCGTTCCTGTCAGATAGCGTACGTCAAATCCTTTTAATCTTTTGTAACGCGCCATCGCATCGCCGGCCACGGTAGTATAAGCATGGCCGATATGTAATTTTCCGCTCGGATAATATATCGGGGTCGTAATATAAAAAGTATTATTGTCTTGCGGCATGTTGCAACCTCCCATTCAGAATGTCGAAAAGCTCACGCCCAAAGGACGAGAGCGGTTTTATTTGATATACAATATTGATATTTGTCCTCTATCTATGATACCATCTTAGCCTTTAAGATCAAGGATATATACGTACTGCGCGTAAAAGAGTAAATAAAATTAAAAATTTTTATTGAAATTAAAAAAAGTCTTAACATGTCGAAATTTGTCGTATATAATCTACTAATATAAAACATCTTGGTTCGAAAGTCTTGATTTAAAAGGATTTTCAGTAGGATAATAGGTTCGAAAAAGCAGTCAAAAAGCCTGTTATTTCAGGATTTCCAAGGCTTTACTTACTATAAGAACTAATTCTTACAATCAATAGTAAACAAAAAGATTGACGATTATTGGAAACCTTGTTATGCTAGGAATGTAAGGAATTTTGTCGAATAATGACGAAGAAAAATATAAACTACAAAATAATTATCTCTCGGGAGGAGACTGTTAATGAAATCTACTGGTATCGTACGTAAAGTTGATGAACTTGGACGCGTAGTTATCCCTATCGAACTTCGCCGTACACTGGGCATCGCAGAAAAAGACGCTCTTGAAATTTATGTTGATGATGAAAAAATCATCCTTAAAAAATATAAACCAAACATGACTTGCCAAGTAACTGGTGAAGTTTCTGATGATAACCTTAAACTTGCCGGCGGCAAATTGGTACTCAGCAAAGAAGGCGCTGAGCAAATCATCTCTGAAATTCAAAATCAGCTTCAAAACCAAAAATAAGTTATTTCATACAAAAACCGTTCTTGTTACGATACAAGAACGGTTTTTTTTATGATTGAATGTGATAAGCGTCATAAATCTCGCGTTTCGGGACGTTCCGATCTACCGCTGTTTGTTTTATGGCCTGTTTGGAAGATGCTCCTTCGTTTATGTAATGCTCCACATGCTCTTTCTCAGAAAGCTCCGTCCACCAAGGCTTGTCATCTTCATCCGGTTCAGTGGCTTGATTGCCTTCGACAACGAGACAGAACTCACCGCGGATTTGATCTTCATTTGCCCATTCAAGCACCTCGGCGATGGTTCCTCTGATGAATTCCTCGTACTTTTTCGTTAATTCCCTCGTGACGGCGATGGTTCGATTCCCCAAAACGTCATGCATTGTTGTTAATGTTTCTTTTAATCTGTGCGGCGCTTCGTAAAATATCATCGTTTCCTGCCGTTTTTTCAGGAGTTCAAGTTCTTTCTTCTTTTCTTTTTTCTGTCTGTTTAAGAATCCGTAGAAGAAAAACGGCTGCGGGGTGATACCTGATGCGGTCAGTGCGGTTAACGCCGCATTTGCACCGGGAAGCGGTACGACATAACCGCCGATTTGGGTAAAATCTCTTACAATCTCAGCCCCCGGGTCGGAAATTGTCGGCATACCGGCGTCACTGACCAAAGCCACATTCTTTCCGTTTTTCAGCCATTCAATAATTTTATGGCCGCTGCTTTCTTTGTTGTGTTCATGATAACTGGTAAGAGATGTTTCTATATCATAGACGTGGCACAGCTTTTTCGTCTGTCTCGTATCTTCGGCAGCTATGACATCGACCGATTTCAGCGTCTCCACTGCACGAAAGGTCATGTCCTCCAAGTTGCCGATCGGTGTAGGAACAAGATAAAGGATTCCCATTTCAGATTTTCCGTTAAAACTCATCTGGCGACTTAACATATACAGCCTCCTTGCTGCTTCGTTTTTCTTCTATATATTGTTCTTTTTTCTTTCGGGTCAGCTGCTTAAAACGGTATTCCGCCTGCATGGCTTCCCGTTTTGTATCAAATGATTCCGCATGGCATAGCGAAACCGGCCTCCGCGCCCTTGTGTACTTCGCGCCCTTTCCCTCATTGTGGGTTTTCAGCCGTTTTTGCAGATCATTTGTATAACCGGCGTAAAGACTGTTGTCATTGCACAGCAGCACATAAAAGAAATGACTATTTGTCTCCATATAAAATCGTGCGGATCTC
The DNA here is from genome assembly GCF_056399565.1 of Bacillus sp. 01N42_2. Classification (NCBI taxonomy): domain Bacteria; kingdom Bacillati; phylum Bacillota; class Bacilli; order Caryophanales; family Bacillaceae; genus Bacillus; species Bacillus sp. 01N42_2. The sequence goes on along the minus strand of NZ_JBFTRO010000012.1, from coordinate 8,391 downwards.
TTTCGTATATTCATTTTGTTCATCATATACAAACAGCGGAGGAAGAATTTTGAGATCAGGGCGGCCGCCTTTAATTCCTTCAACCAAAATAGTGTTCGCTTCTTTTCCTTGTTTCGGATAGATAAACTGAACCCGTTTCGGTTCTATTCGGTACGCTTTCATTAATTCAAAGATTTCCAAAAGCCGGCCCGGCCGATGAACGAGCGCCGCTTTCCCGCCTTGCTTCAACAGTTTGCTGCTGACGGAAATTACATCTTCAAGCGTGCAAAGAATTTCGTGCCTTGCGATTCTGAGATGTTCGTTCAGGTTCTGCTCAGCCTCTTTCGGTGTTTTAAAATAAGGCGGATTGCAGGTGACAACATCATATTTATTATGTCCGAGTCTTTCCGGCATATTTTTCAGATCATCATGAATGAGGCTGATCTGACCGTCCAATCCGTTGTATTCCACGCTTCGGAGCGCCATATCATACAAACGCTCCTGAATTTCAACCCCGGTGATATCCGCCTTTGACCTTGTACTAAGCAGAAGCGGCACAATTCCATTCCCCGTACATAAATCAACGATGTTTCCCTTTTGAATCGGAACGTATGCAAACTTTGACAGCAGCACGGCATCTAATGAAAAAGCGAAAACCGTCGGGCTCTGTACAATTTTCATATCCTCTGCTAATAAGTAATCCAATCTTTCATCATCACGTAATGAAACCATAATCTTATTCCTTTCGGCACTCTTTGAAAAAGGCTTCCGACATCAGCGGAAGCCTTTTCCTCATTTTTTATTTAAGAAGGACAGACAAAAAAGGCAATCTCCCTTGCGGACGCTCCCATAATGGACGTTGCAAATATGAAAGCCTTCTTGATACAGCCGGGCCAGATTGTCGTAGCCTTCTCCTATATCACTTTGCTCTGCCTTCTGTGTTTTTGTTTCTTTCTGATCGGCTTTGAATTGCTCAATTTGCTCTGTCGTGTCATCAAGCCGCTTACGCAAATGCTTGTTTTCAAGCTGAAGATGGTGATTCTCTTCAATCATTTCGCCGATATGCTGCTTTAAGTCACCCAGCTGACGGTACAGCGAACCGATTTGTTCCTCCAGGTTTATGACAGTATCAAATAACTCTTTTTTATCCAAGGTTCCACACCTCGTTAATCTGTGGTTTGTGCGGATACGACGCCCTCTTCCAAGAGCTCTTCCCAAGTATATTCTATCACTTTTTCACGATTCTTCAGTTCCACCTGAAGCACCCGTTCCAGAATATTAAGACCGACAACCTTTGCGGGGCCGTTTGCCGTCGTAATCATTTCGCCTAAATCCGGCAGCTGTTCTTTTGCCGTCTCATACTCATCATTTTCGTACTTTAAACAGCACATCAAACGGCCGCACAGACCGGAAATTTTCGTCGGGTTCAACGATAAATTTTGATCCTTTGCCATTTTGATGGATACCGGTTCAAAATCACCGAGGAACGTGGAGCAGCAAAGCATTCTCCCGCACGGGCCGATACCGCCGAGCATTTTCGCCTCGTCCCTCACACCGATTTGACGCAACTCGATTCTTGTTTTAAAGATAGAAGCCAAGTCTTTGACCAATTCCCTGAAATCAACCCGTCCGTCAGCCGTGAAGTAAAAAATGACTTTATTGCGGTCAAACGTAAACTCAACATCAACGAGTTTCATATCTAAGCCGTGGTCAGCCACTTTTTTCTGACAGACTTCAAAGGCGGACAGGGCCTCTTGTTTATTTTCTTCTACAATGAGAAGATCGCGTTCATCAGCAACGCGAATGACCTTTCGAAGCGGAAGCACCACATCATGCTCGTCCACTTGTTTATTTGCGATGACAACCTGCCCGTATTCGACACCTCTTACAGTTTCAACAATGACGCAGCTGTCCTGTTCTATATCAAATCCGTTCGGATCAAAATAATAAATTTTCCCCGCTTTTTTAAAGCGGACGCCTATTACGTTGTACAAGCTTATCCCTCCTGCAACGTTAACACCAAGTGCTCCATTAATCCCTGTGTATTCACATTGGAATGAAGCCGTTTTTTTGCTTCTAAAACAGCGAGAATTTGGTTCGTAACGCTTTCTTGTGTAAATTGCAGCGCATGCTGTTTTATTGATTGGAATAAGTCTTGATAAATCAGTTTATCTTCATTTCCAATTTGGATGGATAATACATCACGGTATATCAATAAGAGCATATCAAGACCCATTTCTTGATGGGTTTTTTCTTTGAAAAAGGGCACCCACTGATCCTGAATGAAGAAAAAGGCATGTCCTTTCCGCTGATGTAAGACTTCATACAATTTTATCACTTTCGCTCTGGACTCTGCAAACTCATCATTTCGACTTAATTCGACTGCTTCCGCAATATTATTTGTCATATTTGCTAAGAGTCTGGCCATGTGAGGGCTTACTTCCTGTTCAACCAGCCTTTCTTCTATTGCTTTCGGCTGAAGCGGCTGAAACGGAAGAACCTGGCATCTCGAAACGATGGTATCCAATATTCTGTGGAGCTGCTCAGTAATCAGAATAGCGATAGTGTCTTGACTCGGCTCCTCTAAAAATTTCAGCAGACTGTTTGCCGCATTTGTCGTCATTTGATCCGCATGGGATATAATGTACAGCTTTTTATGCGATTCCAGTCCTGTTTTAGAAAACTCCTCCTGAAGCGATTGGATCTGAGCTTTTTTAATGGATAATCCGTCGGGCTGAACCACATGCAGGTCGGGGTGGTTTCCGGAATCAATACGCTTGCAGTTCCGGCACTCCCCGCAAGGCTCAGTCCCGTCTTCAAGGCAAAAAAAGCTTTTTGCGAGAAGCAGTGCGGCATCCAATTTGCCAGTGCCTTTTTTGCCTTCAAACAGATATGCGTGAGAAAGCCTTTTCTTTTCAATGCTATTATGCAAAAGACGCATCACTCTGGGCTGCTGCCCGGTCATTTCCTTCCATGATATTGCCATTGTATCACTCTCTATGTGTAAAGGTTAATCAATAAACCTTTTATTTCTCCGATTCGATCCAGCAAATCAATTGCCGGTTTTTCCTGATCTAACATCTCTTCTGTCAGCTGGAGCAGCTTTTCATCTATTTCTTTTACAAGCCCCAGGGTCCGGCTGCTGCCGTACATGTCAAAGCTTTTCGTCGTTTCATGCGATAATCCGCTGTCAACGGCCTCTTTTACAAAACGTTTTACCAATCCTTTGAATTTCGCTAAGTCTTTGAAGTTCCTCGACTTCGTCAGTCTTTTCCCGAACGTTTCTATATCCGTTAAGAACCTGCTCAGCTGGTCAAATTTCAGCTTGCTGCTTTGGCTGTCCATTGAACTTTTAAACGTCCCGGAAAGCTCTGCCGCTTTATAAGCAGGCTGCTGCTTTTTCTCAATAAATGTGCGTAAGTCAGAATTTATTTTCACGTCGTCAAATCCTTAAAATTGATGAAATTCATCGACCGGAAGGACAAAGACCGTCGCTCCGCCGACTTCCACTTCGACAGGATAAGGAACGTAAGAATCCGCATTCCCGCCCATCGGGGATACCGGGGCAATCATCTGATCACGTTTACAGCCATTTTCTTTAATGAGGCTGAGCGCTTTATCGACACGGATATCCTCCACCCCGATCATAAACGTCGTATTGCCTGATTTAAGAAATCCGCCTGTTGTCGCAAGCTTCGTCACCCTGAAGTTGTGGTCGGTTAATACTTTCAAAAGTCTGTTGCTGTCTTGATCCTGCACCACTGCCACTATTAATTTCATTCTATAGGCCCCCTTTAGGTTGGAAAGAACATGGTCGTTACATTCATTATATCAACTTATGAGAAACAGGTCACAACTGAATTTTTTTCAATGTTTCATTTATCACCTGAAGTACGTCCTGAATGACGAGTTCCTTCTTTTTCGATGCGTCGATTGTATGAAATCTTTCCGGAAAAAGCTGCATCACCTTTTGATATCCTTCCCGAACTTTCGTGTGAAAGTGCAGGGCCTCAAGATCAAGACGATTCTTTTCTCTTGAATCATTCGACGTAATCCGTTTCAGCCCTTCTTCCGGATCGATAGAAAAATAGATAGTGACATCAGGCATCGTATCGCCGATTGCAAACTGGTTAATAGAAAGCACTTCATCAATGCCGAGCCCTCTCGCATAGCCTTGATAAGCCAGCGAACTGTCGATAAAACGATCGCACAGCACAATGCGTCCTTCTTCCAATGCAGGTTGCACCTTCTCGGCTAAATGCTGTCTTCTCGCAGCGGCGTAGAGCAGCGCCTCCGTTTTTGCATCCATCAGTGTATTGTTTTTATTTAAGATCACTTCTCTGATCTGTTCCGCAATGTCGATGCCGCCCGGTTCTCTTGTCGCTGTTACCGGAAGCCCCTTTGCCGACAGAATCTCTTTCACTTCCTGAAGCACAGTCGTTTTCCCTGCACCTTCAGGACCTTCAAATGTAATAAATAAACCGCTCATGATTTCTCCTCTTCTGTATAAACAAGTAGTTGTTCCCCGTTTAACAAGCCTTGAATATGCGCGTCCATGCCGATTAAACGGGAAAGCTTTTGTACGATCTCTTCTGTTATCCGTTCTCCGTCCATGATCAGCGGAATTCCCGGGGGATAGGGAATAATATTCCCCGCGTGCAAGCGTCCGGCCGCCTTATTTATATCCGTAAGCTCTTTTGTAAACTTCCGCATCTCATTTTGCGGATATTCAAGTGTCGAAATGGACGGAAAGGTCCAATTCACGGTATCCGGCAATTTATCGGGCGGTGTATTCTCCAGTTTCCTCTGTATGTTTCTTACGGTTTCCTGTTCTATCATCCGCCGGCCGCCTATCGGCAGGACGAGCAATACTTGGTACTCGTCAGCCAGCTCGGCAACAATGCCTTCACTCTCCAACATACTTTGTAATGAATAGCCGGAATGTCCGAGCTTTGACCGAAGAATGAATTTTAACGGGTCCGCCCTGAGCCCAAATCCGGAAGGTTCGATCATTTCAATAGAAGAAATTGATGCGAACATTCGTTTGATTTGTTCAATATGCGCCATATGACCGGGGAGTGTCCCTTTTTCAGCGATATCCTGAACATAAGCGCGCGCCGTATCTAAAGAGGCCATTATCGGATATGACGGGCTGCTGCTTTGCAAACTGCTTAAATAATAGGTTAATCGATCTCTGTCAATGCGGGTGCTGTTTAAATGAAAGTAAGATCCCATCGTCATAGCCGGAAGCGTTTTGTGAGCCGATTGAACAACGGCATCCGCCCCCATATCCAATGATGATGGCGGGAACGGTTCACCTAACACAAAGTGAGCGCCATGAGCCTCATCCACCAGTACAGGAACGCCGTATGAATGGGCTTTGTTAACTGCCGCGGTCAAATCGGCAGCATGACCGTAGTAAGTCGGATTAGTCAGAACAAGGCCTTTCGCATTCGGATATGACGCTAACGCTTTTTCAATGACCGGAAGGGGTACATGGGCCGGAACATGCATGTTTTTATCAATTTCCGGCGCTAAATACACCGGCTTGGCTCCAGCCATTGCCACCGCATGGAAAACAGACTTGTGACAATTACGCTGGATCAGAATGGGTTCGCCCGGTTCACAAACAGCTAAAATCATTGCCAGATTGCCGGCAGTCGTTCCATTGACGAGAAAGAAGCTTTCCCGAGAACCGTAAAGTCTGCTCAGCAAATCCTGTGCTTCCTTGATGACTCCCGTCGGGTGATGTAAGTCATCAAGCCCTGTGATCTCAGTCATATCAATAGATAAAAGAGATTGATATACAGATCTGGCTTCATCAAAAAAGACATCTCCATTGTGATGTCCCGGAACATGAAAAGAATACGTATTTCGGTGCGCATGCTTCAGCAGCGCTGTATATAAAGGTGTGTCCATATTTTAAACAAATCCTTTGCCTGTCTTTCTTATTATATCGTGCCTGTGAGCCAACTTAAAGCTAAGACTTTTTGCCAACTAGCCATTATCCCGGCCGGACTTCATATCAAGCAGTTTCTTTTTCAAATCGCCTTCCATAATCATAAGCTCCTCCTCGGCCCGCCTGCGCTTCATCCTGCCTTCTTCTTGAATAGACATGATTTCTTCCAGTGTGGTGACTAAGCTTTCCTGCACTTTTTTTAGGGTATCTGCCTCAACAAGTCCGCGCTCATTGGCTTTGGCGGTCTCGACTGTACTTGTTTTCAAAAGCTCAGCATTTTTCAGGAGCAATTGATTCGTCGTATCCGCCGCCTTCTGCTGCGCATCCGCCGCACTCCGCTGCTTCATTAGTGTCAGGGCGATGGCGACTTGATTCTTCCATAAAGGAATAGCCGTAACAATGGAGGACTGAATTTTTTCTGCCAGTGCCTGATTCGTGTTTTGAATCAGACGGATTTGCGGCGCACTCTGAAGCGTAATCTGCCTGCTCAGCAGCAGATCATGCACTCTCTTATCCAGACGGTCGGCAAACTGGCGAAGGTCATTCACTTCCTGAGCGGCCATTTGATTGTGTTCCCCTAATTCAGCTTTTCTTACCGCTTCGGGAATCAGCTTTGTTTTCAGCTCATCTAACTTTAATTCACCCGCTGCTATATACATATTTAAGTCAGAAAAGTATCGTTTATTTTGGGCGTACAGCTGATCTAGCCATTTATTATCACTCAACAGCCCATTTTTAGAAAGTTCGAGCCTTCTGCTGATACGGTCAATCTGTACACTGGTCTTTTGATATTTCGAAAGCACTTGCTGTACAGAGCCGGATACCCTTTTGAACAAACGGGCAAAGAATCCTTTGTTCTTCATCTGCAGATCATCCGGATTTACCTGGTCAAGCTTTCTCATCAAATCAGACAGTATCTGTCCCATCTCTCCTGCATCTTTTCTTTGCACATGCTCTATCATCGTGCGGGAAAACTCAAGAAGATTCGCCTGGGCCTGTGAACCAAACAGAACAATGCTTTGCATGTTCCCAGGATCCAGTTTTTCAGCGAGCTGAAGTGCCGCTTCTCTTTTTTCTTCCGGCAGCGTATCTGCAAGCTTTAGATCAGCCTGATTATTTTGAGCGCCCATGATATCATCGGAACGGTCTTTGGCCATTTCCTTCCCCCTTTCTTACTTTCTCAGTGACTGCTTTGCCATATCTAATTCAAAATGCAGATCGTCGATGTCTTCCTTCATCAGTTCATGAAGATCCTCTTCCAGCCGCCTGGCAAGCTCCGCAAGAGTCATCCTTGTCTGACTCAAGGACATTGATAAATCTTTATTTTTTCGCGGCTGTGATGAGAGCAGAGCATACTTTTCAGTCAGCTCCACAACAGAATCAAGCGTTTGATAATAGAAACGCTCCGCCTGATAAAAACGCTTCGGCTCCTGCTTTGTGAGCAGATATATCCGCCGCGTTATCCGCAGTATTTCTGCATTCTGCTTCAGCATTTGTATACTTTTAGAGCGAAAAAGCGCCCTGCGTAATCGAACGATTTTATTTCTTGCTTCCTCAAGATTTTCCTTGATATAAGTATATTCTTTTCTTGTCAGCCGGTGTTTTTTTAAAAAGAGGCGCTTCGCATTCCACAGTCCGGCCATACTGACGGCAGTTCCGCCTGCTGCTCCGTATAAAAGCGAATACAGAAAAGGCTGATGCCCTATCGTAAAAGCGGCTGTTCCCGCTAATACAAAAACCGCGCTGCCGCAAAGCATCCATTTCATATATTGAATAAACGGTTTCATATTAGATCGACTCCTATTTATTCACTTTTATCAGTATTATCTATTACATTCCATTTCTAAACAAGTTCCTCTTCTTATCGTATCAGTTCTTTTATAAAAAGTGAAAAAACTACTCCCTTATTTTAAAGCAAAAAAAAGACCCTTTTCAGGGTTAAGAATATAATGTCGGTGCATGAAGGCTTTTCAGTTTACGAACGAAAAATTCATAATTCGGATCAGAGGTTGGAGTTGAAACTACTTTCTTCTCACACTCTAAACATATAAATTTCGTATAAATATGAATACCCCTGCTTTTTTTAGTTTCACACACAATACATGTTTCTTCATGGCTGGACGTTTCATTCATTTGTGCCCACCTCCGTATGAATAGCCTTCCCTGAAGCCATTGATTGTATACACAATTTGGACCTTTTTGAAGTTTGCAATTAGTATATGGGCGTTGCCGTATTTCGGTGTTTGTATTGTTTTTATTCAAAACAAAAAAGGCAGCTCATCATGAGCTGCCTTTACCGTTATGATGGCTTGGCGGCGTCCTACTCTCACAGGGGGAAACCCCCGACTACCATCGGCGCTGAAGAGCTTAACTTCCGTGTTCGGCATGGGAACGGGTGTGACCTCTTCGCTATCGCCACCAAACCATTGAGAGTGTTCTCTCAAAACTAGATA
>NZ_JBFTRO010000011.1:0-59869 GCF_056399565.1 Bacillus sp. 01N42_2 | reverse complement strand
AGGTACGTTTTGTCTTGTTTAGTTTTCAAAGATCATTACCGCTTGTTGAAGCAGCTTTATTATCTTACCACTCAGCTTCTTTTATGTCAACAACTTTTTTCAAGTCGTTTTCGAAGCTTTTTGTTGTTGTCTGCTGTTCATCAGCGACGAATAATAATATACCATGCATCCGCTAAATATAGCAAGTGTTTTTTTCATCTTTTTTTAAAACTATAATTCGTTATATTCATCTCCGCTGCGGCATACGATGTAATCAAGCATGGACAAGATAAGGAGGCGTCATCAGTGAACCACTTCTACGTGTGGCACATCAAAAGGATAAAACAGCTGCTTATTATTATTATTGCCGCATTTGCAGCAGCCAGCTTTTTTTATATACAGAGAGCTGTCCCCCTTCCTGTATTTTTGACTGATAACGGTCCAAAAGCGATTTCTAAAGGGGAGACGAAATCAGACGAAGTGGCATTAACATTCGATATCAGCTGGGGTGATGAAAAGGCGGTTCCGATTCTGAACGCGCTGAAGGCAAACGGCATTAAAAACGCCACTTTTTTTCTGTCAGCTTCTTGGGCGGAACGGCACCCGGACACAGTCGAACGTATGATTAAAGACGGGCATCAAATCGGAAGCATGGGCTATGCGTATAAGAACTATACCAGTCTAGAGGATCAAGACATCAAGAAGGATATCCTCAGAGCCCAGACAGCATTTAAGAAAATGGGTGTGAAGAATGTTCATTTACTCCGCCCGCCGACCGGACAATTTAATAAAAAGGTTCTTACCATTGCACAGCAGTACCGCTATTCAGTGGTTCATTACAGCATTAACTCACAGGATTGGAGAAATCCCGGCCCTGATAAAATCATTGAAAATGTAAACAGTCATATAAAAGGCGGCGACATTGTTCTGCTGCATGCCTCTGATTCAGCAACACAAACGGAAGAAGCGCTCCCCGCCATCATTCACAATTTAAAGCAAAAGGGTCTTAAAAACGTGACTGTCGGTGATCTGATCGCAAATACTGACGTCAAGTCATCAGAAGTGAAATAGGCTACCTCTGGGCAAACTTCGGCAGCATTAACAGCTGAAATGCGTTGCAGCCCATCAGCGGAATCAGCATCAAATAAAGCCAGTCCTCATTATTCACCCTTAACGCAGGAACCCATTCAAGCGCTGTAATAACAACCATTAAAAATAACGATGAAACGAACGTATTTTTTGAGGACTGCTTTTGTTTTATATATGCCGTTAACAGGCCGACGGCAAGAAGGACAAGCGGAAGCCAGACAAACCCTGCAATCGAGTCATCCCGCTCACCAAAAAACAAAAATCTCACATACATTAAATCAAAAGCAACAAACAGAATGATAAACAGCTGAAGCAGATTCCAAAGCGAGCTTGATCTGAGGATTTCAAGGGCGAAACGGTGCACTGTCAAAAATACGAAAAATCCCATTTGACTGATCACACTGAAGATCATGCCTACTCCGATAAACCAGATCAGAACGGAGAAAATCTGACCGGCCTCAAAATTCAGAAAGAACCCCTTGTACTCCCCCCACTTCAGTGCAAATCCCACGACGCTTGTAATAAGAGCGCCCACAGCTAAAATCGAAAAGAAAAATCGAACAAGCCCGCGGCTTTTCATCTCTTATTCATCCTCCTGACAATCGCGTTCAGCGATATTTTGTTATGTATAAATCCATTCCGGTGAATCATATTAAAAGTAAGAACAAGTAAGGAAGGAGCTTACGCATGTCAAAAGCCAAAACGCTATTGATAAGCTGTTTTGTTGTATTATCTGTAACAGCTTGCGCTCCAAAAGACCAAGCAGCGGATATGGATTATGACCAGACTAAAAAAATGGTTGTCGATATATTAAAAACAGATGATGGAAAAAAAGCAATTAAGGAAATATTAAATGACGATGCGATGAATGAGGCATTGGTGATTGATCAGAATGCCATTAAAGGCACAATAGAGAAAACCCTCACCTCTAAAAAAGGGGCGGAGTTCTGGAAAACCATCTTTGAAGACTCAAAGTTCGCCGAGAGCTTTGCAAAGACACTTCAGCCCGAGCACGAAAAAATCATAAAAAAACTGATGAAAGACCCTGATTATCAGAAAAGTTTTATGCAGATCATGCAGGATCCCGGCATGGATAAAAAATACTACGAGCTGGTGAAAAGCCAAAAATTCCGCAGTTACTTAGAAGATGTGATTACAGAGACACTTTCCAGCCCGCTTTTCAAAAAGCAATTTGAGGATGAACTGAAAAAAGCGGCTTCAAGCTCTGAAAAAGAAAGCTAATAAAAGGCCGGGCCGTATTGATCCCGGCCCCTTTTTTATTCAGCCGTTTTTTTCAATAACTTTTTGGGCGATCCCCATATAAATTTCTCCGATCGGATGGCTTCTGTCATAAACAGAAGGCGCAAACTGGTCTTTGTCCCAATCAGGCTGTTTTAAAGGAATTCTGCCAAGCAGCGGCACCTGCAATTCCTCTGCAAGCTTATCCCCTCCGCCTTGGCCGAACACGTATTCTTTCTCGCCGGTTTTTGCACTTTCATAGTAAGCCATATTTTCAATGACCCCTACCACTTCATGATCTGTCTTAATCGCCATAGAACCCGCTCGCGCCGCTACAAATGCAGCTGTAGGATGCGGCGTTGATACGATAATCTCTTTGCAGCTCGGAAGCATCGTATGTACATCGAGCGCAACATCCCCCGTGCCCGGCGGCAGATCAAGAACGATATAGTCAACCTCTCCCCAGTCAACCTCATGGAAGAAGTTGTTCAGCATCTTACCGAGCATAGGCCCTCTCCAAACAACCGGAGCGTTCTCTTCGACGAAAAAGCCCATAGACATGACCTTTACTCCAAATCTTTCGACAGGAAGCAGTTTTTCTCCTTCTACTGTCGGACGAACTGTAATACCCATCATGTCAGGCACGCTGAATCCGTATATATCCGCATCGATCAGGCCGACTTTTTTGCCGAGCCGAGCAAGAGAAATGGCCAGATTGACGGAAACCGTTGATTTGCCGACCCCGCCTTTTCCGCTTGCCACTGCCAGAAAGACCGGCGGATGTTTCCTATTCAGCAGGGTTTCGCTTTCAGACGCCGGCTGGCTGAATTTCGCCAATGTCTCTTCCGGCAGCTCTTCAAACCGAAGACCGACAGTTTCCGCTCCTGCTTCTTTCAGAACGGATACCATTTCCTGCTGAATGCTCATTTGCTCAGCCGTCCCCGTTTTTGCCAATGCAATTTTCACACTGACATGCCGTTTTTCCGGCTTGATCTTTACTTCCTTAACGGCATCCAATTCTCCCAGCGGTCTATGAAGAAAAGGTTCGCGCATTTTTCCGATTATATTTCTTACTTCATCTTCTCTTATCATCGAACCCTCACCCTTTGTGTATTCGTTTACAAGTGGTATTATACCATATATTAATTATAGAATCGGCGAAAAACCCTCCTTACTCGGGAGGGTCGCCTTTCTCTGTGAAGTATCTCAATACGCCCTTATACACGGAAGAAGCGATGATATCCTGATATTTAGGCTGGCCGAGCCTCTTCGCTTCTGCCGGATTGGATAAAAATCCGATCTCCACCAGCGCGCCCGGTTTGGTTACATTCTGCATTAAGTATATGCCGTGTATCCGTTTCGCCTTTCTCGTCGTATTCTCCAGGTTAATTCTCAGTTCATCTTGTATATACTTTGCCACTTTTTCATTCTCTTCGTATTTTCCATAGTAGAAACTTTGGGCGCCGCTCCATCTCGGTGACGGTATGGCGTTCAGATGAATGCTGATATAAAGCTCCGCCTCTGAACGGTTGATGAGTTCCACACGCTTTCTAAGGTCTTCCGCTTTGCGTCTGCTGTAGCCTTTCGTCCCTTCAGGCGCCAAGTCGGTATCCGTCTCCCGCGTCATGATGACCAAAGCCCCTTGCTCCTGTAAATAATCTCTCACCCTGGAGGCCACCTCAAGAGTAATATCTTTTTCAAGATGACTGCCTCCCGTGGCGCCGCCGTCCGGTCCGCCGTGTCCCGGATCGAGATAGATGATTTTCCCGCTCAGCGGCAGGCTCCACGGCCGCCAGGAATCATCATTATGAAATTGAAACCGGAATAAACACAATAATATGATAAAGCCAAGTAAAAAACCGAGCCATTTCAGTTTTTTTCTCATACTTTTCCCTCCCGCTTGTCCCCGTTATTAATAAGTATGGGACAAGGGAAGAAATTATGATTACCTCATGCGGAGCTTACATTGTTTTTCTCTTTGCAGGAATCCTTCCGTCCACCAGCTGTTGATAAACCGGCAGGACGCTTCATAGATTTCTTTTTGTTCTACGGAAGAATATTGCTCATGCGTCCAATTGCAAAGATATTCAAAAAAATCGACCGTCAGTTCTTCCTCTTCTTCAGCCGAACGCGCGTTTGCCCTCTGCAGGGACTCGCCATAATAGCCAAAGACGCCGAACCGGCCGCCTAATAAATACGCTTCTATTGCAAAATCTATGCATCCTTCACTGAGAATGCCGTTTTCGTCCTGAAAAAAGGGAAACAAGGGGGTAAGACACGCTTTTACGGATTGAATGATTTGCGTCAGTGACAGCTCCTTGAGTAAATTTTTCTCAAGCTCATAATCCTTCTGCCGTTTCACGTCTGAAAAAGATAAAACCTCTGCCATTGCCATTTCACTCTCCTTTTTACTGTTATTTTGAAAGGAATAAGGAAAAAGCATGCTTTGTTGATAGTGGAAATCCTCCCAAATGAAGGGGTTTCATGTTAACTGGGAGAATAAAGAGCAGAGGTGACGTTATGAAAAAGCTGTTTCAATACAATTGGACGGTGCGTGATGAGTGGTTTGCGATATGTGAGAAGCTGAGCCGAGAGGAACTGACGAAATCCCGGACGGGCGGAATGGAGAGCATCTTGCGGACTTTATTTCATATCATTGATGTCGAGATCAGCTGGGCTCGTGCCATTTTAGGTAAAGCTGATGTTTTGCCTGCTGAGTCTGATTATGCCAGCATACAGGATCTCCGGAAGCTCTCTGAACAGTATCGGGAGGATGTCATTCAAGCGGTCTCCGGCAAAGGAACGGATCTTGTTAAGCCGGGCTGGATGGACCAAACCTTTCATAAAGACGATATTCTCCGCCACATCCTTGCGCATGAGATTCACCATATGGGACAACTGTCGGTTTGGGCCAGAGAAATTGGAATAGAACCGGTTTCAGCTAATGTGATCAGCCGCCCGCAGTAAAAAGCCGCAAAAAAACAGCACCGGTGACGGGATGCTGTTTTTATATTTTGATGCTTCTTGTGACGGAGTATGTATTAATGTATTCATCCAGAACGAGGCCGCCCTTGTCCTCATAAAAGCCGGCAACCATGAAGCCTGCGTCAATCTGGCCTTTAATTTGATCCTCTAACGTATGGCCGAATTCAAATGCTTCATGATTCTCAATGAGTTCCTTTACTTTTTTCTTGCTCAGATCTTTTTCATCCGAAAACGGAATGGAATACTTTACTTTTAGGACGCCCTCCTGCTCTAAATCCATATCAAATAAGAACACGACGGGATTTACAAAACCGGAGACTAACGATCCGCCCTTTTTTAATACGCGATAGGCTTCTTTCCATACCGGAAGAACTGAATCAACAAAGCAATTCGATACCGGATGCACGATAAAATCAAATGACTCATCATCAAAACAGCTCAGATCATTCATGCTGCCTTTGACAGTCCGAAGTGTAAGGTGATCCCGTTCGGCAACCATTCTGTCTTGCGCAAGCTGCTTTTCCGAATTGTCAAAGACGGTGACATCAGCACCTGCAGCAGCCAGCACCGGGCCTTGCTGTCCTCCTCCTGAAGCGAGACAAAGAACCTTCAAACCGTCTATGGATGGGAACCAATCCTCCGGCACGTCTTTTGCGGGGGTCATTCTGATGCTCCAATTGCCTTTTTTCGCTTCACCAATCGTATGGGAATCAACCGCAACCGTCCATTCATTGCCCGTTTCGACTTTTTTATCCCATGCCTTGCTGTTATGTATGGCTAACTGATTCATTATAACTGCGCTCCTTATTGGTAATGAATAGAGTATAACAAAACAATTCTAGAAAAACATTGGATAACCTCTTCGATATGAGAAAAAAATACAAAAAAACCACAACCAAGAAGTTGTGGTTTTTGCAATCCAAACCGATTAACGTTTTGAGAACTGAGGTGCACGACGAGCGCCTTTAAGACCGTATTTTTTACGTTCTTTCATACGAGCGTCACGAGTCAGAAGACCAGCACGTTTAAGTGTTGCACGGTATTCTGGATCTGCTTCAAGCAAAGCACGAGCGATACCATGACGGATTGCTCCAGCTTGACCAGATAAGCCGCCTCCATGTACGTTTACTAAAACATCATAAGTACCAGCTGTTTCAGTTAAAGTTAATGGTTGTTTGATATCTTCGATTAGAGCTGGAGATGGAATGTGCTCGCTGATTTCACGATTATTAACGACGATACGACCTTCTCCTGGAACTAAGCGCACACGCGCTACAGAACTTTTACGACGGCCAGTACCGTAATATTGAACCTGTGCCAAATTGGTAACCTCCTTTTTAATTAACCGCGAAGTTCGTAAACTTCAGGTTGTTGTGCTTGGTGTGGATGCTCAGAACCACGGTATACGTTCAATTTTTTGAACATTTGACGACCTAGAGAACCTTTTGGAAGCATGCCTTTGATAGCAAGCTCAAGCATTTTCTCAGGGTAGTTTGTACGCATTTCAAGAGCAGTTCTTGATTTCAGACCGCCTGGGTGCATTGTGTGACGGTAGTAGATTTTATCAGTTAACTTTTTACCAGTTAACTCGATTTTTTCAGCGTTGATGATGATCACATGATCTCCAGTATCAACGTGCGGTGTGTAAGTTGGTTTGTGTTTTCCGCGAAGGATAGATGCAACTTCTGTAGAAAGACGTCCTAGAGTCTTGCCAGCAGCATCAACAACTAACCACTTGCGTTCAATAGTACTTGCGTTAGCCATAGGTGTTGTACGCATTGAATTTCCCTCCTAAATGATCTGTCATTTTCAATAAACTTCTGTTACGTTCTATTTCACAACACAATAAGTTCCGGGGCTTATCGTGGGGTTGAAATACATACCATATGATATCTTATAACTTTATGCAGACTCTGTCAAGAAAATGTTACACCTGGTTTAGTTGTCATAGCAAACGCTCCATAAATACAGCCCGTGCCCCGGTGCGGTGCGCCCCGCGGCTTCGCGATCCTTCGCTTCCAGCATTGCTTTTACATCATCAGGAGAAAATTTTCCAGTTCCTGTGTCCAATAACGTTCCGGCAATGATTCTGACCATATTATACAGAAATCCGTTTCCGATGATCCGCATTTGCAGGCCGTCTCCGGTCTCAGTCCAATCCAGTTCGTAAACTGTTCTGACTTTATCCTGAACCGCGGTATCAGCCGCACAAAAACTTGTGAAATCATGTGTCCCAATAAGGTGCATTGAAGCTTCCCTCATTTTCTGCACATTAAGCTGATATGCAAAATGGTAAGCGTAATGTCGTTTAAATACGTCCGGGTGTTTCTCCGTATATACAAAGTAGCGATATTCCTTCTGGACTGCGCTAAATCGTGCATGGAACCCATCATCCGCAATCTCTGCTGTTTTGACGGCAATATCATCAGGCAGCAGGGCATTGAGCGCAAACGGCCATTTTTCAGCCGGAATGGATAGCGGCGTATCAAAATGAATGACCTGCCCGGCAGCATGAACATCGCTGTCAGTGCGGCCCGATGAGATGACAGGCACCCTGCCGTCCGTTTTGTGGATGACGGCGAGCGCCTTTTCCAATTCACTTTGAACGGTCCGTTTTCCAGGCTGAACCTGATATCCGTTAAACAAATGCCCGTCATAAGCAATGGTACATTTCATTCTCATTCAGCAGCACCTCTAACTTCTTAAGAAAAACAATAATACGGCTAATACGATGATGAGCAGAATGGCTCCGGTATCCTTGCCGGTCCAGACAAGCTTTCTGTATTTCGTTCTCCCCTCACCGCCCTGGTAGCCTCTCGCCTCCATGGCGACCGCGAGCTCTTCCGCGCGTTTAAAGGCGCTGACAAACAGCGGAACAAGCAGCGGAACAACAGCTTTGATTCTGTCTTTCACCGGGCCGCTTGTAAAATCCGCCCCCCTCGCCATTTGCGCCTTCATGATTTTATCCGTCTCCTCCATCAGCGTCGGAATAAAGCGCAGCGAAATCGACATCATCAACGCGAGTTCGTGTACGGGCAGCTTCACCTTTTTAAATGGATTCAAGAGCTGCTCCATTCCATCCGTTATTTCAATCGGCGTTGTCGTCAGCGTCAGCAGCGTCGTCATAAAGATGAGGTAGACGAAACGGAGAGAGATAAAAATCCCCTGTACAAGTCCGCCCTCATACACTTTAAACCAGCCAAGCTGAAAAATGACAGACCCTTCATGCGTCATGAAGATGTGCAGTAAAAACGTAAACGCCACAATCCAGATAATCGGCTTAAGCCCCTTCAGTAAAAAGCTGAAAGGCACTTGCGTTAAGGCGATCACCCCGAATGTAAATAAACCGAGCAAAGCGTACGTCTGCACGTTGTTTGCCAAAAAGACGATACATACAAAAAGAAAGATGCTGACAAGTTTTGTTCGCGGGTCCAATCGGTGAATAAGCGATGAACCGGGAACATACTTTCCGATAATCATGCTGTCCATCATTGGTCCTTTTCCTCCTGAAAGAAAGCCTTAATTTCGCTGGCGGCATCCTGCAGGGTCAGCATGGGTTTCTCACACTTGACGCCGAGAGCCGTCTCGAGCCGTCTCTGAAACTTCACCGATTCAGGAAGATCCAGGCCCATTTCGGCCATCTCTTCACCTTTTGCAAACAAGTCGCGCGGACTCCCCGTCGCTTTAATGGTTCCTTTGTGCATGACGATCATCTCGTCGGCATAGCGGGCGGCATCCTCCATACTGTGGGTGACGAGAACGGTAGTCAGGTTCCCGCGCTTATGAAGCGCATAGAACATGTCCATAATGTCCTGGCGCCCTCTGGGATCAAGACCGGCCGTCGGTTCATCCAAAACCAGCACTTCCGGCTCCATCGCGAGAACGCCGGCAATCGCCACTCTGCGCATCTGACCGCCGCTGAGCTCAAACGGCGAACGATCCAAAATGTCTTCCGGGAGGCCCACAAGCTCCAGCATCTCTTTCGCCTTTCGTTCAGCGTCTTCTTTTTTCACACCGAAATTCATCGGTCCGAATGAGATGTCCTTCAGCACAGTCTCCTCAAACAGCTGATGTTCGGGAAATTGGAAAACGATTCCGACTTCTTTCCGCAAAGTCTTAAGATTTTTATTCTTTTTACCGGCTGCCAAAATCGTGCTGCCGAGTTCCAGCTGTCCTTTAGTAGGTCTCAGCAAACCGTTTAAATGCTGTAAGAGCGTCGATTTGCCCGACCCTGTATGCCCGATGACGGCCACATAGCTGCCCTCTTTTATCACGGCATTGATATCATACAGAGCAAGCCGTTCAAACGGTGTCTTCATTTGATAGCGATGTTCTACATCTTTGATTTTAATGTCCACAGCTCATTCACCAGCCCTTCCTGAGTCAGATGGTTTTTCGTTAACGCCAGTCCGCTTTCTTTTAAAAGCAGGCTGAGCTGGAATGAGAAAGGCAAATCAAGACCGATGCGAACCAAGTCTTCATTTAATTTAAAGATCTCTTCAGGCGGGCCTTCTGCATACTTCCTGCCGCCGTTCATTACAATGATTCTGTCCGCCCTTGCGGCTTCTTCCAGGTCATGTGTAATCGAAATGACGGTGGCCGTGCCCTGATCTTTTAAGCGTCTGACAGTATCAAGGACTTCTTCTCTCCCGATTGGGTCAAGCATGGATGTCGCTTCATCCAAAATCATAATATCAGGACGCGCAGCAATAATCCCTGCGATCGCCACTCTTTGTTTTTGACCTCCGGAGAGATGGTGCGGCTCTTGATCAAGAAAATCCTGCATATTGACTTGTTTGACAGCCCAATCTACTCTCTCGATCATTTCTTCGCGCGGAACACCATTGTTTTCTAAACCAAAAGCCACATCATCGCGAACCGTTGTTCCTACAAATTGGTTATCGGGATTCTGAAAGACCATCCCTATTTTTTTTCGCACATCCCACACGGTATCTTCAGTCAGTTTGATGCCGCCGACTTCAATATCTCCGGCCTCAGGCAAAATCAGTCCGTTCAGCGCTCTGGCCAAAGTCGACTTCCCTGAACCATTGTGGCCTACGATAGCAAGCCATTCTCCTTCGTATACCTCCAGACTCACACCGTCCAGCGCCGGTCTTTCTGCATCTTTGCGGTATCGAAATAAGATGTCTTTTACGGATATAAGCTGTTTTTGATCCACGGGTGCCTGGCCTCCTCTCAGCTATAGCTCTGCTTTTCTGTCTCATAATAAAAAGTTCTGGTATCTAAAAAAAGGGCATAGATCCAGTTAGAAACTGTCCCGCCCTTCTTTAGATACACAAAAATATGTGATTAAACCAATTCGATGATTGCCATTGGTGCACCGTCACCACGGCGAGGACCAAGCTTCATAATACGTGTGTATCCGCCTTGGCGCTCCTCGTAACGAGTTGCAATGTCAGAGAATAATTTTTGAAGTGCATCTTGGTTATTTTCTTCATTTGCAACCTCGTTGCGAATGTATGCAGCAGCTTGACGACGAGCATGCAAGTCACCGCGCTTACCAAGAGTGATCATCTTTTCAACAACAGAGCGAAGTTCTTTCGCACGTGTTTCAGTTGTTTCAATTCTTTCGTTGATGATCAAATCTGTTGTAAGATCACGAAGCATAGCTTTACGCTGTGAACTCGTACGTCCTAGTTTTCTGTATGACATGTGATGTCCCCTCCTTTAATGGAATGCTGTTTCTAAATAAAAAACACACGAAAATCCTAGTTCACATGGAAACTAGATCAATCGTCTTTGCGAAGGCCGAGTCCAAGTTCTTCTAGTTTCGCTTTCACTTCTTCAAGTGATTTGCGTCCCAGGTTGCGAACTTTCATCATATCTTCTTCCGTCTTGTTCGCAAGTTCTTGAACCGTGTTAATGCCCGCACGCTTCAAGCAGTTGTAAGAACGGACAGAAAGATCAAGTTCCTCAATCGTCATTTCAAGAACTTTTTCCTTTTGATCCTCTTCTTTTTCAACCATGATTTCAGCATGCTGAGCTTCGTCAGTTAAACCAACGAATATATTTAGGTGTTCAGTTAAAATCTTAGAACCGAGAGCAATTGCTTCCTTCGGTCCAGTGCTTCCGTCAGTCCAAACATCAAGTGTAAGTTTGTCATAGTTTGCAACCTGGCCTACACGAGTGTTTTCTACCTGATAAGATAAACGAGAAACTGGCGTAAAGATTGAATCGATCGGAATCACGCCGATTGGCTGATCGTCTCTTTTGTTCGAATCAGCAGGTGTATACCCACGTCCTCTTTGTGCAGTAAGGCGAACTCGGAAACTCGCATTCTCACCAAGAGTCGCGATATGAAGATCCGGATTAAGGATTTCAACATCGCTGTCGTGTGTAATATCAGCTGCTGTGACAGTTCCTTCACCCTGTACATCAATTTCGAGCGTCTTCTCTTCATCAGAGTAGATTTTCAATGCAAGCTTTTTAATGTGCAAGATTATCGTTGTAACATCTTCCACAACGCCTTCGATTGTCGAGAATTCGTGCAGTACACCATCTATCTGGATCGATGTTACAGCGGCACCAGGGAGTGAGGATAAGAGGATACGACGTAAGGAGTTACCCAGAGTTGTACCATATCCACGCTCAAGCGGCTCTACGACAAACTTACCAAATTTGGCATCGTCGCTGATTTCAACCGTTTCGATTTTTGGTTTTTCAATCTCGATCATTACTTAAAACCCTCCTTCAAAACGTCGAAACCTCGAATAGAATCATATGAGATTCCATCCGAAATTCCCCATTGTTTAGTCCCGTATGTGCTCAGGCAACGAGTCGGTGCATTCGTTTCATAAATAACTGTATCATAACCCATTATTGACAGGGACACAAAATCTATACAAACAAATTACACGCGGCGACGTTTTGGTGGACGGCATCCATTATGAGGAACAGGAGTTACGTCTCTGATAGCTGTAACTTCAAGTCCGGCAGCTTGTAAAGCGCGGATTGCAGCTTCACGGCCAGAACCTGGTCCTTTAACAGTTACTTCAAGAGTTTTAAGTCCGTGTTCGATTGAACCTTTAGCAGCTGTTTCAGCAGCCATTTGCGCAGCAAAAGGAGTAGATTTACGAGAACCTCTGAATCCTAGAGCTCCGGCACTTGACCAAGAAAGAGCATTACCATGAGTATCAGTGATCGTAACGATCGTGTTATTGAAAGTTGAACGAATATGAGCGATTCCTGACTCAATATTCTTTTTCACGCGACGTTTACGCGTGTTTTGTTTACGAGCAGCAGCCATTGTTTAGGTACCTCCCTTACTTACTTATTTTTTCTTGTTAGCTACAGTACGACGCGGACCTTTACGAGTACGCGCATTGTTTTTAGAGTTTTGTCCGCGAACAGGCAAACCTCTGCGATGGCGGATTCCGCGGTAGCTTCCGATTTCGATCAGACGCTTGATGTTAAGAGAAACTTCACGGCGAAGGTCACCTTCTACTTTCAGTTTGTCAATAACATCACGGATTTTACCAAGTTCTTCTTCAGTAAGATCACGCACACGAGTATCTTCAGAAACACCAGCCTCTTTCAAGACTTGCTGAGCCGTTGTGCGGCCAATTCCGAAGACATATGTTAAAGAAATAACAACACGTTTGTCACGTGGGATATCTACACCAGCAATACGAGCCATTCTCTGGGCACCTCCTTATTAATTATCCTTGTTTTTGTTTATGCTTTGGATTTTCACAGATCACCATTACTTTTCCTTTTCTGCGAATAACTTTACATTTCTCGCAGATTGGTTTAACTGATGGTCTCACTTTCATGTGTTTCCAACCTCCTTCAGTTTCCGGAGTGCTTTATTTGTAACGGTACGTAATCCTGCCACGAGTTAAGTCATATGGAGATAATTCTACCGTAACTTTGTCTCCAGGTAAAATGCGAATGAAGTGCATGCGGATTTTACCAGATACGTGAGCCAAAACCGTATGGCCATTTTCGAGTTCAACTTTGAACATCGCGTTTGGCAGAGTTTCGACTATCGTACCTTCCACTTCAATTACATCGTCTTTCGCCATTCAAGTGTTCTCCCTTCTTCAAATCAGTAACTTGCTCTCTGACAAATTTCAAAAGAGAAAATCTCAGTTATCCGTTTGTCACACGCCCTGTTTCGTTTATACTGTTCTGAACTTCCGGAGATACGCAATCATAAAGGGTGAATGATTGATATTCTTTTTCTAAGGAGAATGAAATGTACGCTTTTCTCCGTCTGCTTTAGTACATGATGATGAATCGTCATTCCGATGACAGCAGCTAGCCGGTTCTTCCTCCGACCAATTGTAAACCTACAATCTGCCCAGGTGCGGAATGAAAAACATGTGTCACGGAATTCATCTCATCATCTAGACTTTTGTCAGGATATCAAAACCCGTTTCCGTAATCGCAATCGTATGTTCAAAATGAGCACACTTTTTCCCATCTACCGTTACAACCGTCCAGTTATCAGCCAATGTTTTCACATACCGGCTGCCAGCGTTAACCATCGGTTCTATAGCGAGAACCATACCAGGCTTCAGCCTAGGTCCTTTGTTTGGCGGACCGTAATGAGGAATTTGCGGATCCTCATGCAAGTCTTGACCAACACCATGTCCGACATACTCCCTAACAACTGAAAACTGCTCATTTTCGACATACGTTTGTATTGCGTGGGAAATATTCGACAAACGTTCACCTGGTTTTGCTTCCTTCAAGCCTTTATATAAAGACTCCTCTGTCACTTCCAGCAGTCGTTTATCATCATCACTGATGTTTCCTACCGGATATGTCCAAGCAGAGTCACCATGATAACCATTTAATTTAGCACCGATATCAATGCTGATAATGTCACCGTCACGCAAAACCCTTTTACCGGGAATTCCGTGAACGAGTTCTTCATTAACTGATACACAAATGCTCCCGCGAAACCCATTATACCCCTTAAAAGATGGGATTGCACCCTGCTTCTCAATAAAACGTTCGGCAATTTGATCCAATTCTTTTGTCGAGATTCCTGGTTTAATGTGCTTTTTCATCTCTTCATGAGTCAAAGCCACGATTCGCCCTGCTTCCCGCATGATGCTAAGCTCACGAGGGGTCTTACAGATAATCATTTGCTCAATCCTCCAAGAAGCTCTTTCACATCTTTGTACACGTCATTAATGTCCTGCTGGCCATTGACGTTGACAAGATATCCTTTCCCGGAATAAAAATCCAGTAAAGGCTGAGTCTGCTTCATGTTGACCTCAAGCCGTTTTGAGACGGTTTCCTCATTATCATCTGCCCGTTGATAAAGGTCTCCTCCGTCTTTATCACAAACACCCGGCGTTTTCGGCGGATTGAAAACCAAATGATAGGTTGTGCCGCAAACACTGCAAATTCTGCGTCCAGTCAAACGTTCCATTAAAGAGTCTTTGTCTACTTTAATGTTGATGACATAATCAATCGGCTTGCCGTATTCCTCAAGAATGTTTTCAAGAGCTTCAGCCTGAGCGACTGTTCGCGGAAATCCGTCCAGAAGAAAACCTCTTTCACAATCATCTTTGCCGAGTCTTTCTTTGACAATGCCGATTGTGACTTCGTCCGGTACGAGCTCGCCTTTATCGATATAAGACTTTGCTTCGAGTCCGAGTGGTGTTTCTTCTTTCATAGCAGCACGGAACATATCTCCCGTTGAGATATGAGGTATCCCATAATCCTCAACAATTCGTTCTCCCTGTGTGCCTTTACCGGCTCCAGGAAGTCCCATTAAGACTAAGTTCATTCGGATTTCCCCCGTCCTCTCTTATTTAGAGGAATGGTTAAAACCAGTCCTCTAATTTTTCATAAATCCTCGGTAATTACGTTTCACTAACTGGCTCTCCAGCTGCTTCATTGTCTCCAAGGCTACCCCCACGACAATTAACAAAGATGTTCCGCCAATCTGTGCACTTTGAGGCAATCCAGCGAATTGAATGAAAAAGATAGGAAGAATGGAAATCACGGCTAAGAATATAGAACCCACAAACGTAAGTCGATACAAAATGCTCGTAATTCTATCTTGAGTCATTTTCCCTGGACGAACCCCCGGGATATAGCCACCCTGTTTTTTAAGGTTATCTGCCATTTGTTCAGGGTTTACCTGCACAAAAGCATAGAAGTACGTAAAGGCGATAATTAATGCGACATAAACCGTCATGCCCACCGGATGTGTATTGTCAAAGTTGGCTTGAATCCACTTTGTCACATCGTTTGTTCCGAAAAATGACGCGATAGTACGCGGCGTTATAAGAAACGCAACCGCAAAGATTACCGGAATAACCCCTGCCGGATTCACTTTAAGCGGAAGGTGAGTTGACTGGCCTCCGCCAGCAGGTGAACGACCTTGCCCTTTTGCATATTGAATCGCAATTTTGCGCACGGCCTGCTGAATGAAAATAACACCAACAATTACGGCCAAAATCGCAATCACCAGTAAGGCGATTTTTACAATATGAATAAACAGCTGATCGCTGCTGCCGACAAATTGAGTCTCATAAATCTGCCCAACAGTTTTCGGAATACTAGCCACAATCCCCGCGAAGATGATGATCGAAATTCCGTTTCCTACTCCATTGGAAGTAATTTGTTCTCCCAGCCACATTAAAAAAGCAGTTCCTCCAGTGAGTACTAAAGCAATAATCAGATATGTCGATATGCCGGATTTCTCAATCAGCATACCATTTGCCAGGTTGTTAAACCCATAAGACATACCTAATGCCTGGATAAAACCAAGCACAATCGTAGAATATCTCGTGAACTGAGCTAATTTACGGCGGCCGACTTCACCTTGCTTAGACCACTCGGTAAACTTCGGCACAACATCCATCTGAAGCAGCTGAATGATGATCGAAGCAGTGATGTAAGGCGTAATTCCCATCGCAAAGATGGAGAACTGATAAAGCGCACCGCCGCCAAATGTATTAAGGAGATCAAAAACCCCCATCGAACTTTGTGTCTGCAACGCCTGAGCATTAACATATGGCACAGGGATAAACGCACCTATGCGAAAGACGATAAGCATGAGTAATGTGAAAATGATTTTATTCCGAATATCACTCACACGCATAAAGTTGGAGATTGTCTTAAACAAGTTAGATCACCTCAGCTGTACCGCCAGCAGCTTCAACAGCTTCTTTCGCAGAAGCAGAGAATTTATTGGCTTTTACAGTTAATTTTTTCTCTAATTTACCGTTGCCAAGAATCTTTACTCCTGCATTTAGTTTGCTAATAACACCAGTCTCAAGAAGAAGTTCAGGAGTGACTTCCGTTCCTTCCGCAAAACCGTTTAATTTCTCTACGTTCACAATAGCGTATTCCTTGCGGTTGATGTTTGTAAAACCACGCTTAGGAAGACGTTGGAATAAAGGCATTTGTCCCCCCTCGAATCCAGGGCGCACACCGCCGCCGGAACGAGCGTTTTGACCTTTGTGACCTTTACCAGCTGTTTTACCGTTACCAGAACCAATACCACGACCTACGCGATTGCGCACTTTGCGTGAACCTTCTGAAGGCTTTAATTCATGAAGTTTCATTAGGACACCTCCTTAGCCTATAATTTATTTTTATTGTTCTTTAACAGAAACTAGATGAGATACTTTATTAATCATACCGCGGATCGCAGCGTTATCTTCATGAACAACAGTTTGGTTCGTTTTCTTTAAACCAAGTGTTCTGACAGTAACGCGCTGATCTTCCGGGCGACCGATTACACTGCGTTTGAGGGTAATTTCTAATTTAGCCATTAATGTTCCCTCCTTATCCTAACAGTTCTTCTACAGATTTTCCACGAAGCTTCGCAACATCTTCGGCACGTTTAAGCTCACTTAAACCTTGAAGTGTTGCACGGATCATGTTGATCGGTGTGTTAGAACCTAAAGACTTAGAAAGGATATCAGCAACGCCAGCAAGCTCAAGTACCGCACGTACAGGGCCTCCAGCGATAACTCCAGTACCTTCAGAAGCAGGTTTCAACAAGATATTGCCTGCACCGAAACGTCCGATGATTTCGTGTGGAATCGTAGTTCCAACCATTGGTACTTCAATCAAATTCTTTTTCGCATCTTCAACAGCTTTGCGGATTGCTTCAGGTACTTCTTGTGCTTTACCAGTACCGAAACCTACGTGACCGTTTTTGTCACCGACAACGACTAGAGCTGCGAAACGGAAACGACGACCACCTTTAACAACTTTCGCTACGCGGTTAACCGTAACTAAGCGTTCTTCTAACTCTAATTTGCTTGGGTCAATACGACGCATAATCATGTGTCCCTCCTTTTTTTATTAAAATTTCAGTCCGGCTTCACGAGCTGCATCGGCCAGAGCTTTTACACGTCCATGGTATAAGTATCCGCCGCGGTCAAATACTACGTCAGAAACACCTTTCTCAGAAGCGCGTTTCGCAACGAGTTCACCGACTTTAGCAGCAGCAGCGCTGTCACCAGTGCTTTCCACGTTCAAATCTTTGTCGAGAGTAGAGGCACTAACAAGTGTAACGCCATTTACATCATCGATGATTTGAGCATAAATGTGTTTGTTTGAACGGAACACATTCAGACGAGGTCTTTCAGCTGTGCCTGAAAGTTTAGCACGAACACGAGCATGTCTTTTTTGACGAGCAGCATTTTTGCTAGTTTTCGTAATCATCCTTGGTCACTCCTTTCTTCACTTTAAGCGGTCTTACTTAGCAGATTTACCTTCTTTACGGCGAACAACTTCACCTTCGTAGCGGATTCCTTTACCTTTGTAAGGCTCTGGAGAACGTACAGCGCGGATGTTAGCAGCAGTAGCTCCTACACGCTCTTTGTCTGTACCTTTTACAACTACTTTCGTTTGAGAAGGAACTTCGATTTCGATGCCCTCTTCAGGAACCATCTCAACAGGGTGAGAGTATCCAACGTTTAAAACAAGTTTGTTACCGGATTTAGCCGCACGATAACCGACACCGACTAATTCCAAACCTCTTTCAAATCCTTTAGATACGCCTTCAACCATGTTTCCAAGCAGACTGCGAGTCGTACCATGCAATGCACGGTGCTCTTTATGATCAGATGGACGAGTGACTGTAAGCACGTTGTCCTCAATTTTGATTTCCATATCAGGATGGAAAGTACGAGTTAATTCTCCTTTTGGTCCTTTTACAGATACAGTGTTGCCTTCGTTCAGCGTTACTGTAACTCCAGAAGGAATCTCAAGCAGTTTTTTACCTACACGAGACATACTAAAACACCTCCATTCTTGTTAAACTTCTTACCAAACGTATGCTAGAACTTCTCCACCAGCTTGTTTTGCACGGGCTTCTTTGTCCGTTAAAACACCTTGTGATGTAGAAATAATCGCGATTCCAAGACCGTTAAGTACGCGAGGTACTTCATTTGATTTAGCGTATACACGCAAACCTGGTTTGCTGATTCTTTTAAGACCAGTGATAACGCGCTCGTTGTTTTGTCCGTATTTCAAGAAAACGCGGATGATACCTTGTTTGCTGTCTTCTACGAACTCAACGTCACGAATGAAACCTTCACGCTTTAAAATGTCAGCAATTTCTCTTTTCAATTTAGAAGCAGGAATTTCAAGCTTCTCATGACGTACCATGTTTGCATTGCGAATACGAGTCAGCATATCTGCAATTGGATCTGTCATAACCATTATATAATTACCTCCTTCCCATTCTTGGGGATTACCAGCTGGCTTTTTTCACGCCAGGAATTTGTCCTTTATATGCAAGCTCACGGAAACAAATACGGCAAAGTTTAAATTTACGAATGACTGAGTGCGGACGTCCGCAGCGTTCACAGCGAGTGTACTCTTGCACTTTAAACTTTGGTGTACGTTGTTGTTTCGCAATCATTGACTTTTTAGCCACGATTTCGCCTCCCTTTCATTGATTATTTCTGGAACGGCATACCTACTTGAGTTAATAGCTCACGAGCCTCTTCGTCAGAGTTAGCAGTCGTTACGATAACGATGTCCATGCCGCGAACCTTTGTTACTTTATCGTAGTCAATTTCAGGGAAGATTAACTGTTCTTTGATACCAAGAGTGTAGTTTCCGCGACCGTCGAAAGATTTCTTAGAAATCCCGCGGAAGTCACGTACACGCGGTAAAGATACAGAAATAAGTTTATCAAGGAAATCATACATGCGCTCTCCGCGAAGAGTTACTTTCGCACCGATAGGCATTCCCTCACGAAGACGGAATCCAGCAATTGATTTCTTCGCACGAGTAACGACAGGTTTTTGACCTGCGATAAACGTTAATTCTTCAACAGCACTGTCAATTGCTTTCGCATTTTGAACAGCATCACCAACACCCATGTTGATTACGATTTTTTCGATTTTCGGCACCTGCATAACAGAGTCGTAGTTGAACTTCGTCATTAAAGCAGGTGAAATTTCTTTATTGTACTTTTCTTTAAGGCGGTTCATGAGATAGACCTCCCTTCCTTTAATTACTATTTATCTAAAACTTGCCCAGATTTTTTAGCAATACGAACTTTTTTGCCATCTTCCACTTTGTATCCTACGCGAGTCACTTCACCTGTTTTAGGATCGAGCGGCATAACGTTTGATACATGAATTGGCGCCTCTTGATTAGAAATACCGCCTTGAGGGTTTGTTTGAGTCGGTTTAGAGTGTTTCTTCACCATGTTTACGCCCTCAACTAGAACGCGGTCCTTTTTAGGGAAAGCAGCAAGGATCGTACCTTGTTTGCCTTTATCTTTACCAGAGATAACCATAACTTTATCGCCTTTTTTCACATGCATCCTGATCGCACCTCCTTGAGTAAGGCATTTATTTCATTAGATAACTTCTGGAGCCAGAGAAACAATTTTCATGAAGTTGTTTTCACGTAATTCACGAGCAACCGGTCCGAAGATACGAGTTCCACGCGGGCTCTTGTCGTCACGGATGATAACACATGCATTCTCATCGAAGCTGATGTATGATCCGTCAGTTCTGCGTGCTCCGCTTTTTGTGCGAACGATAACAGCTCTTACGACTTCACCTTTTTTGACAACGCCTCCTGGTGTTGCTTGTTTAACCGTGCAAACAATTACATCACCAATGTTAGCCGTTTTACGTCCAGAAC
Source organism: Bacillus sp. 01N42_2 (assembly GCF_056399565.1). NCBI lineage: Bacteria > Bacillati > Bacillota > Bacilli > Caryophanales > Bacillaceae > Bacillus > Bacillus sp. 01N42_2. Next base: position 39,466 of record NZ_JBFTRO010000011.1, on the reverse strand, counting down.
CGCCAAGAACTTTAATAGTAAGTACCTCACGCGCACCGGAGTTGTCAGCAACTTTTAAACGAGTCTCTTGTTGAATCATTATTTGTTACCTCCCTTCGGAAAAAGAATTCCGAACTTTATTAGATAATAACAGCTTCTTCGACAACTTCTACTAGACGAAAACGTTTAGTTGCAGATAATGGACGAGTTTCCATGATCTTTACGATGTCTCCGATTTTAGCTTGATTATTTTCATCATGTGCTTTTAATTTCTTTGAGTATTTTACGCGTTTACCGTAAATAGGATCCTTTTTGTATGTTTCAACAACAACAGTGATGGTTTTATCCATTTTGTCAGAAACAACACGGCCTTGGTAAACCTTGCGTTGGTTACGTTCGCTCATGCTCACGACCTCCCCTCAGTGATTATTTGTTAGCAGCAATTTCTCTTTCACGAATCACAGTTTTCATGCGCGCGATAGCTTTGCGCACTTCACGAATGCGAGCAGTATTTTCAAGTTGTCCTGTCGCTAATTGAAAGCGAAGATTGAAAAGTTCTTCTTTAAGAGACTTTACTTTTTGTTCAATTTCAGCAGTGGTAAGGTCACGAATTTCATTAGCTTTCATTTGATTCACCACCAATTTCTTCACGTTTTACGAACTTCGTTTTAATTGGCAATTTGTGAGATGCAAGACGAAGCGCTTCACGAGCTACCTCTTCAGACACACCAGAAATCTCAAATAAAACTTTGCCCGGTTTTACAACAGCTACCCAGCCTTCAGGAGCCCCTTTACCGGAACCCATCCGTACCTCAAGCGGTTTAGCAGTGTAAGGTTTTGAAGGGAAAATTTTAATCCAAACTTTACCGCCACGTTTCATGTAACGAGTCATCGCAATACGTGCAGCTTCGATTTGGCGGTTCGTGATCCAAGAAGCTTCAAGAGCCTGGATACCGTACTCACCAAAATGTACTTCAGTACCGCCTTTAGCGCGACCGCGCATTTTTCCGCGATGCTCTCTGCGATATTTAACGCGTTTTGGTAATAACATATTATTTTCCTCCTTCCTCAGTTTTCTTCTTAGTAGGAAGAACCTCTCCACGATAGATCCAGACTTTTACACCGAGCTTACCGTAAGTTGTGTCAGCTTCAGATGTTGCATAGTCGATGTCAGCACGTAAAGTGTGCAATGGAACAGTTCCTTCACTGTAGTATTCAGAACGAGCGATGTCAGCTCCGCCAAGACGGCCGGAAACCATTGTTTTCACACCTTGTGCTCCAGCACGCATAGTGCGTTGGATTTGTTGTTTCTGCGCACGGCGGAAAGAAATACGGTTTTCTAGTTGACGAGCGATGTTGTCAGCTACAAGCTGAGCATCAAGATCTGCTCTTTTGATTTCAAGAATGTTAATGTGTACACGCTTGCCAGTAAGGCTGTTAAGGGCTTTACGAAGTGCTTCAACTTCAGATCCGCCTTTACCGATTACCATACCAGGCTTAGCAGTGTGGATCGTAATGTTAACGCGGTTTGCTGCGCGCTCGATTTCTACTTTAGAAACAGAAGCGTCAGAAAGGCGTTTGCTAATGAATTCACGAATTTTTAAATCTTCGTGCAGGAAGTCAGCGTAATCTTTACCAGCGTACCACTTAGATTCCCAATCACGAATGACTCCGATACGAAGACCGACTGGATTTACCTTTTGACCCACTACTTATCCCTCCTTCTTTTCTGATACAACGATTGTAATGTGGCTCGTACGTTTGTTGATTTGGCTCGCACGTCCCATAGCACGCGGGCGGAATCTTTTTAACGTTGGGCCTTCGTCAACAAATGCCTGAGAAATAACCAGATTGTTAGCGTCCATCTCGTAGTTGTGCTCAGCATTTGCGATAGCAGATTTTAAAACTTTTTCGATGATTGGAGAAGCAGCTCTCGGAGTTAGGTTCAAGATAGATACTGCTTCGCCTACTTGCTTACCTCGAATCAGGTCCATTACTAGACGTGCTTTACGAGGAGCAATACGGACTGTTCTTGCAACAGCTTTAGCTTGCATTTAAAAGCCTCCTCTCTTAGCGTCTTGTTTTTTTATCGTCACTGGCGTGGCCTTTGTAAGTACGAGTCGGTGCGAATTCGCCCAACTTGTGGCCTACCATGTCTTCAGAAATGAATACAGGCACGTGTTTACGTCCGTCATATACTGCGATTGTGTGACCGATAAATTGCGGGAAAATAGTTGAACGGCGAGACCAAGTTTTTACAACTTGTTTCTTGTCCGTTTCATTTAATTTCTCGATTTTTGTCATCAAGTGTCCATCGACAAATGGTCCTTTTTTCAAGCTGCGAGCCATTTTGGAACCTCCCTTCGTGATTGCACTACGGTCCGAAATGAACCGTAGACAACCCCGTTATTTATTTTTACGACGACGTACGATAAATTTATCAGATTTGTTCTTTTTCTTACGTGTCTTGAATCCAAGAGTCGGTTTGCCCCAAGGAGACATTGGTGATTTACGTCCGATTGGCGCGCGACCTTCACCACCACCGTGCGGGTGATCGTTAGGGTTCATTACAGAACCGCGGACTGTAGGGCGGATGCCTTTCCAGCGAGAGCGTCCTGCTTTACCAACGTTGATAAGTTCGTGCTGCTCGTTACCTACTTGACCGATAGAAGCACGGCAAGCAGAAAGGATCATGCGAACTTCACCAGAGTTAAGACGTACAAGAACGTATTTGCCTTCTTTACCAAGAACCTGAGCAGATGTACCAGCTGAACGTACAAGCTGTCCGCCTTTGCCAGGTTTTAATTCAATGTTATGCACAACAGTACCAACAGGGATGTTGATAAGTGGAAGTGCGTTACCTACTTTGATGTCAGCTTCAGGGCCGGACATGATTTCAGTACCTACTTGAATTCCTTTTGGTGCAAGAATGTAACGTTTTTCTCCGTCTACATAGTTGATTAGTGCGATGTTAGCTGAACGGTTTGGATCGTATTCAACTGTAGCAACGCGTCCAGGTATACCATCTTTATCGCGTTTGAAGTCGATAACACGGTATTGGCGTTTGTGTCCGCCACCTTGGTGACGTACAGTCAATTTACCTTGGTTGTTACGTCCGCCTTTTTTGTGAAGGGGAGCAAGCAAGGATTTTTCCGGCTGGTCAGTCGTGATTTCAGCAAAATCTGAAGTTGTCATGCCACGACGTCCGTTAGAGGTCGGTTTATACTTTTTAATCGCCATTTTGAATTTCCCTCCTTCTTTTTACAGATAATTAAGCTTCAAAAATTTCGATTTCTTTGCTGTCTGCAGTAAGTTTTACGATCGCTTTTCTGCGACGGCTAGTCATACCAGTATAGCGGCCGACACGTTTTGATTTCCCTTTGTAGTTCATGATGTTGACTTTGTCAACTTTCACTCCAAAGATACTTTCAACTGCATCTTTCACTTCTGTTTTATTAGCTCTTACATCAACTTCAAAAGTATATTTCTTTTCAGTCATTAAATCAGCAGAACGTTCAGTAATGACGGGGCGCTTAAGAACATCACGAGGATCTTTCATTATGCAAGCACCTCCTCTACTTTTTCAACCGCAGCTTTTGTAATCAGAAGCTTCTCGTGGTTGACAACGTCTAACACGTTGATTCCGTTAGCTTGAACAACTGTAACTCCAGGGATGTTGCGTGCAGAAAGAGATACTGCTTCGTTTGCATCCGCAGTTACGATTAAAGCTTTTTTCTCAACAGACAATCCTTTAAGGATAGCTGTCATTTCTTTTGTTTTAACCGTATCAAGAGTAAGATCTTCAAGAACAATAATGTTGTTGTCGTTCACTTTAGAAGACAATACTGATTTGATTGCCAAGCGGCGAACTTTTTTAGGTAATTTGTAAGAATAGCTGCGTGGTGTTGGGCCGAATACGACACCACCTCCGCGCCATTGCGGTGAACGGATTGAACCTTGACGGGCACGACCTGTACCTTTTTGACGCCATGGTTTGCGACCTCCGCCGCGTACTTCAGAACGATTTTTTACTTTGTGAGATCCTTGACGTAAGGAAGCTCTTTGCATAAGAATAGCGTCGAATACTACGCTCTCATTTGGCTCAATTCCAAATACAGAAGCGTTTAATTCGATATCACCAGCAGTAGAACCGTTTTGGTTGTATAATGCTACTTTTGGCATGATCAATTTCCTCCTTTCCTAAGAGACTTATTTAGATTTAACAGCACTTTTTACAGTGATTAAAGTTTTTCTCGCACCAGGTACGTTACCTTTAATCAAAAGAAGATTGCGCTCAGCATCAACTTTTACGATTTCAAGGTTTTGGACAGTGATTTGATCTCCGCCCATGCGTCCAGGTAATAGTTTACCTTTGAATACACGGTTAGGATCTACAGGTCCCATTGAACCAGGACGACGGTGGTAGCGTGAACCGTGAGACATAGGTCCGCGAGATTGTCCGTGGCGTTTGATTGCACCTTGGAAACCTTTACCTTTAGATACTCCTGTTACATCTACGACTTCTCCTGCAGAGAAAATTTCAACCTTGACTTCCTGACCAATTTCATACGCATCCATATCCACGCCGCGTAATTCTTTAACGAAGCGCTTAGGAGCAGTTTCCGCTTTTGCAACGTGTCCTTTTTCCGGTTTGTTTGAAAGCTTTTCACGCTTATCGTCAAAACCAAGCTGGATCGCTTCATAGCCATCGTTTTCAGCTGTTTTCTTTTGAAGAACAACGTTTGGAGCTGCTTCAATAACAGTTACCGGGATAAGATCACCGTTCTCTGCGAATACTTGCGTCATACCAATTTTTCTTCCTAAGATTCCTTTGGTCATTCGTCACACCTCCTATTAAGATCATTCTATATTTTTGAATTAAAGTTTGATTTCGATATCGACACCAGATGGTAAGTCTAATCGCATGAGAGCATCAACAGTTTGTGGTGTTGGGTTCACAATGTCGATTAAACGTTTATGTGTACGCATTTCAAATTGCTCACGAGAATCTTTGTATTTGTGCACCGCACGAAGGATTGTGTAAACTGATTTTTCAGTTGGCAACGGAATCGGACCAGATACGCTGGCACCAGAACGTTTTGCCGTTTCAACAATCTTCTCTGCAGATTGATCAAGGATTCTATGATCATATGCTTTTAAACGAATACGAATTTTTTGTTTTGCCATTATTTTCCCTCCTTTTCGCCTACATCACGTTAGACAGTTCTCCGTGAGAAAAACCTGATCACCTTGCCATGGCAAAGCGGCCGGGTGTGTCAGCAACCTCTCACTTCATCGCAGTCAAAGACCAACATACACTATTATACAGAAAATAGACGTATGTTGCAAGGTTTATTTGAAGAACCTTGTGGTTTTCACACTTTGATTATTATACAGGTGATGTCTTGATTAATCAAGGATATGCCTGTTTTCTTTCAGAGATGGAAAGATGCGAACCGGCTGAGAACTTCGGCAAAGCGGTCAGGCTCCTCCAAGTGAGGCGAATGGGCTGAGTTTTCAAACCAGTGCCATTCTTTATACGGCGCTTCAACCATCTGATAATATTCGTAAGATGTCGTTCCCGGAACCGTCAAATCGAATTTGCCTGACATAAAACAGCATGGTATTTCAATAGAAGAAACTGATTCCCTGGCATCAAAGAAAATGAGATCCTCCCACAGATGTTTCAGGCTGAACATTTGTCCCCGCGCAGCCAAAAAGCTCCCTCTCACACCGTACGGTTCCCCAAACAGCATTCGTCCGCCTGCTTTTAGAGCGCCGATCGGATTGTGGGTGAAGCCTCCTCCCTTCATCTCGATACAAAGCAGAAACAGCGACCGCTGCAGCTGTCCGTTCCATGGAGGTGCACCGATAAAATCCAGCGTCTTTTGCAGCAGGCGGTGTTTACGCTCCCTGCTCCATGCTGTCAGCTGCCGGTAAGCTTCTGCTTCCTCTTTTTGAATATTAACCACTTGACTGATACCGATATACGCATAATACAAATCAGATCTCTTTTGGAGAGCGTGAAGCGCCAAAACTGATCCCCACGAGTAGCCTGCGATATATACTTTTTGCCTGCCGAATTGCTTACATAAACGTTCGGTCAAATGAATGGTGTCGGCCGTCAGCTGATCCAAAGTCATAGATGATTCCGGAATATCTTTTGAATACGAGAGTCCCGCCCCTCTCTGATCCCAGTTCATAACAGTGAAATGCTTTTCCAGCTTGTTTTGGTATTTTCTCGCATAGCCGATTTGAGGGGTGCCGGGGCCGCCGTGCAAAAACAGAAGCAGCGGATTATCCCTGTCGTCGCCATTAATCATAATGGTCTGTTCGCTGTCGTTAATCAGTAATTGCTGAAGCATTGAAATCCGTTTGTTTGTCTTGAAGTTATCATTCATCGCTCTGCTCCTAAAATTTGTATAATCTCTATTATACATTGAATCAGCCGGGAAACAAAAAAACGAGGCCCCATAAGGGACCCCGCATGTATGAACGAGTCGATTACTCAGTGATTGTAGAAACAACGCCTGAACCAACTGTACGTCCGCCTTCACGAATAGAGAAACGAGTTCCTTCTTCGATAGCGATTGTAGAGATAAGTTCAACGATCATTTCAGTGTTATCTCCAGGCATAACCATTTCTACGCCTTCTGGAAGATTGATGATACCAGTTACGTCAGTTGTACGGAAGTAGAACTGAGGACGGTAGTTAGAGAAGAATGGAGTATGACGTCCACCCTCTTCTTTAGAAAGAACGTAAACTTCAGCTTTGAATTTGCTGTGTGGAGTGATTGTACCTGGTTTAGCAAGTACTTGCCCACGTTGGATGTCTTCACGAGCTACACCGCGAAGAAGTGCACCGATGTTGTCTCCAGCTTCAGCGTAATCAAGAAGCTTACGGAACATTTCAACACCTGTAACAGTTGTTTTGCTGTTTTCTTCTTGAAGACCGATGATTTCAACTTCGTCACCGACTTTAACTTGTCCGCGTTCTACACGGCCAGTAGCAACTGTACCACGACCAGTGATTGAGAATACGTCCTCAACTGGCATCATGAATGGTTTTTCAGTGTCGCGTTCTGGAGTTGGGATGTACTCGTCAACTGCAGCCATAAGTTCAAGAATTTTTTCTTCGTACTCAGCGTCGCCTTCAAGAGCTTTAAGAGCAGAACCTTTAACAACTGGTACATCGTCACCAGGGAAGTCGTATTCGCTAAGAAGATCGCGAACTTCCATTTCAACAAGCTCAAGAAGCTCTTCGTCGTCTACCATGTCGCATTTGTTAAGGAATACAACGATGTATGGTACACCAACGTTTTTAGAAAGAAGGATGTGCTCACGAGTTTGTGGCATTGGGCCATCAGCAGCAGATACTACAAGGATAGCTCCATCCATTTGCGCAGCACCAGTGATCATGTTTTTAACATAGTCAGCGTGTCCTGGGCAGTCAACGTGTGCATAGTGACGAGTGTCAGTTTCGTACTCAACGTGTGCAGTAGAGATTGTGATACCGCGCTCACGTTCTTCTGGAGCACCATCAATTTGATCGTACGCCATAGCTGTACCTTTACCAGATTTCTTATGAAGTACTGTTGAGATAGCAGCAGTTAATGTTGTTTTACCATGGTCAACGTGTCCAATTGTACCGATATTGGCATGTGATTTGGAACGGTCGAATTTTTCTTTAGCCATTCTAAAATCCTCCTTAAGAGCTTTTAATTAGTGATGTATAGAGTGATAGAAAGTGAAAGCAAGCTTTCACTTCCTCATCTTACAATAGTAGTTATACTTGAGTTAAGTGGCAAAATCAATTATTCGCCTTTATTTTTTTTGATAATTTCTTCAGCAATGCTCTTCGGCACTTCTTCGTAGTGATCCATGAACATAGTGAACGTACCGCGACCTTGCGTGTTAGAACGAAGTGCAGTAGCGTAACCGAACATTTCAGCAAGAGGTACCATCGCACGCACAACTTGAGCGTTACCGCGCGCTTCCATACCTTCTACGCGTCCGCGGCGAGAAGTAATATCGCCCATGATGTCTCCCATGTATTCTTCAGGAATAACCACTTCAACTTTCATGACTGGTTCAAGAAGAACTGGGTTACATTTGCTGACTGCATTTTTCAATGCCATAGAAGCAGCGACTTTAAACGCCATTTCGTTTGAGTCAACATCATGGTAAGATCCATCAAAAAGTTTCGCCTTGATGTCGATTAGCGGGAATCCTGCTAGGACACCATTTTCAAGAGAGTCTTCAAGACCAGCTTGTACGGCTGGGATGTATTCACGAGGAACAACACCACCGACGATTGCGTTTTCGAATTCAAAGCCTGCGCCTTCTTCGTTCGGTTCAAATTCGATCCAAACGTGACCGAACTGACCGCGTCCGCCTGATTGACGTACGAATTTACCTTCAACTTTTGCACCGGTACGGAATGTCTCACGGTACGCAACTTGAGGAGCACCAACGTTAGCTTCAACTTTGAACTCACGCTTCATACGATCAACAATGATATCAAGGTGAAGCTCACCCATACCAGAGATGATTGTTTGACCCGTTTCAGGGTTTGTTTGTGTGCGGAATGTAGGATCTTCTTCAGCAAGTTTTGCTAAAGCGATACCCATTTTATCTTGGTCAGCTTTTGATTTAGGCTCAATCGCTACGTCGATAACTGGCTCTGGGAATTCCATGGATTCAAGGATTACAAGATCCTTCTCATCACAAAGAGTATCTCCAGTAGAAGTATCTTTTAGACCTACAGCAGCTGCGATGTCTCCAGCGTAAACAGTAGAGATCTCTTCACGGCTGTTAGCGTGCATTTGAAGGATACGTCCTACGCGCTCACGCTTGCCTTTTGTAGAGTTCTTTACATATGAACCGGAATCAAGTGTACCGGAATATACGCGGAAGAACGTCAGCTTACCGACATAAGGGTCAGTCATAACTTTAAATGCAAGTGCAGAGAATGGCTCTTCATCAGAAGAATGACGAACGATCTCTTCATCTGTATCAGGACGTACACCTTTGATTGCAGCAACATCAGTTGGCGCAGGAAGGTAGTCAAGAACAGCATCAAGTACAAGCTGAACACCTTTGTTTTTGAAAGCAGAACCAACAAGTACAGGGTAGAATTCAACATTCAGTGTACCTTTACGGATTGCAGCTTTCAGTTCAGGGATAGTGATTTCTTCACCTTCAAGGTACTTTTCCATAAGCTCTTCATCAAGCTCAGCTACAGCTTCAATCAGGCTGTTGCGAAGCTCTTCAGCTTGTTCTTTGTACTCTTCAGGGATTTCTTTCGCATCTGAACGAGTTCCAAGGTCATCTTCGTAGAAATACGCAACGTTTTCTACTAAGTCGATGATACCTTCGAAGTTGTCTTCAGCACCGATCGGCAATTGAATTGCGTGAGCGTTAGCTTGAAGACGGTCTCTTAAAGTTCCTACAGAGTAAAGGAAGTCTGCGCCGATTTTGTCCATTTTGTTGACAAATACAACACGCGGCACTCCGTAAGTTGTTGCTTGGCGCCATACAGTTTCTGTCTGAGGCTCAACACCTGATTGAGCATCAAGTACAGCAACCGCACCATCAAGTACACGGAGTGAACGTTCAACTTCAACTGTGAAGTCCACGTGTCCCGGTGTATCGATGATGTTTACACGGTAACCTTTCCACTGTGCAGTTGTTGCTGCAGAAGTGATTGTGATACCGCGTTCTTGTTCCTGCTCCATCCAGTCCATTTGCGAAGCACCTTCGTGAGTTTCGCCAATTTTGTGGATACGGCCTGTGTAGAACAAGATCCGTTCTGTAGTCGTCGTTTTACCGGCATCGATGTGAGCCATGATCCCGATATTACGAGTTTTTTCTAAGGAGAACTCTCTTGCCATTGGGTAATTTCTCCTTCCTTATTAGGGAATTATTATTTTGATTATATGAATCCTACCAGCGGTAGTGAGCAAATGCTTTGTTCGCTTCTGCCATCTTGTGAGTGTCTTCACGTTTCTTAACGGCAGCACCAGTGTTGTTAGCTGCATCAAGAATTTCGTTAGCCAGGCGCTCTTCCATTGTTTTTTCTCCGCGAAGACGCGCATAGTTAACCAACCAGCGAAGACCAAGAGTTGTACGGCGTTCTGGACGAACTTCTACAGGCACTTGGTAGTTAGCTCCACCTACACGGCGTGCTTTTACTTCAAGTACAGGCATGATGTTTTTCAATGCTTGTTCGAAAACCTCCATTGCATCATTGCCAGTGCGTTCTTTAATGATATCGAATGACTTGTATAGGATTGTTTGAGATTTACCTTTTTTACCGTCGATCATCATTTTGTTGATCAGGCGGGATACCAGCTTAGAGTTGTAAAGCGGATCAGGTAAAACATCTCTTTTTGCTACAGGACCTTTACGTGGCATCTGAATATCCTCCCTTCATAGTTTTAATGATTTATTTAATTACTTTGCTTTAGGGCGTTTCGTACCGTACTTAGAACGGCCTTGCGCACGGTTTTCAACTCCGGCAGTATCAAGCGCACCACGAACGATGTGGTAGCGTACCCCCGGTAAGTCTTTTACACGTCCGCCGCGGATCAGTACAACGCTGTGCTCTTGCAGGTTGTGACCGATACCAGGAATGTAGGCAGTAACCTCGATTCCGTTAGTCAAACGAACACGAGCATATTTACGAAGTGCTGAGTTCGGTTTTTTCGGTGTCATTGTACCCACACGAGTACATACCCCGCGTTTTTGTGGAGAAGATACGTTAGTGTGCTCTTTTTTAAAGCTGTTGTATCCTTTGTTTAGTGCAGGTGACTTAGAGTTTTCAACTTTGCTCACGCGTCCCTTGCGAATTAGCTGATTAATTGTAGGCATGTTGTGTTCCTCCCTTCATTACGTTTTATAACCCACATACCCAGGTGGTTCATCATTAGGCAAAAAACAATGTCTTTACACAAGATTGAAATCTTATATAAAAACAAAAAGTACGCTATAACATAATGGCAACAGCTGCTGCTCCCACTTCAATTCCGCAGGCTTTGCCGAGCTTTTTCATGGAATCTACCATACAGACGTCGATGTCCCGGTTCTTTGCAAGCTGGATAACGCTAGCCGTAAGAACTGTATCCGCGTCTTTTGCCACGACGACTTCCTTTACTGAACCTCGTTTCAGAGCTTTCACTGTTTGCTTCGTACCAATAATAATTGATTTGGCCTGTGATACTTTATCATAAGACATAAACATATCCTCCAAAGTAACAGGTTTTATTTCGAGCACCTTGGTTATATTATCACTCCGCGGAACGGATGTCAACATCGTATGACATTTTTTAGTGCGGTCCGCCGCCAGAATAATTGTAATACTGAGGAAAAGCTGTCGAGACAGCCTTTCCTGCAGCAGTTTCCATTATTCAGCCGGAACCATATCTTCCGAAGGCTGAACGTTTGAAACAGGTTTTACTTTTCTGTAATTCATCATACCGGTACCGGCCGGAACCAGTTTACCGATGATAACATTTTCTTTCAGGCCGAGAAGCTCATCGCGCTTGCCTTTAATCGCAGCATCCGTAAGAACGCGTGTTGTTTCTTGGAATGATGCGGCAGACAAGAATGAATCTGTCTCGAGTGAAGCTTTCGTGATACCGAGAAGGACAGGACGCCCTGTAGCAGGCCGGTTGCCTTCAAGCAGCACTTTTTTGTTCGCTTCTGTGAATTGGTGAATATCAAGCAATGTGCCAGGAAGAACATCAGTATCTCCGGCATCGATCACACGGACTTTGCGAAGCATCTGGCGAACCATTACTTCTACGTGTTTATCGCCGATTTCAACCCCCTGCATACGGTAAACCTTCTGAACCTCGTGCAGAAGATATTCTTGAACCGTTGTCAGGTCAGTGACTTTCAGAAGTTCTTTCGGATCGATAGAACCTTCTGTCAGCACTTGACCGCGGGTAATCTGATCACCCTCAGCCACTTTCAGGCGTGAGTTGTAAGGTGCTGTGTATGAACGTGTCTCAACAGCGCCTTGAACAACAATTTCCTGCTGTTTGTCGCGGACTTCATTGATTTCGGCAATTGTACCGTCAATCTCAGAAATCGTCGCTTGACCTTTAGGATTACGCGCTTCGAAAAGCTCTTGGATACGCGGAAGACCTTGTGTGATATCGTCTCCGGCAACCCCGCCTGTGTGGAACGTACGCATTGTTAACTGTGTTCCAGGCTCACCGATAGATTGGGCGGCGATAATACCTACTGCTTCGCCGACTTCAACATCAGTTCCGGTTGCAAGGTTTCGTCCGTAGCATCGTTTACATACACCATGAGGAGTGTTACATGTGAACGCGGAACGGATCCACACTTCTTCGATTCCGGCTTCAACGATTTCCAGCGCTTTATCTTCATCGATCAATTCGTTTTCGTTAATGAGCACAGCACCCGTTTCAGGATGTTTGATCTGTTTTCTGGCGAAACGTCCGATCAGACGCTCTTCCAGACGCTCGATGATTTCCGTACCTTCTTTAAGCGGTTTTGCAAGAATACCGCGGTCAGTTCCGCAATCTGTTTCACGAATGATAACATCCTGCGCAACATCAACAAGACGGCGTGTAAGGTAACCTGAGTCAGCTGTTTTCAGGGCGGTATCGGCAAGACCTTTACGCGCACCGTGAGTGGAGATAAAGTACTCCAATACCGTCAGACCTTCACGGAAACTTGATTTGATAGGCAATTCAATGATTCGTCCAGCCGGGTTGGCCATCAGACCGCGCATACCCGCAAGCTGCGTAAAGTTAGATGCGTTACCACGGGCTCCTGAGTCACTCATCATGTAGATCGGGTTGACTTCGTCTAATGATTTCATCAGTTTGCCTTGGATAACATCTTTCGCTGAACTCCAAATTGAAATGACTCTTTCATATCGTTCTTCTTCGGTGATTAAACCGCGTCTGAACTGTTTCAAGACATTATCAACTTTGCTTTGTGCTTCTTCGAGGATTTCCTGCTTATCATCGAGAACGACGATATCAGAAACCCCTACCGTGATACCGGCTTTCGTTGAATATCTGAAACCGAGGTTTTTCATGCGGTCAAGCATCTTAGACGTTTCCGTGATATGGAATCGTTTAAAGATTTCCGCGATGATTTTACCCAAAATGCCTTTTTTAAACGGTGCGTTGATCGGCTGCTCTGCAATCACAGCTTTTACGTCAGCACCTTTATCTAAGAAGAAACGGTCAGGCGTTTTCTCTTCAATGTTGCTCTTCGTAGGTTCATTCATGTAAGGGAATGACTCAGGAAGAATTTCATTGAAGACCAACTTACCGACTGTTGTAATTAACAGTTTTGAACGCTGCTCATCCGTAAATGTCACATTCTTCAGGGAGTTCGCTGCAACAGCTACTCTCGTATGAAGGTGGACATAACCGTTTTGATAAGCAAGAAGCGCTTCGTCCGTATTTTTGAAGACCATACCCTCGCCGACTGCTCCGGCGCGCTCAAGTGTCAGGTAGTAGTTTCCTAATACCATATCCTGAGACGGCGTAACAACCGGTTTACCATCTTTAGGGTTCAAGATGTTTTGGGCCGCAAGCATCAGAATGCGGGCCTCAGCTTGAGCCTCAGCTGATAAAGGTACGTGAACCGCCATTTGGTCACCGTCAAAGTCAGCGTTATAAGCTGTACATACTAACGGGTGAAGACGGATGGCGCGTCCTTCAACAAGCGTAGGTTCGAAAGCCTGGATACCTAATCTGTGAAGCGTAGGGGCACGGTTCAGTAAGACCGGATGCTCCTTAATGACAGATTCAAGTACATCCCATACTTCTGGCTGCACACGTTCAATTTTGCGTTTTGCGCTCTTGATGTTGTGAGCGAGACCTTTTTCAACAAGCTCTTTCATAACGAATGGCTTGAAGAGCTCAAGCGCCATTTCCTTCGGCAATCCACACTGATACATTTTCAGATGCGGACCTACGACGATAACGGAACGTCCTGAGTAGTCTACACGTTTACCAAGAAGGTTCTGACGGAAACGCCCTTGTTTCCCTTTCAGCATGTGAGAAAGAGATTTTAACGGTCTGTTACCAGGACCTGTTACAGGACGTCCGCGGCGGCCGTTGTCAATTAAAGCATCGACAGCCTCTTGAAGCATACGTTTCTCGTTCTGAACGATGATGCTTGGCGCACCAAGGTCCAAAAGGCGTTTCAAACGGTTGTTACGGTTGATGACACGACGGTAAAGGTCATTCAGGTCAGACGTTGCGAAACGTCCGCCGTCAAGCTGAACCATCGGTCTTAATTCAGGCGGAATAACCGGAAGCACGTCGAGAATCATCCAAGACGGCTTGTTTCCTGAATTACGGAAGGCTTCAAGCACTTCAAGGCGTTTGATCGCACGTGTGCGGCGCTGGCCTTGAGAAGTTTTCAGCTCTTCTTTTAACATATCAACTTCTTTGACAAGGTCGATGTCCTGCAGAAGTTTATTAATGGCTTCCGCACCCATAGAGGCTTGGAATTTGTTTCCGTACTTATCCAGATACGCACGGTATTCCTTTTCGGATAAAAGCTGTTTCTTTTCGAGCGGTGTATTGGCCGGGTCAGTTACGACGTAAGAAGCAAAGTAGATGACTTCTTCCAGCGCACGCGGTGACATATCCAATACAAGACCCATACGGCTCGGAATACCTTTGAAATACCAAATGTGAGAAACCGGGGCAGCCAGTTCAATATGCCCCATTCTCTCACGACGGACTTTAGCCCGCGTTACTTCAACTCCGCAACGGTCACAAACTACGCCTTTATAACGAACCCGCTTGTACTTGCCGCAATGACATTCCCAGTCCTTAGTCGGTCCGAAAATGCGTTCGCAGAACAGGCCGTCCTTTTCAGGTTTCAATGTACGATAGTTTATCGTTTCAGGCTTTTTCACTTCACCAAAAGACCATGAACGGATTTTATCCGGTGAAGCAAGACCGATGTTCATATACTCAAAATTGTTCACATCTAGCAAGGGGCCTACCTCCCTTTTTATCTTCGGATTAACCGATGTCACTTGCCTTTATCAATCACAGACTATTCTTTCGTTACTGCGTCACGTTCAACGTCTGGAGATGCTGTTTCTTCCGGCGCTTCATCACCTGATAATGCAAGGCCGTCAGCTTGTTTCGCATCTTCCTCGTCTTCTAGATCTCTCATTTCTATTTCTTCTTCATCGCCTGAAAGGATTTTCACGTCCATACCTAAGCTTTGAAGCTCTTTGATCAATACTTTGAATGATTCCGGAACACCAGGCTCTGGAACATTGTCGCCTTTGACGATGGCTTCATATGTTTTCACACGTCCGACCACGTCATCGGACTTCACAGTCAGGATTTCTTGAAGCGTGTAAGCTGCGCCGTAAGCTTCAAGCGCCCAAACCTCCATCTCACCGAAACGCTGTCCGCCGAATTGGGCTTTACCGCCGAGAGGCTGCTGCGTAACAAGTGAGTAAGGACCTGTAGAACGGGCATGAAGTTTATCATCAACCATGTGTGCCAGTTTGATCATGTACATGATTCCGACAGATACACGGTTGTCGAACGGTTCTCCCGTACGGCCGTCATAAAGGACTGTTTTAGCGTCTCTTGACATGCCTGCTTCTTCAAGTGTTTCCCACACATCTTCTTCACGCGCGCCGTCAAATACAGGTG
Organism: Bacillus sp. 01N42_2; assembly: GCF_056399565.1. Classification (NCBI taxonomy): domain Bacteria; kingdom Bacillati; phylum Bacillota; class Bacilli; order Caryophanales; family Bacillaceae; genus Bacillus; species Bacillus sp. 01N42_2. Next base: position 23,804 of record NZ_JBFTRO010000011.1, on the reverse strand, counting down.
ACGCGATGTGAATGCCGAGGTAGCGGGCAGCCATACCCATGTGAAGTTCTAATACCTGACCGATATTCATACGTGATGGTACACCCAGCGGGTTAAGCATGATATCGATCGGCGTGCCGTCAGGAAGGTAAGGCATATCTTCTTCAGGAAGAATCTTCGAGATAACCCCTTTGTTTCCGTGACGTCCGGCCATTTTATCACCTTCAGAAATCTTACGTTTCTGAACGATATATACGCGTACAAGCTGGTTCACTCCCGGAGGAAGTTCGTCTCCGTCTTCACGGTTGAAGACTTTTACGTCGTGGATAATTCCGCCGCCGCCATGAGGCACACGGAGGGAAGTATCACGGACTTCACGCGCTTTTTCTCCAAAGATTGCGTGCAGAAGGCGTTCTTCAGCCGTAAGCTCAGTTACACCTTTAGGCGTTACTTTACCCACGAGAAGGTCTCCGTCGTTGACTTCCGCGCCGATACGGATAATTCCGCGGTCATCAAGGTTGCGAAGCGCGTCTTCCCCTACGTTTGGAATATCGCGGGTGATCTCTTCCGGTCCAAGCTTTGTATCACGTGCTTCTGATTCATATTCTTCAATGTGAATAGATGTGTATACATCATCTTTCACAAGGCGTTCACTCATGATGATGGCATCCTCATAGTTGTAGCCATCCCATGTCATGAAGCCGACCATTACGTTGCGGCCGAGAGCAAGTTCACCAAGCTCCATTGAAGGGCCGTCAGCAAGGATTTCTCCTTTTACTACTTCATCGCCGACACTGACGATCGGACGCTGGTTGTAGCACGTACCTTGGTTGGAGCGGACAAATTTCAGCAAGCTGTACTTATCCAGGTTGCCTTTTACTTTTTGCCCGTCAATTTCTTCATAGCGGCGCACCCATACGTTTTTCGCTTCCACCCGTTCAACGATACCAGGGTGTTTACAAATAACGGCTGCACCGGAGTCTTTACCGGATACGTATTCCATACCCGTTCCGACGATCGGAGCTTCCGGCTGCATCAAAGGCACAGCCTGACGCTGCATGTTCGCTCCCATAAGGGCACGGTTCGAGTCATCGTTTTCCAAGAACGGAATACATGCTGTCGCAGCAGATACAACCTGTTTAGGAGATACGTCCATGTAATCCACGCGGTTGCGGGCTACAACGGTGTTTTCCCCTCTGAAACGGGCTACGATGCTGTCATCCAAGAAAGAACCGTCATCGCTCAGCTTAGCGTTCGCTTGGGCTACGACATAGTTATCCTCTTCATCAGCAGTCAGGTAGTCGATTCTAGGCGTTACTTTTCCTGTTTCAGGATCAACGCGGCGGTATGGCGTCTCAATGAAACCAAAGCGGTTTACTTTCGCAAATGATGACAATGAGTTGATCAAACCGATGTTCGGGCCCTCAGGCGTTTCGATCGGACACATACGGCCATAGTGAGAGTAGTGAACGTCACGTACTTCCATACCTGCACGCTCACGCGTCAAACCGCCCGGTCCGAGAGCTGACAGACGGCGTTTGTGCGTCAATTCAGCAAGCGGGTTCGTCTGGTCCATGAATTGAGAAAGCTGTGAGCTTCCGAAGAACTCTTTAATAGACGCAATAACAGGTCTGATGTTAATCAGCTGCTGCGGCGTGATTGTATTTGTGTCTTGAATAGACATTCTTTCACGTACGACACGTTCCATCCGGCTTAAACCGATACGGAATTGGTTTTGCAGGAGCTCACCTACAGAACGCAGGCGGCGGTTTCCGAGATGGTCGATATCATCAGTGTCGCCCACTCCGTGCAGCAGGTTGAAGAAGTAGCTGATAGAAGAAATAATATCAGCAGGCGTAATGTTTTTAATCGCCTCTTCAATGTAAGCATTGCCGATCACATTGATCGTCTGCTCTCCTTCTGCATCAGTAGGAGCATAGATTTTAATGGATTGAAGCATCACTTCATCCTCGACAACGCCGCCGTTAGGATAAAGTTTTCTGAAGCCGATTCCATTTTCTAAGTATGGCAATACTTTATCAAGTGTTCTTCTGTCAAGAATCTGCCCTTTTTCAGCGAGGATTTCACCTGTTTCAGGATCCACCAGTGTTTCTGCAAGGCGCTGGTTAAACAGACGGTTCTTGATATGAAGCTTTTTATTAATTTTATAGCGTCCTACATTCGCAAGGTCGTATCGCTTAGGATCAAAGAAACGGGAATCCAGCAAACTTTTTGCGTTTTCTACTGTAGGCGGCTCTCCCGGACGAAGGCGCTCATAGATTTCAAGAAGCGCTTTGTCACTGTTTTCAGTGTTGTCCTTATCCAGTGTATTGCGGAGATATTCGTTCTCACCAATGAGATCGAGAATCTCTTGGTCGGAACCGAAGCCGAGAGCACGCAAAAGAACCGTAACCGGCAACTTACGTGTGCGATCAATGCGGACATACACAACATCTTTCGCATCAGTTTCGTATTCTAACCATGCGCCACGGTTTGGAATGACAGTCGCGGTAAAACCTTTCTTACCGTTTTTGTCTACTTTACCACTGAAATATACACTTGGAGACCGAACAAGCTGAGATACGATAACACGTTCTGCACCGTTGATGATAAAAGTACCGGTATCTGTCATAATAGGGAAATCACCCATGAAGACATCCTGGTCTTTTACCTCTCCAGTTTCTTTGTTAATTAAACGAACCTTCACTCTTAGCGGAGCTGAGTAAGTCACATCACGTTCTTTTGACTCTTCAACGGGATACTTAGGATCTCCTAAACTGTAGTCAATGAACTCAAGAGAGAGGTTACCAGTGAAATCCTCAATTGGTGATATGTCTTGAAACATCTCTCTAAGACCCTCATCAAGAAACCACTGATAAGAAGAGGTTTGAATTTCAATGAGATTTGGTAATTCTAACACTTCGCTAATGCGAGCATAGCTTCTGCGCTGGCGGTGTCGTCCATACTGAACTAGTTGACCTGTCAACTGATTCACCCCTCAAATCATGCGTATTATATGTGTAATAAGCATTCCTTACGATGAAGAAATACTTTTACAAGACAAAAGAAAAAAGGGTTTCTAATTAAGAAAACCACATCCAAAAACAAATACCGATTTTATTAGCATTTCCATGTTTGTATAATTTATACATGCACTATGATTATTCAGCATATCATGCAAAATATATACATTGGCATTTTACAATATTAACATAGCTGAAAATTCAAGTCAAACTTTTTTTGCTTTTATGATATAATAGCCTTTCTTTTTTTGAACGATGGAAACTTCGTCAAAAAGCTCCTTCAGTTTTTCAATGGCAGAAGGCCCGCCCTGTTTTTTCTGTATAACGATCCACAACTCACCTGAAGCCCTTAAATGCTCAGCGCTTTTTTCAAAAATGGCATGGACAACTTTTTTTCCGGCGCGGATTGGGGGGTTTGTAATAATAGAAGCAAATGTTTGAGCAGAATCAATATTTGAAAATAAATCACTCTGATAAATCCGAACGTTTTTTATTCCGTTTTTTTCTGCATTTTCATTTGACAGCTCTACGGCTCTTTCATTCACGTCAATCATGTGCACGGTCCGGTCTGTAAATTCACCGGCGAGCGACAGACCGATCGGGCCGTAGCCGCAGCCTGCATCCAGGAAGTCACCATCAACCTCAGGCTCTTCAAACGCTTCAATTAAGACACGCGAACCGAAATCAACTTCCTTTTTTGAGAAAACGCCGCTGTCACTTGTGAATGTATAAGATCTGTTCCGCAGTGTAAATGACCATGTCTGTTTATCGCTTTTGACTGAAGGTTTTTCTGAATAATAGTGTTCACTCATTATTAGAACCTCCTTTTTTAATGGCGCTTAAAGAAAAGCAAAGAAAAAGCCCGCCTCATAAAAGCGAGCTTCCCCTACAGGCAAGTGAAGATTACTTAACTTCTACAGAAGCGCCAACTTCTTCAAGTTTAGCTTTAAGCTCTTCAGCTTCTTCTTTCGCAATACCTTCTTTAAGTGGTTTTGGAGTGTTGTCAACAAGTTCTTTAGCTTCTTTCAAGCCAAGACCAGTGATTTCACGAACAACTTTGATAACTTTGATTTTCTGAGCACCTGCACCAGCAAGGATAAGGTCGAATTCGCTTTGCTCTTCAGCAGCGCCGCCAGCAGCAGCTCCGCCAGCTACAGCTACAGGAGCAGCAGCAGTTACGCCAAATTCTTCTTCGATTGCTTTTACTAGGTCGTTCAATTCAAGTACAGTTGCTTCTTTAACGGAAGCAATGATTTCTTCGATATTTAAAGCCATTTGAAATTCCTCCATTTGTTTTATTTTAGGGTAAAATCAGATTAAGCGCCTTGTTCTTCCTTTTGGTCTGCAACTGCTTTAGCTGCAAGTGCAAGGTTGCGAACTGGAGCTTGAAGTACGCTAAGCAACATAGAAAGTAAGCCATCGCGTGAAGGAAGTTCAGCAAGAGCTTTCACTTCTTCAACAGAAGATACTTTACCTTCGATAACGCCCGCTTTGATTTCCAGAGCTTCGTGGTTTTTCGCGAACTCGTTAAGAACTTTCGCCGGAGCGACAACATCTTCAGTACTGAATGCGATCGCATTCGGTCCAGTTAAGACATCATTCAAACCATCAAGTTCAGCTTGTTCAACCGCACGGCGAGTCATTGTGTTTTTGTACACTTTGAACTCTACGTTAGCTTCGCGAAGCTGTTTACGGAGTTCAGTTACTTCAGAAACGTTAAGTCCGCGGTAGTCAACGATGATCGTTGATTTGCTTTCTTTCAGTTTAGAAGCAATCTCTTCAACAACAACTTTTTTTGTATCAATTGCGCTGCTCATGGTTACACCTCCTGTAGATTTTGTGTAACACTTATACCGCTAGGTGATCACGACTGTGACGACGATTTCATATAAAAAGCCTCCATGTGGACATGGAGGCTGTATATACAAGCATACGTAACGTAATAGCTGTGATATATATACACCTCGGCAGGATATTAAGCCTCAGCGGCCCCTGCTGTCTACGGTATAAATGACATATTATATTTTACAACATTTTGAATCATATCAGAATGCTGATCTAAAGTCAAATATTATTTTACGTTGAAAGTTGAAGCGTCTACTTTGACACCAGGTCCCATAGTAGATGTTACAGCAACGTTTTTCACGTAAACGCCTTTAGCTGCAGCAGGTTTAGCTTTCAGGATTGTATCGTACATTGTTGTGAAGTTCTCAACAAGTTTTTCATCCTCGAAAGAAACTTTACCGATAGGAACATGAATGTTGCCAGCTTTATCAGCACGGTATTCAACTTTACCAGCTTTGATTTCGCCGATTGCTTTTTCAACTTCGAAAGTAACTGTACCAGTTTTAGGGTTTGGCATTAAACCTTTTGGTCCAAGTACACGACCGATTTTACCAACCTCACCCATCATGTCAGGTGTAGCTACGATTACATCGAAATCGAACCAGCCTTGTTGAATTTTGTTGATGTAGTCAGTATCGCCAACGAAATCTGCACCAGCAGCTTCAGCTTCTTTTGCTTTTTCGCCTTTAGCGAATACAAGCACGCGCTGAGTTTTACCAGTTCCGTTTGGAAGCACGACTGCTCCGCGGATTTGCTGATCGTTTTTACGAGTGTCAACCCCTAAACGGAAAGCAACTTCAACTGTAGCGTCGAATTTAGCTGTGTTTGTTTTTTTAGTAAGCGCCACTGCTTCAGCGACGTCGTAAGCTTTTGCACGGTCTACAAGCTTCGCAGCTTCAACGTACTTTTTACCTTTTTTAGCCATTTTAAAATTTCCTCCTTATGTGGTTATAGCGGAATAACCTCCCACGAATAAGGGTTGCGAACTTGTGAAAACTCGCAACCCGACAAGAAACAAATTAATCCTCGATAACGATACCCATACTGCGGGCAGTACCTTCAACCATGCGCATTGCCGCTTCAACGTCTGCTGCGTTTAAGTCAGGCATTTTCGTTTCAGCGATTTCGCGAACCTTATCGCGCTTAACGGTTGCCACTTTATTACGGTTTGGTTCACCAGAACCAGACTCAATTCCAGCTGCTTTTTTAAGCAATACTGCAGCAGGCGGAGTTTTTGTAATAAATGTAAATGAACGGTCTTCGTAAACCGAAATTTCAACAGGAATGATTAAACCAGCTTGGTCAGCTGTACGAGCGTTAAACTCCTTACAGAATCCCATGATATTTACACCGGCTTGACCTAGTGCAGGTCCAACTGGCGGCGCTGGGTTAGCTTTTCCAGCAGGAATTTGCAATTTTACAACTTTTACTACTTTTTTAGCCACGAGACACACCTCCTTAAGTCCGTGATGTGGTAATAGGGTAAACCCTCCCACTCAAGGTTTCATTCTTTATATGAATGACGAAATATCAAGCTAGCTGCCTTGGATTAGTCCAAGACGTACCTTTGCTATATTATCATTAATATATAGCAATTTCAAGTTTTTTCACATTACAATTTGTCGATCTGGGTAAATTCCAGTTCAACCGGCGTTTCACGGCCGAACATGTTAACGAATACCTTCACTTTGCTCTTATCATAATCAATCTCTTCAATTGATCCTGTAAAGTTGGCGAATGGCCCGTCTATGACTTTGACTGTCTCATTCAATTCAAAATCAATGTCGGTTTTCCGCTCATCCATGCCCATCCGTTTTAAAATGGTTTCCGCTTCGCCAGGAAGAAGCGGAGTCGGCTTTGAGCCTGAACCGGCTGATCCGACGAAACCGGTAACGCCCGGCGTGTTGCGGACTACATACCAAGAATCATCAGTCATGACGATTTCAACAAGCACATAACCCGGGAACACTTTCTTTTTGACTACTTTTTTCTTGCCGTTCTTAATATCAGTCTCTTCTTCTTCAGGAACGACCACGCGGAAAATTTTATCCTGCATTCCCATTGATTCCACACGTTTTTCAAGGTTTGCTTTTACTTTGTTTTCATAACCGGAATACGTATGAACAACATACCAATTCTTTTCCATTCTATCAGGACTCTGCAGTCCTTCCCTCCCCGCATTTAAAAATGAAGTGTAAAACAAAAAATAGGCTCAGAGCCTATGAATCCTTTTTTCAACACAATAAAAAACCCGCTGAACGGGTTTTGGCAAACGATATTATGATCTATTATAGCACGTATTGCTGATCATTATTCAACTATTAAACGAATTAATTGAGAAATTCCTGTATCAAGGAGGGCAAAAAAGATAACAAAAAAGATAACCGTTGAAATCACCGTGATCGTATAGCGCGTTAACTCTTTGCCTTTAGGCCAGCTAACCTTTTTCATTTCTTTCCCAACATCTTTAAAGAAACTCATCATGCGCATGTAAAAGACCTCCACAATTTAAAAAGCGAACACTATTTTGTTTCTAAATGAGCTGTATGTGAATTGCAAGTGCTGCAGTACTTCTTAACTTCTAACCGCTCAGCCGCTGATGCAGAGCTTTTCATTGTCGTATAATTACGATTTCCGCATGTTTTGCATGCCAGCGTAATCTTTTTTCTCATGTCGATACACCTTTTCCTAAATAGACATTCATTTATCTTAATAAAATAGCACAGTCAGAAAAATTCTGTCAATATGACATAGAAACCCGCTACAGGCTGATTTCTCTTATTTCTAAATACTTCTCAAGCTTGCGCTTCACGCGCTGCAGGGCATTATCAATTGATTTTACGTGTCGGTTTAAGTCATCTGAAATTTCTTGGTAACTTCTTCCGTCCAAGTACAAAACAAGCACCTTTCTCTCCAGATCGCTAAGCAGTTCTCCCATTTTCATCTCAATATCATCGAATTCTTCCTGATTAATAATCATTTCTTCAGGGTTTAACGTTTTTGCGCCTGAAATGACATCAAGCAGTGTTCTGTCTGATTCTTCATCAAAAATTGGCTTGTCTAAAGAAACATAAGAATTTAAAGGAATGTGTTTCTGACGGGTAGCTGTCTTTATTGCGGTAATAATCTGGCGGGTAATGCATAATTCTGCAAAAGCTTTGAATGAAGTAAGCTTGTCCTCCCTAAAGTCTCGGATAGACTTATATAAGCCTATCATCCCTTCCTGTACAATATCTTCTCTGTCGGCCCCTATTAAAAAATAAGACCTGGCTTTCGCCCGTACAAAATTACGGTACTTCGTAATCAAGTAATCTAACGCATCACTATCCCCAACATGAACCTTTTCAATGACCTGCTCGTCCTCCAACTGGCAAAACTGCACTTTGTTGAATTTTCCCTTGCTGTTCTGTAGATTCACTGCGATCCCCCCGGCGCACGTAGATAGAAATATTATACATTAATGGGCGAAAAAGCGTCAACCTAATCCAGGCCGCCGCGCCGCCACTTTTCAAACGTTTTCAAAACCTCTTCGGACAGCTCGATTTTACCCGGGGGTTTTTCGGAAGTGATCTTTGAAACCCGTCTTTGAATCCGGCGTTCTATCGCATCCACTTCCCTCAGCAGCTCCCGGGCGGATTTACGTAGAGCCCCTTGTCCGAAAATCGCCCACTGCTCCGTGTAATCAGAGGTTGCGACATGAATCTGTGTCGCAATATTATTCAGCGCCTGTGCAAGCTTCTCAATCCGCTCATCCGCCGTTTCATTCTCCCGTGTGAAAATCACTTCGACTCTGTGATTCGTGTGTTTTTTCTCTATGCCTTTTACCAGATGTGCGTCAAACACCACAATGACTTTAATTCCCGTGTACGACTGATACTCCGCCATCTTCTGAATCAGCACATCTCTCGCTTCTTCAAAACTGTTCGCTTTTAAATCCTTTAGCTGCGGCCAAGCTCCTATCATGTTGTATCCGTCTACTAATAGGATGTCCATTTGTCTTTATTCCCCTAAAGGATTGCGTTTCCGATAGACTTCATACATCAGAAGGCCGGCCGCTACCGATGCATTCAGAGACGTGACTTTTCCGGCCATCGGAAGTTTAATGAGAAAATCACATTTCTCTTTCACAAGACGGCCCATTCCTTTGCCTTCGCTTCCGATAACGAGCGCCAAAGGCATGTTGCCGTCCATAGAGCGGTAGTCTTCCCGGGCGGATGCATCCGTTCCCACGACCCAAATGCCCCGCTCCTTCATTTCATCAAGTGTCCGGGCAAGATTGGTCACCTTCACGACGGGAATATGTTCAATGGCACCGGTCGATGCTTTTGCGACCGTCGAAGTCAGTCCGACCGCTCTGCGTTTCGGAATCACGATGCCGTGCGCGCCGACAGCGTCAGCCGTTCTCATGATGGAACCGAGATTATGAGGGTCTTCCAGCTCGTCCAATATGAGAAAGAAAGGCTGTTCGTTTCTCTGTTCCGCTCTTTTATATAATTCGTCTAATTGTGCATATTCATATGCCGCCACCTGAGCGACAACTCCCTGATGCTGCCCCTCCACCATCTGATCGAGTTTTTTTCTCGGCACAAATTGAATGGTGACGCCGCGCTTTTTAGCAAGCTCCATAACTTGCTGCGCCTGTCCTTTTACTGTGTTTTCCGCCATCCATAACTTATAGAGTTTGCGATCCGACTTTAACGTCTCAATTACCGCGTTTTTTCCTATGACGTAATCATGTTGCTGACTCATTTGTTTTCCTCCCTGACGTCCCGACTTGTATAGCTTCTGTAATCAGCTGATTCAGTCTTTCTTCTCTTTTCTCAAGAAAAAGATATCCGAGCAAAGCCTCAAAAGCTGTACTATGGCGGTACGTCTGTACATCTGTGTTTTTAGGCGTCGTCCCTGATTTCGCGTTTCTTCCCCTTCTCACCACGGCTTCCTCTTCCTCCGTGAAAAAGGATTCTTCCTGAAGGCGGAACAGAATGTCTGCCTGTGATTTTGCCGATACGATCCGGCTCGCCTTCTTATGAAGGTCATTCGGTTTCGTATGGCCCTGCTTAAGCAGGTGATGCCGGACATATATTTCAAAAATGGCATCACCCATATAAGCGAGCGCAAGACCGTTTAACTGCTTTGAATCTTTGATTTGTTCAAATTGAAGCATCCGCTTACTCTCCCCGCTTCCAGCGAGTTCCCTGAGCCGTATCTTCAAGAATGATATTCATGCTTTTCAGCTGATCGCGAATTAGGTCTGACAAAGCAAAATCGCGATTGCGGCGGGCTTCATTTCTCTTCTCGATCAATTCTTCAATCTCTTCATCGACAAGCTCTTCTTCGCCGAGCGTAAGTCCGAGAACGGATCCGATTCGGTCAAACATGCTGATGAAGGCTTTAATGACGTGATCCGCCGTATTGTCCTCCTGCATGTAGTAGTTGGCAAGCTTCGCCAAATCAAACCAAACGGAAATCGCATTCGCCGTATTAAAATCATCATCCATCGCTTCTTCAAATGCAGCGCGGTGCTCTTCGATTTTAGCGAGCCATTCATCATCATTGTCAGTCAGATTCGTGCTGCTAATCAAACGATGGTTTAAATTACTGTAGGCCGTCTTCAGGCGGTTAAACGCGTTTTTTGTTTTCTCAAGCAGCTCTTCCGAATAGTTGATCGGGTGGCGGTAATGAACGGACAGCATGAAAAATCTCAAAAGCTGCGGGTCATACTGCTTAATGATATCGTGCACCAAAACAAAGTTGCCGAGCGATTTTGACATTTTTTCATTATCTATATTGATGTAACCGTTGTGAAGCCAGTATTTTGCGAATGTCTTGCCTGTTAATGCTTCAGATTGGGCGATTTCGTTCTCATGGTGCGGGAATGTCAGGTCCTGACCGCCGGCATGAATATCGATTTCGTCACCCAAATATTTTTTCACCATTGCGGAGCATTCAATGTGCCAGCCCGGGCGGCCTTTTCCCCAAGGGCTATCCCATGAAATTTCTCCGTCTTTGGCGGCTTTCCAAAGAGCAAAGTCCAGCGCATCCTCTTTCTTCTCACCGACACGGATACGAGCGCCCGATCTGAGTTCATCAATTGATTGCTGTGAAAGCTTGCCGTAGCCTTCGAAGGCTCTTGTTTTGAAATAGACGTCGCCTTCCGATTCATAAGCGTAGCCTTTTTTAATCAGCTCGCTGACAAATTCAATAATGGCGTCCATGTTCTCCATGACTCTAGGGTGAAGATCCGCTTTCCGGCATCCGAGGGCGCCCACATCTTCAAAATAAGCTTTAATAAACCGTTCAGAAACGGTCGGAACGTCCTCACCGAGCTCATTGGCCGCCTTAATCAATTTGTCATCAACATCAGTGAAATTCGATACGTATTGAACATCGTATCCTTTATACTCCAAATAGTTGCGTACGGTATCATACACAATCGCCGGACGGGCATTTCCGATATGAATATAGTTGTATACAGTCGGTCCGCACACGTACATTTTTACTTTTCCTTCCTCAAGAGGAACGAATGTTTCCTTTTTCCGTGTCAATGTATTATAAAGTGTAATGGTCATTTTTGGTTGATCCTTTCTTTTTTATCTTCCAGTTCAGCCTGCAGCTCAAAAATCTGCTGCTCCAATGCTCTTAACCGGTCAGCAACCGGATCGGGCAAGTCTTGGTGATTGAGATCGCGTTTGATCTTTCTTCCGTTCTGAATGACGACTTTTCCAGGTATGCCGACAACGGTTGAAAAGTCGGGAACATCACGCAGCACAACGGAGCCGGCCCCTACTTTAGAGCCTTGCCCGACTGTTATAGAGCCGAGCACCTTCGCCCCCGTTGCAATTAAAGCATCATCTTTAATGGTCGGATGCCGCTTTCCCTTTTCTTTTCCCGTTCCCCCGAGAGTGACACCTTGGAATACCGTCACGTTATTGCCGATTTCACATGTTTCCCCTATGACGACCCCCATACCGTGATCAATGAAAAACCTTCTCCCGATGGTCGCGCCGGGATGGATTTCGATTCCGGTAAAGAAACGGGCAATCTGTGATATCAGGCGCGCAAGGAAGAAAAATCTCCGTTTATATAAAGCATGTGCAATCCGATGCGCCCATATAGCATGTAAACCAGAATAAGTTAAAACAACTTCAAAATAGCTTCTTGCTGCCGGATCTTGATCGAACACTGTATCTATGTCTTCTTTTAGCATTTTAAAAAACACATGCTTCCCCCCATTCTCTCCCCGCTCCAGTCTGTTTTTCCGCCTATAAAAAAAGCGCCTCTGCATGTAAACATGACAGAGACGCTTTTACCGCGCGGTTCCACTCTGTTTGAAAAACAAAACGCTGTTTTCCCAACTTTAAAGCCGGTAACGGCGGCGGCCGCCTTTAAATACTGATTTCCGCAGAAATGTTCTTCAAAGGTCTTAAGGGCGCACTTCTAAAACATAACGCATGAATCTCTCTCAGCCGATGAAGATTCTTTCTGTAATGGTCATTGTTTTATACTCTTCCCTGTCAACAATCGTATATTTAAATGCTTTTCAGGCGTTTTACGGCTGTTTCTCTGCCGATCAGCTCAATAGCCTGCGGAAGCTCCGGACCGTGCGTCTGGCCGGTAACTGCTACACGAATCGGCATGAATAGCTTTTTGCCTTTATGGCCTGTTTCTTTCTGAACGGCTTTAATTGAGGCTTTGATCTGCTCTGGCGTGAATTCTTCAAGCTCTTCAAGCTTCGCAGCAAATGCGCTGAGCACTTCAGGCACCTGTTCTTCCGCCAGAACGGCTTTTGCCTCTTGATTATACTCGATTTCATCATTAAAGAACAAATCAGTCAGCTCGACAATTTCAGCACCGTAGCTCAATTGCTCATGGTAAAGAGAGATTAACTTACGCACCCATTCCCGCTCTTCGGCAGAAAGCTCAGTGCCGACTTTTCCTGCTTTTTGCAGGTGAGGCAGGGTCAGTTCAACAACTTGATCAAGATCCAGCGCTTTGACATATTGGTTGTTGACCCATTTCAGTTTATGCATATCAAACAGAGCCGGTGACTTAGATAAACGATTCACATCAAAAATTTCAATAAATTGTTCTCTTGTGAAGAGCTCTTCTTCACCGACAGGAGACCAGCCGAGAAGTCCGATAAAGTTAAACAGCGCTTCAGGCAGGTAACCCAGCTCATCATACTGCTCAATAAACTGAATAATTGATTCATCACGTTTACTTAATTTTTTGCGGCTTTCATTCACGATAAGCGTCATATGTCCGAATTCAGGAATATCCCAGCCGAACGCCTGGAAAATCATGATTTGTTTCGGTGTATTTGAAATATGGTCCTCACCGCGGAGCACGTGCGTCATTTTCATTAGGTAATCGTCAATTGCGACGGCAAAGTTATACGTCGGTGTACCGTCTTTTTTAACGATGACGAAGTCGCCGATACCGTCTGATTCAAAAGAAATCTCGCCTTTTACGATATCGTTAAAAGTGATGATTTTTCCTTCCGGCACGCGGAAACGGATGCTCGGCTGTCTTCCTTCGGCTAAAAACTGCTCCTGCTCTTCCTGAGTCAGGTTTCTGTGTTTGCCTGAATAGCGCGGCATTTCCCCGCGGGCGATCTGCTCTTCACGTTCTTTCTCAAGTTCTTCTTCCGTACAGAAACATTTATAAGCAAGCCCTTTTTCAAGCAGCGCTTCATAGTACTCTTTGTAAATGTCATTCCGTTCAGACTGGCGGTACGGGCCGTATTCTCCGCCGACATCCACACTTTCATCCCAGTCTATGCCGAGCCATTTCAGATAGTTAAGCTGGCTTTGCTCTCCGCCTTCAATATTTCGCTTTTTGTCCGTATCCTCAATCCGGATAATAAACTTTCCGCCTTGGCTGCGGGCAAATAAATAGTTAAAAAGCGCCGTTCTGGCGTTACCGATATGCAAATGTCCGGTCGGACTCGGTGCATAGCGGACGCGTACTTCATTTCCCATGTTCAAATACTTCCTTTCATCTCGTCTGTAGCCTTTAGCCGAATATATGTATCTATTCTACCACCAAATAGACCGGGCATCAAAATAATGATCAGGCTTTTTGGATCAGAACGGTCGCCTGAGCGGCAATTCCTTCGGCTCTTCCGGTAAACCCGAGCTTTTCTGTCGTTGTTGCTTTTACATTTACTTGAGAGACGTCAGCCTCAAGGCCTTCCGCTATTCGTTTTCTCATCGCATCAATATGCGGCGCCATTTTCGGCTTTTGCGCAATAATCGTGCAGTCTATATTTCCGAGTACGTACCCTTTTTCTTTGACAATGTTCCAGACATGCTGAAGCAGCTTAAAAGAATCCGCATCCTTGAATTCCGGATCAGTATCCGGGAAATGCTTGCCGATATCTCCTTCACCCACCGCTCCGAGGCACGCATCTGCAACCGTGTGCAGCAATACATCCGCATCGGAATGCCCGAGCAGCCCTTTTTCATAAGGAATTTCAATTCCGCCGATGATAAGAGGACGGCCTTCCGTTAGTTGATGCACGTCAAATCCTTGTCCGATTCTAAACATTATGATTCCCACTTTCCGCTTTCATGATTGCTTCCGCTGATATCAGATCATCCGGCGTTGTCAGCTTAATATTGGTATAGCTGCCTTCAACGATACTCACCTGATAGCCATCAAGACGCTCAACGAGACTGGCGTCATCTGTACCTAAGAAGCCTTTGTTTTCCGCTTCCCTATGCGCCTTTTTCAATAAAGAAAGACGAAAAGCCTGCGGCGTTTGAACGGCCCACAAGCTTGAACGGTCAAAGGTCTCCGCAACCCGGGAGCCTTCCGCCCGTTTTATCGTGTCTTTCACAGGAACAGCCAGGACAGCCGCTCCCGTCTCTTCTGCTGTTTCAACGAGTTTATCGATATGCTGATGCGTGACAAACGGGCGCGCCCCGTCATGAACAAGGACGACGGACTCCTCATCAATCACTTTCAATCCTTCGTATACACTATGCTGACGCTCCGCTCCGCCGATGACAAGCTCAATTTCCGCTTTAACCGGAAACTGGGCAAACAGCTGGCGAAAATCTTCCCGTTCACTCTCGTTTATCACCAGGATTATTTTCTGACAAGGCGCGTGGCTTTCAAAAACCCGCAGTGTGTGTATAATAACAGGCGCACCCTTTAAGCCGATGAACAGCTTATTTTTCCCGGCTTTCATCCGTTTCCCTTGTCCGGCAGCCGGAATGACTACGACATACTCCATCATTAACTCCCTCTTAAAGAGCCTTCTCAAGCAGCTTAGGCTTGGCAAAAATCATTCGCCCCGCCGCTGTCTGCAGCACGCTGGTTACGAGCACATCAATATGTTTCCCTATATAATTGCGGCCTTCTTCCACAACGATCATTGTTCCGTCATCCAAGTAAGCCACACCTTGATTATGCTCTTTCCCGTCCTTAATCACCTGCACATTCATTTCTTCACCCGGGAGCACAACCGGCTTCACCGCGTTTGCAAGGTCATTAATATTCAGTACCGCAACCTTCTGAAGCTCACATACTTTATTTAAATTAAAATCATTCGTCACAACGACACCGG
The DNA here is from genome assembly GCF_056399565.1 of Bacillus sp. 01N42_2. Taxonomy (NCBI): domain Bacteria; kingdom Bacillati; phylum Bacillota; class Bacilli; order Caryophanales; family Bacillaceae; genus Bacillus; species Bacillus sp. 01N42_2. The sequence goes on along the minus strand of NZ_JBFTRO010000011.1, from coordinate 8,384 downwards.
ATGTCAGCTTCGCAAGTTTGACAAGCTTGCTGTCAACCTCTTGAATGTCTTCGAAGTCGCCTTCATAAATTTCAACCGTAATATCCAGTTCCTTTTGAATGCGATTCAAAATATCCAGTCCGCGGCGTCCTCTGTTGCGTTTTAAAACATCTGAAGAATCAGCGATATGCTGTAATTCCTCAAGCACAAATTGAGGAATGACAATGACTCCTTCTAAAAAGCCCGTCTGACAAATATCTGCAATTCTCCCATCAATAATAACACTTGTATCCAAGATTTTCAGCCTTTTCTCCTGTTCCTCCTGCTCCTCATCGGCACTTCCTTTTTTCTTCTGCATTCTTGCAGAAATGGAGAACAGACCGATCAGTTCATCCTTTTTCTTAAATCCGACCTGGAAGCCTAGGTAACCGAGAAAGAAAGCCAGAAAGACCGGGATGATGGTGCTAAATATACGGTACGGAATATTGTCCAGCGGAATCACGTTTACAATGAGATATGCGATGATAAGTCCAAAAACCAATCCGAGACTTCCGAATAACAGATCCGGCACCGGAGCTCTCAGCAAAGAATCTTCAATCCATTTCACCCAATTAATCACATATTCTGTCGTCCATATACTGATGAGAAAAAAGATAATAGCACCAATTGCAGCAGACGTATATGCGTTTGTTATTAAAGGTATGTCCTGTATATTTGACAGTACAAACAATTCAGGTATTAAAAAGATACCGACAACGCCGCCCACAATAATGAAGAACGCCTGAACTATTCGTTTTAACATACCTCCACCTCCTTTTAAGTAACATTTTTCAGCAGACTGTCAAAGCCTACAAATATCAGAATAAACAAAAACTAACAATAATATACCCGGATTCTGACAGGTTTAAGCGATACTTAAAGCTGTCTATCTATATAGTGTTTTTCTTGAAGACGTTTTAAACCTTTTTTGATTTTTTGGGCGCGCACCTCGCCGATGCCTTCAACATCATCCAGCTCTTCAACAGTGGCTTCCGTTATGCTTGGCAAAAATCCGAAGGCCTCAACCACATTTTCAACAATCGGCATCGGCAGACGCGGAATTTTATTCAGCAGTCTGTACCCTCTCGGCAGCACATAATCATCAAGGTTGGTAGAAGCGGGATATCCAAGCAGCTTAAACAGAATGGAATCATCAAGCAGATCATAGCTGGACATATCCTGAAGCTCTTTTAACAGCACGAACGGATCTTTGATTTTTTCTTTCACATAGTCTTTGATGAAAAGAGCCGCTTCTTCTTCCATATCCGTAATCAGCTCAATCACCTGCAGACGGATTAAGTGGCCTTCCGTTCCGAGTTCTTTAATATACATGTTGATTTCATTTTTTATACGGAGCACCATTTCATAGCGGTGCATGACGGACAGCACGTCACTGAATGTCACGAGCTCCTCAAACTCTAAAGCGTTTAAAGCCGTAATCGTTTTGTCTAAAATGGTTTTATACTTCTCAAGCGTTTGAATGGCCTGGTTTGCTTTTGTTAAAATAAATCCTATGTCCTTCAGTGTGTATTTCATGCTGTCCTGGTATAACGTAATAACATTTCTGCGTTCAGAAATGGCGATGACGAGACAGCCGGTCTGCTTCGCCACCCGTTCCGCCGTACGGTGCCTCATTCCCGTTTCTGAAGAAGAAATGGTCGCTTCCGGCATAAGCTGTGTATTCGCATAAAGAATTTTCTGGCCGGAATCGCTTAAAATAATGGCACCGTCCATTTTGGCCAGCTCGTATAGGTGAGCGGGCGCAAATGATGTATTAATATGAAAACCGCCATCCACGACTTGCTTTACCTTATCATTGTATCCGACAACAATCAGGCCGCCTGTATTTGCCCGAAGTACATTCTCTATCCCGGCTCTGAGCGGCGTGCCCGGTGCAACGAACTGCAGAATTGCAGACAGGTCAAGCTCTTGTTTCGCCCCTTTTTTCTCTTTTTCCATCTATTATGATCCTCCTAATGAAGTACGAAGCGCTTCTGCAACATTTGCTACTCCGACAACCTCAATCCCTTTTGGTATTGTCCATCCGCCTGCATTCGCCTCAGGTATGACCATACGCTTGAAGCCGAGTTTTGCCGCTTCTTTTACGCGCTGTTCGATTCTTGACACCCTGCGGACTTCTCCTGTCAGACCCACTTCACCGATAAAGCAATCTGCAGGATTCGGCGGTGTATCTCTGAAGCTTGAAGCAATGCTGACGGCTACTGCCAAATCAATCGCCGGTTCATCCAGTTTGACCCCGCCGGCGACTTTCAAGTACGCATCTTGATTTTGAAGCAATAGCCCCACCCGCTTCTCAAGCACAGCCATGATTAACGACACCCTGTTGTGGTCAATCCCTGTAGCCATGCGGCGCGGGTTTCCAAAGCTGGTCGGTGATATGAGCGCCTGAATTTCAACCAGGATCGGTCTCGTTCCTTCCATTGACGCAACGATACTCGAACCCGAAGCCCCGGCAGAACGCTCTTCCAAGAAAATTTCCGAAGGGTTCAGCACTTCTGTAAGCCCCTCTTCCCGCATTTCAAAGATGCCCATTTCATTTGTTGAGCCGAAACGGTTTTTTACAGCCCGCAAAATACGGAATGTATGGTGCCGCTCTCCTTCAAAGTATAGAACGGTATCGACCATATGCTCAAGCAATCTTGGCCCTGCGATCGATCCTTCTTTTGTGACGTGTCCGACGATAAAAATCGGAATGCCGTTTGTTTTCGCGATTTTCATCAATTCAGCCGTACACTCTCTTACTTGTGATACACTGCCGGGAGCTGAGGTAATGTCGCTTTGGTAAACGGTCTGAATGGAGTCTACGACAACAAATGCGGGTTTCATCTCTTGTATAGCAGACGAAATATACTCCATATCGGTTTCAGATAAAACATGTAACAATTGGCTGTTGATTCCAAGCCTGTCAGCGCGCAGCTTCGTTTGCTTCACGGATTCTTCCCCGGAAATGTAAAGCACGCTGCCGGCCGTGTCTGCTAATTGTGCGGATACTTGAAGAAGGAGCGTTGATTTCCCGATGCCGGGGTCGCCGCCGATTAATACTAACGAGCCCTTTACAACGCCGCCGCCAAGCACTCTGTTAAATTCTTCGAGCTTGGTTTGAACACGGGGTTCTTCTGATGTTTCAATTGATGTAATGGGTGATGGTTTCTGGACGGTTTGAACGGAGTGGGAGAAAGCCGCCCGCCGATTCGCCGGCGCTTTTTTGATGGTTTCTTCCACCATTGTATTCCAAGCCCCGCAGCCAGGGCATTTCCCCATCCATTTTGCGGATTCATAACCGCATGAGTGGCAGATGAATTTTGTTTTTGATTTAGCCATATATGCTGTAAAACCTCTTCCTTATCGTATATTTCTCTATATAACAAAGTGAGGCATACACTTGCTTACGTATGCCTCATGTTTGTCACTATATTAGTTCGTTTTAGCAGTTGTTTTTACGACAAATTCGCCGTCTTCAACATCAAGAACGATGTGCTGGCCCTTATCAATATTGCCTCTGAGAAGCTCTTCTGATAACCGGTCCTCCACATGCTTTTGAATCGCTCTTCTTAACGGACGTGCGCCGTATTCCAAATCGACGCCCTCGTCTGCTACTTTTGCTTTTGCAGCATCCGTCAGCTCTATAGAGAGATCTTGTTCTTTCAGACGTTTTGTTAACTGGTCAGACATAAGCGACACGATGTCTGTAAGATGTTTTTTCTCAAGAGAGTGGAAGACGATAATTTCGTCAATCCGGTTAATAAATTCAGGTCTGAAGGCACGCTTCAGCTCTCCCATGACTTTGTCTTTCATGTCTTTATGGTTTTGTGATTCATCCTGAACATTGAAACCCACATATTTGTTGCGTTTCAGCTCGCTCGCTCCGACGTTTGACGTCATAATCAGGATCGTGTTGCGGAAATCAACAGTGCGTCCTTTTGAATCAGTCAAGCGTCCGTCTTCAAGCACTTGCAGGAGAATGTTAAACACATCAGGATGCGCTTTTTCAATTTCATCAAGCAGTACGACAGAGTAAGGTTTTCTTCTCACTTTTTCCGTCAGCTGGCCGCCTTCATCATAGCCGACATATCCCGGAGGAGAACCGACAAGACGTGAAGTCGAATGTTTCTCCATATATTCGGACATATCCACTCTGATCATCGCTTCTTCATCACCGAAAATGGATTCCGCCAGCGCTCTTGCCAGCTCTGTCTTCCCTACGCCTGTAGGGCCTAAGAAGATGAATGAACCGATCGGACGTTTCGGATCCTTCAAACCGGCTCTTGCACGTCTGACAGCCTTCGCAACGGCTACAACGGCTTCATCCTGGCCAATGACGCGGGAGTGCAGAATGCTTTCCATATTGAGAAGCTTATCTGTTTCCGTTTGCGCAATTTTAGATACAGGCACCCCGGTCCAGCTGGATACCACCATTGCGATATCCTCTACAGAAACTTCGGAGTTCTCCTGGCCTTGTTTTTCTTTCCACGTTTTTTTCGTATCTTCCACCTGTTCTCTCAAGCGCTGCTCCGTATCACGAAGAGAAGCCGCTTTTTCAAACTCCTGGCTTTGAACGGCAGCGTCTTTTTCCTTGCGAACTTCATCGAGTTTCTGCTCAAGCTCTTTTAAGTTCGGAGGCGTTGTGAAGGAACGGAGACGCACTTTTGAACCGGCTTCATCAATTAAATCGATCGCTTTATCCGGAAGGAAGCGGTCAGAAATATAACGGTCAGACAATTTAACCGCCGCTTCGATCGCTTCATCGGTAATGGATACGCGGTGATGCGCTTCATAGCGGTCACGAAGGCCTTTTAAGATCTGAATGCTTTCATCGACTGACGGCTCATCCACCTGAATCGGCTGGAAGCGGCGCTCCAGAGCTGCGTCTTTTTCGATATATTTGCGGTATTCATCAAGTGTTGTCGCACCGATGCACTGAAGCTCTCCGCGAGCGAGTGAAGGTTTTAAAATATTCGACGCGTCAATCGCGCCTTCTGCTCCTCCAGCTCCGATCAGTGTGTGCAATTCGTCAATGAATAAAATGATATTGCCGGCCTGACGTATTTCATCCATTACTTTTTTCAAACGGTCTTCAAATTCTCCGCGGTATTTCGTGCCTGCTACAACCGTTCCCATGTCTAATGTCATTACGCGTTTATCACGTAAAATTTCCGGCACTTCATTATTGATGATCTGCTGTGCGAGACCTTCAGCAATCGCAGTTTTACCTACACCCGGTTCTCCAATAAGAACGGGATTATTCTTTGTTCTGCGGCTTAATACCTCAATAACACGCTGAATTTCTTTGCTTCGGCCGATAACCGGATCAAGGCTGTCTTCCCTCGCAATCGCGGTTAAATCACGCGCCAGACTGTCAAGCGTCGGCGTGTTTGCGCTGCTATTTGTTCCCGCTCCAGATGCCCCTGTCTCATTGCTTCCGAGAAGCTGCAGAACCTGCTGTCTCGCCTTATTGAGACTGACACCCAGATTATTCAGTACTCTCGCGGCGACTCCCTCACCTTCACGAATCAGCCCAAGAAGTATATGCTCTGTTCCTACATAAGAATGACCGAGCTTTCTGGCTTCATCCATTGATAGTTCTATTACCTTTTTGGCTCTAGGCGTGTAATGAGGGACAGAGGTGGTGCTTTCCTGCCCTCGGCCAATCAAACTTTCCACTTCTTTCTGCATTTTATCTGAATTGAGGCCAAGCGCTTCTAAAGCTTTAAATGCTATCCCTTCACCTTCACGGACTAACCCCAATAATATATGTTCAGTTCCGATATTTGTATGGCCTAAGCGCAGTGCTTCTTCCTGTGCCAGTGCCAATACCTTTTGAGCCCGCTCTGTAAATCTTCCAAACATCATATCGAATCATCCTCCTGTCTATTTGCACTCATTTCTAAATGCAGCCTTTCCCTGATAAGAGCCGCTCTTCTCACGTCTCTTTCGTTCGGCCGTAATGCGCCGCCCGAATATTGCTGGAGAAAACCGGGCTGTGTCAAAATCATCAGTTCATTAAGTATATTGCTTGATAGCCCTTTAATGATCCCCAGGTCTATCCCCAGCCGAACGTCAGAAAGGCATTTCGCCGTTTCCTTCGATTCAATCATTCGGCAGTTGGATAAAACTCCGTAAGATCTGAATACCCGGTCCTCTAATTCAATTTTCGAGGTTTGATAAAGCGCTTCTCGGGCTGAGCGTTCCTGCTCAATCAGCTGGGCAGCCACACTGTTCAAATCATCGACGATATCCTGTTCTGATTTTCCAAGTGTGATTTGATTTGAAATTTGAAAGATATTTCCTAATGCTTCGCTGCCTTCCCCGTAAATTCCTCTAACAACTAAACCTAATTGGTTAATTGCCGGTATAATTCGATTCAATTGCCTAGTTAGTACAAGACCCGGCAAATGCATCATGACCGAAGCCCTTAGTCCCGTCCCTACATTTGTAGGACAGCTTGTTAAGTATCCTCTCTTCTCCCCAAAAGCGTAATCCACTTTCTCCTCAATCCAGTCATCAACCTGGTTTGCCGCTTTTATGGCGTTGAGAAGCTGGAAGCCGGGGAAGAGACATTGAATTCTGATATGATCTTCTTCATTTAACATAATGCTGACTTCTTCATTTTCAGAAAGCAGACAGCCGCCAAACGGTGATTCCGTTAAATTCGGGCTGATCAGATGCTTTTCCATCAGCACCCGTTTTTCCAAGGGCTGAGCTTCACTCATTCTGATTAAATGAAATTGACCGATATCAGGCAGTTCTTTCCCTGAAAAATGATCTTCGAATTGCTGAATAATGGATGAGGCTTCTTCATTCGTATACCGGGCAGGAAACTTTATATTTTCAAAGTTTCTGGCCAACCGTATACGGCTGCTGAGTACAATGTCACTTTCAGGCCCCTTTTGCTTCATCCAATTGCTTAATGCGTCCTGAATAAAATGCTTGAGCGACATTACCCTTGTTCCTCCTCACTATCTGTGCCTTTTAATTTCTGCTCTAACGACCGGATCTGATCCCTGACCTGCGCCGCCTTTTCAAACTCTTCCTGGTGTATTAAAGATTCAAGTTCCTTTTTTAACATTTCCATTTGCCGTCTTACATGCAAGTTTCCGCCTATGCGTTTCGGAATTTTCCCGGCATGCACCGTATTCCCGCTGTGGACTTTTCGCAAGATCGGCGTAATTTGGCTGTGAAATGTATCGTAACACTCCGCACAGCCGAACCGCCCTGTTTTTCTCAGCTGTTGAAACGTCATGCCGCATTTCTTACAGGCCGTGCCTTGCTCTGAATAGCCGAACATTTGAGAACCCGTGTTTTGAAATGAAGACTCCATATTCAGCAGCCCTGATAATAAATTATGAATCGAGAACCCTTGGTTTCCACTTATACCGTATGAATCACTATTTTCTTTTGCACATTGTTCACAAATATGAACTTCTTGCTTTTCTCCATTAACAACTTTCGTAAAGTGAAAAGTGGCCGGTCTCTCATTGCACTCTTGACAAATCAATCTTTTCACCCGCTTACTTTAGTTTTAAAGATGTGAGCATCGCCTTCATCATTCTGGCTCTTAGTTCATCCCGTTCAGGCAAATCAATATATAGAACTGAACGATCCATTACACTCACCATCATTTTAGCTTCTCTTTCCGAAATAACCCCGTCCTCTAACAGTCTGAGAATAATGTCATCAGAGGCTGCCTGGGACAAGTGGGTATGAATCTGCGAAATAATATTATTGATGAGGACGACTTCGTTATTCATTTTAACTTTGATAATACGAATATAACCGCCGCCTCCCCGTTTACTTTCAACAATATATCCTCTTTCGCTTGTGAATCTGGTGTTGATGACATAATTTATTTGGGAAGGAACACACTGAAATTTATCAGCAATTTCACTGCGTTTGATCTCTAAAATTTCTTTGCCATTTTGATCTAATACTTGTTTTAAGTACTGTTCAATGATGTCAGAAATATTATGTCCCACTCAACCCCCTCCTTTATTGACTTTGACTATATTTGACTTTAATCTTACTATAAGGTGTTTCGCAAAATTTTTCAACTGTATCGCTCTATCTCTATTATTTCCACTTTGCACAAGCATAAAACCTGCTTTTACAAAAAGGTATATCGTTACTTTTCTCATATTATATAACGTATGCAGAAAAACACAAAAAAGACAGCTCATGATGAGCTGTCTTTACCTTTATATCGCTTGGCGGCGTCCTACTCTCACAGGGGGAAACCCCCGACTACCATCGGCGCTGAAGAGCTTAACTTCCGTGTTCGGCATGGGAACGGGTGTGACCTCTTCGCTATCGCCACCAAACCATTGAGAGTGTTCTCTCAAAACTAGATA
>NZ_JBFTRO010000010.1:0-97634 GCF_056399565.1 Bacillus sp. 01N42_2 | reverse complement strand
AGCTCCTGCCCTTACCGGCGTATTGTCAATCGGCAGCATCAGCAACGGAATCACTACAGGGCTGAACATTACAGTAACTCCTCAAACCCGGCTGTTAATGGTATTCTCCGCCACTGCGACAGGTCTTTCTCTTATTAATACAGTGGCGGAATACGCAAGCGCGGGAGTTGAGATTTCCTGATAGAAAGAAGGCTCACTTCGGTCAGCTTTCTTTTTTGTTACATAAATCCTCAAAAGTGAAAATATGCCTATCATCCTTTTCGAAAATCGGCAAGAGAAAAAGATCACGAAAATTCTTAAAAATAAAAAATAAGGATATAAAAAGTGGTATGATTTTAGGAGGAAAGGACGGCTGGTGCTGTGTTGGAAGAGAAACGGTTTTATGTCTCTCTGCAAATGAAAATCGCCGGATTAATTACGGCTTTATTAATACTTGTCATCGGAACGCTTACTGTTATATTTGCCTTTCAGCAATTAAAGGAAGGCCAGAAGCAGGCGGAACAGCTGGCGGTGCAGACGGCAAAAACCATATCATACATGCCGCCTGTAAAAGAGGCATTCCGGCTTGCGGATCAAAATGCTTTTAAAAAGTTAGACGTCATTGAACAAATGAAAGAACAGGCAGGTGCGCACGCCGTCTACATTACCGATCAAAAAGGGCATGCCGTGTTTCATTCGGATCGCAGCAGCATTCCGAAAGATAATCAAAATCTGAAAAACAAAGCCGTCATGTTCGGCGGGGCTCCGGTTTCTGACGGAATGAAGGCCGTCCGGGGAAGCGCACCGGTTATTCTGGAGGAAAAAAATCATAACGAAGTCGTCGGAACGGTGACAGTCGAGTTTCTGCAAGATGAGATAGAAAAAGATATGAAAGCACATCTGCAGCACTTAAGCTATTTTGCATGTTTGGTGTTCCTTATCGGCATCGGGGGAGCGGCGGCGCTTGCAAAAAGCATCCGTAAAGATACACTCGGCCTTGAACCGCATGAAATTGCGGCGCTGTACCGGGAGCGAAATGCGATGCTCCTTGCGATTAAGGAAGGGATTATCGCTGTAAACAAAGAAGGCGCGGTGACCATGATGAATTTGTCTGCGGCTGATATGCTGCATCTTCCGGAACCGATGATCGGAAGGCATATAAAAGAAATCATGCCGGGCGCAAAGCTCATGCCCGTTTTTGCAGGCGGAGAATTACCGCCGAACGTGGAGGTGCGAGCCGGGGATAAAGTGTTTATCTTAAACGTAAAAGAGATGAGACAGGCCGGGCAAGTATACGGAGCGGTCATAAGCTTCCGCGAAAAAACGGAGCTCAAGAAGCTGATTAACGAGCTGACTGAAATAAAAAAATACTCGGAAGATCTCCGTGCGCAAACGCATGAATTCTCAAACAAGCTTTACGCGATACTCGGTCTGTTAGAACTGGGAGAATACGATGAAGCCATTGAACTGATTAAAGAAGAGTACGCCATCCAGAATGAACAGCACGAAATCCTCTTTCAAAACATTCATTCACAGCGGGTTCAGGCCATACTATTAGGAAAAATGGGAAAGGCATCTGAGAAGAAAGTGAAGCTTTCAATAGATGAAAACAGCTTTTTAGAATCGCTGCCGGCGCATGTGGGCTCATCCCAGCTCATTACAATCATCGGAAATCTTATTGATAACGCTTTCGAAGCCGTCGCCGAAAAAGAGAAAAAAGAGGTATCCTTTTTTATGACTGATATCGGAAGGGATATTGTCATAGAAGTGGCGGACTCGGGAGATGGGGTGCCTCAGGAAAAAACAGAAACGATATTTGAAAAGGGATACTCTTCAAAGGGGACAAGGAGAGGATACGGCTTAGCCAATCTGAAGGAAGCCGTCAGTGAATTGCAGGGATGGATAGAGATTTCACAGCAAAAGAGCGGCGGTGCCGTATTTACGGTGTTTATACCGAAAGAAAGGCCAAAGGGGGAATCCGTGTGATTAATATCGCGATTGCAGAGGATGACTTTCGAATCGCGCAAATCCATGAAAAATTCATCGAACATCTTGATGGATTCAATGTCATCGGCAAAGCAATCAATGCCAAAGACACCATATCACTGCTTGAGAACCGGCAGCCTGATCTGCTGCTTTTGGATATTTATATGCCGGATGAGCTGGGAACAGATTTGCTTCCGCTCATCCGCTGCCGTTTTCCTTCTGTTGATATCATCATTATTACGGCTTCTGCCGAAACAAGATTGCTGCAGGAAGCGCTCAGATCAGGCGTTTCCCACTATGTCATAAAGCCGGTTTCAGCACATAAATTTACAGAAGTGCTTTTGCAGTACCGTGAAAAAAGAGATTGGCTGCACTCACAGCCGGAGCTGAGCCAGTCCGTCATCGATATGTTTTTCGGAAGCGGCCAGAAAGAACAAAAACAGCTCAATGATCTGCCCAAAGGCATTAATTCTATTACACTTCAAAAAATCAAAAACGCGCTCAGGACTGCAGAAAAAGGGATGACGGCTGAAGAACTGGGTGAAAAAATGGGGGCCTCCAGAACAACGGCGCGGCGCTACGCCGAGTTTCTCGTTTCTCAGGAAGAAGCGCTCGCTGAATTAGAGTACGGCATTATCGGCAGGCCGGAACGGAAATATTATTTAGCACATGAATAAGGGATGGGAGAAATGAAGCGGTTGGGAGTGCTCCTTGTTTTGCTGGCGGCGCTGGTTTCATTTGACGGACGGCAGATGGCGGGCATCCGCTCAGCCGGAGGACCGATTGAAATCGTCGTACCTGCAGCGCCTCAAGGGGGCTGGGATGTAACGGCAAAAGCTTTGCAATCGGTAATAGAGCGGAAGCATATATTAGGCCGGCCCGTAAAGATTGTCTATAAGCCCGGCGGAGGCGGAGACAGCGGCTGGAAATATGTAAATGAACGCAAAACGGATGTCATCAGTATGAATTCAAGCCTGCTGTTAAGCAATGAAATTTTAGGACAAAGCCGGCTGAAGGCAGATGATTTTACGCCTTTGGCCATTATTGCAAAAGAGTGGCAGACTGTCGCTCTTCCGAAAGATTCAAAGATAAAAAGCGGAAAGCAGCTGCTCGGCGATATTAAAACACATCCGGGCGGCATAAAGATCGGATTTGCGCCCGGTCTCGGAAATGATGACCAGCTCTCCTTTGCGAGAGCCGCGGAAATGGCGGGAATTTCGCCGTTTGATATCCGCTTTTTTCAATACGGGAGCAGCAATGAAGTCATTGAAGCTCTTATCAATCATGATATAGATGCCGCCTCGATGACCATTTCAGAAGCGAGAGACACCTATCAAAAAGGGAAAATCACATTAGCGGCCGTTACTTCTGACAAAAGGCTTTCGGGCTTCAGCGATGTCCCGACATGGAAAGAACAGGGGGTGCCGTTTGTCTTTGCCCACTGGAGAGGCATCATGGGACCGAAAGACATGACCGAAGGCGAAATCGCTTATTGGGATCAGGCTTTGAAACAGATTACCTCATCTGCTGAGTGGAAACAAATGATGAAAAAACAGGATTGGGAGAGCTTTTATAAAAACAGCAGCGGCGCAAAACACTTTTTAGAAGAGCAGACCGAGTTTTATAAAGAAATGATGAGCAGCGAAAAATAAAGATTCCGCAGACATGCGGAATCCTTTTTATTTATAAATGAACAAAATGAACGAAAAGGTTATAAAAAATTAAAAATCTTTAAAATCCAAAATATTTACTTCAATATGCAATTCTCATAATATAGCAAAAAGGCGGATGAAGGGGAATCGGGCCTTTAAAATGTAAGCGTATTCATAATAAGGGGGACATACTGTGTTAGCAATCTTAGGCTTTCTTATGATGGTTGTTTTTATGGTGCTGATTATGACAAAACGGCTTTCGGTGTTAACGGCGCTCGTATTGACGCCGATCGTATTTGCGCTGATTGCCGGCTTTTCATTTAACCGGGTCGGCGGGATGATGATCTCCGGTATTGAACAGGTGGCGCCGATTGCAGTCATGATTATGTTTGCAATTCTTTATTTCGGCATTATGATTGATACCGGTTTATTCGATCCGATGGTTGCGCGTATTTTAAAGCTGGTCAAAGGCGATCCGCTCAAAATTGTTGTCGGAACAGCCGTGCTGACCATGCTTGTCGCGCTGGACGGAGACGGTTCGACGACGTATATGATTACGACTAGCGCATTGCTGCCTTTATATATTATGCTCGGAATCCGTCCGATTATTTTAGCGGGAATCGCCGGGGTCGGCATGGGGATTATGAACACGATCCCATGGGGCGGCGCGACGCCGCGTGCGGCGAGCGCCCTCGGCGTGGACCCGGCGGAGCTGACGGGACCGATGCTGCCTGTCATTGCGAGCGGCATGGTGTGTATGATTGCGGTCGCTTATGTACTCGGAAGGATGGAAAGGAAACGGCTTGGGGTGATCGAATTAAAGCAGCCGTCCCATACAAATGAAACGGCTGCGGCTGCGGAAGATGAATGGAAGCGGCCGAAACTGTGGTGGTTCAATTTACTGTTAACGCTTTCTTTAGTCGGGTTTTTAGTATCAGGAAAAGTGAATTTAACCGTGCTGTTCATCATCGCGTTTTGTATCGCGCTGATTGTCAATTATCCGAAGCTTAACGATCAAAGGGAGCGCATTTCAGCCCATTCGAGCAATGTGCTTGCGATCGGGTCGATGATTTTTGCCGCAGGCGTGTTTACCGGAATTTTAACGGGGACGAAGATGGTTGATGAAATGGCCATATCTCTCGTTTCGCTTATTCCGGAGCAGCTGGGGGGATTTATTCCGGCGATTGTTGCCTTAACGAGCGGTATTTTTACATTTCTGATGCCCAATGACGCCTATTTTTACGGCGTGCTGCCCATTTTGTCCGAAACCGCCGTGGCGTATGGTGTTGATAAGGTGGAAATCGCCCGCGCTTCGATTATCGGCCAGCCGATTCATATGTTAAGTCCGCTCGTGCCGTCGACGCATTTATTAGTCGGGCTTGCCGGGGTAACCATTGATGAGCATCAGAAATTTGCGATGAAATGGGCGGTTCTTGCCGTTATCGTCATGACTGCCTTTGCACTTCTTATCGGCGCGATCACGATTTTTTAACATAAAACAGCCTGTTCGTCGCACACTAAAGGCATCAGAGGAGGTGCCATGATGAGTGATCCGTTTATGCCGCTTTTTTCGGTTAAAAGCGGCGTCGGTTTTAAAGCGGCGGACGGCGTTTACGGACTGACCGTGCAGATTGCGAATGTTTACTTTATCGAAAATCCCTCAGTTCCGGGGGAAATCATTCTTGTTGACGCGGGAATGCCGCAATCGGCGGAAATGATTACAGATGAAATGAAACGCCGGTTCGGGCAGGGGTATCAGCTGAAGGCCGTCATTTTGACGCACGGCCATTTTGACCATGTCGGTGCGATGGAAGAGCTGCTTAAGCATTGGGATGTACCGGTTTATATTCATGAACAGGAGCTCCCGTACGTCACGGGAAAAGCGGATTATCCGCCTGCCAGGCCGGATGCGAAAAAAGGGCTTGTCGCAAAGCTGTCACCGCTGTTTCCCCGCCATACGATCCGCATTCCGTCCGTTCAGGCGCTGCCTTCAGACGGCGCCGTTCCATTGCTTGAAGATTGGAAATGGATTCATACGCCCGGCCACACCCCCGGCCATATTTCATTATTCCGGGAGAAAGACCGCGTTTTGATTGCCGGTGATGCCGTGATCACTGTTGAGCAGGAATCCCTTGCGGACGTTGTCATTCAAAAGCAAGAGCTTCACGGGCCGCCCGCCTATTTCACAGCGGATACGCAGACTGCGGCAGCATCCGTTCAAAAACTTGCCGAACTGGAGCCGGAAGCGCTTTTGACGGGTCACGGGATTCCGATGTCAGGAAAAAACTACCGTGATGATTTGCTTACACTGGCTGAAAAACTGCATTCCGTTTTGTGAAACACCTGCGAAAATCACAGGTGTTTTTTCTTTGCACTTTCCAGTATGAGACAAAAAAACCATTGTGTTCACCCTTAAAAACGATACAATGGGAAGCAGATGTAAATTGAAGGAGAGAGTTTTTTGAAACATACGGAATTACTCTGGGATGAGGCGAAGGATTTTATTGAGGTCTGCTATCAGGAACTCGGCATGGAATCGCAAATCAATGCGCGTCTTCACTCGATAAAAGATGAGATAGATCGGACGGGCAGTTATGTCCATACGGCGGAAGAGCTTGAACACGGCGCAAAAATGGCATGGCGCAACAGCAACCGCTGTATCGGGCGTCTGTTCTGGCAATCGCTGAACGTCATTGACCGGCGCGGCGTGAATACAAAAGAAGAGGTGCGCGACGCTTTATTTGAACATATCGAAATCGCGACGAACGACGGAAAAATTAAACCGACAATTACGATTTTCCCTCCTGAGAAGAATGGGGAGAAACAGGTCGAAATCTGGAATCATCAGCTCATCCGCTATGCGGGATATGAGACTGAAAAAGGAAGAATCGGCGATCCGGCATCGTATGAGCTGACGGCTGTCTGCGAAAAACTCGGCTGGCGCGGAAAGCGGACCGATTTTGATATTTTGCCGCTGCTGTTCCGGATGAAAGGGGACGAGCAGCCCGTTTGGTACGACCTGCCTCAGGCTCTCGTGAAAGAGGTGCCGATCTCCCATCCTGATATAGAAGAGTTTGCCGATTTGAATATCAAATGGTACGGGGTTCCGATTATCGCTGATATGAGGCTTGAAATCGGCGGACTGTCGTACAACGCGGCGCCTTTTAACGGCTGGTATATGGGAACCGAAATCGGCGCAAGGAATCTTGCTGATGAGAAACGGTATGATCTGCTCAGAAAAATCGCGTCGGCCATGGGGATTTCATCCAGCCTGAATACCGACCTGTGGAAAGATCAGGTGCTTGTAGAACTGAATAAGGCAGTGCTCTATTCATACAAAAAACACGGTGTCAGCATTGTCGATCATCATACGGCGGCAAATCAATTTAAGCGTTTTGAAGAGCAGGAACAAGACGCGGGCAGAAAGCTGACGGGAGACTGGACCTGGCTGATTCCGCCGATCTCGCCGGCTTCCACCCACATTTTCCATAAATCATACGACAATACGATTGTGAAGCCGAATTATTTTTATCAGGACAAGCCTTATCAGTAACTGATGGAAAAGGTTCGGTACCCTTTCAGATGGCGTGATTCTTCGATGGTTACGCCTGTTACCTTTGAGAAGGGGCTGCCTTTTCTGACGGCTTCGGCAAAGTGTTTTAACGACTCTTCAGGGCCTTCGGCAAGGATTTCAACCCGGCCGTCATCGCGGTTTTTGACCCAGCCGGTAATCTTATGTCTGTCTGCTTCCATCTGGACGAAGTAGCGAAAACCGACGCCTTGAACCCGGCCGTCTGCAAACATATGATATTGAAGCATGGAAAAACCACCTTTTTCCTACTATGATAAAGGAAAGATATGATATTTCGCAAAGGATGTGAACGGGATGACGCAAGACTATTCTGTCTTATCTATCAATCTCGGAATGCCGGCAATTCATGAATTTGCCGGCAGACAAATCAATTCCGGCATCGTCAAGCGGCCTGCGGATTCTCCCGTCATGCTGTATAAAACCCATTTTGCGGGGGACGGACAAGCCGATCCGAAGAATCACGGCGGCCCTGATAAAGCGGTGTGCGTGTATCCCGCCGAGCATTATTCATATTGGGAAACAACGCTTGCGAGAAAACTGCCCGCCGCAGCGTTCGGAGAGAATGTAACAGTCAAAGGGCTGGCCGAACAGGACGTATGGATCGGAGACGTGTTCCAGCTGGGCGAAGCCGTCGTGCAAGTAAGCCAGCCGCGCCAGCCCTGCGTCAAACTCGCCCTTAAATACGGCATCAAAGATATGGTGCTCCGTGTACAGCAGACGGGATTTACCGGCTTTTATTTCAGGGTGCTTGAAGAAGGATATGTCGATCCGCATCCGGTCCTCAAGCGTTTGTCGAGAGGCAAAGAAAGCATTTCCGTCTGGTATGCGAATGAAGTGAAATACCGTGATTCAGGCAATCTGCCGGCCATTGAAGAAGTGCTCCGGGAAGAAGCGCTGTCAGAAAGCTGGAGAGAGTCCTTCCTTAAAAAAAGAGACAGGCTCTTGAATGTATAAAAAAAAAGCCGTACTGCACTGACAGCACGGCTGATTGACATTATGCTTGTTTCTTTGTTTCCAGAAGATTGGCAAGGAAATACTTTTTGAAGCTTTGAAGCTTTCTTCCTTCATAGTGGGTAATTCCTTTTTTCTTTAATTCTTCTACATACCAGCCTTTACTGCCATAATGCATGTCAGAAAACTCCTTTCTCCGTTCTCCCGCAGGGGAGAGTTTCTTCAGTTTTTGCCAAACTTTTGGCATTGTAACATCTATAAAAAGACGCTGAAAAGGGGGAAAGCAAAAACTGAGCCTTTCGATTCAGAGATGTAAAGCTTTCTTACATATATATGTAAAGGGCGGTCTTTTCATGCTTAATGGCCGGTTAATTTTAACAGCACCGTGCCGAGTGTCATAATTCCGAATACGACGCCGAAATAAATCAGCATCCCCTTCTTTTTCTTCACCCCGTAAACGGTAAGAATGATGCTTTCAATAAAGAAAATAAACCCGAAGATAATAAACCACATATTGAAAAATGGCTCCTTTCACAGACATATGTCCAGTGTAGCACACCTCTTGTCACGAAACATAAAAAGCCGGGCACTGTATCAGTGTCCGGCAAGTTTGACGAGAAGCTGGGCCAAATGCTGTTTTTCATTGTCATCCGCAATATCCCACAGCTCTTGTAAAAGTTTTTCTTCCGCATTGCGGGGCTCCTCGTGCTTGGCGAGATAGTCCCCGAGGATGGCGGCGCTTTTGATGATTTTGCTGTCATCCAGGCCTAGTTTCTTTCCGGCGGAAATTTTCTGGTGAAGGTACGCTTTAAATTCCTCGAAATCCTCTAAAATCTGCTGTTTCGTAACGCCGTGCATGGCGTGTATTTCGTTTTCGATTTTGATTTTTTCTTTATCTTTTTTCATGCGTCTCCCTCCTTCGGGTTAGTTGTTGTATACCTGTTTGGAAGGGAGATGAAACATTACAATGCCGTTAAAATAATCGGTTTGTCTTTTGTGATGACGATGGTGTGCTCCACTTGGGCGACAAGGCTTTTATCCGGTGTTTTATATGTCCAGCCGTCTCCCGCTTCAACAATGGTTTCAGCCTTCGTGGAAATAAACGGCTCAAGCGCGATCACGGTGCCGTTTTTAAACAGCGCGTTATCAAACGGATCGTAGTAATTCATGATGTGGTTCGGCGCTTCATGGAGGTTTCTGCCGATTCCGTGGCCCGTCAGCGTTTTAATGACGGTAAATCCGTTGGAGCGGGCTTCATGGTAGACGGCTCTGCCGATCTGATTTTGGCGTTTTCCGGCTTTTGCCTGCTCCAGTCCTTTTTGAAACGCGGATTGTGCGCAGTTGCAAAGCTTTTGCAGACGTTCATCGCCTTCTCCGAGCACGAATGAAATTCCCGTATCGGAATAAAAACCGCCGAACTCCGCCGAAATATCGATATTTACAAGATCCCCGGCTTTTAAGATTTTAGAGGCGCTCGGAATGCCGTGAGCGACTTCGTCATTTACGCTGATGCATGTCACGCCGGGGAAATCGTATTCCTTCTCCGGAGCGGAAGCTGCTCCGTGTTCGTCAAGCACCGCCTTTCCGATCAGGTCAAGATCTTTCGTGCTCATGCCGGGCTCTGCCTTTTTCTTCATTTCTTCACGCGCCAGGGCGACGATTCTGCCGATTTTTTTAAGACCTTCTAATTCTTGATCGTTCGTTACAATCATTGTCATTCCCGCTTTCTATGTTTAATCATCTGATTCAAGCTTACCACAACTGCTTTATAAATAGAAAACCAACAAGCCTTATGTGCATAAATGAAGGGAAAATTGGTATAGATCACTAGATGACTTATGTGATATATTTAAGAAAAAAGAAGGGGGATGGGTAATATGCTTCAATTTTTGCAAAAACTCGGAAAATCCTTTATGCTTCCGATTGCCGTTCTGCCCGCCGTGGGTATTATTTTGGCCATCGGCAGAGAGGATTTATTAAATATTCCGTTCATTTATGCGGCGGGGACAGCGGTATTTGATCATTTGCCGCTGATTTTTGCGATCGGAATCGCGATCGGGATCTCAAAAGACAGCAATGGGGCCGCCGCTCTGTCGGGAGCAATTTCCTATATTATGCTGGACGCGGCTGTAAAATCGATCAATTCGACAAATAATATGGCCGTTTTCGGAGGGATTATCGCGGGGTTAATTGCGGGATACACGTATAATCGCTTTAAGGATACGAAGCTGCCTGAATATCTCGGATTTTTCAGCGGACGCAGGCTCGTTCCGATTGTAACGGCGCTGATTACCATTATTTTGGCCGGTATTTTCGGCTTTGTGTGGCCGCCGATTCAGTCGGTGATTACGTCATTCGGGGAATGGATGATCGGGCTCGGGGGCATCGGCGCCGGGATTTACGGGATTTTTAACCGGCTTTTGATTCCATTCGGTCTTCATCATGTGCTGAATAATATTTTTTGGTTCCAGTTTGGCGATTTTCACGGAAAAACGGGAGATCTGGCCCGCTTCTTTGCGAAGGATCCGACGGCCGGGACTTATATGACGGGATTCTTTCCGATTATGATGTTCGGGCTTCCGGCCGCTTGTCTGGCAATGATTGCCGCAGCTAAGCCAAGCAAGCGCAAAGCGACGGCCGGAATGATGATCGGCCTTGCGCTGACGGCATTTATTACCGGAATTACAGAACCGATTGAATTTGCATTTATGTTTTTATCACCGCTTCTGTACGGGGTTCATGCTTTATTAACCGGGTTCTCTTTATTTATCGTCAATATTCTCGGCATCAGGTCAGGCTTTTCGTTCTCAGCGGGGGCGATAGATTATCTTCTCAGCTACGGTATTGCGGAAAAACCGCTTTTGCTGCTCGTTGTCGGGCTTTGTTATGCGGTGATCTATTTTGTTGTCTTCTACGTGCTCATCAAATCGTTAAACTTGAAGACGCCGGGACGGGAAGATGATGAGGAAGAGGAAGAAGTGCTTAGTGAGGATACGGCCGGTTCGGTTGAAGAACATGCCATGCTCAAGGGGCTCGGCGGCAGACAAAATCTCGAAACGATTGACCACTGTGCGACCCGCCTCAGACTGACCGTTCAGGATACATCCCTGATTAATGAGACGGCACTTAAAAAAGCGGGAGCAAAAGGGGTTATCAAAACGGGGAATAAAACGGCGCAGGTCATTATCGGGCCGAACGTCGAATTTGTCGCAGAAGAGCTGAAAGAGGCCGTCCGCCATGACGGTCAGAAGTAGAACAAAGCCCGGATCATCTATGTGATTCGGATTTTTTTGAACATATATCAAGTTTCACATAATGGACAAAAAACAACGTTTCCTCCTGTGGTAAGATTCATGTAGAACAAGTATGGAGATGATGTAAGGTGACGTGGATTGCAGTTGTTTCAATTGTTGTCATAAGCCTGATTAAGATTGTGCTGACATGCCTTCCTACCGGAGCGGTGGAATGGATTCTCCGAAAATTTGAAACCCATTCGAAGCTCAGTGACGCGTCCGCTGCCGTATCCCTCGGCGGAAAACGTCTGGAAGGCGAAGACAAACGCCGGGTGATTGATGATTTTAACGAAGCCGTATTTATCGAACGGCATTATATATACCCAGGTGATGAAGAGCGGTATCTTCATCCGCAGAACGGAGCCGACCCGCTTGTCATTAAGACGAGAAAAGGGAAAAAAGATGTGACGGTGTTTGTATACAGCTACGAAGATCATGTAGATGTCGTCAAACAGCAGAAAAAGAAAGTCGTCGCTTATTCGGTTCTTTCCGACAGCCTGCAAAAGCGCTCTATGGCCGCTGCCGGGAGCTGAACATAAAAAAGCCAGATCATTGATATGATCTGGCTTTTGTTTATTCTTTTTGATCATCTGCTGAAGAATCTTCACGCTTTGTATAATCGATTTTTGAAGGATCCACTTTCTTGAAGCCTTTCGGCTGATAGAAGCGAAGCAGATCTCCGTTGATGATCTTATCAGACATCTCAAGCTCAGTCTTGACGAGTGAGTCTTCTTTTTTGTCGACTTCTGAATCATCTAAAAGTCTTCCGGTTTTCGTATCGTAATACTTGCCGGATACTTTCGTGTAGTTCGGTGAGATGAAGTCGCCGTTACGGAACGGAATCACTTCTCTGTGCTCTTTCGATAAGATATCTGAACCGGACATGAGATAATCTTTCGTATCGACGCCGAGCAGATGGAGAACGGTCGGCGCGACATCGACATCGCCGGCAAATTTATGATTGCGGCCGCCTTTCACGCCTGGAGCGTGGATAAAGAGCGGAACCCGCTGAAGCTGGGCATTGTCGTATTCATTGATCTCATCTTTGCCAAGCACTTTCGCCATCGCTTTATTATGGTTTTCAGAGATGCCGTAGTGGTCTCCGTACATCACAATAATCGATTTATCATACAGGCCGTCTTTTTTCAGGTCATGAAAGAACTGTTCGATTGATTCATCCAGATAGTTCGCGGACTGGAAGTAGTTATTGACGACCGAATCGCCAAAGTCTCCCGCCGGGAAGTCCGTGTCTTCTTTATCCATCCCGAACGGGAAGTGGTTTGACAGCGTAATGAACTTCGTATAGAACGGCTGCGGCAGGCTCTTTAAGAGCGGCATGGATTCTTTGAAATACGGTTTGTCTTTCATGCCGTAGTTTTTCGTATTCTCTTCGCTCATGTCATAATAAGCAGAATCGAAAAACTTATCGATGCCTTCCGCTTTGTACATTTCGTTACGGTTCCAGAAAGTCTGCGTATTTCCGTGGAAAGCGGCAGACGTGTAGTTTTTGCCTTTTAAAATCGCAGGAACGGACTGCAGTGTGTTTTGCGCTTTATTGACGAAAACCGAACCTTGCGAGAGCGGGTACAGAGAGTTCTCCATCATAAATTCCGCATCTGATGTTTTACCTTGTCCCGTTTGGTGGAAAAAGTTATCAAAGTAGAATGTTTGATTGTCATGCGCCAGTTTGTTTAAAAACGGCGTCACTTCCTTGCCGTTAATTTTGTAATCAATGATGAAGGACTGCAGAGACTCTAATGAGACGTAGATGACGTTTTTTCCTTCGGCTTTTCCGAAGTAGACATTGTTCGGCACGTCATAGTTGGCCTTCATATAGTTTTCCACATCCGTTACATCGCTTGAATCGGCAAGCGCGCGCTGGCTGTTTGACTTCACATTCTGCACGGCATCGTAAATCGTAAAGTTGTACGTGCCCAAGTATTTCACCAGATAGTTACGGTCAAATGAGCGTGTCAAAAGCTCAGGACGGTCGGTTTCCGCTACGGCGAGGTTGATCAGGAACACAAGCACGGCGGAAGCCAAAACGATTCTGAATGATTTCTTCGCCGGTTTTTCAGCCGGTTTTTTCATCTTAAGGGCCAAAATAATCAAAATGACGGTATCCAGGAAGTAGAAGACATCTGTCCATCTCATTAATGAGAACGCGCTGTCTCCGAGCTGGCCGCCGTTTGTTTTTGCCTGCATCATGACCGGGATGGTAATGAAATCATTAAAGAATCTATAATAGACGATGTTTGCATAAAGCAAAAAAGACAATAAAAAATGAATCACAATAATGGCTGTCTGCTGTAATTTTTTCTTGAAAAGAAGTCCAAATCCAAGAAAGAACAGGCCGGAGCTCAGCGGATTCACAAAAAGCAATATTTTCTGGATCGTGTTGTCTATGCCGAGGTTAAAGTTTAAAATATAAGCAGCATATGTTTTCACCCACAATAACACGACCGCTATCAAGAAGAAGGCAAGTCCTCTTTCTTTTATAAATGTTTTCATTGTTACACTCCTTTTTTCCGATCACGGTTTACACGGAACGATAGAAAAAACGAACGTAATCAATATACCATGAAACCAGCAAATAGAAAAGGTGGAAAAGGCTCATAGGAAAAAGGGCGAAAAATGCTGTCGCAGCGGCGGTTTATCTGATGAATGCCGCCTAAGAAAAATCCGAATGGAACAAAATGGGATCAGGGTTTTTGTATGGATATGATCCGGTCTAATTGAAAAAAGGGGGTAACAAGTGATGGATATTGCCCATATCGTGGCTGAAGATAAAATCAAGCGCGCCATTAAGGATGGAGAATTCGCCGGCATCAAAGGCATGGGAAAGCCCCTGCCGAAAGACGATGCCGCACATCTTCCGGAGTCGCTCAGAATGGGCTACCGCATGTTGAAAAATGCCGGGATCGCCGAGGATGAGGGCGCGCTGAAGAAAGAGCTGATGACGCTCGATTATTTGATCGCCAAGTGCCGCAATGAAACGGAGCTGGATCACCTGCGGAACAAACGGACGGAAAAACAAGTCAGACTCGACAAGCTGACGGAGGAGAGAGACATGTTCTCAGAACCCGCATCTTCTCATTATAAGGAGAAAGTGTACAGACGCCTGAACCGTCCGTAAACCGGTTCCTTATATTTTCTGCTGAAAAGGAATGTATTCCATAAGGCGCGGATAGGAAATGTGGAGCAGGCCGTTCATGCACTGCGCCTGCAGCAGATGGGGCTCAGCCGGTTCAGGAAGTTCAATCGTCTCATCAATTTCTCCGTAATATCGGTTTTGGCAGATCCCCATGTCCTTTGGAAAAAGGGGCGTGATGTTTCCTTTTATATGCAGCCGCGTTCTTGACACCAGCCTCAATGTCAATTCTTCTTCGTAGACGCCGGGCATTTCCACAATGACAAATGTGTGCTGTTCATCCTGATAGATATCATAAACCAAGGTGTTTTTTTGTAAGGAGAAAAATTCTTCGGGAGATTTCCGTTTCAGGACATTGGTCCAAAAGTCGCTGGGCTTGTGCTCGTTCGTAATCTCAAGCCACTTTCTCATTTTTTCGATATCCACTTCAGCAAACCCCCCTTATATTTGATTTGCGATCGGCATTGACGGGTTGGCGATCTGATCCTGGTCGCTCACATCAGGGTCAAGATGGCCCGAATTCAAACATCCGGCGGCCGGTGAAAAGTCTCCTAAAGAAAAGTTCGCGCCGACAAATTTGCTGTTGGCGGTGTGGCTGTTTTGTACGGTCTGACCGATATCGACGTTTCCGTTTTGGGTGGCTCCGTTTACTTTTATATTGACGACGTTAATTTGGTAAGGCATTCATAAAAACCCCTTTAATCTATAATGGGCGGCACCGGTGTAATATTTGCGGTATCTGCGGTTCCGATGGCTGTCTGGTCGTTTACATCAGGATCATTTAACAAGTTCTCCATCATCGATTCTATAGGTGACGTATCGCCGAATGAAGAGTTCAGTCCTTGTGATTTGTTGTTTGTGGTGGGACTGTTGTATGCCGCTTCCCCAATCGTAATAGATCCGTTGCCAGAAATACTGTTAATCTTCAGATAGTACAGGTTGATAACAGTGGATGGCATCTCTTCACACCTCTTTAACTTAGTTGTACAGTACTGTATGCTTTTTGCGCTCCTGTTGTGAATTTCGCCCGGATTCAGCCATATGGCAGTCGTGAAAAACCATGTGTTTTTGGAGGACACCAGCTTCTTTCATAACGGAAAGCCGGCACCAGCTCGATACATTCCGTTTCGTCGGCTTTGCGAGAAGAGAAAAATAAAAACGGACTGCCGCGGCAGCCCGTTTTTTTGTCAGTATCAAAATGAATACTATCCAACAAAAATGTGCGTACTGGTACTTTCAAAAATAATGGCTACAATAGTACATAACGAGATAAAAAGGAGAGATCATGATGTCAGATAAAAAACAGCAGATCATCGAAGCGTATCAATTCAGACACGCCACAAAGGAATTTGATCCTGAGAAAAAAATTTCAGAAAGCGATTTTGAATTCATTTTAGAAACGGGAAGACTGTCCCCAAGCTCACTCGGATTGGAGCCTTGGAAATTTGTCGTCGTTCAAAACCCGGAGCTTCGTGAAAAACTCCGCGAGTTCACATGGGGCGCGCAAAAGCAGCTGCCGACTGCAAGCCACTTCGTACTTCTGCTTGCCCGGACGGCAAAGGATATCCGTTTTGACGCCGATTATGTCAAAAACCACTTGAAGGAAGTCAAAAAAATGCCGGAAGATATGTATGAAGGCTATATCAGCAAAACAGAAGATTTCCAGAAAAATGATTTCAATCTGCTTGAATCAGATCGAGCGCTGTTTGACTGGGCTTCAAAACAGACATACATCGCACTTGGCAATATGATGACAGCCGCGGCGCAGATCGGAATCGACTCCTGCCCTGTAGAAGGCTTCAACTACAAAGAAATCCACCGGATCCTTGAGGAAGAAGGACTTCTGGAAAACGGAAGTTTCGACATCTCTGTCATGGCCGCATTCGGTTACCGTGTCAGAGAACCGCGTCCGAAAACAAGATCTGCCGCAAAAGATGTTGTAAAGTGGGTATAAGATCAATAAAAAAAGCTGCCGGGATTTTCTCGGCAGCTTTTAACGTTTCGTCTGTTTCGCTAAAAAACAGGCGGTGATCCAGGATGTAACGGGAATGATGATGCCGATCCCGACGCCGGCGCAAAGAATGGTGACGGCTTCCGCGCTGAAGACTTTTGAGTTCACTATTTTTTCAGCAGAGTATGATAAGTCTTTAAACCAGATAATTAAAGCCAAATAGCTGCCGAAAAAAGCAAAAAATAACGTATTCGTATTCGTTCCTAAAATATCTCTCCCGATGCTTAAACCAAATTTGTACAGATCTTTTCGGCTCATGGACGGGTTATAGCTGTAAATCTCTCTCATCGGTGATGTAATGGAGATCGCGACATCGGTAATTGCCCCTATCGTGCCCATAATGATCATAGCCGCGGTAACCTTCACAAAATCCACCCCGACAAAAAGTGTGAATATGCCGATATCACCCAGTTCTTCTTCACCAAACCCTTGAATCGAAGTCTGTTTCGTGACAGCCAGAATAAAAAACAGCATCAATACGATCGTCAGCATGGCAGAAATAAAGGCGGTTACGGTTTTGACGTTTCCCCCGTTAATATAAAAAAGTGTAATGCTGCAAATCGCGGCGGAAGAGAGCAATGTTAAAACAATCGGATTGATGTGCGGGTCTGTCATTAAAATGATGGTGAGAAAGAGAACGCCGAAATTTAAAAATAGCGCAATAAAAGACCTCGCTCCCTTTTTACCGCCGATGAGAACCATCAATAGAAATAAAATCGCCGCAAGAATTACGATGACATTCATGAGCTTGCCTTCTTTCGTTTAATAAAAAAGACAGAAGCATACAGACTGGCGGGGATGGTTAATACAATTCCGATTCCCCCGGCCAATGCTCTGGCTATTTCCAAGGAAATGTTCATAGAAAGAGTGAATCCTATCGGGGAATCATTTTTCAAATACAAAAGCATCATCGGTATAGAGCCGCTGATATAAGCAAAAAACAGAATGTTGGTCATCGCCCCCATGATGTCTTTACCGATCTCCATTCCGGAACGTTTGAGTGCTTGTAATGAGATACTCTTGTTTTCTTCATATAATCCAAAGACAGATGACGTCATGGTAATGGCCACATCCATGACCGCTCCCAGTGATCCGATAAATACGCCGGCCATGAACACCGTGTGATAAGGACGGGTTAAATACTGCATTTCTTCATATCTGAGACCTTTTTCTCCGGTTGCCGCCATCACCAAATACGTAATGAGCAGGGAGACAAAAGTGCCTGCGAGCGTCGCGGCTATGGCGGCATATGTTTTCGCGTGAAAACCGCTGACAAGCAGCAACGAAATGACAGTAAAGATGAGAATACAGATACCGCAGATGAAAATCAGCCCGATATTCGGGTGCTTTCGGTATAAATCTAATGCATAAGACAATAAAACAGCGTTAAACATCAGGCTGATGATCGAAAAGAAGCCTTGTTTTTTGCCGACGATCAGTAGGGTGAATATGAAAATCCAAGCGATCAGCAAAAGCTGTTTATCCCGTTTTTTATCTATAATGCTTCCGGATATATCCTTACTTGATGGTTTCCCTTTATCAATTGACACGAATACTTCATCACCGGGCTGATACTTTTGATCATTCGCTCCGGATGAGGAATACTGATTGGACAAATGAATGAGCTTTCCTTTTTGACTGCCGTTTTCAAGTTTGGCTGTGATTGTCTGACTGAAAATCTTATCTTTGTTTTTGTGCATGTCCTGCACATCAGACTGGTGTTCCAATGCTGTTTTCGTCACTTTGGCAATCGGGCGCTCATAAAAAGAAGCGTTGTAATTGACGAAAATGAGCGAGCTGATACAGCAAAGCGCTGTTATCACGTAAAACAGCTTTATTTTGTAAGTCATGCTGTTTCGTTTGTTTTTTGTTATTTTCAAAAAAAGTCCTCCAAACAGGCCTCGCCGTGAAGTGTCAGGCTATGCAGCTGCTGCATAAATAACGCTCATATTTTATCATTCGGCCGTACCGCTGTCGATTCAGAAGGCGGACCGGGAAAAGCTCCCCTGACATCAGATCAGGAGAGCTTTTGGGAGAACCGCCCGAGAAAAGCGGCCTTTTTATGCTTCGTTCACTTTTTTTGCTTTTCTTCTTTGATACAGATACAGTGCCGTTCCGAGCGCGCTGATGAGAAACCCGGCAAGGAGGATGGAATACATCGCTGTGGCTGTATCAGGAAGCAGGCCGCCCGGCGATACTCCGTCCTGCGCTTGGCCGGATGAAGGGTTTTGGCCGTTTGGCTGCTTTCCGGAGCCGTGATCTCCGCTTATCGGCGGCGAGCTCTTCGTGTTTGCGTTTAATATCGCGTATTCACTGAAATGATTGGTATAGCCCGTGACGAGATCGTGTGAAACCGATCCGTTGTCTGTTTTTGTATAGGCGTTCTTTTTCCGGTCTATGTGATAAATGCCCGGCTGTTTCGCCTTTTTCGTATTCTCAATGCGCATGGTAAGCTTTACAGGCGCTTTGAATGTTTTGATGTCTTTGTTTTTCTGCTTCATTGTAAAGTCGTATACGTTTGAAAGCGCGCCGCTAACTTTCTTTTTCGGCGTCACGCCGAACCGTGTCTCATCAGCTGCAGCGTTTGCCATCGGCATTTTCATGCTGAACTTGTCATGCAGGATCGTAAGGGAAGAATCAGATGTTCTGTCCTTTAACAGGCCGATCTGTTTTTTGGTTACGCTGAGATCAATCGGCTTTTTGGCGCCGTCATTCTTGTCGTAGTATACGATCGGTGTATTGGCGTTTTTGGCATAGACCGCAAATGCGCTGTCATCTTCAAGCGTCCACGAGCCGTTTTTTTGCTTCGTCGGCAGGTACACTTCTTGCGCGCGGCCGTCAACTTTCGGTTCCACCGCTTTTCCCGCTTTTTCAAGCTGCTCGATAAAGACCTCATAGTCGACAAAGCCAAGGTCTTCTTTATGGGACGCTTCGTTAAAGACGGAATATCCGTCTCCGCCTTCGCCGACAAAGTTACTGGTGGCGACTCTGTATGTTTTCTTATCAGAAATCGGCTTTACGCTGCCGTCATCCTGCACGGCCGCAGCTTGAAGAACGCGGTGTCCCGGTTTTTTATTCAGTGTAAACGTGTATGTTAAACCGGCAACTTGAGGAAAGGCGCCCCCTTGAGCCTCAATTCCGCTTAACCCTTGTTCCAGGGCTTGTTTGATCTGTTTCCCGGTTAAATCCGCGACATAAAGCGTGTTGCCGAACGGCATCACATTCAGCACATCGCCGAGTGTGATGTCGCCTTTATCAATGCCCGCGCGGATGCCGCCCCCGTTTGTGATCGCGATTTGGGCGCCGGCAGCTTCCTTCGCTTTTTGCAGCATGCCGTCCGCGATGAAGTTTCCGAGATTGGTTTCTTTAGAGCGGACATGCTCGCGCCGGCCGTCAAGCGCGACTTTCGTTGAGCCGACTTTTTCATTTTTGACGGAGATGAGCTCTTTTTTAAACGGATCAAGCTCTGTTTTCAGATCCGGGTCTTCTTTCGTCTGCTCATTCACCGGCAGGGCTTGAAGAGAGGATTGTTCCGGCAGGACGACCCCGTTTTTGTCAAATGCGACATCCACCCGGCCTAAATATTCGCCGTATTCTTTTGCCTGGGCGACGATGGTCGGCTCTTCGTTTTTGACGATCTCCATTTTATCTACAAGCGTATGCGTATGTCCGCCGACGATTAAGTCGATGCCTTTTACTTTTTTGGCGAGATCGAGATCACGCTGATGCCCGATATGGGTCAGGGCGATAATTTTATTGACATGTTCCTTGTTCTGTATCTCTTTTACCGTATCTTGTGCGGATTGGAAGGCATCATTAAAGACAATGCTTTTACCCGGGCTTGATGTGACGGACGTATCTTCCGTCGTTAAGCCGAATACGGCGACTTTTTCTCCGTTTACATCAAGCAGAATGTATGGATAGATGCCTGCTTTTTTCTTTTTCCCTGCTGTAAAGGTGACTGCTTTTTTCATGAATGGTCTGAGTTTTGACTCTTTGGACACATCGACATTTGAGCTGACGAGCGGGAAGTCAGGCGCTTGGAAATTGTATTTTCCGGACGGGTCAGCCGCGCTTCCGTTCCCGCTCAGGAAGCTGGCGAGAGCACCCGGGCCTTTATCAAATTCATGATTTCCGAAGGTCATTGCGTCGTAGCCCATGCTGTTCATCAATTTTAAATCAGCCAGTCCCTGCCACTTTGTGAAATAAAGATCGCCTGAGAAAACGTCTCCCGCATCAAGCAAAATGCTGCGGTCGGTTTCGCTTCTGATTTCTTTGATTTTCGTCATCCGCCTCGCCGCGTTATCAAGGTGGGCGTGCGTGTCGTTTGTATGCATAACGGTAAGCTTCCATGCGTCATCTTTCGGCGGATCTGTGCCCGGTTCATCATCTTTGAACTGGAGCTTGTACTGTCCGTAGCCGGCGTTTTGTGATTTTCCGATATAGGCGACGTCATCTGCGCGGTCGGCAAACGGCTTTGCGGCCAAGGAGGATTCAAATGTCAGGTTCGTCCCTTTGACCGGAAGGATGGACCAGTTATGATCAGCCTGCGGATTAATTGTTTTCTGCTGGATGATGTAATCCATTAAGACCTGCCTGTTTTCTTCGGCTGATGAGTATACGATTTTATCATTGCTTAAGTGAGGAAATCCTCCGCCTCCTGAAGCGCGGTAATTATTTGTGACGATCAGAAATTCCTGCTTGGCGCTGACAGGCTTTCCTTGGTAAGAAAGGTTGACGATCCGGCTTGCATCGGGATGAATGACTGTTCCGTTTTCGTTGTATTTCGCCGGTTTAGTGACATCGACCTGATAGGTGACGCCGTCAATGACATCAAAATTGTATGAGCGGTAGGCGTCATTTAAAAGCGCTTGGCTGCCGCCTTTTGCCTGATCGATCTGATTAAATTGCCCTGCGGACATTTCAAGCCAGTCTTTCACTTCGCTGCCGTTCAGCTTGACGATCTGAACCGTGTTGTCATACAGGTATAAATCGCCGATATTTTTGATGGCGAGGTCACCTGCGGAAATGTTTGTATAGTAGTTTGAACCGTTCCGCCCGCCGGCTTTAAACGGAGCGCCCGCCGAGAGGATTGGCAGATCTTTATATTCCGTATCTTTCATCTTATTTTCGGCGTACCATTTTTGCGCATCCGTCACGATTTGAATGGACGGATCATCTTTGACTTGGGCGAAAAAACTGTTGATATCGGCTTTTGTCTGGCCGACGGGTTCTCTGATGTATTGCAGTGTGCTTTCATGCGCTTTTTTGACGGTATTGACGACGGTTTCGTTTTCCGAAGTCACATTGCCGGCAATCGGCTCGATCCTGCCTTTCCCATCTTCCACATGCCATGCGCCGTCTGTTTTTGCAAGCCGGAGGTCGATGACGCCCGCATATTTGCCCCAGCTGCTTGACATGACAACGGGGATGCCGTTAATCGTGCCTTTATCGACGTCGAATTGATCAGCGCCTTTGTATTCAGCATCAGGGAACAGACCGTGCTGATGGCCTGATACGATCGCGTCAATTCCGCTGACTTTCGTTGCCAGATCAAAAACGGCATTTTCCGCACGGGAGGACTGTGCTTTTTTTTCGATGCCGCTGTGGGCGAGGGCGATGACGATATCGGCACCTTCAGCTTTCATTTTCGGAACGGTTTTCTTCGCGGATTCCACAATGTCCTCGACTTGAACGCGTCCTTCAAGATTTTTTTTATCCCACGTCATGATTTGGGGAGGGACAAAGCCGATGTAGCCGACTTTTAGCTGGTGTTTTCCGCCGTTTTCATCCGTGACGGTTTTGTCTTTTATGACATAAGGCGTATAGCGGTTTTCACCGCTCAATGTTTTCACATTGGCGTTGACGATCGGATAATCAGCGCCTTTCATCGTCCCGTCCAGAAAATCCAGCCCGTAATTAAATTCATGATTGCCGAGTGTTCCTGCGTCATAGTGCAGACTATTCATCACTTCAATAATCGGATGGGTCTTTGCGCCTGAAATGATCTCGTTTTTCTGATATTTTACAGCGTATTCTCCGAGGGGATTCCCCTGAATCAGGTCTCCGTTATCGACAAGCAGCGTATTCGGATTTTCGCTTCTGTGTTTCGCAATGAGCTGAGCTGTTCGGGCCAGCCCGAATTCCGTTGTCGGTTTGTCGCTGTAGTAATCGTAGTCCATCATATTGGCGTGAACGTCAGTTGTCGCTAAAATGCTGAGATTCACACTGGAGGATTTGTTTTCTTCTGCTTTAATGGGTGTTATTGGGAGGATTAGACTAAGTATCATAACTAGGGTCAGCAGAATACGGAGAGTCTTATTGACGCTGCATCGTCTTTTCTGTATTCTCACCTGTTCTCCACCTTTCAACAAATTTTGTCATGCAGTACCATTGTAAGAATATTTTGTGAAAGTTTATATAGATTTCATGATGATTCTTGTAAAAAGAAGAAAAATGAGGATAATGACCTATGTAAAACGAATGGGCGGCAAATGAGTCTTTTATGTTTGATGTTAGTGTGGCTGGGGTACATGGATTTATGTAGACTTCATCAAGCAGGAGGTAGTAACTATGGGTAAAAAAATTGCAGTTGTATTAACGGATTATTTTGAGGACGTCGAATATACGGAACCTGCGAAAGCTTTTAAAGATGCGGGTCATGAATTAACAGTGATTGAACAGGAAAAAGGAAAAACAGTCAAAGGCAAACAAGGGGAAGCGGAAGTGAAAGTGGATGCGTCCATCGATGATGTGAATCCGAAAGACTTTGACGCATTGCTGATCCCGGGCGGATTCTCACCTGACATGCTGCGTGCGGATGACCGTTTCGTCAAATTTGCCAAAGCGTTTATGGATGATAAAAAACCGGTTTTCGCCATCTGTCACGGCCCTCAGCTTCTCATCAACGCGAAAGCATTGGACGGGCGCAAAGCGACAGGATTTACATCCATCCGTATTGACATGGAAAACGCGGGCGCAAATGTGGTGGATGAAGAAGTCGTCGTCTGCCAGAACCAGCTGGTCACAAGCCGCACACCGGATGACATTCCGGCATTCAACCGCGAATCATTAAAACTGCTTGCATAATAAAAAGCGGAGCGCCGTATCAGGCGTTCCGCTTTTTTTGTGAAGATTCACGAATGACCAGCTCAGGCGCCAGAATAATGCGCTGTTTTTGGTGCTGGGAATTGGTGATTTTATGATGCAGCAATTGAGCCGCTTCTTTTCCCGACTGCCGGGGAAAAGAAGAAACGGTTGTAAGCGGGGGATAAGAAATTTCAGCTTCCGGCACGTTGTCAAAGCCGACAATGTCAATATCTTCGCCCGGGATGAGTCCTGCTTTTCTGATCCCTTGCATGACGCCGAACGCGACCAAATCACTGAAGCAGAAAATCGCGGCCGGGCGCTCAGGCCCGCGGAGCAGCTCCATCACAGCTTCATAGCCTGCCTCGCGGGTCGGCGCGCTGTCAATCACAAATTCATTTTTCACTTCAAGATCCGCTTCACGGAGCGCTTTTTTAAAACCTTTCATCCGTTTCGTCCATGTTGATGAGTGCTTCACGCCGCCCAGAAACGCAATCTCCTGATGCCCTTTTTCAATGAGATGGCGCACTGCCTTATAGGTGCCTTCCTCATAGTCAGCTCCGACAAAATCACAGTCCGCATCGGCAATCTCCCTGACGGCGAGCACGACCGGAATATCAAGCTGCTCAAGGCGGGAAAGGGTTTCCTCGGCCGCTCCTGAAACCGGGCATAAAATCAATCCGCCGACCCTGTGTTCCAGCATGGTCGAGATCAGCTGCTCCTGCTTGGCGACGGAATCAAATGTCGTGCCTAAGAGCACTGTTAATCCGACTTCCTCGAGTGTATTCTGCACGCCGATCAGAAACTCTGAGAAAAACGTATTGGAAATGTCAGTGATAATCAATCCTACCGTTGTGGACGTCTGTGATCGTAAATTCGCGGCGACCCGATCATATACGTACCCAAGTTCCCGCATGGATTGCAGCACTTTCTCACGGGTCGCTTCGGAAATACGCGGATTATTGCGGACGATTAATGAGGCGGTGGATGTTGAGACGCCGGCATGCTCAGCGACCTGCTGCAATGTCACCCGGCGTTTTTTTTGCTGTTTCATACGTCGCATTCCTCACTTGGTTATTATTCGTTACCTCCATTATAAGCGTTTTGGCGCGTGAGAAGAAAGAGAGAGGGGGAGAAAAAGATAAAGCGCCGGAAGACGGATTGTCCTTCGGCGCTTCTGTCACAATAAATTATTCAAACATCTGCTCTTTAATATACTGAACCGGCATTTCACGGCCTGTCCAATATTCAAACGCCATGGCGCCCTGCCAAAGCATCATGCCGAGGCCGTTAATGGTTTTGCAGCCGGCCGCTTGAGCCTGTTCAAGCAATTTCGACGTAACGGGGTTGTAAACGACGTCTGTCACAATCAAATCCGGACGGAGCATGGATGTGTCTTCAATGACGCTCAAGCCTTCAAGCGGTTTCATGCCGACACCCGTTCCGTTTGTGAAAATATCGCTTGAAGCGATTTCAGCACGCAGCGCATCTTGATCTTCGAGCGGGAAAAGATTCGCTTTACAAGAAGAGCCCTTCATTTCTTCATTGATGATGCGGACATTCTCTTCCGCTTTTTCGAAAAACGCGTCATTGCGGGCGAAAATTGAGATTTCGCCGAGGCCTTCCAATGCGGATTGAATCGCAATCGGAGTAGCGGCCCCGCCGGAACCGACCAGCGTCATTTTTTTGCCTGTGATGTCGATGCCGTGTTCTTTTAAGTTGCGGACGTATCCCATACCGTCAGTGGAGTGTCCGATCAATTTTCCGTTCTCATTCACTACTGTATTCACCGCGCCGGTGAATTTCGCTGAATCCGCGAGTTCATCGAGGTAAGGGAGAATGTTCATCTTATTCGGCATCGAGACATTGAAGCCTCTGACGTTTAAGGCGCGCATTCCCGTCACCACATCTTCAAGCTGTTCATTGCCGACTTCAAATGCAAGGTAAGCGTAGTTCAGCCCTAATTTTTTAAACGCCAGGTTGTGCATCGTCGGAGATAAAGAGTGTCCGATCGGTGTCGCGAATAATCCGATAAGCTGAGTTTTTCCGTTAATCCGTCCTAAATCTTTCTTCATGATGTATTCCTCCGTTAGTCCATTCATCTGTTTTTCATTCCGCATGAGGGAAGAAAAACGCTGGTTACATATTTTTATTTAAAATGCTGAGTACACTTCGCAATTCAGCAACGGGAATCTGTCCGGGCGCAGATGCTTCTTTGCCCGCGCCGAACGTACACGCCGAGCCGAAGACTTCCCCGGCCAGCCGGCTGATCAGGCCCGTTCCCGCCATTGACATCGTGATGATCGGCCGGTCTGCGTATTGTGTTTTCATCGTATGCGTGGCATCCAATAAGACGAAAACATCTTCAGTGCTTTGCGGCATCACCGCGATTTTCGGAATGTGCGCGCCGTACGCCTGCATTTTCCGCAGCCGGGAGATGATTTCTTCTTTTTTCGGTGTCTGATGAAAATCATGATTGGACATGACGACATATACGCCATTGTCTTCAGCAGTTTTCACAATTGATTTGACTTCCGCTTCTCCCGTAAATAATTCAACGTCTACAAGATCAATGTGTGTTGTTTCGATTACGGTTTTAAGCAATTCAATGTAAAGGCGGACGTCAATAACTTTATTCCCGCCTTCTTTATGGGTTCTGAATGTAAAAAGCAGCGGTGTTGCGCCTGCGGCTTTCCGCACCTTTTCAAGCATGCCTTTTACGGCGTCCGGGCTCTCAACGTGCTCGTATACATCCGCCCGCCACTCAATGATATCCGGGTTAAGCCTGTTGACGGCTTCAATTTCTTCAAGGAGTTCTTTCTCTCGGACTGCCATCAGCGGCACAATGATCTTCGGAAGTCCTTCGCCGATGACCGTGTTTCTGATTGTAATAGATTGCATGATACGTTCTCTCCCTTTAAAAAATAGTCAGGCTTTCATCACTTGCTTAAAACGGATACCGATAAACAATGCGAGGAGGGCGCTGACGGCCGCAATTCCAATATCAAGCAGAAAAACAGGGGTCAGGCCGGCCGTTTTGGATATCGCTCCCGTTATAAGCGGAATGACAATAAAAGATAAGCTTGATGCTATATTAACAAAAGATGTGATGGTCCCTTTATTTTTAGGGAATAAAACAGCCATAACCGTCATCGCCAATTGCAGAATGCCCGCAGTTGAAAGTCCGATGACGAAGGAACTGATGACCGATACGGCCGGCTGCTGAATGAAAATCAGAGCAAGCAGCGCGATTGCCGCGATCACCGGGTACAGCACCATTACCGTAATCGGCTGAATCACTCTGTTTAACAGCACAGCCAGCAATAACACGGACACAAGCGCCCCTATGCTGTAATAGCTCAACAATTTGACGGCCTGCACTTCGGGCATGCCCAAAACAGATTGACCGAACTTAGGAAGCCATACTTGAACGAGCATAAACAGCGCCGTTGATGAAAAGCCTAACAAAATAATGGCAAGGCCTTCGCGCCATATCGACGGCTGTGATCTGAACGTGTCATCAGACGGAGAAGCATCCGTCCGGCCGCCGTCATCTTTTTGTTTATGATTCGGGAACGGAACTTTCAACAGGAAAAAGCCGTTCAGGAAGAAAATGATGCCGGGCACGAAAAACGTCCACCCGTAAAACAAATGCCTGTCCGCAATAAATGCGATAAAAAACGGAAGCACCGTCGCGCCGATGGATACAAACGCTTTGATTAACACGGTTGCAGAGCTTGCGTTTTTCGGAAATCCTTCAATAAGCGCCGGATATGTGCCGGAATCCAAAAATGAATTGGCGATCCCTGCGAAAATAGCAAAGATAAACGCTTCCGTATAGTTTGTCGAAAGCGGAATCCCGATTAAGAAAATCAGATACAGAAATGCGCCCGCCACGATAAACGGCCGTCTCCCGAATGTATCCGAAAGCTTCCCGGCAAACAGAAGCGAAATCAGCTTCCCGATCCCGATGGCGGAGACCAAATAGCTGACCCCGGCTGCGGATGTATGAAGCTGTTTTGATAATGCTTCCATATTCGATGCGATAATAATATTGATCATGCCCAGCAGGAAATAGTTGATATAAAGACCCGCTGCCATTTTGGTGTATATGTTTTTCATGATGACATCCCCTAATGCGGTTATTAAAGTTAAATTATTTTTTAAATTGATAAACGCACAGAACCATTCCCCTTTATTGAACCACTGCCTTTCTTTAAAAACTGGTTTGATAAAACGGCTGCAGGTATACTTGATTAACACTGATAAGACAGCAAGTATATCGTTCTACTAAATAAAAACAAATTAGCGGCCCGCTCTTTTAGTATATCGTTCTACCAAGTTCACAGTTACTATACGCCTTCTTTTTAATTGTGTCAAACCGATGAACTTTTATTTTTTACTTTTTTAAATCAAAAAAGCCCCGCCGTTTTTCGGCGGGGCTGACACGGGTTTATTTTCTGAGAGAGGCGAGCTCCTCAGCAATGGCCTGCATTTCACTCGGACTGAATGATGCTTTTTTCATGACCATTTGATGAAGGTATGTAAGATCTTCTATTTTTTCATCACTGAAATCTTCCGCTCTGATGACGCCGACATTGAGCATGTTGAGCTTCTGTGAAATGTCTTCAATCATTTTGTTTAACGTTTCTGTTTGTTGGCTCGGCAAATTCATGCATCCTTTCATGACCGTTTTCGTACCCTTTATTCTAACAGAATTCATTTAGAATAAAAGCTTATTTCCACAGCCGCAGAAAAATTGCTAAGATGATGTTAAGGTTTTTGATCCTCAAAATGCGGGGAAAGAATAGGGAGGTTATCGATATGATACATGTGCTGTTTGTCTGTCTGGGAAATATTTGCCGGTCGCCTATGGCAGAGGCGGTATTTTCTGATATGGTAAAGAAAAACGGGCTGAACGGGCAGATTAACATTGATTCAGCGGGAATCGGCGCCTGGCATGCGGGAAATCCGCCGCATGAAGGGACAAAGGAGATCCTGAAGAAGAAAGGGATCAGCGCAAGCGGCATCACGGCGAGGCAGGTCCGTGAGTCTGATCTGACCGATTTTGATTACGTCATTGCGATGGATGCTGAAAATATCGGGCATCTGCGCAGCATGGCCGGTTATAAAAAAGCGGCGCCGCGTATCGCAAGGCTGCTTGATTATGTACCGGAGTCGGATCTTGCGGACGTGCCTGATCCGTATTATACCGGGAATTTCAGCGAAGTGTACGCTCTGATCGAGTCCGGGTGCCGTCATTTGCTGGAAACAATAAAGAAAGACCATCATTTATAAGGGGGATTGACCGATGAAGCAGACACGCATCATGGCAAAAGCGATTCTGATCGGCGCTGCCGCCGGCGGAGCACTTTCTTTATTACATAAGCCGACAAGAGAGGCATGTTTCCGGAACATGGACGCGTGCAGGCGGCGTGCGGCATTTTACCGGAATAATCCCGATGCCTTGAAACAGGAGGCTTCTGCAAAACTGGACCAAGTGAAAAGCATCGCCAATACCGTATCGGACGATCTGAGTTTTTTAAACGGACAGATCACCAAGCTGAAGCAGACGACGCCGCAGGTCATTGACTTGTTAAAAGAGACGAAGGAGCATTTTTCGAAAAACGATCATTGAGGTGGGATGTCATGAGTTTTATAAAGGAGCTGTTTGCAAGATTTTCTCTGCATGAAGGACAAAGTAAATCGGCGGAGCTGGCGTATTTTTTTCTTCTGTCATTGTTTCCGTTAATGATTTTCATGCTGACGCTCACCGCCTATCTTCCCATATCGGCAGAAGACGTGCTCGGCGCAGTCGATCAATACGCGCCCGACAGCGCCATGTCCATGGTAAAATCCATTACGGAGCAAACGCTGAACAAACGCAGCGGCGGACTTTTGTCATTCGGGATTATCGCCGTCATCTGGTCGGCTTCTAACGGTATGAACGCGATTGTCAGAGCATTTAACCATGCCTACGAAGTCGAGGAAAACCGCTCATTTATCATCATTCGCCTGACCTCAATTTTTTTAACCATCGCGATGGTGGTTACGATTTTAATCGCACTGCTTCTGCCGGTATTCGGCAGAGAAATCGGACTGCTGGCCGCAGATTTTATCGGCGCCCCCGGCTTGTTTTTGCAGGTGTGGTCGGTTGTCCGCTGGGGTATCAGTCCGCTTATCCTTTTAATCGTCTTTACCGCGCTTTACATTTTCGCGCCGAATAAAAGGCTTTCCCTCCGTTTTGTGCTGCCGGGAGCCGTATTTGCGGCAGCCGGCTGGATTATCGTCAGTATGCTGTTCTCATTTTACGTCGGCACCTTTGCCAACTACAGCGCCACATACGGGAGCATCGGGGGAATTATCGTCCTTATGATCTGGTTTTACCTTACGGGAACCCTGCTGATTTTAGGAGGAGAAATCAACGCGCTTTTACATAAACGTAAAAAGCTTCCTGATGAAAATCCGTACCGCGGGAGCAAGCTATAGAGGAACGGATGACGTTCAAGCTGAAAAACGGAGGGGAATCGGCTATGACCAAGCATACGAAAAAAGGCGGAAGCCATAATAAACAAAACTCGAAAAACGGCCCGAAGAATAAAACAAGCGGAAGCGCCAACGGGCAGAACGGATACCACTAGAAAAAAGCCGCCTGGCCTAAATCAGGCGGCTTTTTATGAGGCGGGAAAAGAATGGGAATCGGATGCGGCGCTGTGCTTTGTTTTCCCGAAGACGAGCGCAAGCCAAATACAGACCAGGATCACTGTAATAAAGTAAAACAAATTGGCGCTTTCAAACCGCTGCATATACCAGCCGCCCGCCACCGGCCCGATCATGCTGCCGAGGCTGAACGAAATCCCGCAGAGCAGATTGCCCGCCGGAAGAAGATGGGACGGCAGCAGGTCGCTCATATAGCTGATGCCGAGGGAAAACATACTGCCGACCGCCATCCCTGCCATGAAAAAGCAGCCGCCGATGACAGAAGGCGACGGAAACAATCCGGCCGTCAAAAAGCAAAGGGCACCCGTTAATAAGATGACGAGCAGGACACGTTTTCTCCCGAATCGATCGCTTAATAAACCGAGAGGGAACTGGAATACAATACCTCCGATGGCGAAAGCGGGCAATATCAGCGCAACGGCATCGACGGATATGCCTAAGCGCAGGGCGTACACGGGAAAACTCCCGTTCAGCGCCGTTTCTAAAAAACCGTAGCCGAAAGCCGGGAGAAAAGCGACCCAGCCGAAAAGAAGGGCGCGGTAAAACCGTTTTGCGCTGTTGTCCCCGGATGTTTCATCCGGACCTTGCGCCGGGTACTCGTTACGTAAGGCAAACACAAACAGCCAGGCGGCAAGACTGATACAGCCGGATACGATAAACGGAAGGGACGGACTTGTTTTCACAAGAGGGACCATGAACGGGCCGACAGCGAATCCAAGCCCGAAGGACAGTCCGTACAGCGAAATGTTTCTTCCTCTGTTTTGGGGCGTTGACTTGGAAGTCACCCACGTTTGGGTGGAAAAATGCAGCATATGATCCCCGATTCCGATCAGCAGCCGAAGAAAAAACCATAACCATATGGATTGAAGCCAAATAAAACTGAATAAGCTGATGATGACAAGAAATCCGCCCGCGACCATCAGAGGTTTGAATCCGAGCTTTCTCAGCGGCGCTTCCATAAATGGCGACGCAAGAAGCACGCCGATATAAAGGCCGGTTGCGTGCAGGCCGTTTATAGCGGCTGATTCTCCGTTCGTTTCAAAAATGACGGAAATGACCGGCAGAAGCATACCTTGGGAAAAACCGGAGATGGAAACAAGCAGAACCAAAATAAAGAAGTGCAGTCGTGACATCGCGTATTTTCTCCTTCTTCAGTATCTTTCTTGATCGTACACGGATTTTCCGCGTCCGGCAACCTGAAAATGCCAATTCGGGCTGACTCGGAAGTGTAATTGAGGGAGTTTTTGAGAAGGATATAAAAAGACTCATTCGAAAAAAGGAGCCAGGCAGATATGAATCGGATTTTTTTCTTTACGGCTGCGGCGGGAGTGCCGCTTTCAGTCATCGGCGGCCTGATGCACTGGCCGTCAGCGGTTTTGTTTATGATTTATTGCTTGACGATTATTGCGCTTGCAAGTTATATGGGGAGAGCGACTGAATCTCTTGCCATTATCGCGGGACCGCGGATCGGCGGTCTGCTGAATGCCACGTTCGGCAATGCGGTAGAGCTGATTATATCGCTATTTGCCTTAAAGGAAGGGCTGACGGGCATCGTGCTTGCTTCACTGACCGGTTCGGTGCTCGGCAACCTTCTGCTTGTCGCGGGATTGTCGTTTTTTATCGGCGGTTTGAAATACAAGCGGCAGGAATTCAATATTCATGATGCCCGCCATAATTCAGGCCTGCTGATATTTGCCATTATCGTAGCTTTTGTCATTCCCGAAGTGTTTTCCATGGATATGGGGGGAAAAAGCAAACTTGATTTGAGTGTCGGCATCAGCATCATCATGATCCTTTTATACGTGGCGGCTCTTTACTTCAAGCTCGTCACCCACCGCGGCGTTTATCAGCCGAACCAGCCGGAGGCCAAGGAAGAAGAGGAGCAGCCTGAGTGGTCGGGGAAAAGGGCGACAGCCGTCTTATTTATCGCAACCATTATTGTCGCCTACATATCTGAAAACCTTGTTCATACGTTTCATGCGGTGGCTGAACAGTTCGGCTGGAGCGAATTGTTTATCGGGGTGATTATCGTCGCAATCGTCGGAAATGCCGCAGAGCATGCGTCGGCCATCATTATGGCGTACAAAGACAAAATGGATGTCGCCGTTGAAATCGCGGTCGGCTCGACTTTGCAGATTGCCATGTTTGTAGCCCCGGTTCTTGTGATCTGTTCCATCTTTTTTCCGGTCAATATGCCGCTTGTATTCACATTGCCTGAGCTTGTCGCGATGATATCATCCGTCCTTTTGATGACAATGATTTCAAATGACGGTGATTCGAACTGGTTTGAGGGGGCTACTCTCCTTGCCGCTTATGTCATCATGGCGATCGGATTTTTCCTGCTTTAACCTGTAAAAAATGCGGATAACAACGATTACGGAGGAAAAGACTAAAGGAAAATGCTATAGAAAGAGTGATATGATGAAAAAGCTGTTTCATGCCACATTGATTCTGCTGTTATCCTTTAGTTTTTTTGCAGCGCCGTCTGCCGGTGCAAAGAAACCGTTTAAGGTTCCCAACTCTGTCGTCAGCATTTCCAAGGAAAATACGTATCCGAATGCTTCACAGGACCAGCCGATGCTTCAGCCGAGCAAACTGGCAAAGGAATTGTTAGATACATCAGAGATCAACATCGAAAATCCGCATCTGATAAAGATGCTGAATGAATCCTCGGTTTCCGGTTCACCGCTTGCCATCGGATACCGGGCGACAATATTTCTCGGGAAATGGGCGCTCGGTTATCAATCGAACGAAACGGTCGCCAACTGGGAATATAAAAAAATCAACACGAACAGAGCGGATAACCGGGGCGGGCAGCAAGCCGCGGAAATCTCATACGCCCAAGAACAGCAATACAAAATCAAAGGCGGGCTCACAGCGAAAGTGCCGAACGCAGAAGACGTAAAAAGCATGATGATGCAAAAAGCGATGAAGAAAACAAAACTGCCGCTTGCGTTTGAAACGGTCATCGGCGCCGGGACAAAACGCGATCAGATTTATAAAATTTCTCCGCAGCGGCTCGGCTATTTACATGCCTATGCCCCGGCCGTTAATGAGAAAGGAAAAGTAACATACGGCGAAGTGTATTTGGTGCTGAAAGGCAGCAAGCGGAAACTTGTCGTCAAAAATGTGACCTCGCAAGGAATCGGTGCTTGGATTCCGGTGCAGGATCATGTCACATTCGGTTTTCAAATGACAGCGCAGCCGAGATAAATAAAAAAAGCTGATTCCCGATTGGGAATCAGCTTTTTTGTGTATGATTCATTTCCTCAAGCAATTGCACATTGTTGTTGTACAGTTCCCGGGCAAGAACGCGTCTCACCGCAAGGCTCGCCGAGAAGTATTCTGTGTCTTGAACCATGCCTTTGACGGTAAATTCAATGCCTCTCGTCAATTTGTTCAGGCTCATGATTCCATGCACTTGAAACGGTTCCGCAGCATTGAGAAATTCATCCCGCTTCAGTGAATCGCGAAGTTCATCATTGAGCATGTCACAGGCTTTTTCTAAGACGGCGTATACCCGCTCAGGATCTTCCTTGTAACTGATCACGACAGACTCGGTAATCCTCATAAAATCAATGTTATAGTTTTGAAGCTGTCTCACCTCACCATTTGAAATGGTAAGCAGCTTGCCGGAGAACTCACGGATCTGCATGGAACGGAGCCCGATTTCTTCGACTGTGCCGTTGAACAGATTATTAATCGTCACGTAATCGCCTTTATGCAGCTGGCGTTCGTATATTAAAAAGACACCGGCCAAAATGTCCTTGATTAAAGAC
The DNA here is from genome assembly GCF_056399565.1 of Bacillus sp. 01N42_2. NCBI lineage: Bacteria > Bacillati > Bacillota > Bacilli > Caryophanales > Bacillaceae > Bacillus > Bacillus sp. 01N42_2. Next base: position 63,434 of record NZ_JBFTRO010000010.1, on the reverse strand, counting down.
TGGGCGCCGAAACCGATGACGATACCGGCAACGCCCGCTCCGGCTAAAATTCTGCCGAAATCATGAACGAATAAAGAAATGACGTAAAAGATAAATCCGATCGTCGCCGTATACTGGGTGATGGATCGGACGAGGCTCTCAATCGTTTTCCCTTTCCGTTCCTCCAAGAAATCTGTGCGTTTAAATAACACCTGAACAAAGCGGTTGATCAGAAAAACACCGGCGTAAAGCACGAGAGCGACGATGATGATCTCAACCACTTTGCTTTTCAAAATATCCGTAATTGTCGTTTCCATCTTCTGTTATCCTCTGGCTTTTCGTAATGAAAAATCTGTCTCCTGATAATAACTGTTTTTGACAAGGACGTTCGGTCCGAGGCATCGGACGTTTGTACAGCGGCAGTTCAGCTCTTTGCTCAGCTTCGTCTGTCTCCACTTGTCATACGCTTCAGGAAGGCTGTCAGTTTTAATATTGCCGAGCGGCGGTGTATCACCGAAATCCGTGACAATGATATTTCCGTCAAAGATGTTGACATTCAAGCGGGAGCGGCCGTCAGGATCGTTTCGCACCGTAACGTTTTTCGCTTCCCGCAGGCGGCGGAGGAGCTTCTGATCTTCTTCATCAGGGCTGCATGCGTAAAACGGGAGCGTACCGAACAGCATCCATGTTTCTTCATCGCGAATATCGAGCAGATGATGAATGGCCTGTCTCATGTCCTTCAGGCTGAGTGATTCAAGCGCGCTGGCGAAATCACTCGGATACATCGGATGGACTTCGTGGCGCTGGCATTTCATTTCTTCCGTAATCTGCCGGTGAATATGTTCAATATGCGGAAGCGTGCGTTTATTCAGCATCGTTTCCGCTGAAACCATTACACCCGCTTCGACCAGCGTGCGGCTGTTTTCAATCATTTTGTCAAAATAGCGCGCCCGCTGTTCAAATGTCGGTTTTTTCTCCATCATCGCAAATCCGATGTCGGCAAAGTCCTCGACCGTTCCCCAGTTGTGGGAAATGTGAAGAACGTCCAAATAAGGAATAATCCGTTCGTAGCGGCCGATATCAAGCGTCAGGTTTGAATTGATCTGTGTGCGCACGCCGCGTTCATGCGCATATTTCAAAAGCGGGACGACATATTCCTTTACCGATTTCAGCGAAAGCATCGGTTCGCCGCCCGTAATGCTGATCGAGCGTAACAGCGGAATTTCTTCAAGCCGCTTTAATAAAAGCTCGATCGGCAGCGCATTCGGGTCTTTCGGCTGGAGCGTGTACCCGACGGCGCAGTGCTCGCATCTCATATTGCACAAGGTCGTCGTTGTAAATTCAACGTTCGTCAGTTTCATATCTCCATACTGGTCGACATCCATGTACGCTTCCCAAGGATCGTACTCCGGTGTGATCGGACGCAGTGCTGTGTTTTGTGTCATGACTATCTAACTCCTTTATAAATGGGCATACTAACGTCTGCCAAGTGTTAATTTTAGACCTGATCTGCCAAGATCGCAAGTAGCGGAACCATTGAAAAACGGCAAAAAATACGCTACCATTATAAAAAATGAATGGAGTGGAAGTATGGGGAATGCAGTAAACAGCAAAGATCAGCAGCTCGATTACTTAAAGAACAGACTCGATATGTTTATGAATGTCATTGATTCATTAGACCCTGAATCAACGGACGTTGAAGATATAGACCGGCTCATCGGCATGCTTGATGATCTGGAAGCAAAATACGAACGCTTCAAAAAGGATTGGGAATAAACCCCGGCAGCCCGCCGGGGTTTTTCTCTTTCCATAATGCGGCTGTATAAAAGGGGTGAGCCTACTGCAAAATAAGGAAAAATGCAGAAGGAGTGCTGGGCATGAAATGGTTTTGTTCAATTTGCTGCATGGCTGTTTTACTTGCGGGAGGCATAAACAGTGCAGAGGCCGTGCCGAATGAGCGGATAAACTGGGGATTTAAACGCAGCGTCAATCATCAGCCGCCGGATGCCGGCAGACAGCTGGACAATCTTGTCAAAAAATACGATGCCTTTTATTTAGGCAATACGAAAGAAAAGACCATTTACTTAACGTTTGATAACGGATACGAAAATGGGTATACCCCGAAAGTGCTTGATGTTTTAAAAAAACATCATGTCACAGGCACTTTTTTTGTCACAGGCCATTTTGTGAAAGAGCAGCCTGATTTGATTAAACGGATGTCAAAGGAAGGCCATATTATCGGCAATCATTCTTTTCATCATCCTGATCTGACGACAAAAACGGGCGATCAGATTCAAGATGAACTCGATTCTGTCACGGAAGCTGTTTACAACATTACCGGAAAGCGGGACAATCTGTATCTCCGTCCGCCGCGCGGCGTGTTCAGCGAATATGTCCTGAAAGAAACGAAGCGCCTCGGCTACCAAACCGTTTTCTGGTCCGTCGCATTTGTCGATTGGAAGGTTAACGAGCAGAAAGGGAAAAAATACGCCTATGATCACATGATAAAACAGGCGCATCCCGGCGCGATCTACCTTCTCCACACCGTTTCAAAGGACAATTCAGAAGCTTTGGACGATGCGATTACCGATTTGAAAAAAGAAGGATACACGTTTAAAAGCATTGATGATCTAATGTTTGAGAAAGAAATGAAGCTGCCGCGTCTGTAAAAAACACCTCTCCGTTATAAGGAGAGGTGTTTTGTTATTTCAGACATTTAATCAAAGCGGCCCAATCCAGATCCCCGAAGCCTTGTTCGATCCCGCTTTCAAAATGGCTCTTGGCCAGCTCGGCAAGAGGGAGTTTGGCGGAAACCTGTTCTGCGGCGGTGAGCGCCAGATTGGTATCCTTCAGCCCTAAAGACATCTTGAAACCGGCCGGCTCAAATGCCTGCTCAGCCATAATGGTACCGTAATTTTGATAGACAGGAGAGCCAAAGAGCGCGCTGGCGATTTCTAAAAATTGTTTCCGTTCTAAACCGTACTTCTCCATCATTAAGAATGATTCTGATAGCGCCTCCAGCATAGAAACGAGCAAGAAATTGATGCTGATTTTCGCAGCATTGGCGGTCTTTGTTTCTTCACCGACGTCAAAAATCTGCTGGCTCAGGCTTTTTAGCAAAGGCTCGGCCTTTTTCTTCGCTTCTGCCGGTCCGGCTGTGATGATGCGAAGCTCGGCCTTCTTAGCGGCATCGGGCCGGCCGAGGACGGGAGCGGCAATAAAGGATTGGCCTCTGCCCGAATGTGCAGCGGAAAGCTGTTCTGACAGCGCCGTACTGATGGTGCTCATTGAAATATGAATGCCGTTTTCAGATAACCCGGCAATAATGCCGTCAGCTCCGAACGTCACGCCTGTTACGGCTTCATCGTCTGACAGCATTGAAAGCACAATATCCGCATGTTCTGCTGCCTGGCGGGGCGTTTCGGCATATTCAGCCCCTTTTTCCAGCAGATCAGCCGCTTTTTCCTTCGTCCGGTTATATACAGTCAGGCTGTATCCGGCTTTCATGATATTTTCGGCGATGGGGTGTCCCATGTTGCCGAGTCCCGCGATGGCGATCTTCATTTGACAGTCCCTCCAATGTAATGTTTTCCGCTATTATACATGCAAAATGTTTATTGTGCTGTGTACAGGCTTGCCACTTTCAGTTCTGGGTCTGATGACCAGCCGGAATCTGATGCGGCTTTCCCCTTATGAAATCCGGTAAACCGCGTCTTGATGATTGTTTTTGAACGGGGCTTTACTGTGAACGTTTTGGATTTGAATGTGACGCCTTTTAAGTCCTCAGATAAGTCCGGCGTGACAGAAATCGCTTGTTCCCCTTTTCCGTAGTGATTGACATAAAGCGTACAGCTCATGCTCGCTCTTTTTCCCTCAATGAAATGGCTGCATTCGCTGCGGTGCTTCAAATATTCGACAGCCTCTTTTTCGGGCGCGAATTGTTTTAAGGAAAAAGCGGCATATTCGGTGGCGGGGCTGATACCGGAAGCGGCCCCCATACTGAGAAAGATCAAAAACAGCCCTGCCGCGGGAAGCGTCCGCCTGAACGCGGCGGCACACCAGATTAACGCCGCAAAGTAAAGGACGACCCCGGGAATGACGGAGATATGGGCTCCGTCTTCAGACCAGGGAGAAAAGCCGAGTGATTCAAAGATGTAATCAGACATCGTACAGCCGTTATACAGCGGGGCAATGGAGACGACACAAAAAAGCAGGAGGACAGAAGAAATGGTTTTATGAGAAAGCATGATAACGGCGCACACCTCTTTACGTTTTTTTCCAACATATCATGTTTTCTCAAAAAAAAAGAACAGCCGGCAGCCGTTCTTACTTGAAAATATTAAACCAGCCTTTGCGGGCGAACCAAAACAGCATGGCGGCCACAAGAACGGCCATGACGCCCAAAACGATAAAATATCCGTATTTCCAGTGAAGCTCGGGCATGTTATCAAAATTCATACCGTACACCCCCGCGATGAACGTCAGCGGTATAAAGATGGTCGAGACGATGGTTAATGTCATCATAATGGCGTTCATCCGGTTTGAATTCAGCGTTACGTAACTGTCCCGCAGATCTGACGTCATATCACGGTTTGACTCGATCAGCTCAGCGAGTTTTAACAGGTGGTCATAAATATCGCTGAAATAAGCCTTCGTTTCACGGCTTTCTTTTACATGGTCAAGGCTCAAAATCCGGTACATTAAATCGCGCATCGGAATGATCGTCCGTCTCAGGTTCAAAAGATCAGTCCGCAATTCAAACACTTCATTCATTAAAGTGCCGTAAGATTTATGTGTTCTGCTGTCTTCAATCTCATTCAGCCGGTCTTCAATTTTGTACAGCACAGGGAAATATTCATCGACAAGCTGATCCATAATCATATAAGTGATATGTCCGGGCCCTTTTTTGGCTAACCCCGGAGAAGCGAAAAACCGTTCTCTCACCCTTGAGACACCGGGCGATTCGTGTAAATGGAAGCTGACGATGAAACGGTCGGACTGAAAGATGTCCACCTCTTCCATTTCCAGTGTGTCCGGGTTTAAAGCGTGGAGCACATAAAAACGGTAGCCGTCATAGTGGTCGATTTTCGGCCGCTGCATGTGCTGAAAGCAATCCTCGATCGCAAGCGGATGAAAATGAAAATAATCCCGCAGCAGCTCGGTTTCATCATTCTCGGCGCCGAAAAAATCAACCCAGTACCATACAATGTCCGGTTGTTCTGTACGTGATAGGGGGATATTATCTAATATCTCATTATGTGTTGTGATTGCGGTTATATGTATCATAAACAACCCTCCGCCTGCCATTATATCATGCGGCGTTATGAAGAAAAGTATACGAATTGCCGCCGGGCCGCTTCATGATATACTTGGACAAAAAGGGGTGGAGCATATGTGGGAGGAAACGGTTTCGGTCACGCCGCCGTATCATTTTGATAAAGTGCTTGAAAGGCTGTCACTCGATCCGCTGAACGCGGTCGATCTTAAAGCAAGATCAATCAAAGTGCCGCTCAGAACACGGGACAGCAAACTGTCCGTCATCACGGTTCAAGCGGAAGGCACCGCCGCAGATCCAGTTTTTCTCGTCAGCGGAGAAAGTGACCGCGAGGAGATGATTGAACGGATCAAACACATTTTTCAGTGGGAGCAGCCGCTTCAGCCGGTGCTTGATCATTTCTCAAAAACAAATCTGTCGGCGCTTTTTGAGGAGCATGCGGGAACCCCGCTCGTCTTAGAATATGACGTCTACAACTGTCTTATGAAATGCATCATCCACCAGCAGCTCAACCTGTCCTTCGCTTTTACGTTAACGGAACGGTTCGTCCATGCCTTTGGTGAACAAAAAGACGGCGTCTGGTGCTATCCCGAACCGAAAACGATTGCGGCGCTTGATTATCAGGACTTGCGGGAGCTCCAGTTCAGTATGAGAAAAGCGGAATATGCGATTGACATTTCACGGATGATTGCAGAAGGAGCGCTCAATCTGGCGGAACTTTCCCATCTATCAGATGAAGACATTATGAAAAAGCTGATCACCATCAGAGGCATCGGGCCGTGGACCGCCCAAAACGTCCTCATGTTCGGCCTTGGCCGCCCGAATCTGTTTCCTTTGGCGGACATCGGCCTGCAAAACGCCGTCAAACTCCGCTTCGCCCTTGAGGATAAACCGTCAAAAGACATGATGCTCCAGGTAAGCAGCGAATGGGCGCCGTATTTAAGCTATGCGTCCTTATACTTGTGGAGAAGTATTGAATGAAAACCGCTTTGATCATTTTTTGGAAACTTCCAATGAAAAACATGAAGGAACCGCCGGCTGCATGTTATACTGAAAAGATGCGGTATTTCAAATCAGCCGTTTTCCCATGAGGAAGGCTTTATATAGAAACGGAGAGAAAAAAACGTGAATCAACATCAAAAAAAGGCGCCTGCCGAATTGAAAATCGGACAGACATTTCCGCTGACCATCAAACGTCTCGGCATTAATGGAGAGGGCGTCGGTTATTTTAAGAAAAAGGTTGTCTTCGTTCCCGGCGCTCTGCCCGGCGAAGAAGTCGTTGCCGAAGCGACAAATGTGCAGCCGAAATTTTCAGAAGCACGCGTCAAAAAAATCCGCAAGCCGTCTGAACACCGCGTCACACCGCCATGTCCGGTCTATGAACAGTGCGGCGGCTGTCAGCTTCAGCATCTGGCATACACCCAGCAGCTTCGCGAAAAACGCGATATCGTCATTCAATCTTTGGAACGTCATACGAGATTCAATGCCGAAGAAATGAACATTAAAGAAACGATCGGAATGGACAACCCGTGGAATTACCGGAACAAAAGCCAGTTCCAAGTCGGACGCTCGCAAAGCGGCAGCATCATTGCCGGCTTATACGGACTTGACTCCCATAAAATTGTTCCGATCAAGGAATGCATTGTCCAGCATCCGGCGACAAACAAAACAACGGGTATCGTCCGCCGCATTTTGGAAAAACACAACGTATCTGTTTATAACGAACGGACCAAAAAAGGCGATGTCCGCACGATCGTGACGAGAGTCGGTTTTGAAACAGGCGAAGTGCAGGTCGTGCTTGTCACTGCGAAGGAGACACTGCCGAATAAAGACGAAATCGTCAAAGCCATTCAAAATCGTCTGCCGGAAGTGAAATCGATTATTCAAAACATCAACGGCGCACGCACATCCGTCATTTTCGGTGACAAAACAAAAGCGCTGGCCGGAAGCCATGCCATTCAAGAAGTGCTTGGCGACGTGTCATTTGAACTGAGCGCCCGCGCTTTCTTCCAGCTCAACCCTGAGCAGACGGTCAAGCTGTATGACGAAGTGAAAAAAGCGGCGCAGCTGACCGGAACAGAGAAAGTCGTTGACGCGTATTGCGGCGTCGGTACGATCGGCATGTGGGTCTCAAGCGGTGCAAAAGAGATCCGCGGCATGGACGTCATTAAAGAATCAATTGATGATGCGAAGAAGAACGCTAAAAAACACGGCATCAAAAACGCGGCATATGTCACAGGAACAGCCGAACACTGGCTCCCGAAATGGACGAAAGAAGGTTTCCGTCCTGACGTGGTCATCGTCGACCCGCCGAGAACCGGCTGTGACAGAACATTTTTAGACACCATCAAAAAAGTAAAACCGAAACGCTTCGTCTACGTATCCTGCAATCCTTCCACACTGGCCAAAGACTTGCAGGCGCTCTCGAAAGACTATCGCGTCGAATATATTCAGCCTGTGGATATGTTTCCGCAGACGGCTCATGTGGAAGCAGTAGCGAAGCTTGTGTTGAAATCGTCTCACTAAAATTAAACAATTTCTCATCAGATCTGGATTTCGGCAGAATGAACATTGCCGATTTCCGGATCTTTTTCATGTGCGGATTATTATTTTAACTGACGAAAAGAGTTGAAAAAACGTGAGATAAGCGAATGAAAACAGCTAATGTCGAGCAGAAAAGCATGGGAATAGGGTTCGGCAGGAAAAGTACATCGTAAGAGGGAAGAGATTTTACTACTCCGAAAGTACCGGCATAACTCTATCCAGTTCTCAAATCCGTTATATCGGCAGCCAATAATAAAAATTGATCGTTTCAAAAAAGAATTTTATAACAGTTAAAACTCTAACACTTATCGTTCGATGATAATCATTGAAGGTTGGAATTAAAACAGTTCACATACAGACTTATGAAAGTGGTGAGAAAAGAAGTTGGCACATCTGCTGCTTCATAATATAATGATTTTAGATGCAAACTTAGTAAAAAAATGCAGAAAAGGAAACTGGTTAAATGGATAAAGTAAACAAAAAACGAACGTTATATAAAAGAAGTTGGTTTCTCACGGTTTTGGCATTTTTAGTTTCACAGCTTTATTTTAATTTTGTAGAATTAACGGGATGGGGTCCTAAGTATAGAGAAATGAATGGATTCCCAGCAAATATAGTTGAACTGGATTTCTTTCAAAAATATCTTTCATTCTATGATAATCCATGGTTTAATATTGTCACTGTTTTCTTGGGGGTTTACACTGTTATACAAATCATCACAGGTATAAAAAAGGATATTCGAAAAGTAGACTGCGGAACTTAGTCAGCAGTCTATTTTATTGGTTTTGGATCAGGATTACCAAATCGAAACCTTATCCAAACATATATAGATGATTTCTGGCGACGCCTTATAAATGTTGCAGATATTTTGTTTATAAGTAATAACTTTAAAACTAAAATGTTATAAAGATATTGACATATGGCCAATTATTTTGCATTGGTAATAGGGAGAACTCATATGATATTCTATTTAGGCTGGAATCCTTTTTATCCAAAAAGTTCATAAGTAAGGCCGCTAAGAAAGATGAAGGTCAGCGCTAATATGAATAAACGACAATATAAAAAATAGGTGTGGATCATCATCACACTTTTTCTCTTAGAGGTTAAGGAGTTTGACTGAGTTGATCCGAAATGAACGATATGAGGATAACTATAGCGATAGTCTATTACGTTAACTCTCAGTTTGCTTTTTCACTTTTTCACGTGTAAAAAGTGAAATGTTCAAAATTTACTATCGTTTGATAAGAAATGCTTTCGCGTGCTATAAGTGTAAAAGGAAAGCATGGTCAGTTTTTTAATAAATGATGCAGCCGTATTCCCTAATGAAAGGATATGAATTTGTTATGATAGATAATTTCTGGCGTGAATTGCCGCGGCCATTTTTTGTACTGGCGCCAATGGAAGATGTGACGGATGTCGTTTTTCGCCATGTTGTGAGTGAAGCTGGCAGGCCTGATGTGTTTTTCACAGAGTTTACAAACTCAGAAAGCTATTGTCACCCGGATGGGAAGGATAGTGTGCGCGGCCGTTTGACTTTCACAGAGGATGAACAGCCGATGGTAGCCCACATATGGGGAGATAAGCCTGAAAACTTTCGCCAAATGAGTATTGGGATGGCGGAATTAGGGTTTAAAGGGCTGGATATCAATATGGGCTGTCCAGTGCCTAATGTGGCGGGGAACGGAAAAGGAAGCGGCCTGATCTGCCGTCCTGAAGTTGCAGCCGAATTAATACAGGCAGCAAAAGCGGGAGGACTGCCGGTAAGTGTGAAGACCAGACTTGGCTACACGGATGTAGACGAATGGCGCGGCTGGCTGACACACGTATTGAAACAGGATATTGCTAACCTTTCCATTCATCTGCGTACCAGAGCGGAAATGAGCAAAGTAGATGCGCATTGGGAGCTCATCCCGGAAATCAAGAAACTTCGTGACGAGATAGCGCCAGATACCCTTTTGACGATCAACGGGGATATTCCTGACCGGGAAACGGGGTTAAAGCTTGCCGAACAATACGGTGTTGACGGGATTATGATTGGACGAGGCATTTTTACAAATCCGTTCGCCTTTGAAAAGGAGCCGAAAGAGCATAGCAGTAAGGAATTGCTTGATCTTTTGAGACTGCATCTGAATCTTCATGATGAATATTCAAAAGAAGAAGCTAGAGCATACAAACCGCTCCCTCGCTTTTTCAAGATTTATCTCCGCGGATTCCGGGGAGCAAGTGAATTAAGAAATCAATGCATGAATACAAAGTCAACAGATGAAGTGCGTGCATTGCTCGATAACTTTGAGAGAAAGTATCTTGATGGGATGGAGCAAGTGTGACATAAACAATTCCTCATCCGGCCCGGATTTCAGTATGAATTCCGGGTCTTTTTGTGTGCAGCCTTTACCCCGCCTGCACCCTGATTACAGAAAGCAGATCTATGTCCCGTTCCCCTGACGTTTTATCATGCGTAAATCAGCAGATAATGGTACATTGATATGAGAAACTGCATAAAGGGGGAGAGAAAAATGAAACGACTGTGCATTATCCCCTGCGGCAAGAAAAAAATCTGGGACATCAATCCGGATACAGGGCCGGTAAAGGCGGAGGACGCCTATCTCAGCCCGTTTCATCAGGCATGCGGGCGATACGCGAAAGCTTTTTTCGATGAGTGGGTGATTTTGTCGGCAAAGCACGGATTTCTTTGTCCGGATGATATGGTTCCTGAAAATTACGATGTCACTTTTGGAACCGGTCATCCGGAGATCATGGCAGCGGAGGAGCTGCAGCGCCAATTTTGTGAAAAAGGCTTTTCTGACACCGTTGAAATTGTCATGCTTGGCGGGAAAAAATACCGAAGCGTCCTAAACGCCGTCATCGGAGAGCATCAGCATGTCAGCTGGCCACTGTCATCGTACAAAGGCATTGGCTACATGCTTCAAGCGCTGAATAAGGCTCTAGAAGAAAAGCATGAACTGTAACAGCCATTCAGACAAGCAGCGCAGAAGTATGAAGCTGGTAAAAGATTTCCGAGGAAATAAATACGTCGATCATTGTCAAAGACCGGGTGATGTCCGGTCTTTTTTGTATACCTGAAAACGAGACAAATGGATATAGATCGAGACAAAATGAGACACCTGTATCAAACTGTCTCGCAGTATAAAATAAAAACATTGATTTTACGGGCTTTAAAAGCTGGCACACTTCTTGCATTTATAAATATGAACCCTAAATAGAAGGAGGCGCACAAAAAATGGAATTGTTAAAACGGGAAGGCTTGTCATTAACTGAGGAGAAAGCGCTGTGGATGTACCAAAAGATGCTGGAAATCAGGGGCTTTGAAGACAAAGTCCATGAACTGTTCGCGCAGGGAGTGCTTCCAGGATTCGTCCATTTGTATGCCGGTGAGGAAGCGGTAGCTGCAGGGGTGTGCGCTCATTTGAATGACGGAGATAGCATTACAAGCACACACAGGGGACATGGCCATTGTATCGCCAAAGGCTGTGATCTGGATGGTATGATGGCGGAAATATTCGGGAAAGCGACCGGACTGTGTAAAGGCAAGGGCGGTTCTATGCACATTGCGGATCTGGATAAAGGCATGCTCGGCGCAAACGGAATTGTAGGCGGAGGATTTACGCTTGCCTGCGGATCAGCGCTGACAGCTAAATATAAAGGGACTAATAATGTAAGCGTTTGCTTCTTTGGAGACGGCGCAAACAACCAAGGTACGTTTCATGAGGGGCTCAATCTGGCGGCTGTATGGAATCTTCCTGTCGTGTTTATCGCGGAAAACAACGGCTACGGAGAAGCGACGCCGTTTTCGTACGCGTCGGCCTGTGATTCTATTGCCGACAGAGCGGCGGCTTACCGGATGCCCGGCGTAACTGTGGACGGAAAAGACGTGCTGGCCGTTTATGAAGCCGCAGAAGAAGCGGTCACGCGGGCGAGAAACGGCGGAGGGCCGTCATTAATTGAATGCATGACTTACAGAAATTACGGCCACTTCGAAGGAGACGCCCAGACGTATAAGCCGAAAGAGGAAAAGACGGATCACTTAGACCGTGATGCAATCAGCGCTTTTAAAGCATATCTGCTTCAGGAAAAGACAGCGGAACAAAAGCTCGCCGATATTGAAAACAATGTGAAACAAGCGGTTGAAAAAGCGGTTTCTTTCAGTGAGAAAAGTCCGTATCCGAGCGAATCTGAGCTTCTGACTGATGTGTATGTGAGCTATTAAAAAAGGGGGAATGTTGAAATGGCAAGAATCGTGAGCATGTCCGATGCAATCAATGAAGCGATGAGACTTGCGATGCAAAGAGATGAAAATGTGCTGTTAATCGGTGAAGATGTGGCCGGAGGCGCGGATGTCGACCATTTGCAGAATGATGAAGCATGGGGCGGCGTGCTTGGTGTGACGAAGGGGCTTGTTCAGGAATTCGGGAGAAGCAGGGTGCTTGATACGCCGATTTCTGAAGCGGGTTACATGGGAGCGGCCATGGCTGCGGCCTCTACCGGACTCAGACCGATTGCCGAGCTGATGTTCAATGACTTTATCGGAACCTGCTTTGATCAGGTGCTTAATCAGGGGGCGAAATTCCGCTATATGTTCGGCGGGAAAGCCCAAGTGCCGATTACAGTGCGTACGACTTACGGAGCGGGTTTCAGAGCGGCCGCCCAGCATTCTCAAGCCATGTATGCTCTGTTTACGAGCATTCCCGGACTGAAAACCGTCGTCCCTTCAAATCCGTATGATGCAAAAGGACTTCTTCTGGCTGCGATTGAGGACAATGATCCGGTGTTCTTTTTTGAAGACAAAACGTCCTACAGCATGACGGGCGAGGTGCCTGAAGGATATTATACGATTCCGCTCGGCAAAGCCGATATTAAACGCCAAGGCGGCGATGTGACACTTTTTGCAGTCGGCAAGCAGGTGAATACGGCGCTGGAAGCCGCGGAAGAGCTGTCGAAAAAAGGGATCGAAGCAGAGGTGCTTGACCCTCGCAGTCTGTCACCGCTTGATGAAGAGGCTATCCTTGCGTCACTTGAAAAAACAAACAGGCTGATCATTATTGATGAAGCCAATCCGCGCTGCAGCATTGCGACAGACATCGCGGCGCTTGCTGCGGATAAAGGCTTTGACCTGCTGGACGCACCGATAAAACGAATCACGGCTCCGCATACGCCTGTTCCGTTTTCACCGGTCTTAGAAGATATCTATCTTCCGGCGCCGGCCCGTATCGTAAATGAGACGCTTGAGCTTTTAGGAGAACCTTTGGCGTATTAAAGGAGGGATAAAGAATGGCTGTAAAAGTAGTGATGCCAAAGCTTGGAATGGCGATGAAAAAAGGTGAAGTATCCGTCTGGAATAAAAAAGTCGGCGACCCGGTTGAAAAGGGAGAAAGCATCGCCAGCATCAACTCTGAAAAAATAGAAATGGACATTGAAGCGCCTGAAAGCGGCACGCTTCTTCATATTAAAGTCAAAGAGGGAGAGGGAGTCCCGCCGGGAACGGCCATCTGTTATATCGGGGAAAACGGCGAAGAAGTTCGGGAAAAAGAGACACCGGCGCCTGAAAATGAAGAGAAACCGCAAGCTGAACCTGAACATATTCCCGCTCCCAAAGCCGGGCAAAAGCGGAAACACCGCGTGAAAATATCTCCCGTTGCCCGAAAAATGGCCGAGAAAGCCGGATTGAAAGTTGATACGCTGAACGGGACGGGTCCCGGAGGCCGAATTGTAAAAGCTGACGTCATCAAAGCCATGAAGACGGAAGCTGAACCGCAGTCTTCGGTTCAGATGGCACAGCCGGAGGGAAAACCGGCTTCAGCGATGAGAAAAGTGATTGCAGACCGAATGCACAAAAGCCTGCAAAACAGCGCCCAGCTGACGCTGACCATGAAAGCCGACATTACAGAGCTGTTGAAATGGCAGCGGCAGCTCGCCGACAGTGCGAAAAAGCGGAGCGGTGTTAAACTGACGGTCACACATTTCGTATCCCGGGCCGCGGTGCTTGCGCTGAAACAGCATCCTGAGCTGAACAGCTCTTATCAAGAGGAGCGGATCATCACCTATCCATATGTCCACCTCGGGATGGCGGTTTCGCTTGAAAACGGCCTCGTCGTGCCGGTGATCCGGGATGCGGAAAAGCTTTCATTCCTTGAGCTTGCGGATCACATCAGCACATCTGCACGGCGGGCGCGGGAAGGCAATGCTTCCGGCGATGACCTTCGCGGATCGACATTTTCTATTACGAATCTCGGGGGTTACGGAGTGGAGCATTTCACCCCGATCCTAAACCCGCCTGAAGCCGGTATTCTCGGAGTAGGCGCAAGCTATGAAACGCCGGCGTTCAAAGGAGATGAGCTTGTCAAAAGCACCATCCTGCCGCTGAGCCTTACTTTTGATCACAGAGTATGTGACGGCGCCCCGGCTGCGGACTTCCTGAAAACAGTCAAAACATTGCTTGAAGAGCCTGCCGGATTGATTTTATAGAGAGAGGTGAAGAAATGAAACTAGCCATTATCGGCGGCGGGCCGGCCGGATATGCAGCAGCCGTGACTGCCGCGCGGAGGGGAGCAGAAGTCGTCCTGATAGACAAAGGACCGCTCGGGGGTACGTGTCTCAATGAAGGGTGCATCCCGACAAAGTCGCTTTTGGAAAGCGCAAATGTGCTTGATAAAATCAGGCACGCAGATACATTCGGCATCGAACTCCCGCAAAACATTACACTCAATTGGGCCCGCATGCAGGGGCGCAAACGGCAAATCGTCAGCCAGCTCGTGCAGGGAATTCAATACTTAATGAAAGCAAATCAGATTAAAGTCATCCGCGGGACTGCTTCATTTCTCACAGATCAGACGCTGCTGATTGAAGAAGAAGAAGGCGCAAAAGACATTCTGGAAGCGGACCGGATATTGATTGCATCCGGATCTGAACCGGCGGAGCTGCCGTTTGCCCCTTTTGACGGCAATTGGGTGATCGACAGCAAAGATGCGCTTTCTTTGCAGCACATTCCTTCCTCTCTTCTCATTGTCGGAGGAGGTGTAATCGGTTGCGAGTTTGCATCTTTATTCAGCCGGTTTAAAACGAAAGTAACGGTGATTGAATCGGCTGACAGGCTGCTCCCGGCAGAAGACGGAGAAATCGCGGCCGCTTTTGAAGACTCTTTAAGAGAGAGCGGGGTTGATATTCAGACGAAAGCCGCCCTACAGCGGATTGACAGAGAAAGGAAAACTGCTGTGTGGACACAAGACGGCAAAGAAATTGAGGCCCGGGCTGATCACATTCTGGTTGCAATCGGCAGAAAACCGCGTTTGCAAAAGCTGAACATGGAGCAGGCAGGCATCCTGTATTCTCCGCGCGGCATTGAAGTCAATGACCATATGCAGACAAACGTGCCGCATATATATGCATGCGGCGACGCGGCCGGAGGAATGCAGCTGGCGCATGCCGCTATTCATGAAGGCATCACCGCTGCTTCGCATGCCACGGGAAAGGACAGCAAAGTCGATATGCGGGCGGTGCCCCGCTGCATTTATACATCGCCGGAAATGGCAGCTGTCGGACTGACGGAAACGCAGGCGAGAGAGAAATACGGAGACGTAAAAATCGGAGAATGCTCATTTTCCGCTAATGGAAAAGCGTTAATTAAACATCAGCACGGCGGCAAAATGAAAATCATTGCCGAACCGGAATTCGGAGAAATCGTCGGCGTGTCAATGATCGGGCCGGACGTAACGGAATTGATCGGCCAGGCGGTCATGCTGATGAACGGTGAAATGACGGCGGATATGTCAGAGCAATTGATCGCCGCGCATCCGACTCTTTCGGAAACGCTTCAGGAAGCTCTGCTGAATGTCACCGGACTTGCGGTGCATTCCGTTTAGCCGGGATACCCTTTCTCAGACTGAGAAGGGGTATTTTTTATTGAAAGCGCTTTACTTTTCCCCTACAATATATGAAAAGATGGTCTGAACAGGGGGGAGCGGATACGATGAATGTCATTCGGAATGATTTTAAAACCTGGAAGCGCTTTGTGAAAGAAGGCGTGCTTGATGAATCCCGTATTCAGAAGCGGATCGCAGCCTCATGGCACCGCTGCAAAAAAGCCGACGTCAACCCTTATCTGGAAAAGGGGCCGAAGGTAATGCCGGCAGATCATTTAGAAAGGCAGGCCGAGAAGCATGCGTTATTTTTGGCGGCCTCGTCGCCGCATGCAGAAAAAATGAAGACGGCGATGCGGGAAATGGAAATGATGGTTCTCCTGATTGATGCCGACGGCGTTGTCCATTCTGTTAACGGCCACCCGCGCACCATTCATGAAGCGAACCGCATCAATTTCTTAAAAGGCGCCTGCTGGACGGAGACGGCGGTCGGCACGAATGCGATCGGGACGGCCCTTTATACGAATGAGCCGGTCATGATACACGGCTCTGAACATTATTCGCTCGCTTCCCATCAGTGGAGCTGTTCCGCCGCTCCGATCCGTTATGAAGACGGGCGGCTGGCCGGTGTCATTGATATTTCCTGCCCTGCCGCCCGCGCTCAGCCATTTATGCTCGGAATTGCTTCCTCCATTGCTTATACGGCGGAACGGGAGCTCGCCTTAAAGATGAAGATGACAGAACTTGATATGATCGGAAAATTTGAGGAACTCACCAAGTCTCATGAACCGATCGTGCTTTGCAATGAGATCAATCGGATTATCGCCGCAAGCCGTCCCGTTCAGCATTTAACCGGGCATATGCTGCGCGAGCTTGAGGAACAGGGCTTTCAGACCAAGCAGGCGAAACGGGAGGAGAACGGCTTCACATGCTTTTATGTAACCAAACGAGAAGAAAAGCCGTCTTTTATATTTCATGGCGCGGCAGGAGAAAGCCCGTCATCCCGACATATGCTGCAGCAGCTGGAGCTTGTCGCCCGAACGGACGCAACCGTCTGTCTGACCGGAGAAACCGGTACGGGAAAGGAGGTTGCCGCCCGGGCGATTCATAACAACAGCTCCCGAAAAAACGGCCCGTTTATCGCAGTGAACTGCGGAGCGGTCCCCGAGAAGCTGATTGAAAGCGAACTGTTCGGCTACACGGAAGGCGCCTTCACCGGAGCCAAACGGAAAGGACAGAGCGGCGCATTGCAAAAAGCTGATAAAGGCACACTTTTCCTCGATGAAATCGGAGAAATATCACACTCCATGCAGGTCGCTCTGTTACGCGTGCTGCAGGAACGGAAGGTCACTCCGATCGGCGGGACGAAAGAAATTCCCGTTGACATCAGAATCATCACCGCCGCCCACACTGATCTGAGACAGCTTGTTGAAAGCAAAAAGCTGAGAGAGGATTTATTTTACCGGCTTCACGTCTGTCCGATCCATCTCCCGCCATTAAGAGAACGCACCGAAGACATTCCCGCCCTCTTCTTTGAATTTCAGCGGAACCGCGGCTGGCCGGGAGAGCTTCCTGATGATTTTTTAGACATCTTAAAGAACCGCAAATGGCCGGGGAATATCAGAGAATTGTTTAATGTGTTTGAACGTCTGTCCGTCATGTTCCCGGACGGAAGGCTGTCAGGGCGCCCTCTCCCATCTCTGCTTGAAGCGTCAGGCCTCACAGAAGAGTCTCAGTCTTTTAGCCAAGAAGAAGCGCCCCCTGTTTCCATCCGGGAGCACATTCAGAAAAACATCATCGTAAACGCGCTTGAATCGGCAAAGGGAAATGTCACGCTGGCCGCTAAAATGGCGGGAATTCCGCGGAGCACGTTTTACAAACGCCTCAAAAAATTCAAACTCACCGCCGGACAATTGTAAGAAACAAGCATACTTCTCTTGGCTGCCGGACACGTTATGTGTGAGGCCCAAAGGAGGTTTGAGACGTGAACACACAGCGTGCGAAAGACATTGCTGAATCCGCTGCCATGGCGTATGTGACGTATGAAGGCGTCCCGATTTATATTCAGCATGTCAACGAGGACAAGGAAACGGCCAGGATTTTTCCGATCGGAAATCCTCAATTTGAGCAGGAAGTGCAGCTTTCTGATTTACAAGAGCATTTTTGAGACACAGGTCTGCTGATCACAGCAGGCCTTTTTTGTTCCTGTGAGAACTTTCCCGCTTTTTGAGAAAAATAACTAAAAATGATTAAATGATCTAACTCCCACAAACCCGGTACAGAGAAGCCATTCTCATGATATAAATAAAATGTAAACGTTATCAGAGGAGGGCTTCACATGACAGACAAATCATTCTCAATCGTTATTGCAGGCGGCGGCAGCACATTTACCCCCGGAATTGTATTAATGCTTTTGAATCACCTGGAAGAGTTTCCGATCAGAAAGCTGAAACTTTATGACAATGATAAAGAAAGGCAGGAACGGATTGCGGGTGCGTGTGAGGTATTCATAAAAGAAAAAGCGCCGGACATTGAATTTTTGGCGACTGATGACCCGGAGACGGCTTTTACGGATGTTGATTTCGTCATGGCGCATATCCGCGTCGGGAAATATGCGATGCGCGCGCTGGATGAACAAATCCCGCTGAAGTACGGTGTCGTCGGACAGGAAACATGCGGGCCGGGCGGAATTGCATACGGCATGCGGTCTATCGGCGGCGTTCTGGAAATCCTCGATTATATGGAAACGTACTCGCCTGACGCGTGGATGCTGAATTACTCCAATCCTGCGGCGATTGTGGCCGAAGCGACACGGCGCCTCAGACCGAATTCAAAAATATTGAACATCTGCGACATGCCGGTCGGAATTGAGGATCGCATGGCGAATATCCTCGGATTATCCTCAAGAAAAGAAATGAAGGTCCGTTATTACGGCTTGAACCACTTTGGCTGGTGGACGTCCATCACGGATCGAGAGGGCAATGATTTAATGCCGAAGCTGAAGGAGCATGTCCGTGAATACGGCTACGTTCCGAAGACGGAGGCTGAACAGACCGAAGCAAGCTGGAATGACACCTTCAAAAAAGCGCGCGACGTTCAGGCGGCCGATCCGGATACGCTTCCGAACACATATCTGCAATATTACTTATTCCCGGATGATATGGTGAAAAAATCAAATCCGAATCATACGAGAGCCAACGAAGTCATGGAAGGGCGCGAAGCTTTCATTTTCAGCCAATGCGATATGATTACGCGCGAGCAGTCATCGGAAAACAGTGAAATTACAATTGACGACCATGCTTCCTATATCGTCGATCTTGCCCGGGCCATCGCTTACAATACCGGGGAGAGAATGCTGTTAATCGTTGAAAATAACGGCGCGATCGCAAACTTTGATCCGTCAGCCATGGTTGAGATTCCTTGTCTCGTAGGTTCAAACGGACCGGAACCGCTCTCCGTCGGGAATATTCCGCAATTTCAAAAAGGCCTGATGGAACAGCAGGTATCTGTCGAAAAACTGACGGCTGAAGCATGGGAAGAGCGGTCATTTCAAAAGCTGTGGCAGGCACTGATCCTGTCAAAAACAGTGCCGAATGCCCGTGTGGCAAGACTGATTCTTGAAGATCTGATGGAGGCTAATAAGGATTACTGGCCTGAGCTTGATGTAAGTCCGTCTCATATTTCCTGATGACAATCTTCCCCGTTTTCTTCATCTGTTATTCTATATAATAGAAAGAAAACGGGGGGATTTTGGGATGAGTCTTGAAGAACTGGTTAATCAGCATTACGCGAAATTAAATGACAACGATTTTTATATTTTAAAATATATATTGAACAATAAGCATACGTGCTACCATCTCGGTATCAATGACATGGCGAAAGCCTGCAATGTCTCTCGGTCTTCGATCCTGCGGCTCGCCCAAAAGCTCGGCTTCAGCGGCTACAGTGAATTCCGGGTTTTTCTGAAATGGGAGGATCAGCCTGAAGAAGGCGAGAATATGACATTTGAAAAGCTGCTGGATGATATTGAAGCCAACGTAAAATACGTAAAGTCAAAAGATATGACGGAGATGTGCCGGCTGATAGATGAAGCAAAACGGATTTTCGTTTACGGATCGGGCACGGCTCAAAGGGTGTGCGCCCGCGAGCTGCAACGGATGTTTGTATCCCGGCGGAAGTATTTGATTTTAATACAGGACATCACAGAGTTTGATATCATGTGTGATGATTTTACGGTTGATGACGTATTCATCATTATTTCTTTATCCGGGGAAACACCTGAATTAATTCCGCAGGCAAGGACCTTGTCCGCAAAGGGAGTTCCGTTCATTTCAATCACCAATCTGAAAAACAACGTACTGGCGCAGACGACGCCGTATAATCTTTATGCGACCAGCAAGCCGGTAACGTTAAGCGATAAAACGGAAATTGTCGCATTTGCCCCGTTTTTTCTGGTGGGCGAAGCGTTATTCCGTGCATATGTTGATTATAAAGAGCTTGAAAATTTTGATAAATAGCGGGAGGTCACGTGAAATGATGCAAAAAGTCCAGCGCTTTGGCAGCGCGATGTTTGTGCCTGTTTTGTTATTTGCATTTTCCGGTATTATTGTCGGTCTGAGTACGCTCTTTAAAAATAAAACGCTGATGGGGCCGCTGGCTGATCCTGACGGGCTTTGGTATCAATGCTGGTATGTCATTGAACAGGGCGGCTGGACCGTCTTTAATCAAATGCCGCTCCTGTTTGCGATCGGCATCCCTGTCGCTTTAGCGAAAAAAGCGCAGGCGCGGGCTTGTTTGGAAGCGCTTACAGTTTATCTTACATTCAATTACTTTATCAATGCGATTCTGACGGTTTGGGGCGGGGCTTTTCATGTCGATATGAATCAGGAAGCCGGCGGAACGAGCGGGCTGACGATGATCGCCGGGATCAAAACGCTTGATACGAATATTATCGGCGCCATCTTTATTTCATCTATTGTCGTTTACTTGCACAATCGCTATTTTGATAAAAAACTGCCGGATTTCCTGGGGATTTTCCAAGGATCTTCGTACATCGTCATTATTTCTTTTTTCATTATGATACCGATTTCACTTGCGGTGGCCTATGTATGGCCGATGGTTCAGTCTGGAATCGGATCGCTGCAAAGCTTTCTCGTTTCTTCCGGGGCGGTCGGCGTGTGGATTTACACGTTCTTGGAGCGGATTTTAATTCCGACGGGTCTGCATCATTTTATTTACTCACCGTTTGTTTACGGGCCGGCTGTAGCTGAAGGCGGTATCGTCACCTATTGGGCCCAGCATCTCGGAGAATACTCCCAAAGCGTCAAACCGCTGAAAGAATTGTTCCCGCAGGGGGGCTTCGCGCTTCACGGCAACTCGAAAATCTTCGGCATTCCGGGAATCGCGCTCGCCTTTTACGCCACGGCTTCAAAGGAAAAGAAAAAAATTGTCGCCGGCCTTTTGATCCCTGTCACTTTGACGTCTATTGTCGCCGGTATTACGGAGCCGATTGAATTTACATTCCTTTTTATCTCGCCGTTTTTATTTGCGGTTCATGCTTTGCTTGCCGCTTCCATGGCGACCGTCATGTATATGGCCGGCGTCGTCGGAAATATGGGCGGCGGTTTGATTGAAGCGGCGACCTTGAACTGGATCCCGCTGGCGCCAAGCCACGGTTTGACGTATGTATACCAGATCATCATCGGCTTGTGCTTTACCGCCATTTACTTTTTCGTCTTCCGTTTCCTTATTCTCAAATTCAACATCGCCACCCCGGGCAGAGAGAAAGAGGAAGGAAAGGAAACAAAGCTTTATTCGAAAAAGGAGTACAGAGAACGGAAGCAGGCTTCAAAAGAAACAGCGGCGGCAGACGAAACACAGCGGGATACAGCCGCTTTGTATATTGAAGCGCTGGGCGGAAAGGACAATATTACAGAGGTCACCAATTGCGCCACCCGTCTCCGTGTCACTGTCGCTGATGAATCAAAGGTCAAAAGTGATGCCGATTTCAGAGAGCTGGGAGCCCACGGCGTCGTCAGAAAAGGCAAGGCGCTTCAGGTCATTGTCGGATTAGGCGTTCCGCAAATGCGGGAGCGCATTGAACAGCAATTGGATCAATAAGGTCAAAACCTTCCCTTTCAGGGAAGGTTTATCTTTGTCACAGATTATTGAAAAAACGGCACACCAAATTTCTTTATTCATTTGCCGGAAAGGCATAAAATAATAATACTGAACAAAGAATTTGGAGGCTTACACATGTCAAAGGCTTTATCATATGTAAAACCGTATTCTCTGTTGGCGGGAATCGCTCTGTTTTTCATGCTCATCGAGCTTGCGGTAGAGCTGATACAGCCCCTGCTGATCGGGAAAATCATCGACGAAGGAATTTTAAAGCAGGAGCTCGGAACGGTCTGGCTGTGGGGCGGCGTGATGATCGGACTGACCGTTGTTTCATTTGCATCGGGCATTTTAAATTCGTTCTACTCCGCCCACATCAGCCAAAGCTATGCGTATGATACGCGAAAAGGGCTATTTCAAAAAATCCAGTCCTTCTCCTATTCGACGTTTGCGCAATTCTCATCCACATCATTTATCACCCGGCTGACAAACGATGTGACGCAGGTCCAAAATATGCTTTTCATGAGTCTTCGGTTTATGCTTCGGGCGCCGTTAATGATTGCGGGCGGCATTATTCTCTCGCTGACCGTTAATGCAAAACTCGGTTTTTTTCTGCTGATCACGGTGCCGATTTTGCTTTTGTTTTTGCTGTGGGTGCTGAAAAGAGGCGGCGCGCTGTTTCGGTCTGTGCAAAAGCGGCTTGACCAGGTCAATACGATCATGCAGGAAAACCTGACGGCGATCAAACTGATTAAAGCGCTTCTCCGTGCAAACCACGAAGTGAAACGTTTTTTGAAATCGAATACGAAGCTGATGGAAAAGACAGTATCCGCCTTTCGTCTCGTGGAAGCGGCGATGCCGATCTTAATGCTGCTGATGAACAGCTGCATTTTGTTTATCTTATGGTTCGGCGCCAAAAGCATTGATCAGGGCGGGGCGCAGGTCGGAGATATCGTTTCCGTGATTAACTATGCGACGCGGATTACAGGCGCGCTGTCCGTCCTGCCATTTCTCATTATGGTATTTTCCCGGGCGAAA
The DNA here is from genome assembly GCF_056399565.1 of Bacillus sp. 01N42_2. Classification (NCBI taxonomy): domain Bacteria; kingdom Bacillati; phylum Bacillota; class Bacilli; order Caryophanales; family Bacillaceae; genus Bacillus; species Bacillus sp. 01N42_2. Next base: position 40,607 of record NZ_JBFTRO010000010.1, on the reverse strand, counting down.
GCTTCCGGCGAAAGAATCGGCGAGGTGCTGGAAACAGAAGGCGGCGAGGGAACGGGACATGACCCGGCACAAGCGCTTGCAGGCGAAATTGAGTTTCGCGAAGTGTCCTTCCGCTATCCGGACATGGAAAAAGACGCGCTGCATCACGTTTCCTTTTCTGCCAGCCCGAAAGAAACGGTTGCCATTATGGGCGCGACAGGCTCAGGAAAATCCACGCTCTTTCAGCTGATTCCGCGCCTGTACACGGCTGATTCAGGCAGTATTTTCATAGACGGAAAACCGATCGGTGAATTCTCCGCTCACGGGCTGCGCAAGGAAATCGGCTATGTTCCGCAGGAAGTGCTCCTGTTTTCGGGCACAATCCGTGAAAATATCGCCTGGGGGCGGGAGGATGCTTCACTAGATGAAGTAATGGAAGCAGCCAAAGACGCGCAAATCCATGACACGATTATGAAGCTGTCAAACGGATACGACACGGTGCTGGGACAGCGGGGCGTCAATTTGTCAGGCGGGCAGAAGCAGCGCATTTCCATCGCGCGTGCTTTTATCAGAAAGCCGTCCCTCCTGCTGTTAGACGACAGTACGAGCGCGCTGGATCTTCAGACGGAAGCCAAGCTTTTAAAAGCGATCAGATCCTATGAATGCACGACACTGATTATCACGCAAAAAATAACGACCGCGATGAAGGCTGACACCATCTTATTGCTTGAAGACGGCGAACTGCTGGCAAAAGGCACGCACCAAGAGCTGATGGCAGAGTCTCATCTGTACCGGCAGATTTATGAATCCCAATTCGGAAAGGAGGGAGCTGACAGTGGAGAAAGACATTCGTAAACCTTTCCGTTATCCGAAAATACCGCTCAAATCGAGTGAAGGCGGCAGAAAACGTGCGAAAGCAAAAGATGCAAAAGGGACCCTGCGCAGAATCTGGTCGTATGTAGCAGAGAAAAAAGGGCTATTGACTCTTGTGATCATCATGGTAGTCATAAGCGCCGTATTCGGCCTCCTCGGACCGTTCGTCATCGGGAAAGCGATTGATCATTTCATCGTCGGACGGACGACGGACGGATTGGCGGGGGTGCTGTTCATACTATTTGGGATTTACCTCGTGCAATCGTTGTCCTTATGGTTTCAAAACTATTGGATGATCAATATCTCGCAAAGCACCGTGTTTAAAATGCGGAGCGAGCTGTTTACCCATCTGCATGAGCTGCCGATCCCGTTTTTTGATAAACAGCGGCTCGGGGACTTGATGAGCCGGGTCACCAATGATATTGAAAATGTCAGCTCCACTTTAAATACATCCGTCATTCAAGTGCTGTCGAGCGTCATTACATTCGTCGGCACAATCGCCGTGATGCTGTACATGAGCCCGCTTTTAACATTGATTACGCTTTTGATCATTCCGATCATGTTTTTAAGCATCAAATGGATCACCAACCGGACGGGACTCTTGTTTAAGCAGCAGCAGAAAAACCTCGGCGAGCTGAACGGTTTTATTGAAGAGTCGGTATCAGGAGCGAAGGTCATTAAAGCCTACTCAAGAGAAGACCGAGTCATGGAGCAATTTTTAGAAAAAAACGCGGCGTTAAAATCATCGGGGTTTTGGGGGCAGACAATTTCGGGATTCATTCCGAAAGTCATGAACTCTTTAAACAATTTAAGCTTTACGATTATAGCGGCGGTCGGCGGGCTGTTTGCGCTGAAAGGGTGGATCTCAATCGGTTCAATTGTCGTATTCGCCGAATACTCGCGGCAGTTCACCCGCCCTTTGAATGATTTAGCCAATCAGTTCAATACGATGTTATCGGCAATCGCCGGGGCTGAACGGGTGTTTGACGTGCTTGATGAAAAAGAGGAGCGGGAAGATGAAGAGCATGCGGCGCACCAGCCGATCAAAACGGGTGACATTGAATTCCGCGATGTCTCCTTCGGCTATCAGGAAGACAGCCTGATCTTAAAACATCTGTCCTTCAGCGTTCCGAAAGGACAGTCAATCGCCTTCGTCGGTCCGACCGGAGCGGGTAAAACAACCGTTACGAGCTTGATCGCCCGTTTTTACGAGCCGAATGAAGGAAAAATCCTCATTGACGGAACGGACATCAAAAAACTGACAAGATCCAGTCTGAGAAAAAACATGGGGTTTGTTCTGCAGGATTCATTTCTCTTCCAGGGCACCATCAGGGAGAATATCCGCTACGGCCGGCTGGATGCTTCTGACAAAGAGGTGGAGGAAGCCGCAAAAGCTGCCAATGCCCACGGATTCATCGAACGGCTCCCGAAAGGCTATGATACCGTTCTTACCCAAAACGGCGCGGGCATCAGCCAAGGACAGAGGCAGCTCATTTCCATCGCGAGAGCTGTGCTCGCGGACCCGGTTCTGCTCATTTTGGATGAAGCGACGAGCAACATTGATACAGTGACTGAAGTGAAAATACAAGAAGCGCTCGGCCGTTTAATGGCGGGCAGAACGAGCGTTATTATTGCTCACAGGCTGAACACGATTCAAAAAGCCGACCAGATTCTTGTGCTGAAAGACGGGGAAATGGCTGAAAAAGGAACCCATGCCGAACTTCTCAGCCAGAATGGTTTTTACCAAGAATTATATGAAAGCCAGTTCCGGGAATCGTAAATAGGGACAAAGGCCTCCGACAGAGAGCGGAGGTCTTTTTTTTATGAGGATAAATAGTACTTTTCAGTTATTTTCGTTAAATGTAACGAAATTACTTGACGTAAATAAGTTATGTATATATACTAGCTTACATAAAGTAAGTGATAATAATTTTCAAGGAGGATTTTATGAATAAATCATTCGAAACAGGAACACTGCTTTTAAGGGTTGTAACAGGTATTATCTTTTTTGTACACGGTTTATCCAAGTTCCAAGGATTAGAAGGCACCACACAATTTTTCCAAAGCATCGGGCTTCCGGCATTTATGGTCTATGTCATCGCAACGATTGAGCTTGTCGGCGGGGTTCTGATCTTTTTCGGTCTGGCGACGCGCATAATTGGCGTTCTGTTTGCCCTCACATTAGTCGGCGCTATCTTTACGGCGAAGCTTTCCTCACCATTTATGGGCGGCTCGGAATTTGATTTCATCTTACTGGCGGCATCTATTCACTTAGCGCTTTCAGGAAGCCGTCTGCTTTCATTGGATCAGCTCCTTTTCAAATCAAAAAAGGGAGAAACTTTTTCAGCATAAGAAAGAAGGCGTTCAAATGACCGGCATTCATCAAGATACAGCAATCGGTTATGTCAAATTGACTATCAAAAATTTGGAACGGTCGCTCGACTTTTACCAAAATGTGATCGGCTTTCAAGTCATCTCGCAAACCGATCGTTCCGCAGAACTGTCAGCAGACGGAAAACGCGTCCTGCTGATGCTTGAGGAAAATCCAAGCGCCGTCATTCTCCCGGAGCGGTCGGTCACCGGCCTGTACCATTTCGCGATACTTCTGCCTGACCGGAAAGAACTCGGCATCGCATTGGCCAGGCTGATTGAAAACGGCATCGCGCTCGGTCAGGGGGATCACGGGGTCAGTGAAGCTCTTTACCTGTCTGATCCGGACGGAAACGGCATTGAAATATACGCCGATCGTCCCCGCAGTACGTGGCAGCGCGATGCAGAGGGCAATTACGTCATGCAAACGGCGCCCGTCGATGTGAACGGGCTTTTGAAAGAAGCCGGAGCTGAACGGAAAAGCCGCCTCCCGGAAGGAACCGTAATCGGTCACATCCATCTCCATGTGACGGATTTACAGGAAGCTAAAGCTTTTTACACCGATATCCTCGGTTTTGACATTGTCGGCAATTACGCCGCCATGTCCGCCCTGTTTGTTTCAGCGGGAGGGTATCACCATCACATCGGCCTGAATATATGGGCCGGAACACATGCGCCGCCGAAACCGGGAAATGCAAGCGGACTGGATTATTACACCATCGTGCTCCCGCATCAAAAAGAGCTCTCACGTGTGACAAAAGCGCTGACCGATGCCGGCTTTGAGATTGAAGAAAAAGAAGCGGGCATATTCGTCAAAGACCCTGTGTCAGGGGCGGATATCGCATTTACACTGTAAGAAACAAACCTTGCCGTTCACCGGCAAGGTTTTTTATTTTTCTGAAGTGTTCTCGAAAGGAGAGCGAAAATCACAGTGACGCGCAAAAATGGCGCCTGGAGCCCGCCATCGCCGGCCCGCGCTCAGGGCCTCCGCTGAATTGAAAATTGTGTACATTCGGCAGATCAGGGAGCCATAAGCCGTATCCTGTCAGAAGATACGGCTTTTCGTATGCTATTTACAATTTTGTGAAAAATAACCGATATGAATTGAACTTCCTTATTCTTCCTGATATGATAAGCCGAAAAAGGAGAATCTGAACTGATGAATTCTAATGCAGCACAGACGGAACAGCCGATGAAGCATAACGGAAACCGGGTGACGGTCAAGGACTTTATCATCCTTGCCAAACCCGGGATTATCATCTCGAATTCACTCGCTGCATTGGGCGGATTTTGGATCGCGTGGCTTCAGTCAGAAAGGACGGGCGGAGGGCCCGGTATATTTGCGGCTATGACGATCGCCATGATCGGAACGGCGCTTGTCATGGCATCAAGCACTGTTTTTAATAACTTCTTTGACCGCGGTATGGATGCAAAGATGGCGCGAACCCGCACCCGCGCAAGCGTCACGGGGAAAATACCGCCGCCGGTCATGATCCTGTACGGCATCTGTCTCGGCGCATGCGGATTCATCATGCTTGCTGCGCTTAATGTACTGACTGCCGTTCTTGGCCTGCTTGCATTTTTACTGTATGCCGTCGTTTATACGCTTTGGTTTAAAAGACAATCCGTCTGGAGCACATTTGTCGGCAGCTTTCCGGGAGCCGCTCCGCCCTTAATCGGTTATTGCGCGCTGGCCGGGTGTATTGATATGCCCGCGATTTTGTTATATGCGATTATGTTTTTGTGGCAGCCGCCACATTTTTGGGCGATCGGGATCAGGCGAAAGGAAGAGTATCGTGCCGCCGGTATTCCGCTTTTGCCGATTGTAAAAGGCAACCGCGTCACAAAAATGAAAATGCTGCGTTACATCGCCGTTCTGACTGCGGTTTCGCTGCTCGTTCCTTTCTATATAGATGTCAGCCCGCTTTATACCGCGTCCGCTCTTCTGCTCGGAGCCGTCTGGCTGTACCGGAGCGTCAAAGGTTTTCAGGCGGCGGATGACACGCAATGGTCGAAGGGGATGTTTTTGTATTCGATTGTATATTTCAGCCTGCTTTTTCTTATTTTAATGGCTGATTCGTTGATCACGGCGGTTCTCAGAACGTAAACAGGCGGCTTATAGATACAGAGCCGCCCGTTTTTTTGTTTATGCTTTTTTGATGAGAGCCAAAATATCTTCAAGCCAGGAAATGTAATTGCGTTCCCGCTCAAGCGCTTTTGTCAGCACGAGATAATGGCCGAAATCGGGAGACGAAAATGAATCCGCATCCTCGGACGATGTCATCAGTTCGTGATAACTGTTTTCCAAGTCGGACAATTTTTCCTTCCGCTTTACGAGCTGATCGGTGAATAGCTCATCCGCTTCCTCCCGGGTCAAAGCTGAGATGAAATAAGCCTTCAGCATAAATTCATCCTTCACTGTTTCCGGAATCGGATCTTTTTTCGTCAGCCAGGCGGCAAGCTCCCGTTCTCCATTGCCGGTCAGCGTGTACATTTTTTTCTCAAGCTTCGTTCCTTGAATCGCAGTGCGGAACGTAATAAACCCCTCAGCCGTCAGTTTTTTCAATTCCGGATAAATCTGGCTGTGCTTTGCGCTCCAGAACTGGCCGAGCTCTTCTTTAAAATAGCTCGATATATCATATCCGCTCAATTCGCCTTTTCTTAAAAGCCCTAAAATCGCGTACTTTAAAATTCTCATGTTGTCCTCCAAGCCCATTCATTTGACAGCTAGTATACCACACGGCTGCGAAAAAACGTAGAAATGCCGGATGCGGAAATCCTGATCATAGAAAGACTTCGGGATTGGATTTTGGTTTCAGCCGCATACAGATTTGAAACCCCTTTCATCATGTCTTTGCCTTATTCATAAGACATCATGATATAATCATTGTAAAAATTAAGAAATACTGGGAGGTACATATGAAGACGGTGATTGTGTATGCAGACCCGGATGAGAACAGCTTCAATGCGGCTATCGTAAAATACGTCGCCATGGCTTTGAAGGACAGCGGCAAAAGCTATACTGTCATTGACTTATACGCCGATCAATTTGATCCCGTGCTGAAGGCCGGAGATGAAAAAAAGCGGACGGATATGAAAAGGGACGCTGAAACGAAGAGATACCGGAAACTGATGAAAGAAGCGGATCATCTCATTTTCATCTACCCGCTGTGGTGGGGAGGCGTTCCGGCGATTATGAAAGGCTTTTTTGACAAAGTGCTTGTCGCCGGAGAAGCCTATACATTTGAAAACGGCCGCGTAAAAGGCCTGCTGCGGGCAGAGACGGCACAGGTGTTTTATACGGCGGACTCCCCGAACCGGCACTTAAAGTGGTTCCGGAAAAACGCGGACTGGATTACGCTGAAAAAAGGAATTCTGCAATTTTGCGGCATTCAAAAAGCCGAACGGAACTTTATGTCCTCAGTTAAAACGAGCACACCCGAGCTGCGGGAAAAGCGGCTGCGCCAGGCATACGCCAAAGTCCGCCGCGCTTGTGAAAAAGGAGCGGCCGCATGCAGATAAAAGAAATTTTCGTGATCCGCTGCCTGTCCTGCTTAAGTGTCGTTCTGCTGCACGTGGTGTCAATGGTGCTGATGATTCAGGAAGAGTCCTTAGCAAGCGCCGCCCGTACGGTTGATGCATTCCGGACTTTGCTGATGTTCAGCACGCCGGCGTTTATCTTTATCTCGGAATTTTTGCTTGCCAGGTCCTATCCGGAAGGCGTCCCTGCAGGATTCTTAAAGAAAAGGGGAAAAGTTATTTTCGTGCCGTTTCTGTTTATCGCCGCGGTGGATGCCATCTTAATGAAAAGTGTCGCAGAAGAGGGAGCCGGTTTCGTTTCAGTGTTCGGTAAATTTTTAGAAAATGTCTTTTTAGGAAACTTCATCGGCTACTTCATTCTTGTGATCTTTCAATTTTATATTCTCCATATGCTGCTGCACCGCTGGCTGAACAACACATCTCCCGTGTGGGTGCTGTCTGTTTCGTTTATCATCAATGCCGTCTATCTGGCCTATTTTTCAATCGTTCGTCCGCCTGCTTCATCGGGGCTTGATTCTATTTTTCCGTTCTTTTGGGTTCCGTTTCCGGGCTGGCTGTTTTATTTCTGTCTGGCATTTTATTGCGGAAAGGAATACCGGCGTTTTTTAGCGCTCATCAATCAGTACCGTTATGCGGTTTACTTCAGTGCGGCCGTATCGGCCATATTGATTGTGGCCGTTTCATATACCAGCGGCGGGTCCATTTCTTCTAAGCGTCCGGATATTATGATTTACGCGGTCAGTATGATCTTTCTGTGTTTTCATCTGTTTTCAAAGCTCAAAAAAGTGCCCGCGATTGTGATGATGATCAGCAACTATTCGTTTTCAATCTATCTGCTGCACTCCTACTTTTTAATCAGCGGATACCTCCTGGAAGGCTATTTGCGGTCAATGCCTTTGCCGGCTGCCATCCTTCTGTTATTTTTGATCTGCACGCTCGGTCCCATTTTCATATCTTGGGGGTGCAACCATTTCAGATACGGATACTTGTTTGTCGGGAAAGTGTATCAGCCGAAGCAGATTAAAAGAAATACGGCGGCGCATCAAGGCCGCACAGTCTGAAAAAAAGGCGGCGTTTCGGCCGCCTTTTTGATGCGGGTCCGCTTTATCCGGCACGAGGACGGATAGTTGTACATCCTGCATACAAAGCCCCCCGGGCAAGCCGACAGCGAATGCCAGGTAAGCAGTATCGGGCAGCCTATCTCTAATTTTAATAGCGCGTTCACTGGCTGAAGACCCCCGCCTGCGTCCGTTTTGACCGGATGCATTTATGACAAAATAACGCCATCGATTTTCTCCCTTGTGAAGACCGATATATTGTATACTTATAGGAAATACTTTCAAAAAAAGTGAAAAAGAGAAAAACGGAGAGCTTGGATGAACGACTAAAAAGGAGCGGGGACATTATGAATGACTGTGTCAAAACATTCGGAGAACTTCCGGCCGAACTTTATTTCTCTGCGGGAGGAAAAGGAAGCATTCTCTCTAAAATGTATCAAAGCGGGTATCCTGTGCCTGAAGGATTTGTGATTTTGCCGTCAGCCTTTCAGGACGGACAGCTCCGCCATCAGGCGAGAGAGGCTATTGATCAATATGTGAATTCCATCCGCAGCCGCCATGCATCTGCGTTGTTTGCCGTACGCTCATCTGCGCTGAGCGAGGATTCCGCTCAGGCTTCCTTTGCCGGAGAATTCGATACGGTGTTGAATGTCAAAACAGATCAAGACATATCCGGGGCGATTGATGAAGTCTGCCGATCGGCACAGTCAGAAAGGGTAAAAGCGTACAGCGCCGTTCAGGGAATGGAAGATGAGCATGAAATCGCAATCGTCATCCAGCTGATGATACCGTCTGAGATATCCGGAGTGCTGTTTACCGCAGATCCGATTACGGGGAGCAGGCGGGAGATGACAGGCAATTACGTCTACGGTCTCGGGGAGCAGCTCGTTTCCGGGGAAGCCGATGCCTTTTCTTTTAAACTGGCACGGCCCAAGAAAAAATATGACGGCCCCGGGGAATTTCGTAAATATGCGTCAAAGCTCTATAAACTGGCGAAAAAGCTGGAAAAAGAACTTGGAGGGCCGCAGGATATTGAATGGGCCGCCGCGGGCGGGACATTGTATATTCTTCAATCCCGCCCGATTACGACCTTACAAGCCGGAAATCTGGAAACCTATGAATGGAATGATTCTTTCAGCGGTGATTTTTTATGGACAAACACAAATATAGGAGAAGCGATTCCCGATGTGATGACGCCGCTGACATGGTCGCTCCTCCGGAATCTGGATGAAGAGTCGGGCATTATTCCGGGCTATTATGTCTGGTCCGGCAATATTTGCGGAAGAGCCTATAACAATATGAGCCAGCCTCTTTCCGTTCTCGCCGCTTTCGGTCTGAATCCGAAAGGCGGTAAAATAGGAAAAATGATGAGCGATACATTGGGAGAAATCCCGGCGGAAATGAAGATTCCTTTATATCCGTTCTCAAAGTATGAACTTTTGAAGATCATCTCGAAAAAACTGAAACCGTATCTGTCGAAAATGAAGCACGCAAAAAAAAACATGTCCTCCTACTTGGACGAATCGCCGGAGTGGTGCCGGAATATTGAGGAAAAGCTGAAACGTGCCGAAACGGAGCGGGCATTATTAGCGATATGGAACAATGAGATCTATCCGTATTTGTGCAATGCGTGGTTTGCGTTAATATCCGGCGGGCGTGATTCTGCGCAATCCTCTTCGTCGTTAACCTCTCAATTAACAAAACTCGCAGGCATAGAAGATGCGAATCTCCTGCTTTCCAATCTGAGGGGAAAAGGCGGACTGGCCAGCCTGGAGCCGATTATCGGCATTGATCAAGTCATGAAAGGCCGTATGAGCGAGGAAGAATATCTCAGGAACCAAGGCCACCGAGGCCCGCATGAATACGAACTTTCCATACCGCATCCGGGAGAAAACCGGGATTGGCTGACGAAGCAGATCAAAGAACACAAGGAGTCGGGTATTGATGCCGAACAATTGCTTTTGAAACAGCAGCGGGCGCATGAACAGGCCTTCCGAAGATTTGAAGAAAAGTTTCCTCATAAGGTCAAATGGCTCAAAGCCAAAATGGAAAAAGCGTCAGATTACGCGAATATTAGAGAAACAACCAGATCCGAATTTGTCAGGGTGTACCGGACAGCCAGAGCATTCGCGCTCAGAGCGGCGGAAATGACCGGCATGAAGGACGATATTTTCTTCTTGTATCTGCATGAAATAACCGATCTGCTCGCGGGGAAAGAGCCGGCGGTTGCGTCGATTCAAGCGAGAAAGCAAAACTATGAAACTTATAAAAAACTGCCGCCGTTCCCATCCGTTATTAACGGAAGATTCAATCCGTTTAAATGGGCTGAGGATCCTGACAGAAGAGCGGATTATTACGATGCTTTTATGCCTGCGGAAACTGATGATGCGTATACTTTAAAAGGTTTCGCGGGAGCGGCCGGGAGAGTGGAGGGCATTGTCCGTGTCCTTGATGTCCCGGAAGACGGGGATTCTTTTGCGGCGGGGGAAATTTTAGTGACCTCGACAACTAATGTAGGCTGGACCCCGCTTTTTCCAAGAGCGGCTGCTATCATAACGGACGTCGGCGCCCCTTTGTCCCACGCGGCGATCGTCGCCCGGGAACTGGGGATTCCTGCTGTTGTCGGGTGCGGAAATGCAACGTCAAAACTGAAAACGGGGGACAGGGTGGCCGTTGACGGCGGGCAAGGCATCGTCCAGCTGGAACCGCGGCAGACTCCGGTCACTTCTGAAGAGGAAAATGGTAAACTGATAGAATAAAATCATGAGAAAGGAGCCGCACATGAAAAAAGCAATCATTAACGGGGAACAAATCAGAAGTATGAGCGACCTGCACCAGACATTGAAAAAGGAGCTTGCCCTTCCTGAATACTACGGTGAAAACCTTGACGCTTTATGGGATTGTCTGACCGGCTGGGTCGAGTATCCCCTCGTTTTAGAATGGAGACAGTTTGAACAAAGCAAGCAGCTTACAGAAAATGGCGCAGAGAGTGTGCTTCAAGTCTTTCGTGAAGCGAAAGCGGAAGGCTGCGACATCACCATCATACTTTCATAATACGATCAACGGGAGAGAGACAAAAATGGAAAAACAAACCCTCAGCTATCCGATTGGAGAATATCAGCCGGCTGAATCGATTCGGCCGGACAGAAACAAGAATGGATCAATGCGCTGGAACACGCTCCGGCCAAACTGAAACAAGCTGTCAGAGCGATGTCGGACAATCAGCTCGATACGCCGTACCGCGAAGGGGGATGGACTGTCCGTCAAGTGGTTCACCATCTGGCGGACAGCCACATGAACGGTTATACCCGGTTTAAATTGGCTTTAACAGAAGATGAACCGGAAATCCGTCCCTATGATGAAAACGGCTGGGCCGATCTTCATGATTCAAAAACCGCCGCTTGCGGGGATACGCTTGAGCTGTTAACAATCCTGCACAGAAGGTGGGCCGCTCTTTTGCGCTCCATGACGGAAGCCCAATACAAACGGAGATACTTCCATCCTGTATCCAAAGAGACGGTTACGCTGGAACAAGCGCTCGGATTATATGTCTGGCATTCTGAACATCATATCGCCCATATTACTGAGCTTTGCCGGCGGATGGACTGGCGTTTGTCTTAGAGGATGCCGGCTTCCGGAAAAACGCCAAAACAGCCGCAGACACAACCGTGCATAACGAAATGACAGCGGCTGCCGTATAAAGGTGATGATAGCCGCTGGCAATGCCTGCTTCAATCGCATCAGAAACCGCTTTTTTGACGGCGGGAACGGGGATTCGGCTTACCTGTTCCTGCAACGAAGAAAGCCCGCCGCTGATATCGGGCAATTGCACCTGGTCAGCAGGAACACCGCTTTTTGCTAAACGGTTTTTGATGTCATCTCCGATCCGGTCAAAGCCGGCTGTAATGAAGCCGGCATATAAGGCTGGGGCGAGCGTCAGCCCGACCTGCCTCACGAGGGAAAGCGTGCCGAGCGCCGTCCCTTTGTTTTGGCCCGCCGTTTCTGATACAAGCACATTCAGCGGAGCTCCGAGCAGGAATCCGAAACCGATCCCCGCAATGACACTCGCCGTGACAAATTCCCATTTATCCGTCACCCATAACGGAAACAGGCTGAAGCCGGCAAATGCGATAGCGCCTGATACAACAGCAGAGAAGACCGGCCCTTTTTTATCCGTGACCGCCCCGCCGAGCCATGCGCCGATGCCTGATGCCAACGCGAGCGGTGTCATCCAATAACCCGCTTTCTCCGCCGATACGTGCAAATACTGCTCCGCATAAGAAGGAATAAAAATGACCGCAGCAAGCAGCCCGCCCGATAAAAACCCGATGACGAGCGTCCATTGAAACACTTTATTTTGCAGCAGCGAGTAGGCGAGAATCGGATCGCCCCCGCGTTTTTCAACCCGCTTTTCAACCTTAAGCAGCGCCCAAAAGAGAAGTGCCGCCCCCAGAAGATATCCGTACACCTTCACGTCCATTATGCTTTCTGACAGCTTTGCCCCATCGAGGTTTGTGATACCGATCATGCAAGATAAGATTGCCAGAGACAGCATCATCGTGCCGGCAAGATCAAGCTTTTTCGCCTCAGGCTCTTTCGTTTCAGCGATAAACAAACCGCCGCACACAACCAAAGCGGCGGCTATCGGCAGATTAATCAAAAACAGCCAATGCCACGACCCGGTTATATGAAGCAAAAAACTCCCGATATTCGGTCCGAGGACGGCCGCTATACCGTTCATCGCCCCTAAAAGCCCGAGAGCTTTTCCCTGTTTTTCTTTCGGAAGCACAGCCAGCACATGTGAGCTGCCGATAATAAAAATTCCTCCGCCGCCAAAGGCTTGAATGAGCCGCGCCGCCAAAAACATCGGGAAGCTCTGACTGAGTGCGACAAGCAAAGAGCCAAGACCGAACAGTCCGACTTCAATCATAAACAGTTTTTTCCGTCCATAGCGGTCCGACAGCTTGCCGACAATCGGCACACTGACACTGAGTCCCAATGTGTAAAGGGTCACGCCCCACGATCCCCATGAAGGAGAAATATCAAAAGACCTGTTAATCGTCGTCAGAGCAGCGGAAATAATTCCGTTGTCCAGCGCCGCCATGAACACACCGATCGTAAAAAGGGTGATGGCCCAGCTCTGGTTTTTTCCTGTTTGCACTCGTCCCGGCATACTGATCAATCCTTTCATTTTAATTCACTTAAAATATATTATTCACTTTGAATGAATTAAATGTCAAATAAAAAAAGGCCGCCGATACGGCAGGCCTTTTTCATCTCTATGCCTGTTTGGAGGATTCCAGCGCTTTTGCCAAAATGGCGAGCCCTTGATTAACCGTTTGTTTTTCTTCAGCAGTCAGCGTTTCCAATGATCGCTTCAATTTTACATGTCCTTTTTGATAAAGGCTGCGGAAAATGTTTTTCGCGTTTTCCGTTAATTGAACGACGACTGAACGGCGGTCTTCTTCTGACGGGGCGCGTGTAACGAAACTCGATTTTTCCAACCGGTCAAGCAGCCCCGTCGTATTTGAAAGGGAAGCACCCATTTTTTCTGCAATTTCACTCACCTTCAGCGTCCCATGGTTGTTCAGAAGCATCAGCACCTTCATTTGCGGCATGCTCATATCAAGCTTCATCCATTCTGACACATCGCCGAGTCCAGCCGACGTCATCACTTTCATGTACAGCACCCAAATATCCCGTTCCTCAGGAGAAAAAATATCGCCGCCCAAGACCGTTGTATCATGCAGGTTATAATCCATCGTCTCACTTCCTCATTCATACTCCTTCATACCATATTACTGATTTTCATCTGAGAAAGAAAGTTGCAGACGAGTTTTGTTTGAATAGGAGGTGGTAGTGTATAATATGTTGGAGATTATTGGGGGAATTATAATAAATAAGCTATTTTATGATGATTGGAGAGAACATTGCTGACTAAAAAGAATGCCTTATCGATATTAAAAGTATTATTTCCTATTGCAGTTTTGCTTTTAGTCATTTATCAGTCGAAGAAGGAATTGACAGATCTTTCTTTTAAACGCACGCTGTACATTATTAACGGGATTGAGCGGTACGATTTATTTATCCTCGTTCTGCTCGGCCTCCTTGCCGTCAGTGCGATGTCCTTTTACGACTTTGTGCTGAAACGGGCGCTGCGGCTCAACATTCCGAATTGGAAAGTGTTCAGGGTTTCCTTTATCGCCAATTCCTTTAACAATGTCCTTGGATTCGGGGGTCTGGCAGGCGTCGGACTGCGGACGATGCTGTACAAAGAGCATACGAACGACGTAAAACGACTTGTCGCAGGCATTGCCTGGCTTACTTCTTCAGCGCTGCTCGGGCTGTCAGTCTTCAGTATTCTGACTGTCGCCCGGGTGCTGCCGGTGGGCGAAATCACAGGTGAGAAGCCGTGGCTGTGGGCTGTTATCGCCGGCGTGGCGCTTATTGTGCCGGTGGCCTTAATCGCCGCTTGGATCAACAATAAAAAAGCTCGAACGGAAGATGGTGAAGCAAAACTGAGGCATCCGATTTTTTCTTATATCGGAGCTTCGTTTGCCGAATGGTTTGCGGCGGCCGTCGTTATGTATTATTCACTGCATGTCATGGGGATTCACGCAGATGTCCGCCATGTATTCGGTGTATTCGCGATAGCCGCTATCGGGGGAATCATCAGCCTTGTGCCGGGCGGATTAGGCTCGTTTGACCTCCTGTTTCTGCTCGGCATGCAGAATATGGGCTTTCCGCAGGAAGCGGTTGTGACATCCATCGTCATCTACCGGATTGTGTATTCATTTATTCCGTTTGTGTTCGGGCTGTTCTTTGCGGCCGGCGACTTAACGGAAAACACGCTGAAACGGCTGGAATCAAATCCGAAGATGGCGCCTGCCGTAGAAACGACGAACGTGCTTCTCGTATTGCAGCGCGGGATCTTAATCAGAGTGCTTTACGGTTCGCTGTCGCTTTTGGTTTTCGTGTCGGGAGTGGTCGTGCTGGCGTCCGTCGCATTGCCGATCGACAGAGAGACGGTCATTCCGCATATTCCGCGCCCGGCGCTCCTTGCGTTTAACGCGTTATCGCTAAGCGCGGCTTTGATTCTATTAATTCTGCCGATTGAATTATATAAACGGACGAAACGCTCTTATTCAATGGCGGTCGCCGCGCTGGTCGGCGGTTTTGTGTTCAGTTTCTTAAAAGGAATGAACATCAGTGCGATCTTTATTCTGCCTGTCGTCATCGTCGTGCTTGTGCTGCTGAAGCGGCAGTTTATCAGGGAACAGGCATCGTATACACTCGGCCAGATGATTTTTGCGGCCGCTCTGTTTATTATCGCCTTGTTTAACTATAATCTCATTGCCGGTTTTATTTGGGATAAAATGAATCGGCTGCTGCGCCACGATTACTTCGTCCATAATAATTCGCACATTACATATGCGACGATGACGGCCATTATTGTCGTGCCTCTGTTTTTCCTTTTGTTTACGGTCTTTTATCATAAAAGATTGAAGCCGATCGGGGAAGAGGCCGATCCTGAACGGCTGAAGACCTTTTTGGCGGAAGAAGGCGGAAATGCGCTCAGCCATCTCGGCTTTCTCGGGGATAAGCGGTTTTATTTCTCAAGCGACGGCAAAGCGCTTTTATTGTTCGGCCAGATTTCGAGAAGACTTGTCGTGCTCGGTGATCCGTCAGGGCAGAAAGACTCTTTTCCGCTGGTGATCGAGGAATTTTTGAACGAAGCGCATAAGCAGGGACTGAGTGTCATGTTTTATCAGATTGAACGTGAAGACATGGCGCTGTACCACGACTTCGGCTATAACTTCTTCAAGCTTGGAGAAGAAGCTCTCGTGGATATGGAGGCATTTACGCTGTCAGGAAAGAAAAAAGCGGGGCTGCGGGCGATTAACAACAAATTTGACCGCGAAGGCTACACATTTCATGTCGGGGAACCGCCGTTTTCTTCCGAGTTTATGGCCAAGCTGAAAGACATTTCGGACGAATGGCTCGGACCGAAAAAAGAGAAAGGCTTTTCTCTCGGTTTCTTCGATCGGGACTATTTGGAACAAGCCCCGATTGCTTACGTGAAAGACACAGAAGGGGAGATCATCGCTTTTGCCAACCTGATGCCGATGTACCAGGAAGGCGAAATATCAGTCGACTTGATGCGTTATCGGAAAAACGCGCCGAACGGTATTATGGACGCGCTTTTCATCCGTCTGTTTCTCTGGGCGCAGGAAAAAGGCTATACCACTTTTAATATGGGGATGGCGCCGTTGTCAAACGTAGGAACGGCCTTTACATCTTTCTGGTCGGAAAGAATCGCAGCCGTCATCTTCAACAACGTCCGGTATATGTACAGCTTCAGCGGGCTGCGGGCCTTTAAAGAAAAATACAAACCGGAATGGCGCGGGAAATACTTGGCATACCGCAAAAACAGATCACTGTCTGTCACGATGTTTCTCGTCACCCGCCTGATCGGAAAAACAAAAAAAAGACGCCGTTAAAAGGCGTCTTTTTTTTCCTTTAATGTAATTAACTAAAAATTCTAATTTTCTTTTGTTATACTGAATAACATACCATGAGACGAAAGGAAGACTGATGAATGAAACAGGCAGTTGTATTTAAATATGAAGCGTTTACCGATATTCCTGATCTGGGAAATCCCGCTGGAATCGTCTTTAACGGTGATGATTATTCAGATGAAGAGATGCAGATGATCGCCGAAATGGCAGGGTACAATGAAACTTCATTTCTCTGTAAAAGCGGAGAAGCCGATCTGCGCATCCGCTATTTTACACCCGGCCATGAAATGAATTTATGCGGACATGCTACAGTTGCCTCTCTTTACGCATTAATTGAAAAAGGAAGGCTTCAGGCTGATCAGACGTATCGGATTGAGACAAAAGCCGGCATTCTTCCCGTAAAAGCCGCTGAACGAAACGGGCGGGTATACATCACGCTTGAACAGGCTCCCCCGCAATTTCTGCCGTTTACGGGAGACAAAGAACAGCTTGCGGCTTCGCTCGGGATAACGGCTGAGGATTTCCACGGCGAGCTTCCGATTGTTTACGGATCAACGGGGATCTGGACATTGATTGTTCCGCTGAAATCACTGGAAGCATCACGGAATATGGTGCCGGACAACACGCAATTTCCCGCTGTATTGCAAGATCTTCCGAAAGCGAGCGTCCATCCTTTTTCTCTGGAAACCGTTCATCAGGAAAGCGATCTGCACGGACGCCATTTTTCTTCTCCTTTTTCCGGAACGACCGAAGACCCCGTCACGGGAACCGCTTCAGGCGTCATGGCGGCCTATATGCGGCAATACGGGGGCTCTGAAGCCGAATGCCTCACGATTGAACAAGGTCAGGAAATAGGGAAAGACGGAAAAGTGGAAATCAGGATCACGGAGGAAGGCGGCAAGGTGAAAATCGAGATGACAGGAACGGCCGTGTATGCCGAATCAATTCATCTTCAGCTTCCGTAACGGTTTACAAAAGCCGGTTCTATCCGTTATATTATAAATGATAATCATTTTCAATTGAATAGGAAGGTGAATCGGCATGCCGAAAACCGAACAATTACAGCAAAACGAGGGTCTTAAACATACGATCAGAAACAGAAGATCCATCCGGTCATTTAAACCGGAAACCGTTCCTTCTGAAGTCATATTAGATATGCTCGAAACGGCCGTTTACGCACCGAACCACAGACTGACGGAGCCATGGCGTTTTATCTACGCGGCAAGCGAAGCGGGAAAAGAAAAGCTTGCGGACAGCTACGTTTCATTTTTCAAAAAAATAAAAGATGATTTCAACGAGGAAAAAGAGCGGAACATGAGAAAAAATCTCAGTGCCATTCCGGGATTTTTGTTGGTCGTCTTAAAAGAAGATGAAAATGAATTTACGCGAAATGATGATTTTGCGGCGCTGAGCGGCATGATTCAAAACCTTCAGCTTCTCGCACATGAAAACGGCATCGGCATGGTTTGGAAAAGCGGCCGCATTATGTATGACAAACAGGTGCATCGAGACTTCGGCCTTGCAGACAATGAGCGCTTCGCCGCCATCATCCAAACGGGCTATCCGGATGAACAGCCTAAGGCGAAAGAACGGACGCCGGCAAAAACCCTGTTTACCGAACTGTAAAAAAATCCCCGTCCTCAAGAAGAGGCGGGGATTTTGTATTAGCGGGTTTTGCTTTTTGCTCTGTTGTCAGCAGCTTTCATCCGCGCCTGCGCTTCGCGGTCAGCGGAATCAGCAAGCTCGCTTGAATATTCCTCATATGTGCCGTCTGTTTCATGTTTCAAAGCAGCCGGAACTTGAGGAAGTTTTTGTTTGTTTTTATCACGGTTTTTGTGAGTATGATTTCTGCCCATAACAATCGCCCCCTGAAAAAAGTGATATCAAACAAACATAGTATCTGCCCGGTCCCGATCTTTATTCGTTTATTTCCGTTTGGCTGCTCTTTCCGCTTTTTTGAATTCACCGGAATAAAGGACTTCCTGCATTTTTTTGAGATTGGCTCCCTGCTGATGTTTTTCGCGCTTCTTTTCCATAAAAGAAGACCCTCCTTCAAAACAGAATACCAATAGGATTGGCTTTTATTTCCGTTTTTATGCAGATAAGAGATCCTTTAAAGCCAAATCAAGTTCTTCATACGTAAATTGAAAACCGGACGTCAGCGCCTGTTTAGGCAGGGCGCGCTGGCCTTTTACGATCAGCAGGCTCATCTCTCCCAATGCTTTCTCCAGAAAAACTTCCGGTACGGGAATCCAGTGGGGGCGGTGCAGGACGCTTGCGATCGTCTTTCCGAATTGCTTCATTTCAACGGGGTTCGGCGATGTCACATTCATCGGGCCGGATAAGTCATCATGCTCCGCCGCATACGCGATGAGTTCCGCGGCGTCATCGACATGAACCCATGACAGCCATTGCCGTCCCGAGCCGACGGTGCCGCCCGCTAACAGCTTATAAGGGAGAACCATGAGCGGCAGGGCGCCTTTTTCACCGAGCATCACGCCGAATCTGGCATATACCGTCCGAATGCCGAGCGCTTCAATTTTCTGGCCTTCACGCTCCCACATATGAGCCGTATGACTGAGAAAGTCTTCATTTGACGTATCGGACTGCTCAGTGAACGTTTTCTCTGTGCTAGTGCCGTAAATGCCGACGGCGCTTGCCTGAATCAGAGCCCGCGGTTTTTGGGGCTGCTGCTTCATAATCCGTCTGACTTCTCTCGTCGCTTTTATTCTGCTTGAGATGATTTGTTCCTTCGTTGTGTCCGTCCAGCGGTCAAAGATGGATTTGCCGGCGAGGTTCACCCATACATCAATAGGGGGAAGCTCGCGCTCAGGCGCCGCGTTTTCGGCCAGCCATTGAACATATGTCACATTTTTTTGTTCGGTTTCTCTTTGTTTTCTTGATAAAATATAGACATGATGTCCCCGGCGGGTAAACACATCTGTCAGATGCCGGCCGAGAAAACCCGTGCCGCCTGTCATCGCGATATTCATATCCATCTCTCCTTACACGTTGATACATATACTGTACCTCATTTGTCAAAAAGAAAAACGCCTGAACATCGGGCGGGAAAGGAGACCGGGATGCCGTTTATTACAAAAATATCGACCCAAAAGAAAAACACCGAGCGCTTCAACATCTTTCTTGATGAGAAATATGCATTCAGCGTCGACGCCGACGTGCTCGTGCGTTTTGACCTGAAAAAAGGGAAAGAACTGGACGAGCTTGACATTCTTGAAATCCAGCACGGCGATGAAGTGAAAAAAGCCTTTAACCGCGCCGTAGATTTTTTATCATACCGGATGCGCTCTGAAAAAGAAGTCCGGGACCATCTGAAGAAAAAAGAAACACCTGAGATGGTCATTCCTGAAGTCATCCATAAACTGTACGATTACCGCTACTTAAATGACAAAGAATTTGCCGAAGCTTATGCAAGCACCCACAAAAAAACAAACGGCAAAGGCCCTGACGTCCTGTTCCGCGAGCTGAAAGCGAAAGGAATAGACGACGATACGATCAAGGAGACGCTCAGTGCGTTTACATTTGATGAGCAGATACAAGAAGCGCTGAAACATATCGGGAAAATCCTGAAAAAAGACAAAAAGCTGTCCACAAAAGAGATCAGACAGCGGGCGCAGATGCAGCTTCAGCGAAAAGGTTTTCCATTCGACGTCATCAACGCCGCCCTGGAGCAGACGGAGTATGAGAATGATGACGAAGCTGAGATGGAAGCCCTGAAGATTCATGCGGAAAAGGCGATCAGGAAATACCGCTATGACGGCAGCTATGAAAGCGGAATGAAGGTCAAACAGTACTTATTCAGAAAAGGATTCTCGATTGACGATATTGAACAATTTTTGCAGGAAGAGGAGTAAACCGAAATGGACAAACGATACAGTCAAATGACGCCTCATGAACTACAGACAGAAATTGCGGGATTGACGGAAAAAGCGAGAAGAGCGGAACAGATGGGCATTGTAAATGAACTGGCCGTGCTTGAACGGAAAATCACGATGGCCAAAGCCTACATGCTGGAGCCGGAAGACTTTCAGCCCGGCGCAGTGTATCAGATAGAAGGTTCTGATGATACATTCAGCATTGATTACATCAACGGCGTATTCGCCTGGGGGCACAGATCATCGTCGCCTGACCTGGAAGAGGCGCTGCCGATTTCTGTTTTGAAAGAAAAAAGTTAACAAAAGAGGCCGGCTCCGGCCTCTTTTTCTTTTGAACACATTCGTTTCAACCTTTCAGTAAAAAATGATTGAATTCAATTTCGATATCTTTTAAGATGAAATTCGTTGTTTTTTATTAAAAAGGAGGCGATTCGCGTTGAATATCAAAATGAAACAGCCATCAGTGAAATTAATGATTTTTGTTTTAATGATTTGCACGTTTTCCATCGGGTATACGGAATATGCTGTCATGGGTATTTTGACGTCGATTGCCGATGACTTTCATATACATGTGTCCTCAGCGGGCATGCTTGTTACGGCGTACGCGGCAAGCGTCTGCCTGACGGGCCCGATCGTAACCATTATCGCGGTTAAGCTCCCGAGAAAGCCGGTGCTGCTCGGGTTGATGGGAATTTTCGTCCTTGCCAACCTGATGAGCGTCTTTGCGCCAAATTTCGCCGTACTGGCGATTTCCAGAATTTTATCCGCATCCATTCACGGAGCCTTTTTTGCTATCGCTATGGTGTTTGCGAGTGAAATGGTGCCGCCTGAAAAACGTTCCGCCGCCGCTGCATCGATGAACGGAGGATTAACCGTGGCGCTGATGCTCGGCGTTCCGTTCGGCTCTTATTTAGGGGATGCCCTTAATTGGCGTGCCGTCTTTTTCATTATTTCTGTTTTAGGCCTGATCGGACTGATCGGTCTGATGCTGGTCGTACCGAATCAAAAACCGAAAGTGATTCCGATGCTGATGAATGAATGGAGTGTCTTTAAGCATAAGCAAGTGATTTTTTCCTTTGCGATCACCATTCTCGGCTACTCAGGCGTTTTTATCGCTTACACGTTTATCGAGCCGATTTTAAGAGATTCAGCTGGATTCGGCACGGTCGGCATCACAGGCGCGTTATTTGCCTACGGTCTCGGCGGAGTGGCGGGGAATTTCTTCGCAGGGAAAGTGCCGCTCAAACTGCTGACACGCACAATGATCGGCGTGATGATCGGCTTGATCGGCGTCATGGCGATTTTCCCTTATATTGCTGTTTTTCCTGCCGCAGCCGTTTCGGCGACATTTTTATTCGGTGCATGTGCGTTCGGTACGCCGCCGCTTTTACAGACAAAGGTTATTTCTTCCTCTGAAAACGGCACGACGATCGCCGCCGCGGTGAGCGTTTCCGCCTTTAACCTGGCAAACGCGCTCGGCGCCTGGATCGGCGGTTTGATTCTCGGCGGAACGGGATCTTACTCATGGCTGTTTGCCGGCGGTGCACTGATGACCGCTCTCGGCCTTGTGCTGTCCACGTTCGCTCATCTGTCTGAGAAGAAGGACGTCTATGAATACCAAATGCATAAAGGATAACAAAAAGCTTGCAGCGGATATTCCGTCTGCAAGCTTTTTTTCAGTTTTCATCACGGTGAGCCGTCAGCGAGAGTAACGGGCAGCGGTTTTTTACTGACATATTACGGTATTTGTTTGACGTTATTGTCCTTTGCAAAAAAGAGACCGGATCATTTCCGGTCTCTTTACGGTGTGTTTATCGTCTGCCTGAAGCTCTCATGCGCTCTTGCGGATGCGAATTAATTGAACCGTCCGCCCGTTTAGAAGCGTAGTCATCCTTTGCCCGCGGTTCGCCTTCAAACTTATTATTGTTTTGATTAGGAAATCCTTTTGCTTTGTTCCGGACCATTTGTTTTCCCCCTCGGCCAATATCAAAAGGTTGCGCCTTCTGGACTGAAGACGTAAAGTTAGTATATGCCTGTGACAAGCTGCGTAAAAGCAGCAGGTTTTCCCAAGGAAAGGAGACAGAGACATGAATACATATATCGACAAACTGACGAATTTGCTGCTTGAGAAAAATGATATGCTCAGCTATTTGCAAGCACGTACTTGGGTGGAGCTTTTATGGGGAGATTTCGAAGCGACTTACGCAAAAGCCGGCCGCCCGTATCAAGGAGAGCAAATGACAGAACGCGTCGTCAAGGAATGGATTGAATCGTACGGCAGCAAGCTTCATATGTTCCAAAGCATGCGGGAAGACGTTTCTCATTATTTGGATCAAAGCAGGGGACTCCTGCATTAACATAATAGCGCGTTCCGCCGGATGTCTTCCGGCGGTTTTTTCTTTTTATAAAAGAAATAGGAAAATCATGTTTGATGACCCGCAAAGTGTGGAATTGTGTAATAACTTAATAAAATAGCGGGGAGGAACCACAATGAACATGAAAAAAGGGTTAACCGCAATTATTCCGGCCGCAGGACTTTGCTTATTTTTAGCCGCAGGCACCGTTTTTTTTGATCCGGCAGCGAATGCCGCAGCAGTTCAGCAGACAAAAATAGACACCGCAGCAGATACATATATCGTGAAAGCAGGAGAACTTAACGTCCGTAAAGAACCAAATAAACAAGGGCGGATTGTCGGCACGCTCCGTTCAGAAGATGCCGTAAAGGTTAAACAGCTTGAAGGGGCAGATTGGGCCGAGATTAACTACAAAGGTCAGAAAGCCTATATCTCCACTCATTTTCTGATGAAGCAGCCGATGAAGGCAGTGACCGCGAAACAAACCGCTTTTTATACGCCGACTTTGGAAACCGGCAAAAAAAGCTCCGTGAAAGCGGGGGAAACCGTCAATGTGCTCGGCTGGGGATTCAGCCATGACGGAGGATTTGACCGTAAATGGGCGTACGTCACATACGGCGGGAAAGCAGGTTATGTGAAGACGGCCGACTTAGTTCAAAAATAAAGATTCAGGCAGGCGGATGAGCCTGCTTTTTTTCTGAAACTTTCCGCCTTTCCTTTCGTATGAAATGAAAAGGAGAGTGACAGATGTGATAATGGTAATCGGCGGCCTTCTGATGGCTGCAGCCGGCATTTTAGTCACACTTTTCCCGCCGAAGTCAATTAACAGCCTGTACGGATATCGGACAAAACGCTCAATGGCGGATGAATCCCAGTGGAGAGAAGGCAACCGTTTCAGTGCGGTCCTCATGATTCTGTTCGGCCTTCTGACGGCTGCGGCCGGATTTGCGGGCAGCCTGCTCATTCCGCTCACTCAGCCGTACAGCCTGATCGTCCAAGCCGTATGTTTGATTGCGATCAGCGCGCTGATCATAGCCTTAACAGAAAGAAGATTAAAACAAAAGGGGAGGAGAACCGATTGAATGACATCACTTTTCACATGATCGAAACAAACGGAGTGACGCTGCACACGGCTTCAGCGGGTCCGAAAGACGGCCCTTTGGCGGTGCTGCTGCACGGGTTTCCGGAATTTTGGTACGGGTGGAAGAGCCAGATCAAACCGCTTGCGGATGCCGGATACCATGTTGTCGTGCCCGATCAGCGCGGCTATAATCTCAGTGATAAACCGGAGGGCATTGAAAACTATACCATTGATAAACTCAGGGATGACATTATCGGGCTGATCACTCACTTTACAGATGACAAGGCCGTCGTCATCGGTCACGATTGGGGCGGAGCTGTAGCCTGGCACTTGGCATCCACGCGGCCGCAATACGTTGAAAAATTAATCACGGTCAATATCCCGCATCCGGCGGTTATGCGGAAGGTTACACCGTTCTACCCGCCGCAATGGAAGAAAAGCTCTTATATCGCGTTCTTTCAGCTCCCGGAAAAACCTGAACGGAGATTATCTGAAGATGATTACCGCGTATTGGATCACGCCATCGGCTTATCCGAACGCCCGGCGCTTTTTTCACGGGAAGATGTCGACAGCTACAAAGAAGCGTGGGGCAGAAAAGGAGCCCTCACGGCTATGCTGAACTGGTACCGGGCGATCAGATGCGGCGGTTTAGGCCCTTCAGTTCCGCTTAAAATGTCTGTTCCGTACCGATTAATATGGGGCGTCAATGACCGCGCGCTGAGCAAAAAGCTCGCTTCGGAAACAAAACGGATGATTCCAAACGGCGACTTAATCTTCATAGACGATGCCTCGCATTGGGTCATTCACGAAAAACCGCGCATCGTCAGCCATTTGATTCATGAATACCTTCAGCAATAAAGTCTGTCCCGCGTACAGACTTTTTCTTTTTTTTCTCATATCTGCCGAAAAACATGACAAAATAAAAATATATAACCATATGCAGAAAAATTTTTCTTTCCCTGTAACGAAAAAAGGGTTTAAACGACTTTAAAAAAAGGAAAAGCCTTACTGAAGTTTTGCGGACTATTCCACTAAGGCCGCACTAAAAAAGAATAATACAAAAGAAGGTGCCTTCATGAAACAAAGGTTAATCTCAATTATTATTCCGTCTTACAATGAAGGAAACAACGTCAAGCTCATCCATGAATCTTTAAAAAAAGAGTTTCAAACGATTCATTATGACTATGAAATTTTCTACATCAATGACGGAAGCGCGGATGACACCCTTCAGCAGATTAAGGAACTGGCCGCCAGAAACCATCGCGTCAAATACATATCTTTTTCCCGCAACTTCGGGAAAGAAGCGGCCATTTTGGCGGGATTTGAACACGTGCAGGGAGAAGCGGTAATCGTGATGGACGCTGACCTGCAGCACCCGACGCATCTGCTGAAAGACTTCATTCAAGGCTATGAAGAAGGATATGACCAAGTTATTGCGCAGCGCAACCGAAAAGGGGACAGCCCCGTGCGTTCCGTGCTTTCTTCCCTGTATTATAAATTTATTAACAAAGCCGTCGAAGTGGATCTGCGTGACGGAGTCGGGGATTTCCGCCTGCTGAGCCGGCAGGCCGTTGATGCTCTTTTGAAGCTGAGTGAAGGGAACCGCTTCTCGAAAGGGCTGTTCTGCTGGATCGGGTTTGACCAGAAAATCGTATTTTATGAAAATGTCGAAAGGCAGAACGGCAAGTCCAAATGGTCATTCAGCAATCTGTTCAACTACGGAATGGACGGTATCGTCTCCTTTAACAACAAACCGCTGAGGGTTTGCTTTTTCACCGGTATTCTGATATTGCTTCTGTCGATGGTTTATATTGTAACGACCTTTATTCATATTCTGACACACGGCGTGTCCGTTCCCGGATACTTCACCATTATTTCCGCCGTGCTGTTTTTAGGAGGCATCCAGCTTTTGAGTCTCGGCATCATCGGCGAGTATATCGGCCGGATTTACTATGAAACGAAAAAACGCCCGCACTATTTAATTAAAGAAGCGAATATTACGTACGGAGAACAAAATGAAACGAATTATACAAAAAAGCGCAAGTGGAACCATTAAACAGCCGCCGCTGTGCGCAGGGTCTGGAGACGTTGTATGAAAAAAAATAAATGGATCTTGCCGGCAGCCTGTGTGCTGGCTGCGGCAGCCGCTCATATTTTTTTCTTAAAGGAGTGGTCGGCAGGCCGCTATATGACGGGGGCTGGAGACGGAATCGCCCAAATGGCGGTCTTCAAAAAGCTGCTGTTTGACCAATATATGAACGGCCGGCTGTTTTACAGCTATTCGTTCGGAATGGGCGGGGGAGTGTACAGTCAGCTCGGCTATTATTTCTCTACTTCTTTTCTCTTTCTGTTTATCTCCGCCGCTGTCCGCATCCTGCAGCTTATGCAGCTGTCGGGTGAGGCGGATGCGCTTTTTTGGGCTCAAGCCTCCGTTTTTATCAGCATCGCCAAGCAGAGTTTCGTCATATTCACGGCAGCCTGTGTGTTCCGTTATTTCGTCAAACGGACAGTGCCTGCTTTTGTCGGCGCCGTGTTGTACGGGGTCTCGATTATCTACTTCCGGCATGAGGTGTATTGGGACTTTTTCACTGACAGTATGGTGTGGCTGCCGCTGCTCGTGCTCGGCGCGGAAAAAATCATCACAGAAAAAAAGCCGGCGTGGTTTATCTTCGCCTGTGCGCTGACATTGATCAACAACTTTTATTTTGCGTATATTAATCTGATTTTCATCGGTATTTACATCTTATTCAGATGGATCATTCATCTTGAAGACAATGAAGCCAAAAAGCTCACTCAATGCAGAATGTTTATTTTGTCAGGCCTGCTCGGCTTCGGCATAAGCGCAGTCTCCTTTATCCCTGTCGTATACGGATATCTTCATAATCTGCGGCCGCCGTATTCAGAGCAGATTGCATGGCTCGATTTTTCCGACAACATTTTATTTTCAAGCCGGATAATCATTCTGCCGGCGGTTTTTTTGCTTTTTCTATTTACATTTTCTTTATATAAAAACCGGCTGTTCCGGCTGTTTGCGGGGATCAGTCTGCTGTACATTCTGTTTCACTTCAGTCCGTTTGCGGCAAGTGCCTTTAACGGTTTTTCAGCTCCGCAAAACAGGTTTGAATACGTCTTGTGCTTCACGATTGCCGGAACAGTCGCAGCAGGGCTTTCTAAGCTTTCAGACATCAGCATGAAGAGTATGCTGATATCCGCCGTGCTCGCCGTTCTGCTCTATTGGAGCCAGGTGAGACGGTTCAGTCTGGATATTTCTGATCAGGCCAACTTTTCTATCCTGCTCCTTCTGGGGCTGACCATTGCCGCTTTCCTTGCAGCAAAGACAAGACTGAAAGGCGCGGTGCCCGCCGTCTATGCCGTCATTCTCTTGACGGCGGTGCTGACGGCTAATACATATGAAAAATATGCGTTATCAGAAGGCGGGAAGATTTATACGGTATCGCATACCTTTATGACGGGTCCTGATTATAAGGGCAAAGAACAAACAGAGCTTATTCAGCGTCTGAAAGAAAAAGACCCGGATCCCTTTGCCCGTTTAGATTGGATGAACGGAGTATTTAATAACACTCCGATCATTTACGGGTTCAACGGATTCAGCGTATACTCAAGCATCCTGAACCGCAATCTGCTGTCCTTTTACTGGAACGACCTTCAGATTGATATGGGCAGAGAAAGCGTCAGCCGCTATGCGACATTAGGAAACAGGGCTAATTTATACAGCCTGCTTTACGGAAAATATTATATGACGGAAAAAACAAACGAGGCCGGCGTCCCTTACGGATTCAAAAAAATCATGGAGTCATCCCGCTATGCGGTTTATCAAAATCAATATGTGCTCCCGTTCGTCCGGACAGCCGATCGCGTATATAACGAGGGCGACCTGAAAAAAGCGCCCGCCCTTGCCAGGGAGCGGGCGATGCTTGATGGAATCATCACGGAATCGAGCACAGTAAAAACGAAAAAAACCCCAAAAGCGAAAAATATGATCCGTCAGGCCAAGGTAACGGCCGACCATGCGGATTATCAAGACGGCATCCTGACGGTAAACGAAGACGGCGGCGGCCTGATCATTACACCGCACGGCGCTGAGGCTGGCGGCGGAGATTATTATGTCAGCTTTTATTTATTGAACAAAGCGAAGGACCAGGGATTTACATTAAAAGTGAACGATTACACGACAACGAGAAAATCGAATCAATCCATTTATAAAACAGGTGTAAATGATCTCACCGTCAGAGTGCCGAAAACAAAAAACATTCAAATCCGGCTGCCGAAAGGAACGTATCAGCTCGACAGACTGGCGCTTTACGAAGAACGGTACGGAACACTGAAAAATGCATACCGAAAAGCGGAAAAAGAACCGCCGGCCGATCTCAGCTGGCGCGGAAATACGCTTCATATCTCGTATGAAAACAAAACAGGCGCGCCGTATATCATGCTTCCGATTCCATATGAAAAAGGATGGGAACTGAAGATAAACGGCAGACAAGAACAGATTGAAAAAGCGGATTATTCCTTTATCGGATTTAAAGCGCAAAAAGGAAAAAATGATATTCAATTAACGTATTACCCGCCGTTTTTTAAACCGGCTGCCACTCTATCGGTCATCAGCCTCGTGCTTGCCGCCATATATGTGAGAAGACAAAAGAAGCCCGGCTCTTAAACAGAGCCGAGCTTTAATTTTTTCTGCAGTTTTTCTTCGCTGAAAATCCAGCCCGTGTAAGAAGAAAGAGGCTCTAAATCATGACTGAGGTGGACGATGGCGACAAAGGGGTAGTGCCCTTTGCTTCGATAGCGCAAATCAATAAAACGCACCTCATAATGATCTTTAAAGGTATCGACCTCCCACCTGTAAACGGGCGAGAACGATAGAAAGGCTGCAATATTTTCATCCTGTTTCGCGGCCTTCATCACATCGGTTTCCGGTACGGGCACGCGGTTGAATGTATCCAATATCACCACATGGCCGTCAAGGCTTCTGCCGACATAAAAGGCATGCGCCGTCGTTACGGCGATTCGCCACTGCCTGAATTTCATCGTCGGCGAAATAATGATGGTTTCAATTTCTTCTTCAATCATCTCACGCAGCCGCCGCTTAATCCGCAGCTGCATCAAAAACCGGACGGCGTAATATCCCGCGAGGATGATATACAGCGTCAAAAATGTCACGCCCGGATGGCCTCCGATATACCACACGGCAATCGCGGCCAAATGGCTGATGAAAATAAACGGGTCAAAGGTATTGATGAGACCGAGAGCGACCCATTTTTTCGAAAACGGGCGGAGGGCCTGCGTTCCGTACGCGTTAAAAATGTCGACAAACACATGCAGAACGACAGCCAGAAGCGTCCACAGCCACAAGTGCAGAAAGTTCGCTTCCGGGTAAAACATAAACAGAATGCCCGGAATCAGAATGGACCAAAATAAAACGGCGGGAATGGAGTGCGTGAACCCTCTATGATTTCGAATATAAACGGCATTATTTTTCAGCTTCAATATGGTATCAATATCAGGTGCCTGAGAGCCGGCAAGAGCGGCGATCATAACTGCCTGAGACATGGGGGTATGCATGCCGACGGCAGGATCGAGAGTTGCGATTCCGCCAAGCGCGATGCCCATGACAACGTGAGTGCCAGTATCCATTGGTGACCTCCTAGCAGGCGTTATACATCAGTCGCCCGCATATTTCGCATTATAAGATATTCCCCATTTTCTGTTTGCCCAATCATGGCGTTTATCCGCCGTTCTCATATGTTTCCGCTTTTTCTTTATCACTATTTAATGTAACATATTATCGTAACGTGCCCTTAGTTTACACCAAAATACAGTGTCAAGAAAAGCGGGACCCGAAACATCTGAGGAGAAGATATGAACGCACTTGAAGAAAAATTGAAACAAAAAGATATAGACGCATTTCGTAAGGATTTAATTACATGGTTCGAAAGAGAACAGAGAATTCTGCCGTGGAGAGAAAATCAGGATCCGTATCGGGTGTGGGTGTCAGAGGTCATGCTGCAGCAGACGCGCGTAGATACTGTCATCCCTTATTTCCAACGGTTTCTTGAGCAATTTCCGACCGTCTCGGCGCTCGCTGAAGCCGATGAGGAAAAAGTGCTCAAAGCCTGGGAAGGGTTAGGCTATTACTCCCGTGTGAGAAATCTGCAAAGCGCCGTAAAAGAAGTGCACGAGCGGTACGGGGGAGTCGTTCCTGACGGGGAAAAGGAATTCGGCGGACTGAAAGGTGTCGGCCCTTATACAAAAGGCGCCGTGCTCAGCATTGCATACAACAAGCCGGTTCCGGCCGTAGACGGCAATGTGATGCGTGTCATGTCGAGAATTCTTTCCATATGGGACGATATCGCAAAGCCGAAAACGAGAACCATTTTCGAACAGGCGGTATCCGCTTTTATTTCTCATGAAAAACCATCTGAATTCAACCAGGGTTTAATGGAGCTCGGTGCGATCATCTGCACCCCGAAATCGCCGTCCTGTCTGCTGTGCCCCGTGCAAAAGCACTGTTCGGCATTTGCGGAAGGGACAGAGCGGGAGCTGCCTGTCAAAAGCAAAAAGAAAAAACCCGGGGTGAAAACAATGGCAGCCGTTGTGCTGACAGACGACCAGGACAATGTCTATATTCATAAACGGCCGCCAAAAGGACTGCTCGCCAATCTGTGGGAGTTTCCGAACACCGAAACCCAAAAAGGAATCAAAACCGAAAGAGAGCAGCTTGAAGCCTTTTTAGAAAAAGAGATGGGAACAACCGCTGAAATCGGGGAGCTGGAAGGCATCGTTGAGCATGTTTTTACTCATCTCGTCTGGAATATTTCGGTCTTTTTCGGTAAAGTAAAACAAGTGTCGGATACATCAGAATTAATACGGGTCACAAAAGAGGAACTCGAGGAATATGCTTTTCCCGTTTCCCATCAAAAGATTTGGAAAATGGCGGACGAAAGCGGCCGCCGGTAAAAAGCGTCAGTCATAGCTGACGCGCGTGCCGTGGCTGTAATCCGCCTCATTCCGTTTCAGTCCGCCGCGGGCTTCGATTTCCTGAATCAGTTCCCGGTATTTGGACTGGCCTTCCTCGTTTAAATACGGCATAATTTGCTGGAAGGCATGGTGGAAATAGGCGAGCTCTGAATCTTTCCAATCTTGTTTGGGCATCATGGCCAATTCGCCCATATCACGTCCGACATACATATAAAAAGACCCCTTTCAATGAATATTGCTTTTATTGTTTGTTGAATGAAAAGAACTATACGCAGCAAGGAGCTGAGGAAAAATGGAACAAAATAAATGCGCACTGATCACGGGAAGCAGCCGGGGCGTCGGAAAAGCGGCAGCCATCAGACTCGCAGAAAAAGGCTACAACATCGTCATCAATTACGCTCGCAGTAAAAAAGCGGCACTAGAAACTGCCGAAGAAATTGAGAAACTCGGCGTTAAAACGCTCGTCATTAAAGCCAATGTCGGCCAGCCGGCAAAAATTAAAGACATGTTCCGCCAGATCGACGAAGCATTCGGCAGACTGGACGTATTCGTCAATAACGCGGCTTCAGGCGTGCTGAGACCGGTTATGGAACTCGAAGAAACACATTGGGACTGGACGATGAATATCAACGCGAAAGCATTGCTTTTCTGCGCTCAGGAAGCGGCAAAGCTGATGGAGAAAAACGGAGGCGGCCACATCGTCAGCATCAGCTCGCTCGGCAGCATCCGTTACCTTGAGAACTATACGACGGTCGGTGTCTCAAAAGCCGCTTTAGAAGCGTTAACCCGTTACCTGGCGGTTGAGCTTTCTCCGAAAAATATCATCGTAAACGCGGTTTCCGGCGGAGCGATTGATACGGACGCGCTGAAGCATTTCCCTAACAGAGACGAATTGCTTGAAGATGCCCGCCAAAATACGCCGGCCGGCAGAATGGTCGAAATTAAAGATATGATCGATACGGTGGAGTTTTTAGTTTCTTCAAAAGCGGACATGATCCGCGGCCAGACCATCATTATCGACGGCGGACGCTCTCTGCTCGTATAAGTTTTTAAAAAACATGAATAGCCTTAACACCTCCTGCACATTCTAAAGTGCGTGGAGGTGATAACAATGGCAAACTCAAAATACAGCAAAACAGACGTTCAGCAGGTGAAAAAACAAAATCAGCAATCAGCTTCCGGTCAAGGTCAATACGGCACTGAATTCGGCAGTGAAACTGATGCGCAGCAGGTAAGAAAGCAAAACCAATCTGCTGAACAAAACAAACAGCAAAACAGCTAATCACTGAAACAAAAAAGCACTTCATCCTCGGATGGAAGTGCTTTTTTCTTTTCTCAAAACGACAAAACTTGTGATTCCTCTACAGAATGAGTCAAAGGGTTTTCCGGCTGAAAATCGAAATGGTAAGGAGTATCAACCTAAAAGCCTAAGGAGGAACCCGATGTCAGAGTTTGAAAAGCTTGTAAGTGAACAGATGAAGATCATGGATCAGCTTCTCGAGCTGCAGTCAGAACTCGACCGCTGCCGGCAGGTGGAGGCGGAACTCATCAGTCTGGAAAGAGATGCGAAGCTGGACAATGTACAGGACGAAATTGCGACAAAGCGAAAAGATCTGGCCGGCATACAGGAGTTATTCCAAAGGCAGACAGAGCAAGTCATCCAGTCTTATCGCAGCACGGAAAAGCCGTCTTCCTATGTGCAGAAATGAATGTGCCATTCCGGAAGCGGAGTGGTTCTTTTATTTTCATTTTTTAATTCGTAACGGTATAATAGTGAAAAGACTTGTCGGAAAGCAATTGCGGCTGCATTGACTGCAGGGCTTTACAGAAAGTAGGGGAGAAATATGGGATATCCCAAGGAAGGAGAAACCATTCAAATTCACAGCTATAAGCATAACGGGCTGCTTCATCGAATTTGGAATGAAACGACGATTTTAAAAAGTACGGAATTGTGTATCATCGGAGCTAACGACCGGACAATGGTGACGGAATCCGACGGACGGACGTGGGTGACGAGAGAACCGGCGATCTGCTACTTTCATGCCCGTCAGTGGTTTAACGTCATCGGAATGCTGAGAGATGACGGGGTTCACTATTACTGCAACATCAGCTCGCCGTTCGCTTATGACGGGGAGGCCATCAAATATATTGATTACGATTTGGATGTCAAGGTGTTTCCGGATATGACGTATAACATTCTTGACGAAGATGAATACGATGATCACCGCAAATCAATGAATTACCCTAAAGAGATCGACAGCATTCTGAAGGAGTATCTGAATACGCTGCTGCACTGGATTCATCAGCGGAAAGGACCGTTTGCTCCGGAATTTGTTGATATGTGGTATGAACGGTATCTGCGCTATACAAAATAAAGAATATAATAAAAACCTGTTGGGGTGTCAACAGGTTTTTCACATGGGCTCACACGCCTTAAAGAGAGAGGGGGATAAAGTGTGGGCGTAATCAGACGCTATATGCAATTTGTAAAACCTTATAAAAAACAAATCTTTATCACAGTGTGTATCGGTATTATAAAGTTCTCCATCCCGCTGGCTCTCCCGCTTCTGTTAAAATACGTAGTCGATGACATTATTCAAGGGAGCGGCACGGCAAGCGCTAAAACGTCATCACTATTCACGATTATGGGCATCATGTTCGTGCTGTTTTTAGTTCTGCGTCCGCCGGTAGAATATTATCGGCAATATTTCGCGCAATGGACGGGCAGCCGGGTGCTCTACGATATCAGAGGAGTATTGTTTGACCATATTCAAAAATTGAGCCTGCGGTTTTATGCCAATACGAGAACAGGCGAAGTCATTTCCCGGGTGATAAATGATGTCGAACAGACAAAAGACTTTGTCATAACGGGACTGATGAATATCTGGCTTGATATGATGACGGTGCTGATCGTCATCTGTATTATGTTCACACTCGATGTCAAGCTGACACTGATATCTGTCATTTTATTTCCGTTATACGGAATTTCAGTGAAATACTTTTACGGCCGTCTCCGAAAACTGACACGCGAGCGTTCTCAGGCTCTCGCTCAGGTGCAGGGCCATTTGCACGAAAGAGTTCAAGGGATGCCCGTTATCAGAAGCTTCGCCATTGAAAATTATGAACAAGCCAATTTTGATGAGAAAAACGGACATTTTCTGGACAAAGCGATCCGTCATACGAATTGGAACGCCAAAACATTTGCGGTCGTAAACACCATTACGGATTTAGCGCCGCTGCTCGTTATCGCGTTTGCGGGCTATTTTGTCATAAACGGCCCGCTGACAGTAGGGACAATGGTTGCGTTCGTCGGTTACATTGACAGAATGTACAATCCGGTCAGAAGATTGATCAACTCATCGACGACGCTGACCCAGTCGATTGCTTCAATGGACCGCATATTTGAATTTATCGACGAGCCGTATGAATTGACTGATAAACCGAATGCCGTCAAGGCTGACAGCATTAAAGGCGAGGTTGAATTCCGAAATGTTTCGTTCTCCTATGAAGAAGGAAAAGAAAAGATCTTGCGGGACGTTTCCTTAAAGGTGACAAAAGGGGAGACCGTTGCGCTTGTCGGGATGAGCGGCGGCGGAAAATCTACGCTTGTCAGCCTCATACCGCGTTTTTATGATGTGTCCGGCGGCAGCCTGCTGATTGACGGCACAGATATTCGCGATTATGAAGCGAGAAGCCTCCGCAATCAAGTCGGAATGGTGCTTCAAGATACATTTCTGTTCAGTGAGACGATTCGTGAAAATATCGCCATCGGTAAACCGGGAGCGTCTCTGGATGAGGTGGTTGCGGCTGCGAAAGCGGCAAATGCCCATGAATTTATTATGGGCTTCCCCGAAGGCTATGAGACCAAAGTAGGCGAGCGGGGCGTCAAATTGTCAGGCGGGCAGAAGCAGCGGATTTCGATCGCGCGTGTATTCTTAAAAAATCCGCCGCTGCTGATTTTGGATGAAGCGACTTCGGCTCTTGATCTTGAAAGTGAACACTACATTCAGGAAGCGATGGACAAGCTTGCGAAAAACCGGACGACATTTATCGTCGCCCACAGGCTGTCCACGATTACGCATGCGGATAAAATTGTCGTCATGGAAAACGGCTCCGTCATTGAAACCGGCACGCACGAAGAATTAATGGCGCGTGGCGGCCAGTACAGACATTTATTTACGATCCAGAATTTAAATTGACCGAAAAACTTATGCCGGCCGAATGGGCGGCATAAGTTTTTTTATACAAAAAAACCCGGTTCTTCTTAGCACCGGGTTACTCATCATCGTCTGTTTCTAATTCGCTGTCTTTCGGGTGGTATGTCTGGAAACTCGTAATCAGTGTATCAAGATGTTCCAGCTGCTCGCGGTATTCCGCAACCGCAGCCATAATGCTGAGCATATTGTAATCAAGCAGTTCATCCTCGCAGTTCTGCTGATTTTTCAAGAAAGACTTCGTCAAAAGCTGTTTATATCTTATGCTTTCTTCAGCATCGTCATCATGCGGCTTAATCTTGCCGACAGTCCGCATCAAAATTCTTTCGTGCCAATGAAGCAGATAATCAATTTCTTCTGTCAGCGTCTCCTGAAATTCCTCCGGCATATGATAAATCTCGTTTTCATAGCGATGCAGCTTTTTCAGCGTATCAAGCGCCCGGTTCGCCGTAATAATCGCTTGTCTGAATAAAACAAGCTTGCGCGACTTTACATACGTTGTCTTCTTAAAGTAGCTTCTCTCTTCTTTATAAAGAAGATACGTATGGTCAAGCTTCATCATCTTTTCCTTCAGCTTCTCAATATCTTCTTTCAATATCGAGTGCTCCGTCGACTGGCGCATGGTCAGTCTGATCCATTTCATGATCTCATCGGTGTATTCAACCGTATGATGAGTCAGTTTCGTTTCGTATTTCGGCGGAAGAAACACAAGGTTCACAATAAAAGAAGAAAGCACGCCTAAAATAACGGTGCTTGTTCGAATCAGAGCGAACGTCAGGAAGCTGTTTCCCGGTGTTTCCAAAATCGCGATAACTGTAACGAGCGCAATTGAAATGGTGTGTTCAATTTTCAGTTTTAACATAATCGTAATGACAATGACTGCGGTCAATCCGATCATAATCGGACTCGGTCCGAAAATCAGTCCGAATACCGTAGCGATGACAGCGCCGATGATATTTGCCTGCACCTGATCAATAATGATAAGAAAAGACCTGTAAATAGAGGGCTGTATGGCAAATATAGCTGCAATCCCGGCAAAGATCGGCGACGGAAGTCCGATCCATGATGCTAAGTAGAGGGCGAGCGTAATCGCAATCCCTGTTTTAAAAATGCGGGCACCAAGTTTCATTGGTTTGTGCGTGCATTCCTTTCTCTAATAAATTATGTGCCGAACGAACGGCTGACACTTACATTTCCCTGTCGGTTTATTTGCTAAACAATAAAGTAATATACAGGGATCATACCAATTATTCAAGGTCTTTTTTTGAAAAAACCATTATCTCACAAATCGGACAAAAAGAAAAAGCGGAAGCCCCGGGCTTCCGCTTGTTTCAACAGTTATTTTTTCATATGTCTGAACGCATCTTCGACCGCTTTTAAAGTGGCATCGATATCTTCTTCAGTATGTGCGGTTGTGATAAACCAAGCTTCATACTTCGACGGGGCGAGATTGATCCCGCGTTCAAGCATCAGCTTGAAGAACTTGGCAAATGCTTCTCCGTCCGTATTTTCCGCCTGCTCATAATTGACGATCTTTTCATCACTGAAGTAAACCGTAAGCGCGCCTTTTAAACGGTTGACGGTAATGGTAATGCCATGTGTCTCCGCATGGGCGAGAATGCCTTGCTCAAGTCTTGCGCCGAGCTGATCAAGCCGCTCATAAACGCCTTCTTCCTTCAGCACTTCCAGACAGGCGATACCGGATAAGATGGATGCGGGATTTCCGGCCATCGTGCCGGCTTGATATGCCGGACCGAGCGGAGCAACCTGTTCCATGATCTCTTTTTTGCCTCCGTAAGCGCCGATCGGCAACCCGCCTCCGATGATTTTTCCGAGCGCCGTTAAATCAGGCTTTACTTGGAGAAGATCCTGCGCGCCTCCGTACATAAAACGGAACGCCGTGATCACTTCATCATAAATGACGAGCGCGCCCGCTTTATGGGTCAATTCATTGACCTGTTCCAAAAAGCCTTCTTTAGGTTCAACGATGCCGAAATTGCCGACAATCGGCTCGACAAGAACCGCTGCAATTTCTGAACCCCATTTGTCCAATGCGGCTTTGTAACTGTCAATGTCATTGAAAGGAACGGTAATCACCTCTTTGGCGATGCTTTTCGGCACACCGGCGGAATCGGGGGTGCCGAGTGTAGACGGACCTGAACCCGCAGCGACAAGCACGAGATCAGAATGGCCGTGATAGCAGCCGGCGAATTTAATGATTTTTGTCCGGCCGGTATAAGCGCGTGCAACCCGGATCGTTGTCATCACAGCTTCAGTACCCGAGTTTACGAACCGCACTTTATCAAGTGAAGGAATGGCCTCCTTCAGCATTTTGGCGAAAGTGACCTCATGCTTAGTCGGCGTTCCGTACAGTACGCCGTTTTCAGCGGCTTTTTTAATCGCTTCTGTAATATGCGGGTGGGCATGTCCGGTAATAATCGGACCGTAAGCCGCTAAATAATCAATATACTGATTCCCGTCTACATCCCAGAAATAAGCGCCATTTGCTTTTTCCATCGCAACGGGTGAACCGCCGCCCACCGCTTTATAGGATCTGGACGGGCTGTTCACGCCTCCCACGATATGCTCTAACGCTTCTTTATGAAGTTCAACTGATTTTGTATACAAAAAATGACCCTCCTAATATCTCCTTACATCATATTCTATTGTAGCATGCTTCAATGCGAGCACAACGGTTCTTGCTTCCAGAAAAGAGCGGGGGATAACAGTTGTAATCTTAACGCGAATTGGATACGCTTAATAAAAAACCCGGAGGTATAAGAAATGACGATTGAAATCGGACAAGCAGCACCGGATATGAAATTAGTGAACGACAGCGGAGAAAAAGTATCATTAACAGATTTTAAAGGGAAGTACGTCGTGCTCTATTTTTATCCGAAAGACATGACACCCGGATGCACGACGGAAGCATGCGATTTCCGTGATCAGCACGAAAGTTTCGCGGGACTTGATGCGGTTATCATCGGAGTAAGCCCTGACAGCCGTGACAAACATGAAAAATTCAAGCAGAAACACGATCTTCCTTTCCAGCTCCTCGTCGATGATGAGCACAAACTGGCGGAAGCTTTTGATGTGTGGAAGCTGAAGAAGAATTTTGGGAAAGAATATATGGGAATCGAACGCTCCACCTTTCTGTTAGACAAAGAAGGCCGTCTCGTGAAGGAATGGAGAAAGGTAAAAGTGAAAGATCATGTTGCGGAAGCGCTTCGCGAATTAGAACAAATTGCGTCTAATTAATGGACAAATGCTGAACTCACGGGGTTTTCGTCAGATTGCATTTGACAGGAGACCGGAAAAAGATGTACACTAATTATAAACATTATAAAGTAAGAATCTTTTTTAGAAGAGAGGTGCATGACGGATGGCTGCACATGAATTAAAAGAAGCCTTAGACACGTTGAAGGATACGGGAGTCCGGATTACTCCTCAACGTCATGCCATTCTGGAATATCTCGTGGACTCTATGGCTCATCCGACAGCGGACGATATATATAAAGCCTTGGAAGGGAAATTCCCTAATATGAGTGTTGCGACAGTTTATAACAATTTGCGTGTATTCCGGGAAGCGGGGCTTGTAAAGGAGCTTACGTACGGAGATGCGTCCAGCAGATTTGACTTTGTCACCTCTGACCATTATCACGCCATTTGTGAAAACTGCGGAAAAATCGTGGACTTCCATTATCCTGGCCTTGACGAAGTGGAACAGCTTGCGGCTCACGTAACGGGGTTTAAGGTAAGCCACCATCGTTTGGAGATTTACGGCGTCTGCCAAGAATGCTCCAAAAAAGAAAACCATTAAACGAAGCTGACCGCTTTGATACGGTCAGCTTTGTTTATTTCACACTGTTTTTTCTGTTATAAGACTCATCGAACGCTTTGCCTTCCAAACCTTTATCCAATGTAAGCGGCTCTCTGCAATGCATGCACATATCCACTCTGCCCAGAATCTTCGTTTCTTTCTCGCAGGCGGGGCACATCACCCGGACCGCTTTTGTGGACAGCATGCCGATCCAAAAATAAACGGCGGTGCTGAGCCCGATCGACAGCAGGCCGAGAATCATAAATAAGCTGGCAAGCAAAACAGACTGCTTAAAGAACAGCCCGATGTACATAATGATAAACCCAACGAAAACTAAACTTAACGCAAACGTTCTGATCTTATTAATTTTGCTTGAGTATTTCGCCATGTCCATCCCCCTCTGGTTTAACTATAGCACAAATCAGATGGCATATTCTTCATGTTTTCGTAAGAAAAGGCAAGAATAGATATGGCAGCTGAAAGGAAATTTGTTATAATAGTTCAATGTGTTTAGAAAAAAGGACTTTCATGTTTTATCATAGAAATGTAGAAACAAAAGCTTGTGAAACAATCGCATTGGAGGAATCGTAATGGACAATCTTCTCCGTCCAATTTACCAAGAAAGAGCAAGTCATCCCGATACGCTGGCCGTCCTTATGATTGAGAGAAGGAGCAAAGCATCATCCATCACGGATAACTTTGATGCGGTCATGCTTGTCATTGTCAAACAGGCTGAAGAGCCTCTTTTTATAAAGCATTATGAATTCGAACACAAAACCGCTTCCTTACATATTGTAACGGATGCCCTGCTCCAGGAATGGATTCTGCTGGGGACAAATAGAAGAGTTATAGATTGGATCATAAACGGCAAGGTGCTGTTTGACCGCAATGAATATATATCTGAACTCAATGACCGGCTCAGCACTTTTCCTTTCGCCGAGCGGAAATTAAAGATCGGAATGGAATACGGTAAGCTGATCAGAAGGTTTGTAGAAGGAAAAGCGTTTTTTGAAGCTGATCATTTTCTGGATGCATATTATGCGGTCGTGCATGCTCTTCACCACTTGGCCCGCATAGAAGTGATTGACCGGGGGTTTTATCCTGAAACGACAGTCTGGAATCAGGTCCGCCATATTGAGCCGCAGGTATATAAGTTATATTCCGAACTTGTCGAGAGCCACGAAAGTTTGGAGAAAAGGCTCGAATTATTATTCTTAGCAAATGATTTTCTCATCCATTCAAAAGCTGAAATCGGTTCTGCGCATCTTTTTCAAGTTATGAGTGAAAAAGAAATGTGGCAGTTTGGAGAATTGCTTCAGCATCCTGAGCTGGCGCCTTTCACCCAAGATCTCGGTGTCATGCTTGATTACCTGACGGAAAAAGGTTTTATTGAAGTATCTCAAATAGAGACAAAAGGACAGGAAGTATATCATCGAGGATATTCTTTCAAAAAAAGTGTTGACGCTGAATTATAGGCGTGTTATATTATTAAACGTCGCTGATGCGCTTCGACAAAAAGCACACAGCGGCGGAGAAATAAAAACAAAAAAACATTTGACAGCAACTTGCTGAAATGTTATACTGAGAAAGTCGCCTCAAGATGAGGTTGAAGATGATCTTTGAAAACTAAACAAGACAAAACGTACCTGTTAATTCAAAGTTTTAAATAAATCGCACAGCGATGTGCGTAGTCAGTCAAACTAAGGTCTGCACGATGCAGATCACACAGACGTTACTGCAGTATGCAGTGAGCTTAGTCTGTGATCCATTTATCGGAGAGTTTGATCCTGGCTCAGGACGAACGCTGGCGGCGTGCCTAATACATGCAAGTCGAGCGGACAGATGGGAGCTTGCTCCCTGATGTTAGCGGCGGACGGGTGAGTAACACGTGGGTAACCTGC
>NZ_JBFTRO010000009.1:0-161645 GCF_056399565.1 Bacillus sp. 01N42_2 | reverse complement strand
CTGTTGCTCCAGTTGCCCCGGTTGATCCTGTTGCTCCGGTTGGACCTGTTTCTC
Organism: Bacillus sp. 01N42_2; assembly: GCF_056399565.1. Lineage (NCBI taxonomy): Bacteria > Bacillati > Bacillota > Bacilli > Caryophanales > Bacillaceae > Bacillus > Bacillus sp. 01N42_2. Next base: position 161,591 of record NZ_JBFTRO010000009.1, on the reverse strand, counting down.
CAGTTGGTCCCGTTTCTCCAGTTGGTCCCGTTTCTCCAGTTGGTCCCGTTTCTCCAGTTGGTCCCGTTTCTCCAGTTGGTCCCGTTTCTCCAGTTACTCCTGTTGCTCCTGTTGGACCAGTTACTCCTGTTGCTCCGGTTGCTCCTGTTGCTCCGGTTGCTCCTGTTGGACCAGTTACTCCTGTTGCTCCGGTTGCTCCGGTTGCTCCTGTTGGACCAGTTACTCCCGTTGCTCCTGTTGGACCAGTTACTCCGGTTGGGCCTGTTGACCCGGTTGGACCCGTTGGGCCAGTTTCTCCTGTCACTCCGGTTGAACCAGTTTCTCCAGTTGAGCCGGTTACTCCTGTTGCTCCTGTTGGACCAGTTACTCCGGTTGCTCCGGTTGATCCCGTTTCTCCTGTCGCTCCGGTTACACCAGTTACTCCTGTTGATCCTGTTGCTCCGGTTGGACCTGTTTCTCCAGTTGGTCCCGTTTCTCCAGTTGGTCCCGTTTCTCCTGTTTCTCCAGTTGGACCAGTTACTCCGGTTGCTCCGGTTGCTCCTGTTGGACCAGTTACTCCGGTTGCTCCGGTTGATCCTGTTGGACCAGTTACTCCTGTTGTTCCGGTTGGACCGGTTGGACCCGTTGGGCCAGTTTCTCCAGTCACTCCGGTTGAGCCAGTTTCTCCAGTTGCCCCGGTTGCTCCGGTTACTCCTGTTGGTCCCGTTTCTCCAGTCGCTCCGGTTACTCCTGTTACTCCTGTTGGTCCCGTTTCTCCAGTCGCTCCGGTTACACCAGTTACTCCTGTTGATCCCGTTTCTCCTGTCGCTCCGGTTACACCCGTTGGGCCAGTTTCTCCTGTTGGGCCGGTTACTCCGGTCGCCCCGGTTGATCCTGTTGGACCAGTTACTCCGGTTGCTCCGGTTGATCCCGTTTCTCCTGTCGCTCCGGTTACACCAGTTACTCCTGTTGATCCTGTTACTCCAGTTGAGCCGGTTACGCCAGTTGCTCCGGTCGCTCCTGTTGCCCCGGTTGAGCCTGTTGCTCCTGTTACTCCAGTTGCCCCGGTTGGACCTGTTTCTCCAGTTGGTCCCGTTTCTCCAGTTACTCCTGTTGCTCCAGTTGGACCAGTTACTCCGGTTGCTCCGGTTACGCCCGTTGGGCCGGCTTCTCCAGTCACTCCGGTTGAGCCTGTTGCTCCAGTTGAGCCGGTTACGCCAGTTGCCCCGGTTGCTCCGGTCGCTCCTGTTGCCCCGGTTGCCCCGGTTGCTCCGGTCGCTCCGGTCGCTCCTGTTGCCCCGGTTGAGCCGGTTGCTCCGGTGGCTCCCGTTGGGCCAGTTTCTCCTGTCACTCCGGTTGAACCAGTTTCTCCAGTTGAGCCGGTTGCTCCGGTTACTCCTGTTGCTCCTGTTGGACCAGTTACTCCTGTTGCTCCGGTTGGGCCAGTTTCTCCTGTCACTCCGGTTGAGCCTGTTGCTCCGGTGGCTCCTGTTGCTCCTGTTGCTCCCGTTGGGCCAGTTTCTCCTGTCACTCCGGTTGAGCCTGTTGCTCCGGTGGCTCCTGTTGCTCCGGTTGCTCCTGTTGCTCCTGTTGCCCCGGTTGAGCCGGTTGCTCCGGTGGCTCCCGTTGGGCCAGTTTCTCCTGTCACTCCGGTTGAACCAGTTTCTCCAGTTGAGCCGGTTACTCCGGTCGCCCCGGTTGATCCTGTTGGGCCGGTTACTCCGGTCGCCCCGGTTGATCCTGTTGCTCCTGTTGGACCAGTTACTCCTGTTGCTCCGGTTGCACCCGTTGGGCCGGTTGCTCCGGTTACTCCTGTCACTCCGGTTGAACCAGTTTCTCCAGTTGAGCCGGTTGCTCCAGTCACTCCGGTTGAGCCTGTTGCTCCAGTTGAGCCTGTTGAGCCTGTTGCTCCTGTTGCCCCGGTTGAGCCGGTTGCTCCTGTTGCTCCGGTTGCCCCGGTTACTCCTGTTGCTCCCGTTTCTCCAGTCACTCCGGTTGAGCCTGTTGCTCCTGTTACTCCTGTTGCTCCAGTTACACCTGTTACTCCGGTTGAGCCTGTTTCTCCTGTTACCCCAGTGGCTCCGGTTACTCCTGTCGCGCCCGTTACTCCGGTTGAGCCGGTTGCTCCTGTTGGGCCTGTTGACCCGGTTGGACCCGTTGGGCCAGTTTCTCCTGTCACTCCGGTTGAACCAGTTTCTCCAGTTGAGCCGGTTACACCAGTTACTCCTGTTGATCCTGTTGGACCAGTTACTCCCGTTGCTCCTGTTGGACCAGTTACTCCTGTTGCTCCTGTTGGACCAGTTACTCCTGTTGGTCCCGTTTCTCCAGTTACTCCTGTTGCTCCTGTTGGACCAGTTACTCCTGTTGCTCCGGTTACGCCCGTTGGGCCGGCTTCTCCAGTCACTCCGGTTGAGCCGGTTGCTCCTGTTGCTCCGGTTACACCAGTTACTCCTGTTGCTCCTGTTGGTCCCGTTTCACCAGTTACTCCTGTTGCTCCTGTTGGTCCCGTTTCTCCAGTTGGTCCCGTTTCTCCAGTTGGTCCCGTTTCTCCAGTTACTCCTGTTACACCAGTTACTCCTGTTGATCCGGTTGGACCGGTTTCTCCAGTTGGTCCCGTTTCTCCAGTTACTCCTGTTACTCCAGTTGAGCCTGTTGGACCAGTTGAGCCTGTTGCCCCGGTTACTCCTGTTGAGCCTGTTGCCCCGGTTGATCCTGTTGCTCCGGTTGCTCCTGTTGGTCCCGTTTCTCCTGTCGCTCCGGTTGGACCGGTTTCTCCAGTTACTCCGGTCGCTCCTGTTGATCCGGTTACGCCAGTTGCTCCAGTTGGACCCGTTTCACCAGTTACTCCTGTTGCTCCTGTTGCTCCTGTTGGACCTGTTGCTCCTGTTGGACCTGTTGACCCGGTTACTCCTGTTACTCCAGTTACTCCTGTTGGGCCGATTACTCCGGTTGCTCCTGTTGCCCCGGTTGATCCGGTTACACCTGTTGCTCCTGTTGGTCCCGTTTCTCCTGTCGCTCCTGTTACTCCGGTCGCTCCGGTTGCTCCAGTTGGACCCGTTTCACCAGTTACTCCTGTTACTCCGGTTGGACCAGTTACTCCTGTTGATCCGGTTGGACCCGTTGGGCCAGTTTCTCCAGTCACTCCGGTTGAACCAGTTTCTCCGGTTGCTCCGGTTGGGCCTGTTGCCCCGGTTGGACCCGTTGGGCCGGTTTCTCCAGTTGCTCCGGTTGGGCCTGTTGCCCCGGTTGGACCCGTTGGGCCGGTTTCTCCAGTCGCTCCGGTTACACCAGTTACTCCTGTTGCTCCGGTTGCACCAGTTACTCCTGTTGGACCAGTTACTCCTGTTGATCCTGTTGGACCAGTTTCTCCAGTTACACCAGTTGCTCCGGTTGAGCCCGTTACTCCTGTTGCTCCGGTTGCACCCGTTGGGCCAGTTTCTCCAGTTACACCAGTTGCTCCGGTTGAGCCCGTTACTCCTGTTGCTCCGGTTGGTCCCGTTTCTCCAGTTGAGCCGGTTGATCCTGTTGCCCCGGTTGGACCCGTTGGGCCGGTTTCTCCAGTCGCTCCGGTTACACCAGTTGCTCCGGTTGAGCCCGTTACTCCAGTCACTCCAGTTGAGCCAGTTTCTCCTGTTGGGCCGTTTTCTCCAGTTACTCCTGTTGCTCCAGTTGCCCCGGTTGCCCCGGTTGAGCCAGTCGATCCGGTTGGGCCCGTTACACCCGTTGGGCCAGTCACCCCGGTTGCTCCTGTTACTCCGGTTGCTCCGGTTGCTCCGGTTGCTCCCGTTACTCCGGTTGGACCGGTTTCTCCAGTTGGTCCCGTTACACCAGTTACTCCTGTTGATCCTGTTACTCCAGTTGAGCCGGTTGGGCCCGTTTCTCCAGTCGCTCCGGTTGATCCGGTTGCACCCGTTGGACCTGTTGACCCTGTTGTTCCTGTTACTCCAGTTGGACCGGTTGACCCTGTGATCCCAGTCGCTCCGGTTGCTCCTCTTGCACCCGTTGGACCTGTTGCTCCTGTTGCTCCTGTTATACCAGTTGGACCGGTTGACCCTGTGATTCCAGTCGATCCGGTTGCTCCTCTTGCACCCGTTGGACCTGTTGCTCCTGTTGATCCTGTTATACCAGTTGGACCGGTTGACCCTGTGATCCCAGTCGATCCGGTTGCTCCTCTTGCACCCGTTGGACCTGTTGCTCCTGTTGCTCCTGTTATACCAGTTGGACCGGTTGACCCTGTGATTCCAGTCGCTCCGGTTGAGCCGGTTGCACCCGTTGGACCTGTTGACCCTGTTGTTCCTGTTACTCCAGTTGGACCGGTTGACCCTGTGATCCCAGTCGATCCGGTTGCTCCTCTTGCACCCGTTGGACCTGTTGCTCCTGTTGCTCCTGTTATACCAGTTGGACCGGTTGACCCTGTGATCCCAGTCGCTCCGGTTGAGCCGGTTGCACCCGTTGGACCTGTTGATCCTGTTGCTCCTGTTATACCAGTTGGACCGGTTGACCCTGTGATCCCAGTCGCTCCGGTTGAGCCGGTTGCACCCGTTGGACCTGTTGATCCTATTGATCCGGTTACCCCTGTTGCTCCTGTAGGGCCTGTAACGCCAGGGTCACCCCCGGTTTGCGCCAATGAAACATCGTCTATTAAAACCGTGCCGGAAGAAACTTTACTTAATACAATGACAGCAGAGGCCGCGCCAGAAGGCACAGTACTTGTTTTATAGATTTCAGACCATGTATGAAAGAGTACGTTCGGCAAATTTCCGGGTGTGATATTTTCTTGAACGGAACTGATTTGTTCACCTGCTGCGCTGACATATATGATCTGGAGGGTTACCTGGGGACTTGGCTCATTTCCGAGCGTTGCCAGTGATACGAATAGAGTCAGTGACTGAGCTGAAATGGGGATGATTTGACTGAGGTAAGCATATGGCTGAGTTCCAATAAATTGTGCAGAATATCTCCCTGAATGTGCAAACAAACTGTTAATCTGGGTATTTGCCGAACTCCAACCCTCTAATGTGCCGGTTTCAAAGCTCCCATTTATAATCGGATTATTCATTCAAGCTTTTTCCCTCTCCTTCCTGTTGCGGATAACCTTACATTTTAAGACAGCATATTAATACGGGCTGTCTTTTGACAACCTAAATAAAAAAGGTGATTTCTATTCATCACCTTAGTCCGATCCTTGAATGGGGAATCCCGTTGCAATGAGGGAACGGTTTGCCGCTGTGACTTGCGTGACATGATTCGAAGACAGTACAGATAAAAAGAGCTGATACGCAGCTGTTTCTCCCGCTGTCATTTCCTCGATGTACGTAAAAGGAATCCCCAAGATTTGCCCGCCTGAAGAAAAGAGGTTCAGCTCTTGTCTTAGTGTTTGAATAGATACCCCATTTCTTTGGAGATCGACAGCTAAGTCTAATGAAAAATTAGAAGCGAGCAGATCTAATTCCACATTTACTTGTATGACGGCATCCGTTTTTACCAATTGATCTGTCGGCGCATCTACCACCGTGCTTAATACATTTATCGGTGTTCCTTCTAACGGAATCGTCATTTGTTCTGTTGTATTTTGAAAAGCTACAGCCGGAACCGCACCGGGCGGACCCTCAGGCCCCGGGGGACCAGGCGGACCGGGCGGACCTGCTTCCCCTTGCGGACCGCGGGAGCCGGCGGGGCCTCTTTTGCCTTCGGGACCCCGCATCTGGGGCACGCACAGGGCAGATCGATTTTCATCTAAAGACGGAAACTGTTTTTCCGTCACTATTTCCGTTTTTTCATGATCGTATAGTAATTGTTCATACCAGCGTTTCATATGTCTGCTCATATATTTGTAAGGTTTCTGTTTCAATATCATGTATTGATTACGGCCGCTGCTCATATTATCACCCCGGCTATATTGTATTCACGCTGAAGCCATCATGTGCAGGGCCTTCCCGCCTCTTATCAAAACAAAAAAAAGGCAGACCTGAGTCTGCCTTTTTTCTTCTACCATAAACCCAATACTTTCCACCATAATCCGCCGATCACAAGCCATGTCACAATATGGACGATTGACAGGATAAAGCCGATGGACCACCATTTGCTTTGCGAAATATAGCCCGCTCCGAAAAAGACCGGAGCCGCTCCTGAGCCGTAATGCGTCGTCGAACCGAAAAGGTTGCTGAAAAACGCCAGGCTGAGCGCCGCCAATAGCGGCGGAGCGCCTGCCGCCACAATGACGGCGAGAAATGCCGCATACATGGCGCTGATATGCGCGGTTGCGCTCGCAAAGAAGTAATGGGTGTAATAATACACAACGATCAGAATCATAAATGCCACAATCCATGAAAAACCGGAAACAGAGGATTTCATCATATTACTGAACCAAGACACCATGCCGAGTTCATTCAGGAAATTCGCCAGCATCACAAGCGCCGCGAACCAAGTCAGTGTATCCCACGCACCTTGTTCCTTTTTGATGTCCTCCCATGTTAATACCTGTGACAAAAGCAAAACGGATAATCCGATCAGGGCCGTCGTCGTTGCGTCGATATTTAAGCTTCCTCCGAAAATCCACAGCGCAAGCACCAATAAAAAGACGATGACCATGGAGAGCTCGGATTTTTTAAACGGACCCATTTCTTTCAATTTTTCCGTTGCAATTTTAGCCGCATCCGGTGTTTCTTTAATTTCCGGCGGATACAGCTTATAAATAACGAGCGGTGTAATGATTAAGCTCGCCAATCCCGGGACAATGGCCGCGATTGCCCAGCTTGTCCATGTGATGTCCACCCCTGCGACATCGTGGGCCAGCTTGGCGATCAGCGGGTTCGCCGCCATTGCCGTCAAAAACATCGCAGACGTAATCAAGTTTCCTTGGAAACCGGTCTTTAATAAGAAAGCGCCGATTTTCCGCTCTGTTCCGTCTGCCGGCGTTGATCCGAAAGTTTCGGATAATGATCTGATAATAGGAAAAATAATGCCGCCCGCCCGTGCCGTGTTACTCGGAATGGCAGGTGATAAAATTAAATCACTGAAAAGCAGTGAATAAGAAAGGCCGAGTGTTTTCTTCCCGAACCGTTGTACGAATACGTAAGAAATCCTTGCGCCGAGCCCGGTTTTGATAAATCCCCGGGAAATAAAAAAGGCGATGACAATCAGCCAGATTGTCTTGTTTCCAAATCCGCTTAACGTATTTTCAATAGAAAGCGTTCCCGTTAACGCGGTGACTGCCAATGCAAAAATTGCAATTGCGCCCATTGGCAAGGGCTTGGAGATAAAGCCGATAATTGTTGCGACAAAAATAGCGAACAAATGCCATGCTTTAGGTTCAAGTCCGGACGGCGCGGGAATAAACCAAATGATTAATCCCACAGCAACAGTAATAAGCAAAGGAATGATTTTTACCGCCTGCTGTTTTTTTGCGTCTTTTTCTGAAGCCATTACAGGTCTCCTCCTATTTTGTTGTCTTCCATCCCCCATCCCATTTTACTACTTAACTAAGTTAATAAACGTTTTTGTTAATTAAAAAACACAAAGGAAAATATTCCTTTGTGTTTCTTATTTTAACGTACCCGAACCGGCTTTAGATATAACATCCGGTTTTACATTTGCGGATGAGCCGATAGAGCCGTGCAATGCCGGTGTCCAGCCGACAGACTGACTTAATCCGTTGGCGGCTGACGCGTTAATGGCAGCGCCGTTTAAAAGAGTGCCCTCTTCATGAAGCGCTTTTCCGCCGCTGAAGACGCTGATGACCTTATCGGCAGCCAGGCCCGGCACCTCAAAAACATTATTCTGCGCATATATTTTTGACGCATGTCCTGCGCCCCATGCATAACTGAACGGGTACGCGGCGCTTTTCGAGCCTGCGTAAAAATTATTATAAATATGAACCTGCCCGTACCGGACCCGCGGGGCGCGCTGGACGATGTTCTGGTAATAGTTATGGTGAAGGGTCACCTTCAGTTTTCCTTCATCCGACGTCTTGCTGTCGCTGTTTCCGATGACGGAGCCTTTATCATGGTCATGATATTTATTATAAGATAATGTAATATAATTCGCCCCGTTGGCTATATCCGTCTGGCCGTCATGGTGCTGATATTTTCTCCCGTAATAGTAGGGAAAACCGCTGTCGGGATTCGATCCGTCATTAAAGGTGCAATGGTCGATCCAGATGTGCGTCGCGCCGTTAATGGTAATATTGTCATATTCCGAGTTCCAGTTGCCGCTGCTGCCGTCAGTCGGGTCCCATTGCGGAAAATAGTCGTAAGCGTCTTGAAATTCGATGTTGCGGATGATGACGTTGTCGACGCCGTTCTTCATATTAAAATTTCCGCCTGTCACTTTGGCGTTTGAGCCTGACCCGATGATCGTCGTATTTGAAGGGATATCAATCACGACCCGCGCCTTCTGGTTTTTTTGGGATCTCTGTCTGGCGTCTTCCTGGGTGCCTGACGGTGCTTTTTTCCCCCATTTATCCGGGTCGTACGCCTTCAAATAGGCGTTGAGATCATACGCCGGATCTTTATAGTCATAAAAGCCGAGCGTTTTATTGCGGTCGTCGGTATTCAAATTGATTGTGCCTTGTATGTAAATAATCTTCGGCGTGCCGTTGGCGCTTCCCCCTAATGCAGAAACGAGCTGCTGTCTGTTTGATACGGTGTATACATTCGATGAAGAGGCTTTCGCGCCGCCGGTTGTCCCGCCGGAAGCGGCTCCCCAGCCGTCATTTGCTCCTAACGTCTGCCGGCCAAGGTCAGCGGCATGGACACCCGCAGGAATCATCCATAAACAAACCGCCAGCATCAGTAACATTTTTTTCATAAATGGTGCTCCTCCTGATTTTATATTCCAATTTATTACAAAAGAATTGTATCAAATCAATTAAGAAACAGCACCGAAAATGTACTGATTGTGTCTTTCGGTTTTATTGCGGAATCCGCAAAAAAATCCCAAGGGACCGAAAGCCCTTGGGACCTGATCGGCTTACGTCCATGATTTTACTTTTTCGTTATCCGTGACAAACAGAAGAACTTTTCCTTCATCTAAGCGCTTTTCAAATTGTGATGCTTCCTCTTCTGAAAAGCCGATTTCGTGAATTTTGTTGCGGAGCTCGTCGCCCTTTTTATTAAACATATTGCCGACCGCGTGTTTAATGCCCGTTTCTTTTGCTCCGATGGTATTGACATCCGTATTGTCGGCCAGTCGTTCCGTTCTGTCGTCATCATGAGAAAGCACGTATACATCTTCTTTTGCGACACCCATTTGCTGAAGCTCTTTTACGTCCTGCATCAGTTTTTGATCGTTTGTATACTCTCTTACTACCGGTTTCATTGATAAGTCCTCCCTTTTGTTTTTGTATATTGTGTGTTTACCCGCTTCACCAAGTGCCAAACAAAAGAAAGAGCGTTCAGTGAAAAATCGGGCAGATTGTCGGTGGATATTTTCTTCCGGGACATGTTACAGTAGGAGAAGCTACTTTTATCAGAAAAATAAAAATTTTCAAGAGCCGATCAAGCAGGGAGGTGGTTCCTATTCATTATTTTTCACCGGAACAGCGATTTAACGCTTGGGTTGTCAGTGATTTAGTGAAACAGGTATTCCGCCGGCATACCCGCTGCCCGGATGGAATAAAAGAGCTTACGGCCTTTGCTGAAGATACCTTTCATATTAATATCGATTACGTTTTCTCTATTATTATCAATATCGGTGATATCGAATCCGTTCTGCCGAAAGAAATTGAGAATACGCTGGGTACTTATCTGACCGCGCTTCAGCCCGTCATTACCCCCGACATGCTTCATTCTTCTAAAACAAATGCCTATGAATATTTGGAACATGAGAAAAACACTGAGATGTTCCGGTTGTTCTATTAAAAGAAGGGCCCGGGCCCTTCTTTTTTTGTTGCCGACGGACGGTTTGATTTTGTATTCGGGAAATGGTTCGTGTTACATTTGGAACAAACACTCATGTTGAAGGAGGATGCATCATGCCGAAAAATCAGCAGCAGATTCAATTAGCGAGACGCCCTAAAGGCGTTCCCGTCCATGACGATTTCCGCTTTGAAACGATTGCCGTTCCCGAGCCGCAAGACGGTGAAGTGCTTGTAAAAACGAGTTATGTGTCCGTTGATCCGTACATGCGCGGACGAATGCAGGATACAAAATCATATGTCGAGCCGTTCGCTTTAGATGAAGCCATAACAGGCGGAGTGATTGCCGAGGTTCTCACAGACGGCAATAAGCTGAAAAAAGGCGATATTGTGATCGGGAATCTCGCATGGCAGGAATACTCAGCAGTGAATGAGTCCGCCCTCCGCAAACTGGACACGGATATCGCACCCGCCTCGGCGTACCTCGGCATTTTAGGGATGACCGGACTGACCGCTTACTTCGGGCTGCTTGATATCGGCCGTCCGAAAAAAGGCGAAACCGTCGTCGTTTCAGGGGCTGCGGGCGCCGTCGGCTCAACGGTCGGGCAGATTGCCAAAATCAAAGGCGCGCGGGTTGTCGGCATCGCCGGTTCTGACGAAAAAATCGCGTATCTGAAAGAGGAGCTTCAATTTGATGAAGCCATTAATTACAAAACGGCGGATGATATTCAAAAAGCGCTTGAACAGGCATGCCCTGACGGCGTCGATGTCTATTTTGACAATGTCGGCGGACCGATTTCGGATGCGGTGATAAACCTGCTGAATGAATTCGCCCGCATTCCGGTATGCGGAGCGATCTCTTCATACAATACCGAAAGTGAAGAGGAAGACATGGGCCCCCGCGTACAGCCGAAACTGATTAAAACAAAAGCGCTGATGCAGGGATTCATCGTCGGTGATTATGCTGACCGCTTTTCCGAAGGCGCGAAACAATTGGCTGAATGGCTCAAGGACGGGAAGCTTCATTATGAAGAAACGATTACGGAAGGATTCAGCCATATTCCTGACGCATTCCTCGGTTTGTTTAAAGGAGAAAACAAAGGCAAACAGATCATCAAAGTCAGTGATCTAAGTTAACATGATGATGAAAAAAAGGAGGGCTTTGTTCCCTCCTTTTCTGCTTTTTCGGATCAGCTGCGAAGAATCAAAGTCAGGAAGCCGTCTTCATCCGGCTCCGTATCTTCCAAAGTGAATCCCGCTGCTTGAAAGCAGGCTAAACTGATTTGATTGTCTTTTTCGATGCTTGCCGCCCATTCCCGCACACTGGTAAACCCAGGGTCAGTCAGGAGTTTTTGCAATATCCGTTTTCCGTACCCTTGAAGCTGGTACAAAGGATTGACGATCAATCCGATATACACCCGTTCCTCCACAAACTCTATAGAGACTATGCCTGCGGGCAGCTGCCCGTCATATGCCATAAAGACAGTATCGTCTTCATCTTTATTCAATCGTGCATACCACGCATCTAATGGCAGCATCGCATCCATTCTCCGTCTGATATTATCGTCCTTAAACCAGTGCTCAAGTATTTTCAGCTCACGTTCCTTCAATATTTGAAATCTGTCTATTGAAACCATCTTCCCATCCCCCGCGCGAACCTTTTCTATTATTTTACAAAAAAAAACGAAGGGCTTCCCGCCCTCCGTTTCTTATTTCTCAGATAATTTTCCGCCTGAATAAACGGCCTCTTTCAGCTCAATTCCGAGTGATTTGGCCATTTTTTTCAGTTTGGATTCTTCCATCGGCGTGACAAGGCTGAGTACCGTTCCTTCTTTACCGGCCCGCCCCGTCCGGCCTGATCTATGAATGTACCCGTCTGCATTCGGGATGTCCGCGTGAATGACGTACGGAAGATCGTCGATATCAAGTCCGCGCGCTGCTATGTCAGTCGCCAGAAGCAGCGGAAATTCTCCCCGTTCAAACGCTGATAGTATCTTTGCCCGCTCCATTTTTTTCGCTTCTCCGTGCAGGATGCCGAGATCCACGTGATGATAGGCGAGTTTTTCCGCATAGACGCTTAAATTTCCGATATCTCTGACGAACACGAGCGCCTGCATGCCGTTCAGCCGTGACAGCTTTTGCAATAGCTTCACTTTATCCCGCTGATCGCAGACGAGATATTGATGCGTGACGCGCGCTTTTTCCGCCGTATTCCGCTCCACCTTCAAAACGGCCGGTTCGTGTGCAATTCCATTCAGCACCTCTTCTGTCTCCGGCTGCAGCGTAGCAGAAAAGCTTAAAAGCTGGCGGTCTTTCAGCGTCGTTTTAATGATTTTTTTCATTGTTTCGCGGTGTTCCTTTGTCACGAGCTGATCTGCTTCATCAAGAACGATCGTCTTGACTTCATGCATTTTCAGCTTTTTCGCCTGAATCAATTCGAGCACCCTGCCCGGTGTGCCTGCAATGATATGCGGTTTATTTTTGAGCTTTTCCACCTGCTTTTTCACGTTTGCTCCGCCGATTAAAGACAAGGCGCGAAGGTCGGAGCCTTTTGTCCAATCCTGAATCACCTGAAAAATCTGCATCACAAGCTCGCGGGACGGCGCTAAAATAATCACTTGCGGATGTTTTTGCTCCGGATTGATCCGCTCCAGAACCGGAAGCGTATACGCCAATGTTTTTCCGGTTCCCGTCGGGGATTCGGCGATGACGTCTTTCCCTTCCATGATCACCTGAGCGGCTTTTTCCTGAATGTCGGTCGGCTTCTGAAAGCCTGACGCTCTCCAGTTTTCGGCGATAAATGGTTGTGTATGCTGTAAAAATGGCCATGTTTGGGTCATGTCGTTCTCCTCAATTCTTAAAATCTACTCCATAGTATCTCAAATGCACGCGGCAAACGCAATTTTCTTTTTCCTTCCAAGCCTTTTAACAAACGGTCTCCTCCTTTATAATCATTAATGAGAAAGACACATAATGAAAAAGCGTGTCTGATAACGATAGAGGTGTAATGATGAGTATTTTATCCGTAAAAGATTTAAGCCACGGCTTCGGTGACCGTGCGCTTTTTAACAATGTATCGTTCCGTCTTTTAAAAGGGGAACACGTCGGCTTAATCGGAGCTAACGGCGAAGGTAAATCAACATTTATGAATATTATTACCGGAAAGCTTGAGCCTGATGAGGGAAAGGTTGAATGGGCGAAAAACGTGCGCGTCGGCTATCTCGATCAGCATACTGTGCTTGAAAAAGGCAAAACGATCCGCGACGTGCTGAAAGATGCGTTCCATTACTTATTTGCGATGGAAGAAGAAATGAATGAGATTTACAACAAAATGGGCGAAGCGGACCCTGATGAGCTTGAGCAGCTGCTTGAAAATGTCGGTGTCATTCAGGACGCCCTGACAAATAATGATTTCTACGTGATTGACAGCAAAGTTGAAGAAATCGCCCGCGGCCTCGGCCTGCAGGATGTCGGCCTTGACCGCGACGTCACTGACTTAAGCGGCGGACAGCGGACGAAAGTGCTGCTCGCCAAGCTGCTTTTGGAAAAACCGGAAATCCTCCTGTTGGACGAACCGACGAACTACCTTGATGAGCAGCATATTGAATGGCTGAAACGCTATTTGCAGGAATATGAAAATGCGTTCATCTTAATTTCTCACGACATTCCGTTTTTAAACAGCGTGATCAATTTGATTTATCATGTGGAAAATCAAGAGCTGACGCGTTATGTCGGCGACTACCATCAGTTTATGGAAGTATACGAAGTGAAAAAACAGCAGCTCGAAGCGGCCTACAAAAAGCAGCAGCAGGAAGTGGCTGAGCTGAAAGATTTCGTCGCCCGCAACAAAGCGCGGGTCAGCACGAGAAATATGGCGATGTCCCGCCAAAAGAAACTCGATAAGATGGATATGATTGAACTGGCGGCTGAAAAACCGAAACCGGAATTCCATTTCAAGCCGGCGAGAACGTCAGGCAAGTTGATTTTTGAAACGAAGGACTTAGTCATCGGCTACGATACCCCGCTGTCACGTCCGCTCAATCTCAGAATGGAACGCGGACAGAAAGTCGCCCTGTACGGCGCGAACGGCATCGGGAAAACGACGCTGTTAAAAAGCCTGCTCGGTGAAATTCAGCCGCTGGAAGGCACGGTGGAGCGCGGCGAGCATCAATACACGGGCTATTTCGAGCAGGAAGTAAAAGAAACCAATAACAATACGTGCATCGAAGAAGTGTGGAGCGAATTTCCTTCCTTTACCCAGTACGAAATCCGCGCCGCCCTCGCCAAATGCGGCCTGACCACTAAACACATTGAAAGCCGCGTCTCCGTATTAAGCGGAGGAGAAAAAGCAAAGGTCAGACTGTGCAAGCTGATCAATTCAGAAACAAACCTGCTCGTGCTTGACGAGCCGACAAACCACCTGGATGTCGATGCGAAAGAAGAGCTGAAACGCGCACTGAAAGAATACAAAGGCTCCATTCTGCTCATTTCCCACGAACCGGAGTTCTACATGGATATCGCGACAGAAACATGGAACTGTGAATCTTGGACGACGAAAGTGCTGTAAACACAAAAAGGAACTCCCGCCTGTGCGGAAGTTCCTTTTTTTCTTAATGTCCGGCTTTTATTCCGGCGAGATGTTTGCGTCCCATGAGAAGGACAAGCATGCCGACAAAAACGACGATCCCGCCAACTGTATATGGCGTGCTTGCGGTAAAGTGTTCTGACAGCATTCCCGCAATCCACGGAGCGAGCGCACCGCCGATAAAGCGGACTGAGCTGTAGGCTGAAGACGCGATTGAACGTTCAACCGGCGCAGAACCCATCACAGCCGTTGTCATGATCGTATTCACCATACCGAGCACGGCACCGGCGACAACGATACATGTAATGATCAACGTCTGATGGTCAGTCCAGATCCCCATGACGATGAGAATGACCGCAAAGGCGATAAAGAGAACGACGAGCGAACGCACTGTTCCCAGCGCTTTGTGCACGAGCGGAGCCGTAAAGACTGACGTAATTGCCAGCAATAACCCCCAGCCGAAGAAGACGTATCCAAGACCGTGTTCATCTAAATCCAGAACGAACGGAGAATAAGCAAGCAAAATAAAAAATCCAAAGTTGTATAAGAATGCCGATACGGCCATCGTTAAAAGGCCTTTATATTTGAGCGCCTTCATCGCATCAAACACACCGACGCGTTTTGCCGGTTTCGGCAGCTTCGGCAGCATGAGTGAAATCGCGCAAAGCGCTATAAACATCAGGACAGACACTCCGAAGAACGGAGCGCGCCATGAAATGCTGCCAAGCTCTCCGCCTGCAAGCGGCCCGACGGAAATCCCCAAGCCGAGCGCGGCCTCATACAAAATAATGGCTTTGGCGCTGCCGCCGACAGATACCCCGACAATGACAGCAAGCGCGGTTGAAATAAAGAGAGCATTCCCAAGCCCCCAGCCGCCGCGATAGCCGACAAGCTGAGCGATTGAACTTGAGTTTCCGCCAAGGGCGGCAAACACGATGATAAAAATAAGTCCGAGAAGCAGTGTCCATTTCGCGCCGATCCGGCTGGAAATCGCGCCGGAGAAAAACATCATAAAACCGGTAACGAGTAAATAACTTGTAAATAACAGAGATACTTCACTAGGTGAAGCATGTAATTGTGCGGCAATCGCCGGAAGTATCGGGTCGACGAGTCCGATTCCCATAAAGGAAATCACACAGGCAAACGCAACCGCCCAAACGGCTTTCGGCTGGCTGAATAAACCTGTTTTCTGTTGTGATGATGTATCCATTTGATCAGACCTCCTATTTAATCCATTAAAAGAAACGCTATCTTCATAGCGTTTACAGCAAAATCATTCGATTGATTGAATGGCGCAGTCAGCTTTTTCTTTCATTCCGTTAAGGCGCTCTTTAAAATGCAGAAATGTGCTGATCTTCTCATCAATCATCTCAAGCTGGTGGTTCAATGCGTGCTGAAGCTCTTCCAGCTTTGCTTTCCGTTCCTTCGGATCCAGTGACAACAAGTACCCCTCTTTGTTTAATTCCAGCTGACGGCTCATCTCCATAAACTGCTGAAGCTCCTGAAGGGAAAAACCGAGCACTTCTTTTGTGCTGATGACTTTTTCAAGCTCCTCCATATCATCTTCAGAGTAAAGCCGGACGCCGCCTTCTGTCCGTTTAGGAGCAGGAATCAAACCAATCTCCTCGTAAAAACGAATGGTTCGTTTTGTCAATCCGCTTCGTTTGGCAACTTGATCAATCTTCATCCATTCCAAGGTGAATCCCCCTCTTGTCGTTTCTGTTTCTATTATACACCTTTTGAACCTTAACGTAAACGTGAAGTTTTGAAAAGAAATTTTCACTGGATAAACATCCATACCACATAATGGGCATCTGTTCATGACAAAAAAAGCCGGTATGACCCGCCATTTTCTTTGGGCCGTACCGGCTTTTTTTAATTCTCAAGTTCTTCGATCATCAGTGACAATTCGGTCCAGCGCTCCATCGCCGCTTCAAGCTCTTCAGCCGTTTTTGCCTGTTCGGCCATCAGTTCTTGAATCTTTCCGAAATCACTTCCCGCTTCAGCAATTTCCGCTTCCAGACGCTGATGCTTTTCTTCAAGGCCGGCGATTTTATCTTCGATGCCGTCCCATTCGATCTGATCTTTGTATGAAAGCTTTTTGCGCTTTTTCTTTGGCTCTTCTTCCGCCTTTTTCTCTTCGGCCGGCTGTTTTACCGCAGTCTTCTTCGCTTTTGCGTATTCCATGTATTCACTGTACGAACCTTGGAAACGCGAAATGACGCCTTGTCCTTCAAATACGATCAGGCGGTCCACAACACGGTCAAGGAAATAGCGGTCATGGGATACGGTAATGACGACGCCCGGAAACTGTTCGATGTAATCTTCGAGCACGCTTAATGTTTCTGTGTCCAGATCATTGGTCGGCTCATCTAAAAACAGCACATTCGGCTCCTGCATCAGTACATTCAGCAAGTACAGACGGCGCTTTTCCCCGCCTGACAGCTTTCTGATATATGTCTGCTGCATCGGGCGCGGGAACAGAAAGCGCTCAAGCATTTGTTCCGCGGTGATGACATCACCTTCCGCCGTCTTGACGATTTCAGCCGTCTCTTTTATATAGTCAATGACTTTCATATCGCCGTTCATTTCGCTGTGGTCCTGGGTGTAGTACCCGATCCTGACCGTCTGCCCGATGGTGATGCGGCCGCTGTCTGGCTGAATTCTGCCGGCGAGGCTGTTTAAAAGTGTCGTTTTCCCGATTCCGTTCGGCCCGATGATGCCGATTCGTTCACCCGGAATGACAAGCTCGTTAAATTGGCTGATCAGCGCTTGGCCGCCGTAGGTGAGGGTGACGTTTTCCGCTTCTATCACCTGTTTTCCGAGACGGTGGGAACCGATCGCGAAATCGAGCGATCCGGAGACTGCCGGCCCTTTTTGCTCCTTGAGCGCCTCCGCTCTTTCCACTCTCGCTTTTTGTTTCGTTGAGCGTGCTTTCGCCCCTCTTCTGAGCCACGCCAATTCGCGGCGCAGGAGGTTTTGACGTTTCGTTTCTTTCTGCTCTGCCAGCGCTTCCCGTTCGGCCCGTTTTTCCAGGAATACTTCATAGTTTCCCTTATACGTATAAAGGCTGCCTCTCTCAAGCTCGTAAATTCTGTTCGTCACCCTGTTCAGAAAATACCTGTCGTGCGTGACAAGCATGACGGCGCCCGGATATTGCGATAAGTAGCCTTCCAGCCATTCAATCGTTTCATTGTCCAAATGGTTTGTCGGTTCATCCAAAATAAGCAGGTCAGCCGGCTGGATGACGTTTTTCGCAATCGCGACGCGCTTTTTCTGGCCGCCGGACAGCTCGCTGACATCCTTCATCAAGTCGGTGACACCGAGTTTGGTTAAAACCGTTTTGGCTAATGTATTCGCCTCCCACGCATCATTCGCGTCCATTCTCGCCTGCGCATCAAGCAGGTGCTTTTGGCGCTGTTCATTTTCCGGCTCTTCATTCAGCTCCTGAAGCGCTTTTTCGTACTCCCGCATCGTTCTCATAACGGCTGAGTCACCGGAATAAATATGCTCAAGGACGGTTTGTCCGGCAGGAAGATCGGGATCCTGATGCAAAAACTCAATATGCACGTTTCCTGAAGCCGTCATCTCGCCTTCCTCCGTTGATTCAAGGCCGGCAATGGTTTTCAGAAGCGTGGACTTCCCCGTTCCGTTCGGGCCGATTAAACCGATTCTTTCATTCTCTTCAATATGAAAGGAGATATGGTCGAATAATGTCTTTTCTCCGTATGTTTTATAAAGATTTTCCGCTTTTATGATGCTCATGGTTCCTATCAATCCTCACGTAAGTTCATGTGTTCATTTTAAATCAGGCGTTGGAATAAAACTAGTAAAAGGGCAGACAAATTTCTTGGAAGCGATCATTTTGTCCGAAGAATGTTTCCGCCTCTCCTTTTATACACTGGAGGTGAAGAGGTGATGACATGATTAGCATCAGTTTATGCGTTATCGTGAAAAATGAAGAGGAAGTGCTTGCGGGCTGTCTTGATTCCGTCAAAGACATTGCGGATGAAATTGTGATTGCTGATACGGGGTCGACCGACCGGACGAAAGAAATCGCGGCCCGTTATACGGATAAGATTTATGATTTTGAATGGGTCGATCATTTTGCGGCCGCCCGTAATTTTGCGTTTTCGAAAGCGGAAATGGAATATATTCTGTGGCTGGACGCCGACGATTTGCTGACGGAAAAGGATCGTGAAAAGCTGATTGAACTGAAGGCGTCGCTTTCAAAAGAGGTGGACGCGGTATCCATGTATTATCACGTCGGCTTTGATGATCGGGGAGAGGTCAGCTTCAGATACCGCCGCAACCGTCTCGTCAAGCGGGAAAAAGGGTTCCGCTGGATCGGAGCCGTGCATGAGTATCTGGAAGTATACGGAAACATTATAGAAACCGATATCGCCGTCACACACCGCAAATCCGAGAAAAAGCACTCGCCTCCCTCAGACCGCAACCTGAGGATTTACGAGAAAATGGCGGAAAACAGTGAAACGATGACACCGCGCGATTTATTTTATTTCGCGAATGAATTAAAGGATCACGGCCAGTATCAGCGCGCCATTACGTATTATCATCATTTTCTTTCCACTAAACAGTGCTGGATCGAAGACGAGATCAGAACGTGCCAATACCTATTCGATTGCTACAGGGCGGTCGGCCATGAAGAGGCCGCCATGACGTCGCTCTTAAAATCATTTTTGATTGATTGTCCGCGGCCGGAGTTCTGCTGCAGGCTCGGCGACTATTTTACGGAGAAACGGCAATACCTGCAGGGCGTGTTTTGGTATGAGCTCGCTCTATCCGCCACATACAGCGATTCAGGCTTTACCCAGCTCGAATATTCCACCTGGTATCCTCATCTGCAGCTCTGCGTCTGCCACTGGCAGCTCGGCGACAGAGAAAAAGCGAAGATTCATAACGACAAAGCCGCCTCCTATCACCCGTCACATCCGAGCGTACTGTATAATCAAAACGTGCTCGGCACATAACATCAAAAAAAGAGCTGCCCCCTGTAAGAGGGCAGCTCCTTATTCATTACGCCGTCGGAATACCTCCGCTGACACTGTAAATCTGGGATGTCACATAGCTCGATTCTTCTGATGCCAAAAAGACATAAATCCCTGCAAGCTCCGCGGGCTGGCCGGCACGCTGTAATGGCACGGCCGGTGTTTCCTTGCCGAATTTCGGAATGTTTTCACCGGGCTGTCCTCCGGAAATCTGAAGCGGCGTCCAGATCGGCCCCGGCGCTACAGAGTTGACTCTGATTCCTTTATTCGCCAGCTGCTTTCCTAAGCCGACGGTAAAGCCGATAATGGCATGTTTTGTCGCCGCATAATCCAACAGCATCGGACTTGGATTGTACCCTTCGACAGAAGTTGTGGTGATAATAGACGCGCCTTCCGGCAGATACGGAAGCGCCGCTTTGACGAGCCAATACAGTGAGAAAACATTAACTTCGAATGTTTGATAGATTTGTTCTGTGGCAAGATCGCTGATATCATCCACTGCCTGCTGTTTGCCGGCGACAAGGGCGAGCGTGTCAAGACCGCCAAGCTCTTGATACGCTTTTTCCGCCAATTCTCCGCAAAACGCTTCATCGCTTAAATCTCCGGGGAGCAGAACGGCTTTTCTTCCTTCTTTTTCAATTAACGCTTTCACTTCTTCGGCATCCGGCTGTTCCTCAGGCAGATAGTTAATGGCCACATCCGCCCCTTCCCGGGCATAAGCAATCGCGGCAGCCCGGCCGATCCCCGAATCGCCGCCGGTGACGAGGGCTTTTCTTCCCTTCAGCTTGCCTGCTCCTTTATAGCTTGTTTCGCCGCAGTCCGGCACAGGCTTCATCTCTTTCTGCAAACCGGGCGGCTTCTGATATTGTTTTGGAAATTCATCATGATCATATTTCGTCAGCGGGTTGTGCAGATTTGCATCAGACATACAAAACTCTCCTTTATCATTGGTGATGTATTCGTATGTGTACCCCTGAGCATGACGGATCAAACGTGTAAGTGCAGTTTCCGATTGATAAACGAAAACAAAAAAGGAGCCCGTAAGCTCCCCTTTTTTATGAATCCCCGAGCACGTTTTCAGCCATTTTCGCTAAATGCTGGGCGCTTCCTGAAATCTCCTGCATCGTGGCAGAAATTTGTTCAACCGCCGCCGCTTGGCCGTCTGTGTTCTGGTTGATGGATTCAATAGAGTCCTCCAGCCCTTTCAACAGGCTGTGGATTTTTTTCGTAATCTGGTCAATTTGTCCGACGTTGTCTTTTGAATGAGTGGCAAGCTTGCGGATCTCATCCGCCACCACGGAAAAGCCCTTTCCGGATTCTCCAGCTCTCGCAGCTTCAATGGCCGCGTTCAAACCGAGCAGATTGCTTTGATCTGAGATGCCCTTGACAGTGACGGAAATGTCGGCGATTTCTCCCGCGCTTTCACTGACTTGTTTCGCCTGAGCGGAAATCCCGGTCATCTGTGCTGAAAAGCCGCTGATGGATTCTGAAATATCCGCGATGGCTGAAGCGGTCTGTTCCACGACGGCGGACAGGCTTTCAGCGACATCATGAAGCTTGGCTGATTTTTCAAGGCTCGTGCCGAGGCCGACGCCGCCGATGACTTTTCCATTTTCATCGTGAAGCGGGATCGCTCTGGCGATCAGCGGAAATCCGAACAGCTCTTTCGGCACCATGCTTGTCTTCTTCTGATTCAAACGGATTGCGTCTGTAATGATGTCTCCTTTTTGGAGCGGGTCTCCCGGCTTTACGTTAAGAGAAAACGTTTTAGCCGGAATATTCACGATTAATTTTTCTGTATCATAAATTCCGATGGTGATGTCATCTTGGATCAGGCTGTTTAAAAAAGGCGCAACTTTGACAAAAGCGTCAAGCAGGCTGTGCGTTTGCTGTTCCGTCTGTATACTCATTTCTTTCACTCCTTCTTAATATGGGAATTGCCGTTTTTCATGCTGAACCGAAATCCATTTCAGCGTAGTGAATTCTTCCAGGCTCCATTCGCCGTTCAGCCTGCCGAGACCTGATTGCTTCTCGCCGCCGAACGCGACATTCGGTTCATCATTAATGGTCGTATCGTTGACGTGAATCATGCCGGTTTCGATCCGCTTAGCAAACTCAACGCCGCGCTCAACGTTTGCCGTATGCACGGCTCCGCTTAAACCGAACGGTGTCGCGTTTGCGATGCTTACCGCTTCATCCTCCGTTTCAAACGGCATAATGCAGACGGCCGGACCGAACAGTTCCTCTTTTGCGATACTCATCTCAGGTCTTACATCTTTTAAGATGACGGGTTCAGCTACCGTTTTGCTGAATCGGCCGGAAAGCACCGGAACCGCTCCCTCTTCTATCGCTTTTTCAACGGACCGTTTCAGACCTTCCGCCTGTTTCTCATTGATTAAAGGCCCGATCACCGTATCAGGGTCCATCGGATCGCCGACTTTCAGCGATGACACTTTCGCTTCGTAAAGCTCTGTGAATTTGTTATATACAGATGTGTGAACGAGCACGCGGTTCGCCGACATGCAGATCTGGCCCTGATGCGTAAACCGGCTGAATACGGCCGCATTGACGGCGTATTCGAGATCAGCGTCCTCAAGCACGATCAGCGCGCTGTTTCCGCCAAGCTCCAAGAGCGGTTTTTTAAAGTGCTTGATCGCAAGCTGTCCGATATAGCTGCCCACTCCGGTTGAACCCGTAAATGAGATAATCCGCGGCACGGGATGCTCAACAAAACTGTCGCCGATCTCCCCGATATCCGTCACGATGACATTCAGCAGCCCGTCCGGTACGCCGGCCGCTTCAAAAATCTTCGCAATCAGTGTTCCGCCGCAGATCGGTGTTTCTTCATGAGGCTTCAGCACAACGCCGTTGCCCGCTCCGAGTGCCGGCGCAACTGATTTCACCGAAAGGAAAAACGGGAAATTAAACGGGCTGATGACCCCGACGACACCGGCTGGTATTCTGTACAGCCTGTTTTCTTTTCCGTCAATCGTGGACGGGAGAATTTTCCCTTCCATCCGCACCGGAAATGTTGCGGCTTCTTTTATCATATTTTTGACAAGTCCGATTTCAAACTCAGCCTTCAGCCTTGTTCCGCCAAGCTCCTCCATGATTAAGTAAATGATCGCTTCTTCGTGCTCTTCGATGAAAGATACGGCTTTTTCCAAAATGGCCCGCTTTTTAAAAGGATTGACTTTGTCCCATTCTTGTTTCGCAAGAGCCGCGGCGCGATACGCCGCATCCACGTCATCAGGCGTCGCTTTTCGGAATGAGGTGATGACTTTCTGAGTATAAGGATTTCTGTTTTCCAATACGTTCCGGCTGCTCCCATCCCTCCATCGGCCGCCGATAAACTGCTTATTTAGTTCTTCATATTGAAACATGTAAAAACATCTCCCTTTCACCGAAACTTGAAAATAGTTGATGAGTCATTTTTTGTATCGGTCTTAACGTGAGAAAATTGAACTATTTCACAATAAAATTACTGTTCCTTCCGCACATCGACGCTTTTGAGCTTTTTCCTTTTAAAGTGGAAAATTCTTTAATTGACTGTGCGAAATTTCGACAATATAATACAAACGTCAGTGTATATAATGATATGAATATTATGAATTTTCAGGAGGACCCATATGTCTTTATTATTTCGGAAAAAGCCGATCGCCGACTTAAAGGTCCAAAGCAAACAGGCCGGTCTGGCCCGCTCGTTAAGCGCTTTTGACTTGGTTTTACTCGGAATCGGCTGTGTTGTCGGCACGGGGATTTTTGTGATTACCGGGACCGTGGCCGCAACAGGGGCAGGACCGGCTTTGATTCTGTCGTTTGTGCTCGCGGGCCTTGCCTGCGCGCTCGCAGCGTTTTGTTATGCGGAATTTTCTTCATCCATTCCGATTTCAGGCAGCGTATATACGTACTCCTATGTCACTCTCGGAGAATGTCTCGCGTTTTTAATCGGATGGGACTTAATGCTTGAATATGTCATTGCGCTCTCCGCCGTCGCAACCGGCTGGTCATCGTATTTCCAGTCGCTTCTTGCGGGCTTCGGGATGCATCTTCCGGAGGCGCTGACCGCCGCACCCGGGAGCAAAGCGGGCGCTGTGCTCAATCTGCCGGCCGTTATTATTATTTTGGTGATTACCGCGATTGTTTCAAGAGGCGTGAAAGAAAGCACCCGCTTTAATAATGTCATTGTTTTGATGAAAATTGCGATCATTTTGCTGTTTATCGTCGTCGGATTCGGCTACGTGAAACCGGAAAACTGGTCGCCGTTTATGCCGTTCGGAATGAAAGGCGTCATCACGAGCGCCGCGACCGTTTTCTTCGCGTATCTCGGATTTGATGCCGTGTCAAACGCATCGGAAGAAGTGAAGAACCCGCAGAAATCAATGCCGATCGGGATTATCGGCGCGCTCGCCATCTGCACCATCCTTTACATTACCGTGTCGCTCGTTCTGACGGGAATGCTTTCGTACACTAAATTAAATGTCGGAGATCCGGTATCATTCGCGCTCCAATTTGTCGGCCAGAACAAAATCGCGGGCATTATTTCCGTCGGCGCGATTATCGGGATTACAACAGTCATGCTTGCTCTGCTGTACGCTCAGGTGCGTCTCACATTTGCGATGAGCAGAGACGGTCTTTTGCCCCGCGTATTTTCCAAGGTGCATCCGCGTTTTAAAACACCGTTTCAAAACACCTGGGTGACGGGGATCGTTGCCGCCGGGATCGCCGGCCTTATTGATCTGGGAACCTTGGCGCATCTCGTCAACATGGGAACCTTGGCGGCCTTTACGGTCATCGCGATCGCCGTCATCGTTTTAAGAAAGAAACATCCGGAGATCAAATCTTCCTTCCGTGTTCCTTTCGTTCCTTTTGTGCCGATCATCAGCGCATGCTTATGCCTCTATCTCGCAAGCAGCCTGCCCGGCGTGACATGGCTTTCCTTTGTCATCTGGATCGCCGCCGGGATCGTCGTTTATATGGTTTATTCGAGAAAACACAGTTTGTTAAACAAATAAAAAGGGAGGCTCTTTTTTCGATTTGAGAAAGAAGAGCCTTTTTTGCTCTTGATCATTCATTCACCTTATGAATAATATGGTGTATGCTTTGCTTACATAAAAGGAGGAGAATCACTTTGGCAATTGCCGCACCGATGAAAGAAAAACCTGTCCATCGTCCCGATACAACCATGTATTCCATTTTATTGATTATCGGGATTTGTCATTTGCTGAACGATACACTGCAAGCGGTGATTCCGGCGATGTTTCCTATTTTGGAACGTTCTATGAGTCTTACCTTTACACAGCTCGGAATGATCGCCTTTACGCTGAATATGGTGTCTTCCGTAATGCAGCCCGTCATCGGCTGGTATACGGATAAACGCCCGATGCCGTATGCCCTGCCGCTCGGACTCACCGCAAGCATGCTCGGCATTTTAGGTCTCGCGTTCGCCCCGTCTTTTCTGACGATTTTATGCTGTGTATTTTTTATCGGCCTTGGCTCCGCCGTCTTTCATCCTGAAGGATCGCGTGTCGCTTACATGGCCGCCGGCGAAAAGCGCGGCTTGGCGCAATCGATTTACCAAGTCGGCGGAAATACCGGCCAGGCGATGGCGCCCCTGATTACCGCGCTGATTCTCGTTCCGCTCGGTCAATTCGGCTCTGTCTGGTTTACACTTGTCGCCGCAATCGCTGTGCTGTTTCTCATTTATATCGCCAAATGGTATAAAGGCCGCCTTATTCATTTGCGCGCCGCAAGTAAAAAATCACCGGCTGCCGCTGTGGAGACTGTGATTACAAAGCCGATTATTCTTGCCCTTATCATGATTATCTTCTTGATTTTCGCGCGTTCCTGGTATGTGAGCGCGATCGGCAACTTTTATACGTTCTATGCGATGAATGCCTATCATGTCAGCATTCAGCAGGCACAGAGCTACATCTTCGTCTTTTTATTCTTCGGGGCTGTCGGAACGTTTCTCGGCGGGCCGCTGGCAGACCGTTTCGGAAAGCGGAACGTCATTATCGTATCAATGATGGCATCGGCTCCCTTGACGATTTTCCTTCCGTTTGCGGGGCCTGTTATCGCCTATGGCGTACTGGCGCTGATCGGCATTGTCCTGATGTCCAGCTTCTCTGTGACCGTTGTCTACGCGCAGGAGCTCGTTCCGGGTAAAATCGGCACGATGTCAGGGCTTACGGTCGGGCTCGCCTTCGGAATGGGCGCGATCGGAGCCGTTGCGCTCGGCGCCCTCATTGATTCCGCTGGATTGACGCCGACCATGACAGCCGTCGCCTTTCTGCCCGTTTTAGGACTGCTCGCGTTTGTCCTGCCAAGCGACAAAACATTAAAAGAATTGCATTCATAAAAAAATCCCTGCCTTTTCGGCAGGGATTTTATGTTTCAACCGTATAAAAATGAGTGTCAGGAACCGCATATCTCGGAATAAACCCGTCTCTGAAATCGGGAAACGCCTTTTGAATGTCATCAATCCATTTTTTTACGTTTTTGATGTACGGCACGTAAATCATATTGACTGTCGCCTCGTCATCAATGTGATAGTACCAGCACAGATTGAATTCGTTCTCCGTGACGAGCGTAAAGCCTGAAAAATGATAAAAAATCAGCGGAGTGTCATTGACATATACAGCCCCGTCACGCAGGCTGACTTCGTATTGCTCAATATTCCACAGCGCGGCATTCGCGCCGATCGACTCCGTGACATGAACGTGCTCAAACTGCGCGGGCCACTTTTCAACATACCTTTGGTCACCGTATGTCTTTTTTTCTTCATTCATCTCCACCGTACAATAGGAGATGCAATCCTGTCTCCACTGCCAGACCGCCCGATACGCCTCCTCGGTATTCCGCGCGCCGACAAACCCGGTGTTGTACTGCCCGGTCAGCTTGTAATAAGACGCAAACCGTTCTGAATTGCGGTGATCCGTCAGGAAAAGAGAAGCATCCGGCTTTTCCGCAAACAGCTCGCCCGCATCTGAGAAGAAAAAGAGATCGGTGTCCAAATGGGCAAAATATTCGGCTTCATCATACTCCGTCATCACATGGAACAGAAATGCCGGCTTCAGCGTCCAGCAATATTCATGAAACGTCCGCCCGCCCTTTGCTTCAAGCAGCTCCGGGTCCTCCATTTCATGGAGCTGAACCGCCGTGACATGCTCCCACGGCACCTGCTGAAGCAGTTCATACGCCTTCTTGTCAACACACAGCACATACAGATGAAAATCACGGCAATGCTCATGGAGAGAATGAATCATCGGCATCAGTTTAAAGATATGCGTTCTTGAAACAATGGTTGAAAAATGATATTTACTCACCATATCACATCCAATTTATTTTAGATCCACATGCAGTAAATCAGCAAACAGCGCTTTGAACGCTCTTGCAAAGTGCGTAACGCCCAGCTTTTTTTCTGCTTTTGACAAAAGCTTTTGGGCCTCCGGCAGATGAAAGCTATTCGCCGTGATACGCGGGCTTTTCGTCCTCCAGTCCGGATCGAGGTTGCGGTCTTTAACTGCGTGCATCAGCTCAAGAAAGATGTACAGCAGGCTTTCATATTTCTCATAATCAAGCAGCACTTCGATGTCTGCCATAATGCTGTTGGTTAACTCCGCGTCAAACGGGCCGTTAAACGCGAGGTGCACGTCAAGCGAATGGATGTCATTGTACTTGTCGCACATGTACGCGATATTCGCCCTGATGTCATCAACGGAAGCACAGTTGCTCGGATGCTCCTGATGGACGCTCATGATATCGCGCCGCAGCTGAAACGACAAGCCCGACTGGTGAAGCCTGATGCCGAGATCATAATCTTCAAACCCGTATCTGACAATGCCTTCATCAAACAGACCGAGATCTGCCACGTGCTGCCGTTTGACTGATGAATTGTTCGTAATGAAAAAACGCCACGGCAGACGGTAGCCTTTCAAGTCGTCTCCGTATTTTCCCAAAATGCTTTTCAGCACACGTATAAAATCGGTATCTAAGTCAAAGCATTGGTCGAGAAAGCTTCCGTCTCTGATGGCACTTTCCTCAAGAAGCGGCTCTTTATCGCCCGGCAGCTCTTCATACAGTTCGGCGAGCTTTTCCTTGTGCTCTTTTTCAAAACGGTCATAATAAAAGCTGTACAGCCGCTTCCAGAACATACCGCATACGACAAGATCGTCCCGGTTCTCATGAGCCTTGATATGCTTCGCCACCAAATCCTTTTCGGCAAGCATGTCACTGTCATGGAAAATCAAAATATCGCCTCTGGCATTGCGGACCGCCTGATTCCGGCCGTAAGCGATCCCTCTGTTTTCTTTAATTCTCACAAAAATCAGCGGAAAATTCGCGCTGAATGATTCGAGCATGGATAAGGTTCCGTCTTCTGAACCATTGTCAGCCACAATCACTTCGAACGGCTCTGTGCATTCCTGTTCATTCAGGGACAACAGGCTGTTATAAAGCCGCTCCCTGGAATTATATGCGGGAACTATGACGCTTGCCTTCACTTTTGTTCACTTCCTGTATATAATCATTTATTTGTTATCATTCTCAGATGCAAAGCCGCTGAACTCCGGACAGACGGCGCTGACCGTCCCGATCACCTGCTTCAGAATGTCTTTGTAAAGCTGATGGACAAACGGCAGGTCGGTCCGGGTCTTCTCGTGAATCTGCCGAATGTCGCCGGCTGTGATGATCCGGTATCCGCTGAAATGATAGAAAATCAGCGGACTCCCGTCTTCGAGCACAAGACGCCCGTCCTTCCATGAAAATGTGTGCCGGCCGTAATTCCAATGGCCGATATTCACACCGGGCGTGGTGATGTCACACACATTCGGGAATAGATCAGACATGTGATCCAAGTAGCCCTGATCTCCGAATTTTCCTTCACCCGGCGCATTTTTGCATTCTTCAAGGCAGCGTTCTTTCCACCATCTGAGACAATCTGTGCCGGCCCGGTCGTTTTTGAAGCTGAGAAAACCGGAATTATACCGGCCTAAAAGGCGCTGCAGCATGTCAATTTCCTTTTTTTTAAATGAGGGGATGACGATATCGCCCCGTGACAGAAGCACCGAACAATCCGGCTGATTTTCAAAAATCGGGCGCGGATCAGCGAAAAAAAACAAATCGGCATCAATGTACGTGACACGCTCTAAGTCCGGATGTCCGTCCAGCACGAATTCGAGAAATACCGGCTTCACCGTCCAGCAGTATTCGCTCTGGTCTCTCGTCCGCTTCAATTCAAGGAGCTCCTCATTTTCCAGTGCAGACACCGGAATCAGGGTGACATTATCCGGATGCATTGCCTGAAGCACGTCATAGGTGTCTTGATCCATACACAAAGTAAAAATGGGGGCGTCCGCCTGAACTTCTTTCAATGAGCCGAATAAAGCGATGGCCTGATACAGCCTTCCTTTTGATAAAACTGTGCAATATGCGCTTGTCACGTCTTTATCACCTCTGTTTCTGTTACTTTTGAAAAAAGGCTTTATACCATTCGATCGTTTTTTCCAACCCTTCATCAATGGTATGCGCGGGTGTCCAGTTCAGAAGCTTTCTCGCCTTTTCCGCCGACAAATATTGATGCTTGATTTCGTGGCTCCCCTGGTTGAGCACCTTCGGCTTCAAGTCACTGTTCATGGCCTTAAGAATTTTTTCTACAAGTTCCAGCACCGTCAGCTGAATCTCATTGCTGAAGTTGAACGCTTCTCCCGCAAGATTGAGCTCCTCCATCTTTTCCGCCAGCAAAAGGTACGCCTCGACCGCATCCTCAATGTAAAAATAATCACGGATAAATGTGCCGTCGCTGCGGATTTCCGGCGCTTCACCGTTCAGCACGAGCTGAATCGTCTGCGGGATAATCCGGTTGAAATTCAAATCCCCGCCGCCGTACAAGTTGCCGCAGCGCGTAATACAAACCGGAAGGCCGTACGTATTAAAATATGTGTGGCTTATCAGATCGGCACAGCTTTTTGACACATCATACGGATGTTTGCCCTGAAGAGGCATGTTTTCATCGTACGGCAGTGCCGGCTGGTCGCCGTACGCTTTATCACTGGAGGCGACGATCACCCGCTTGATGAGCGGATGCCGTCGGCACGCTTCAAGGATGTTCCATGTGCCGAGAATATTGGCTTCAAATGTGGAAATCGGATTGCGGTTTGCGACGCCGACGATCGCCTGTGCTGCTAAATGAAAGACCGTGTCGATTTCATATTCGCCCAGCGCCCGCTCAATCACATCCAGATCTTCAAGAGCGCCCTGCACGATATTCATCTGCTTCACTTGTTCTCCCTGATACAAATTAGATTTGGGCACAGTGTCACGGACAAGGCCTGTCACATTGGCCCCCTGATCGATCAGTTCCTTTACCAAGCAGCTTCCTAAAAGACCTGTACATCCCGTCACAAACACATTTTTATTTTTCCAGAAACTCAAACTTGATCACCATACCTTCCATACATGTTGTCCTTGATCCCACATCTTGTTGATTTCCAGCAGGTTTTTATACGTATCGATCGCCGTCCAGAAACCGTAATGCCGATATACCGCCAATTCGCCGTCCTTCGCCAGCTCCTTCAGCGGTTCTTCTTCAAACATGACATCGCTGTCTTTCGGCAGATAATCAAATACCTTCGGGCTGAGCACGAAGAATCCGCCGTTGATGATGCCGTCACTCGAGGTTTTTTCAGAAAAGCTTTTCGCCATGCCGTCTTCGACCGTCAGCGTCCCGAATTGTGAGGTCTTTTCAATACCGGTGACGGTTGCCGCAGCCCCTTTTGATTGATGATAGCTGATCAGGTGAAACAGGTTGATGTTGGCCAGTCCGTCTCCGTATGTCATGAGAAAGGTTTCATCACCGATGATGTCCTTTGCCTGTAAAAGCCGCCCCGCTGTCTGCGTGTGTTCCCCCGTGTCTAAAAAAGTGATTTTCCACGGCTCGGATTTTCCCAATATCCGCACTTCTCCGGTAGAGCTGTCGAGCGTCATACTGTGATTCTTCCAGTCATAATCTAAGAAATATTCCTTAATCAGCTCTCCTTTGAAACCAAGAAGCAGGATAAATTCGTTCACGCCATAGTATTGATAGAGTTTCATAATATGCCATAGAATCGGTTTTCCGCCTATCATGGCGAGCGGTTTGGGACGTTCATTGGTGATTTCGCTCATTCTCGTTCCTTTTCCGCCGCAGAGAATGACTGCTTTCATCTCTACCCCTCTTCTCTGTGAATATTGGATTCGAAACCGCCCGTACAAGAGAAACCAACCGGATAATTTGTCCGATTCTCTATCACCGGTTTCAAAATCTACTCTAAGATATGAGAGATTGGCGCCCTTTGTGACCGAAAGCTCTCTCTTTTTTCAGATTGGTGAAGATACACACAAAAAAAGAGCCTCACGGAAAACCATCCGTAAGGCTCTTTCTATTATTTATTATCCTCATTAAGCTTTTCTTTGCCGTAATGATATTTAGACGGATCAACCGGCGTAAAGTCGCTCAATTTGTGGAATCTGAGCAGGTCTTTGTACATCACGCTGTCAGACAGCTTCAGCTGCTCTGTGACTCTGGCTTTCAGATTTTTCGTTTCCTGATTGCCTTTCAGTTCTTTTCCTGTCTTCGTATCGTATACGACATTGGAGATAGAAGTATATTTCGGCGTGACGTAGTCTCCGTTACGGAACGTCACCGTATCATCATGGTCTTTCGAGAAGAGATCGGTACCGAAATTAATATATTTCTTAGAATCGATGCCTTCCAAGTGAAGGATCGTCGGCACAACGTCCATTTCACCGCCGAATGTATGGTTCACTCCGCCTTTTTTGCCAGGGATGTGAAGCATAAGCGGCACACGCTGGTTCTGCGCGTTTTGATAAGGCGTAATTTCTTTGCCGAGAATTTCTTTCATCGCGCGGTTATGGTTTTCAGAGATTCCGTAGTGGTCTCCGTAAATCATAATCACCGAGTTGTCATATAAACCGGATGACTTCAGATCTTTAAAGAACTGTTCAAGCGCTTCGTCGAGATAACGCGCCGTCTGGAAATAGTCATCTACAGTCGCATCGCCCGTTTTCGCTTTTTCGATCGTTGCGTCTTTTTCATCAAGCGTAAACGGATAATGGTTCGTCAGCGTGAGCAAATGCGCATAGAACGGCTGTTTCAGCGATTTAAGCTTCGGAATGGATTCTTTGAAGAACGGTTTATCCTTCAGTCCCATATTGACAAGGTTGTCATCAGACATATCGTATGTGCTGGCGTCAAAGAATTTGTCATAGCCGATATGTTTGTAAATCTGATCACGGTTCCAGAATGATTTGTAGTCACCGTGTAAAACGGCGCTTGTATAGCCTTCACTTTGGTCAAGGATGGCAGGAAGCGATTGATACGTGTTTTCCCCTTTTGTCACGAAGGCTGACCCTTCAGGCAGTCCGAACAGGCTGTTATCCATCATCAGCTCGGCGTCAGATGTTTTACCTTGGCCTGTTTGGTGGAAAAAGTTATCAAAGTACGTCATGTCCTCACCGCCGCGGGCGAGTTTATTCAGGAACGGCGTGACTTCTTTTCCGTCAAGTTTGTAGTTGATTAAAAACGATTGGAAACTTTCCAAGTGAATCTTAATGATATTTTTGCCTTTGGCCTTGCCGAAATACTCGGCGTTCGGCTTCGCATAATGCGACGATGTGTAGTTCTCAACGCTCGTCAGGTCATCGCTGCTTGCATATGCCCGCTGCGTTTCCGTCTGCGCCGTCTGCACGCCGTCATAAATCGTGTAATTATAAAGACCTAAGTATTTTACAATGTAATTGCGGTCAAACGTTCTTGTCAGCAGCTCCGGGCGGTCCTCTTCGGCAATCGCCAAGTTAACAAAGAACAAAACAATACCCGTCACGATAATTAATGACGTATATCGTTTTTTCAGCTTGAATTCCTTCAGCTCACGTCTCCACACCAGAAGTGCGATTAAAATAATAATGTCAACAAAGTACAAAATATCATGGCCGGACATAATGCTGAAGATGCCGTCTCCCATATTTCCGACATTACCGGATTGCTTTAAATTAGGGAATGTCAAGAAATCATCGAAGAATCGATAGAATAGGATATTCGCATACAAAATAAACGTCATGATGAAATCAATAATCACCATGATAATCGCTGATTTGCGGCCTTTCGCAAACAATGCCAGTCCTAAAAAGAAAATGGCGCTTGAGAACGGATTGATCACTAGCAGAAACTGCTGCGTCGGCCCCTTCACCCCAAGGTTGAATTCAGCATGATAGGCTAAATACGTTTTGGCCCAAAACAAAATAATAGCCAGTACAAAAAAACTAAGTCTGTAAGAAAATAATTTCTTCATGGCAACCTCTACTTTCCTAAACACTTTAAATCTGTATTCTTACTTTTTGCTTCAATTCCTGCTTTCCGAGCAAAACGAAAGCATCACACAGCCCCATAAACACACCATTTTAATAAACGATATATTTATCATTCGTGTCATGCCCATTGAACATCTTATCCCGCCAGCCATTAGACGCAGGATATCCGTTCTTCGTTTCACATTTTTTTCTGGCATTAAAAGGTACCGTTTCAAACCCGGTCTGAAACTAGGAAATACCAAATATAAGAATAACACAAACTATTAAAAACGAAAAATGAATATCAAAGACAGCCGCCCAACAGGCGGGCTGAAGTTATTGTATGCAAAGGGATTGAAAAACTTGAATATTTTTTTCCGCCGATGCAAAAAAGGACTGGAGTCATCCAGTCCTTTTCATCAAATCGGTCAAATGCCGGCCCAGACATCTTTTGCGTAAATGCCCTTTGTTTGGAGATCCAAAAGCCATTCTTGCGCTTGCCGTGCATCTGTTTCGTGAACCGACTGATACGCTTTTTGCAATGCTGCCTCTACATCAGGCGCCATTTTGCTTCCGTCGCCGCATACGTATAGATGCCCTCCCCGGTCAAGGATCGAAATTAAAGCTTCGGCATCCTCCGTCATGACGTGCTGCACATACGTTTTCGGCACGCCTTCTTTGCGTGAAAACGCCGTATGAAGCGTCACGACTCCGTCTTTTTCATAACCTTCAAGCTCATCACGGTAAATAAAATCATAATCGTTTCTGCATCCGAAATACAGATGAGCTTCCCCCAGCTCTTTCCCTTCTTCTTTTAACGCCGCGCGTGCCTGCAGAAATCCGCGGAAGGGGGCGACTCCTGTGCCGGGACCGACCATAATAATCGGTTTTCCCGGGTCTTCGGGCAGCCGGAACCTTGTTTCCGGAGTGCGGACAAACATTACGATACCATCCTCAGGGCTGCGTTCCGCCAAATAATTCGAAGCGACTCCGCGATACTCCCCCAAACCGCTCCGGGCGGGGCCGCGAACGACGCCGACGGTAATTGAAGCCTGCCCGGGATGTTTCCGCGGTGAGCTGGAAATCGAATAATAACGCGGCTTCAGCGGACGCAAAAGCTCCAGAAATCGCTCAAACGGCAGTTCACACGCTTCATATTTTTCAAGGAGATCGAGCATTGAGACGCGCAATGTTAAGATTTGCTCCTGATAGACGCCCTCTCCGAGTAAATCTTCCAATTCCCGTTTGTGCGGCGGGCAGACCGTATAAGCGGCCATTTCCCGGATTTGCGCCCTTGATGCCGCTTCCTGCAATTCGACACAGCTGCTCAGAAGATCGTGCAGCCTGACCGGCCGATCGAGCGGGAGATGAGCCGCGCTCTGTCCGCTGGCCGTCAGCAGCACTTGGTCGTTCCCGTTCAGATTATACCGGCGGAGAACACGGCCGACCTGCTCTTTGCTGTTTACAGGCAGAACACCGAGATGATCCCCCTCATTGTAAGCAGCCTCTTTCGGCAGAATAATTTCAATATGCCTTGTGCTCCGGCCGCTTTCCGGGGCCTGAAGCTCCCTGTTTTCCGCAACGGAGGCGTAAACCGCTTCATACGTCTGTGCCAAAGGGGAGCCGCCAAGCCCGCTCACAAATTGAAGGCCCAGCGTACTTCGCTCTTTTTCGGCATTTTCATTCAGCTTGAGATCGAACGCTTTCATGGCGTCCGCCCACATCCTTTTTTTCCATTCATCAAGCTGTCCTTCAAAATCGCCGCTGACATCTCCTTCGCCGCGGGCAGAAAAGCGTTCCGCCCCTTTTTCGGCAAGCTTTTCATCAATCAGTCTCGGAACGGCCTGATATGTCGCCGCCCAGTTATGGTCACCGCAGCCGAAGACAGCATATCGGACGCCTTTCAGTTCCCCGGGTTTGACTTCTTCAAGCCATTGCACGAATTGCCCCGCGTTGCTCGGAGGCTTTCCGTTATAAGAGGATGTAATGATCAAGAGCGCTCCTTCTTTCGGCAGTTTTCCGATCCGGTCATTTAAGGGCTCTGTTTCAGTACGGACGCCGTGCATCCCGGCAGTATCGGCAAGCTCCCGCGCCACGCCTTCTGCAGTTCCCGTATCTGAGCCGTACAGAATCAGAAGCGGACGGTTATCAAGTCCGATAATGGAAGCGCCTTTTGTCTCCTGTTTTTCTTTTTTGACGCCTTCTGCCGCTTTTTCAGCCGCCGGGAGAGCAGCCGAAACACCTTCTTTGTTTCGCGGCCGCATCCGAATATGAAAATCGCCGGGCTTGAGCGTTAATGTTTGTTTAATATCCAGCTCATAATCGGTGTGGTCTGTGAAGGTAAAATGCTGAAGAATCATACCCAGAACAAGAGTTGCTTCGTGCAGGGCGAACTGCATACCGATACATGCCCTCTGACCGTTTCCAAACGGCTTGTACGCATGGTGGGGCACTTGATCCGGATGTTCAAACCGCTCCGGATAAAATTCCTCCGCATTGTCGCCCCACGCCTCTTTATCACGGTGAAGCTGAGGAATTAAGACGGAAATTCTGTCTTTTGCCGTGATCGGATATTTCCCGCCGATCACCGTATCCTCTTTCGCATAAAGACTGAACGCAGGCGCGGTCGGCCATAGGCGCAATGACTCCTGCAAAATCATCCGGATATAAGTAAGATCCAGCACTTGTTTATATGAAGGAACGGGATCGGTCAATACCCGATCGGCTTCCTCATAGGCTTTTTCCAAAACACGGGGATGCTTCAGCAGAAAGTAGATGGCAAAGGAAAGCAGGCCGCTTGTCGTTTCATGGCCGGCAATTAAAAACGTGATGATTTGAAAGCGGATATTTTCATCGTCAAGTTTTTCGCCTGTTTCCGGGTCTTCCACATTCAGCATCCTGGCCAGCAGATCCTTTTCATCCCGGCCGCCGTCTGACTTACGCTCTGCGATAATATTGTCTACTAACGAAAACATCGCCTGAATGTCATGATGAAATTGGCGCTTCGTCCTGATCATGAGCTTATCCTGAACATCAAGGCGCTGCATTTGGTGCATCGCTTCATCAAGGGCGCGCACCATGCTGTTGATAAACGGGTGAGGCGTTTCCCTGTAATAACTGTTAAACCGATAGTTAAAACCGCACAGCCCGATCGTATCGAGCGTCAGCCGGGTCATATCGGCAGGCACATCAACGGCCTCATCCGGGTTCAGCCTTGCCCATTTTTGAATCAGCTGCACCGCAATATCCGTCATCATCGCATGATAATCTTTCATCGCGCGCTGGCTGAAGGTCGGCATCAGAATATTATGTGCCTTTCGCCAGTTGGGCTCATGCGTCCAGCTTGTAAACAGCCCGTCACCGGCAAACGCGCGGACTTTCTCCAAAGCCCCTTCAATGCTTTTATCGAACCGTTCTTCATCACAAACCTCTTTCACCAGTTCATGGCCTGACACGACGATAATCGTGCCCGCCGGCGTATGCAGCTGAAAAATAGGCCCCTGCTCATTTGCCAGTTTGAGAAGCGACATGGTGGGCTTGTCTTTATCAAGCAAAGGAAGATTTCCGAGCGGGCCGAACGTCTTCGGCTGCGGAATCGGACTTGTTTCCTTCATGAATAACACCCTTTCTTAAACGGAATGCGTTTCTTCCAACTACAGTGCCCTTTTCACCCGCTGATTATCCGCCAGGGCGGGCAATCCTCATTGACGATCATTAACGGTTTTTTCTATACTGGAGAGGCTTGTCAAATACAGAAATAAGGTGAGTTCATATATGGATTTTGAAATCAAGTTTTTATCGTTTTATGTCATTCAAGTGGAAGGAAAAGACGAACAGGCAAACAAACAGTTCAAACATTTCCAGACGCTTGATACGGAAGAATTTGAAGAAAGCGAGCTGAAGGATTTCCTTGACGGGGAATTGAAGAAAATCGTCAAACGGAAAGCCGAACGGCATCCGCAATCCGAGCAGGTCCCCACAAAAATCGGCCATTTTATTACGGAGCCGGGTCATGAGCTTGATTCAAATCCGAATTACAACCTTTTCAACCGTGCCAGACTTGCGGATACGAAAGACGCATTTATCGAAGCAAGCGAGCAGTTCGTCCGCACTTATCTGGACACGAGCGCCGTTCGCGGCGGTGTTTTTATCGTGGCATCTGCTGTGCCGCGTAAATATTTTGAGGACAAGTTCGTCTTTATGATGAAATGCGATTTCGAGCCGAAGGTCGCCCGGATTTCAGACGCCTCATCTCTCATTAAAAAGGTCGAAATGGCCATCACGACAAAAAACATGAAAAGCATTCAATATCCGTATATGCCTGAAGAAGGCATGACGGAAGAGCACGAGCTGAAAATCCACCAAGCCTCGCATGCCCGTTATTTTGAGGACTTTCTCAAATTTGTCGAATACGGCGAATCGATGCCGGAAATCATGAAAAACCAAGTCATGAATATGGTGCAGGAGCACGTGTATGAAACCTTTGAAGAAAACAGCGAAGAGCTTCAGCAGTTTGAGCATGACATTGAAATTTGGGAAGCGAGTGAAAAGCGGGAAATTCAGGAGCGCCTCGACACCCATCAAGTCATCGAAGCATCTGCCCAGATCATTGAACATACGCCGGAAGCCGAGCTGAAAATGAAAGTCGGAGAAACAGAGATTAAAGGATTGCTGGCCGATTTCGGCGAAACCATCCATCTCGCAAAAGTAAACGGGCGCTATGTCGCGCTCATTGAGGCGGAGACGATCTCGTTTGAAAAAGGCAGTTCGCCGGTGGAGTTTCACAGGCCTGAGGGGCTGCATGAGGTGATTGAGCGGATACGGAATAAATCTGAACAAGACTGACAAAAGTCCAGACGCCATGTTCTGGACTTTCTTTATTTAATAAGGATCTTTGAGCAATCGATAGCATTCACCGATGATGTCTTGGATGCCGGGCGTTCCCTTTATCTCGCGGCGGACGATTTCAGATGAGAGATTCTGCACCCGTAAAGCCCGCTCCGCCCGTCGTTCGAAGTATGCTTGACATGCAGTTTCATGGTTTTTGTGCTTTTGCAGTTCTTCACTAAGCACGATCGCGTCTTCAATCGCCATCGCCGCGCCCTGCGCCAATGTCGGCGCTCCTGCATGGACGGCATCCCCGCCGAGAACGACGCGGCCTCTGTGCCACGGCTCTTTGACCGCCATCTGCTCAACCTTATGAAACAAAACGGGATATTCCTTTGACATATTCTCTATCACAAACTTCACTCCAGGAAATCCGCGCAGCAAGCCTTTCACCCGTTCAAAACGCGTGTCCTCATCATCCCTGAAGTCAGCGTCATACGGCCGGATGATAAATACGTATCCTGTTTTTTCGGACAGCGGCACGACCCCGACCTGTGTCTGCCCTTTTTTATACATCAGTGTCGAATCATGAAATATCGGCTCGGGAAAAGAGATGTAAAATCTGTGCGCCCCCATGCCGAGATACTCCGTTTCCACTTCTCTTTGCAGCATTTGATCGCGGACAGCAGAGCGGATGCCGTCAAAACCGGCGAGAATGTCAGCCGTCATCGCGGTTCCGTCTGCGAAATGCACCGTTATTTCATCTGCTGTTTCTTCGTAAGATACGACTCTTTTCCCCAGCAGAATCGTAACCCCCGCCGCTTCAGCATGCTTTCTGAGGACATCATTTAAGGTTTGCCGCAATATATTATTCCGCCCCGGCAATGAATCATCTAAAAACGCCTCACTCACTTTAAACCGCAGCGTTCCGTTTTCATCATGCTGCTTCAGCCATTCCGTTTGAAAGCCGTGTTGGCAGCATTCTTCATACACCCCGATTTCCCTCAGCACCCGCAGCGCATTTTGAGGCTGGAGAATGCCCGCTCCGCTTTTTCGCATGTCGGACGCCGCCTCGCAAAGGGTCACTTCAAAACCCGCTCTCCCGAGAGAAATCGCTGCGGACAAGCCGCCGATCCCTCCGCCCGCTATGATGATCTTCTTCACTTCATGGTTCATCACGATACCGCCTTCTCTATTTATTTACCACACATTAACTATTAGCCACCTTACTATATAGGCTGAAAAACTGTCAATCTTTATAAGTTGCCTTTTGAACCCGGCAAGCTTATACTTTGAATCACAAAAATGTACGGAGGCTTACAAAAATGGAATTGAGAGATTTGCCGGATTACTCGCAGATTGCCGGACACGCTGAGATTTACGCCGATATGGATGCTGACTCATTGAAAACATTTTTGACTTTATTTGATATGGCGAAAAAAATGAATCAAGTCATGGAGCATTATTTCTCAAGTCACGGATTGTCAGAAGGCAAATTCAAAATTTTAATGTTTCTGTTTGACGCACCCGGCCGCAGCCTGAGTCCGACGGAGCTGGCGAAAAAATCCAACGTCACCAAAGCGACCATCACCGGATTGATCGACGGACTCGCACGGGACGGCTTTGTAAACCGCAGCCGGCATACCGGCGACAGACGAAAAATCAGTATCGAGCTCACAAAGGAAGGAAAAGAAAAGCTGATGCTGTTCCTCCCCGGCCACTTTTCCAAAATTTCAGGTGTCATGGAAAACTTCACCGCTGAAGAAAAAGCGGCCTTCACAAAAATGCTTGAAGTTTTATTTGATAAGATTCTGCTGTTTTCCGGCGGCAGAACATAAAAGGCGCCCCTTTAGAAGGGCGCCTTTTTCGCGCGGTTAATCATCACTGTTTAAAATCCCGAAAAACCGAAGCAGGTTGATAAACAGGTTGATAAAGTCGATATAAAGCGTCAATGCCATCAAAGGAATCAGATCCGCCGTGATGTCACGGTGTTTGATCTGGTTCAGGTCGTATAAGATGTACATTGAAAACACAATCGTTCCGATGACGGAATACGCCATCATAGCGGCGGAATTCAGCGGGCTGAAAATATTAAAGATCCCCACCGCAAGAAGCGCGATAACAGCGACAAGCAAGAAGGACCATAAAAACGACAAGTCCTTTTTCGTCTTAGCGCCGATTGTGCCGAGCACCGCGAAAATCACAAACGAAGAGCCGAATGCCTCCAATACGACATAGGCGCCCGCTGCGGACGCATAATGGCTGATAATCGGAAACAGCGTCATTCCGGAAATAAAAGCGAATGAAAACACAAACGCATATCCGACGGCTTTTTTTCGGCGCAGCCAAAACGCCGCAAAGATCATGACGACCTCTAAGATCGAAAGCGGCAGCATCAATGCCGGCGGAATGAACTGGCCGGTATACAGGCCGATTGTCGCAACTAACAGCGTAAACACAAATACCGTTATAATGCGCTGCATAATAGATTGTTTGCTCTCATAAGCAGCAGTTTGCATGTCAAAAGTCCTCCCAAAAAATGATCGTGATAGGTCTATTATAAATAAAATGGGAGAAATTTGCATCATTTTAAGAAGATTTTAAGGATATCAGGCCTGGCGTTTTGCTGCACACTCCTGCATATTCATGAAATCATGCAGTTTTTTCGTCAATCCGCCGTGCCCGAATCGGATATTCCCCTTCTGTCCCGGCGTTTTCGCATAATCGAGAAACGCCAGCACATAAAGACGCCTGACGGGAACGGGAATGATGCCCGCATCATAAAACCAGCCGTCAATTGTATTCAGTACGCCTTTATTTATGCCGTATTGCTTCGTGCACCAATGCAGAAAGCGCACTTCGGGCAGGTGCAGATACCGGCTCTCCCGGAAAGGAACAGTTGAATGCTTCATATGTACCGCCTCCTGTCATTGGCCGTTTTTTAAGATTGCTGTTTTGCTTCTTTGCTCTTCAGGGAAAATCGATATTTCTCCACCTTATCAATTTGTGTCACTTGGGAATTATGAACCGTAATCTGAACAGTCCCGAAATCGATCGTTTCCAGCGCACTGATAATCTTTTCAACCACATGCGGATCTACGTTTCCTTTGGACGTCATCATGCTCCCCCTTTATGTCTGGCCGTTCATCTTAAGACAATGATTTTAATTCATACTATTCTGATAAGAAATATACAATTATACTATTATGTTTCCCTCCAAAAATCAATAACATTTACACGATTTTTGGATATGATTTCGTTGCGAATACTTTCACTTCCTTCGCTTTGACATAAACTGTGTCACCGACACCGGCCCCCAAGTCGTCATATTGCTCCTTTGAAAGCTCAATCTCCAAATGCTGGCCTGTGTCGGTACGGACGGCTTCCAATCTGACGGACGGCCCGATGGCGCGGATATGCGCCGCCTTTACTTCAAACGCATTCAGACCGGACGGATTTTTTTCTACGGTAAAATGATGGGGCCTCACATAAGCGATCCCCCTGTCCTGATCAGCATGCCCGACAGGTAATACCGCATTTCCGGTGATCAGCTTTCCTCCTTCCACTTTTCCTTCAAATACATTGACACTGCCAAGAAAGTCGTACACAAACGGGTTTGCGGGGTAATCATAGACCTCCTGCGGCGTTCCGATCTGTTCAATCACGCCTTCATTCATGATGATGATCCGGTCAGCCACATCAAGTGCTTCTTCCTGGTCGTGAGTGACGAAAATACTTGTCATGCTGAATTCATCATGAAGCCGCCTGAGCCATTGTCTCAATTCTTTTCTTACTTTTGCGTCGAGCGCGCCGAACGGTTCATCCAAAAGCAAAATTTTCGGTTCTACGGCCAAGGCGCGTGCGAGGGCAGCTCTCTGCCTTTGTCCGCCTGACAGCTGCGAAGGGTAGCGCTTTTCATAAGGTTCCAGTTTTACAAGAGCGAGAAGCTCTCTGACCTTTTCGGCAATTTCTTTTTTTGCAGGGCGCTGCTTTCGCGGGCGGACTTTTAATCCGTAGGCGACATTTTCAAAGATTGTCATCTTGCTGAATAACGCATAGTGCTGAAACACAAAACCGACATGTCTGCTTTTCACATGCGTATTTGTCACATCTTGTCTTCCGAACAGGACACGCCCCCCATCCGCCTGCTCAAGGCCGGCAATAACTCTCAGCAATGACGTTTTGCCTGAGCCTGACGGGCCGAGAAGCGCGACCAGCTCGCCATTATTGACGTGAAGATTGATATCCCGTAATGCTTGAAAATGTCCGTATTGCTTAGAAATACTGTCGATCGTAATCTCCATAATGACTCCTTCCTCACCCGGCTTTGGCAGAGCGATAACCGGCTTTCCATTCAATGATGTTTTTCAAAAACAGTGTCACAATCGCAAAAACCGACATGACAGAAGCCACCGCAAAAGCGGCCGTAAACTGATATTCGTTGTACAAAATTTCGATATGAAGCGGGAGCGTGTTGGTAACACCCCTAATATGGCCGGAAACGACTGATACGGCGCCGAATTCGCCGATTGTCCGAGCTGTGCTTAAAATCACCCCGTAGATCAGCCCCCATTTGATATTAGGAAGCGTGACATGCCAAAACGTTCTCCAGCCTCCAGCACCAAGGGTGACGGACGCTTCTTCTTCAGCATTTCCCAAGCTTTGCATAAGCGGTATTAATTCCCGGGCGATGAAAGGGAGCGTCACAAACAAGGATGCAAGCACGATGCCCGGGATGGCGAATACGATTTTTATCTGGTGATCAAGTAAAAATGGACCAAGCCAGCCGTGAAGCCCGAACAAAAGAACAAAGATTAAGCCCGCGATCACCGGAGACACGGCAAACGGCAGATCAATCAGTGTCATAAACAGACTTTTCCCCCTGAATTCATATTTGGTCACAGCCCACGCCGCGGCGACGCCGAACAGCGTATTCAGCGGAACCGTGATGAAAA
This sequence comes from Bacillus sp. 01N42_2, assembly GCF_056399565.1. NCBI lineage: Bacteria > Bacillati > Bacillota > Bacilli > Caryophanales > Bacillaceae > Bacillus > Bacillus sp. 01N42_2. Next base: position 119,030 of record NZ_JBFTRO010000009.1, on the reverse strand, counting down.
CGACAAGGAGCGTCAATTTCATCGCGGCAAGGGAATCCGGATGCGTGACAAAGAGGATATAGGCCTCCGCCCCCTTTTTAAAAGCTTCAATAAATATAAATGCAAGCGGCATGATTAAAAATATGGACAAAAAGAGCAGAACTGCTGAGATCAGCACCCATTTCACAACGGGTGATTCCCGTATCTCCCGCTTAGGCACGGCTGTTTTGGCTGTTTCCAGCTGCATGGAAAATCCCCTACCTTCCTGCGTATTTTCTCGCGGTGAGCCATTGCAATCCATTGATGATGAATAAAATGAAAAATGTGATGACAAGCATGACTGCCGCAACAGCTGTTGCCCCGGCATAATCGTATTGCTCTAATTTCGTCATAATGATCAGCGGGGAAATCTCGGTTTTAAACGGCATATTGCCCGCGATAAAAACAACAGAACCATACTCCCCGAGAGCGCGGGCAAAGGATAATGCAAAACCCGATAGAATAGAAGGAAACAGCTCCGGCAGAATGACCCTTCGAAAGGTTTTCCATTTTGAGGCTCCGAGTGAGGCAGATGCTTCTTCCGTTTCTTTTTGGAGACTTTCTAAGACGGGCTGAACCATCCTGACGACAAAAGGCAGCCCGATAAATGTTAATGCGATGACAATGCCGATCGGCGTAAACGAGATACGGAAAGGAACCAGCTGTCCGATCCAGCCGTCCGGTGAATACATTGCCGTTAATGTAATGCCTGCGACGGCGGTCGGCAGTGCAAAAGGCAGATCAACCAGGCCGTCAGCCAGCCTCTTCCCCGGAAAGTCATATCTCGTCAGCACCCAGGCGATGACAACGCCGAAAACCGCATTGATCAAAGCGGCGCAGCCCGCCGTCATGAAGCTCAGACGATAGGAAGCTGCGGCTCTCGGCTCAGAAATGATACGCCAGACGTCCCCGGGGCCTATTGACATGGTTTGAAAAAACACCATTGAGAGCGGCACGATAACCAAAACGGCCATATATAAAAATGTAAATCCCATCGTTAATCCGAAACCCGGAATCACGGACGGTTTTGTTTTTTTGAAAAGCAGTGTTCTCATCATCGTTTCCTCTTTCTATTTCCCATAGATGCTGTCAAAGGTTCCGCCGTCATTGAAATGGGTTTCCTGCGCTTTTTTCCAGCCGCCGAATTCCTTTTCGACCGTCACTGTTTTGATATGCGGGAATTGTTTTTCATACTTTTTCAGAACCTCTTTATCGCGTGGCCGGTAAAAATTCTTCGCGGCGATCTCCTGTCCTTTTTTGCTGTAGAGATAGGATAAATATGCTTCAGCCGCTTTTTTTGTTCCTTTTTTATCCGCCGTTTTGTCGACGACAGAGACAGGGGGCTCAGCAAGAATGCTGATTGACGGATTGACAATCTCAAACTTTTCCTTGCCGAATTCCTTCAGTGTGAGATAGGCCTCATTTTCCCAAGCGATCAATACATCCCCCATCCCTCTTTCTGTAAAACTGGTCGTTGCCCCCCGCGCCCCTGAATCAAGTACTTCCACATTGCCGTAGAGGTCTTTCATAAACTGTTTGATTTTCGTTTCGTCATGATGATACGTTTCATCCGCATATGCCCAGGCCGCTAAATAGTTCCATCTGGCTCCGCCGGATGTTTTCGGATTGGGCGTAATGACAGAAACACCCTTTTTCGCTAAGTCAGCCCAATCAGTGATATGTTTCGGATTTCCTTTTCTGACTAAGAACACAATGGTTGACGTGTAAGGAGTTGATTGATCCGGCAGACGGGACTGCCAGTTTTGATCAATGAGATGGGCTTTTTCGGCTATCGAATCAATGTCATAGCCCAAAGCAAGTGTTACGACATCAGCGTCAAGTCCGTCTATAACGGATCTGGCCTGTTTCCCCGAACCACCGTGCGATTGCTGTACGGTTACATCTTGACCCGTTTTCTTTTTCCAATAAGAAGAAAAGGCCTGATTATACTCTTTATACAGCTCCCGTGTCGGATCATACGATACATTCAGCAGCTGGACGGTTTTTCTGTCTGATGAAGCGCTCCCGGGCTCAGACTGACAGGCTGACAGCGCCCCCGCCAGTAAAAGTAATACTAAAAATGCCGTTATTTTTTTCATTTGCCTGATTTCTCCTCTCTTTCTCTGCATAAAAAAAGGCATATTATCTCCTTTTTAAAAAAGGAAAATAATATGCCTTCAGTTGACTGATGGGCCATTATACCAGTATCAGATATGGGCAATACAGCCAGCTTTCGTTTGTGTACGATCAGCTATTGGTGCCGGTTCGATGTGTATAAGAATAATTCAAACTATCCCTAGCTGTCAACTGAGTTTTTGAATATTTAAATTGTTTCCCGCTGACAAAAAAAGCGCCCCGCCTCTGGCCGGAGCACTTTTTTTCTATGCTTTTGTTTCCTCGATCGTACATGTGACACCCATGCTGGCGAGCGCCTGTTCCAGAGAGCCGTAGGTTTGATACGCTGAAAAATCAAGTCCCAATTGGATAGAAGTCTGTGCCACATCAGGCCGAATGCCGGAAAACACGGTTCTGATGCCGAGGAGAAATAACGTTTTCGACAGCATGTACAATTGCTGCGCCACCATCGTATCGACAATGGGCACACCGGACAGATCAATCACAAGGTTTGTGATCCGTTTGGCGACACAGTTTTCCGGCACCGTCTCCAATATCACGCGCGCCCGTCTCGTATCAATCGCGCCGATGAGCGGCAGAGTGCCGATCGTATCCGCGATCAAAATAACCGGACAGCTCAATTCGGAAATAAGCTCCTGCTGAGATGACAGCCTCGCGATCATTAATGTCTGATACTGTTCAGTAAAATCCGTCATCAGCTGATCAAATGAGCTGTTAACAAGGTGATTCCAGCGGCGGACATCCTCTTTTGTTACGATATCCTGATGCTCATCTATAAAACGGGTGACCGCCTCCCAAAAGACGGTTCTTGAATTGCCGATCGCTTCAACGACCTCATGAACCTGCGCGTCCTGCTCCACTCTGCTTTTCGCTACCTGTGCGGCCCATTTTTCTTTGTTATGCTGAAAAACAGCCGGGTCTTCCAAAAAAGCGCTTGCGACGGCCGTGTTCGTAAAAGTATGCTGCTCGATCAGCAGCTGTTTCATTTCCTCACTTAATTGATCCGCAGAATAAAAATGCCCTCTCAGCTTCCGTCTCAGCTTGAGCCATTTTTCCGTCAGCTCGGCCGAATGTGTAATAATATAATCATGAAGTAATTGGTCTTTGTTCACTGCCGTCTCCTCTTTCAAGAATATGTACTTTTGTCTAAATTATAAATCGGAATCGCCGATCGTACTAGAGAAATAAAAAAAAGCCGGCACATTAAAGCTTTCGGTTGCTTTTTTCGCCTGCAGGACACACTATAAAAGAAATGAAACAGGAGGTCAGTAAGATGATCAAAAAAATCGCGACAGTCGCCGTATACACTGATGATCAGCAAAAAGCGAAAACATTCTGGACGGAAAAAGCGGGATTTGAAACCGTCGCCGAACATCCGATGGGCCCGAATGCCTTCTGGCTTGAAGTAGCGCCAAAAGGAGCCGAGACTCATTTGGTTATCTATCCGAAAGCGATGATGAAAGGGGCCGAGCATATGGAGGCTTCAATCGTATTTGAATGCGAAGATGTCTTTGCCGCGTACGAACAGATGAAAAAAAACGGCGTCACATTTATAGATGAACCGAAACAAATGGAGTGGGGCAGCTTCGTGCAATTTAAAGACGAGGAAGGCCATGTCTTTCTCCTCAAATCGTAATCAGTCATCGCAATTGACTTTGAGAATCATTTTCATTTAAAATAAAGCTTGAAAATGATTGGAGAGATGCCAGATGTTCGTGCAAATCAGAAAAATGACCGTAAAAGAAGGACATGCCGATAAAGTGATCGAACGCTTCAGCTCAGAAGGCGTAATTGAAAAGCAGGAAGGCTTGATTGACGTAACAGTCCTGGAGAAAAAAGTCCGCCGCGGCGATGAAGAAGTCGTCGTCTTAATCCGCTGGGAGTCAGAAGACCATTGGAAGCAATGGGAAAAAAGCGAAGATCACATCGCGGCCCACAAAGCAAACCAAGGCAAGCCGAAACCTGATTACATGCTTGGGACGGACGTCGGTATGTATCATGTCAAAGCCGTTAAAACAGGCGTACACGGAAAATAATAAAGAGCGTTTGCCCCAGGGCAAAGCTCTTTTTATTTTTTCTCCTCATACGGCAGGACAAACAGCGGCTTATCGGGCTTCCATTCCGCATACAACACGTCCTCCGTTTTTTTGATGTTCAGCTTTTTCAGCTCCTGAGTCAGCTGCTTTTCTTCCACCCCGGCTTCTTTCAGATTTTCGTGCAGCACTTCACCGTCAATAATCAGTGTAACGGGTAAAGAGACCTGCTTCGGTTTTATTTGCATGTCGCCGTTTTTCGTCGTGTCGTACGGAAATTTCGGCAGGACGCTGACCATCCCGTTTGTTTCTAAAATCGCATATTCCGCTTCCTGTATGGAAAAGCAGTTCGCCTGTCTGAGAAGGCTCTGCAGCTGATTAATGTCCAGTTTATTTTTTTTCAGCACATCATATTTCAGTTTTCCTTTATGAATGACAATGTTCGGCTCGCCTTCCAACAGCTTTCTGGAGCTTTTCACTTTCTGCGTAATCAGTTCGATGAAATAGATTAAAATCCCCCATAACAGAGAAGCAAAAATGATTTCAACGATCCTGACGCCTTTATCATACACCGCATTTCCGACCAATTCGCCGAGGATAAGCGCCGAAATAAAATCAAATGGCGTAATCTGTGAGAATTGAGTTTTTCCGAGCAATTTTAAAATCACAAATAAAATACCCAAACCGCATACTAATTCCCAAGCCACTGTAAATAAATGTCCCATATCTGCACCTTCTTCTTAAAAGTCATTACCATTATGGACATCCGCCTGTTTTCTATACAGCGGCCGAAAACACAAAAAACGCAGCCGCAGCCGCGTTTCTCAGTTTAATGTTTTTGATTCGATTTCACGACCCGAACGCACGTCTCAGCAACATAACCGACGGCCGCTCCGAAACCTGCAAACATCGCAGCAAGGCCCAGGCCCATCCCTTCCCAGCCGCCGACACCGAAAATGCTGTAAACAACCGTACCGAATGCAGCAAGGCCCAGTACCGCCAAAAGGCATTCAGGCCACATCTTTTTCGGCCATTTTTTACGGAGAACAGCCGATACGGCAAAGTTAAGACAAAACGCGGCCAGACAGATCAGATAAAAATATCCCATGTCTCTTGCACCTCCGTCATGAGGAGCTTTTTAATTGCTCATCTCTTTTTCAAACAAATGATAATCTGATGCAAATCCTTTTGATTCGTATCCCATCCCGCTGTAAAACGACTGAAGCGCCTTGTTGTCAGACACGCAATCGAGCCGGATTTTTGTTTTTCCCGGACAAGACACCCCCGTCTCCGCCCAAGTCATGATCGTCCGGCCGAGTCCCGCGCCTGCAAACCGCCTGTTAATCGCCAGCCGATGCAGATATACGGATTCTCCATGTCCTTCATTGCCCCATAGACGTCTGTCCCACTCGCTTGCTTCGGGAAGCAGCATGACGACACCGGCCAGCTCTGCTTTCTGCCTGAATAAAAAAACATGTCCTTTGGCGATCGCCTCCCGCATATTGTGGGTATCTTCTCCTTGCAAAAGCCCGCTCCACTGGTTTGACCCTTTATCCCGAAGCCATTCCGCAGTTGACACGAGCAGATCCATCACCTCTTTTGTATCATCCTTCCGGGCGGGGGTGACCCGGAAGGCTCTCGCCGTCTCTTCCGTAATCGTAAATGGTGTCATAAAATCCTCCCGTAATCAGAATATTCGACACCTTCATTATAGACCAAACGCAGAAAGGAAAAAAACAGCCGTCATGTTTGAGGGCCGTTTAAAAAATTTTCTTCTTATCACGTTCTTCTTTTAAAATCTCAACCGCTTCCCTGAAACGCATGGAGTGAACGATTTCACGCTCACGCAGAAAACGGAGTGAATCATTCAGGTCAGGGTCATCGGAAATATCAATAATCCATTGATACGTCGCTCTCGCCTTCTCCTCAGCCGCGATATCTTCATATAAATCAGCGATCGGGTCTCCCTTTGCCTGTATGTAAGACGCCGTGAACGGAACTCCGGCCGCATTATGATAAAACAGCGCGCTGTCATGGTTGACGTAATGGTCGCTGAGCCCTGCATCACGCAGCTGCTGCGGGGTCGCATCTTTTGTCAGCTTATAAATCATCGTCGCAATCATTTCCAAATGGGCAAACTCCTCCGTGCCGATATCCGTCAGCAGGCCGATCACCTTATCGGGAATCGTGTAGCGCTGGTTTAAATACCGGAGCGCGGCGGCTAATTCGCCGTCAGCCCCGCCGTATTGTTCAATCAAAAACTTAGCCAGCATCGGGTTGCATGTGCTCACTTTAACCGGATACTGCAGCTTTTTTTCATATACCCACATTTACAGATCCCTCCTTATACTTGCCACGGCCAAGGACCGCGGCCCCAATCCCACTGCGCGCCAACCTGACTCACGCCAAATTGCAGAAGCGGTCCGTACTCAGGTTCAAACCGTTTTCTCAGCTGCCTTGAGTACCGGGAATATTCATGAAACTGCTGAAGCGCGAGACGGTCATGGGGATGCGTATCCAGATAAAGCGTCAGCTCCACCAAGACAAAGTCCGCCGCCTGGATTTGCTCCAGCAGCCGATAGTATTCATCATCAATCTTTTTCGCCATATTCGATTCCCCCCCGATAAGGATTATCATAGAAATCGTAAAGATCCTTCCAAAGGGTCCCTTTTCTCAATGCCTCCATCGGAGAAAACTGCTCCAAGTGATACGGCTGAAACCGCATATAAAGATGCGGCGGCGTTCTGTAGTATTTTCTCCCGATCGGCGGGCAGGGATCAAACCGGCTGTGGAAGGGCTTATAAGATTTAACCGGTGTAAACGGCTGATTTTCTTTCATTACGATCCTCCTTTCCTAAACACATGACCTTAATAGGTATGAACCCGTAACGGCATTTATGCCCCGCAAGAAATGAAAAAAGCCCGGCGCTTAGAAACGGTCACAAAAAAACACTCTTGCTGTCCAAGAGTGCTTTTTCCCGAATGGTCAGATATATTGACTGTCCCGATGATGATGATGATGGAACGGGTAGCCGCCGTAGCCTCCGCCATAGCCGCCAAAACCGTATCCCGGGTAGCCTCCAAACCCTCCATAGCCGCCATAGCCGCCGTAACCGCCAAAACCGTATCCCGGGTAGCCGTAGCCTCCGCCGAAACCGTATCCCGGATATCCTCCGAAGCCGCCGTAGCCTCCGTAGCCGCCAAAACCGTATCCCGGGTAGCCGCCGTAGCCTCCAAACCCGCCATAGCCGCCGCCATAGCCGCCGCCGTAAATCGGTCTTCTTTCATCCATGATTTATCGCTCCTTCACATAGGTTACAGTCCAGTTTATGACATGCGGAAGGAAACGTATGGGCATCCGCCCAGTTTTGGCGAAATAATCAATAATTGCTTACGGAGAAATACGATACAGGCCGGCCGCATAAGCAAAATAAAAAGGCCGGAACTTATGCCGCCCCGGCCTTTTTGTCTTTATTCGCCTAAATCTACATTGTGATAAACCTGCTGTACGTCTTCCAAATCTTCCAGCACATCGATCAGCTTTTCAAATTGAGCTTTCGCATCTTCGGGAAGCTCGATTTCATTTTGCGCAAGCATCGTCAGCTCCGCAACTGTGAACTCTTCAACACCGGCATTTTTGAATGCCTCTTGTACGGCATGGAATTGATCAGGCTCAGCATACACGATAACACTGTCATCCTCTTCTAAGATATCGCGCACGTCCACGTCAGCTTCCATCAGCAATTCCAGCGCTTCATCCGCCGTCTTGCCTTCAACGCCGATAACGGCAGTCGCATCGAACATGTAAGCGACAGACCCGCTCACACCCATATTTCCTCCGTTTTTCCCGAATGCGGCACGAACTTCAGGCGCCGTGCGGTTTACATTATTCGTTAACGCATCAACGATGATCATTGAACCGTTCGGCCCGAAACCTTCGTAACGCAGCTCGTCAAAGTTCTCCTCCGCGCCGCCTTTCGCCTTTTCAATCGCACGCTCAATAATATTTTTCGGCACACTGTACGTCTTTGCGCGCTCAAGCACCACTTTTAACGCCTGGTTCGATTCCGGATCTGGCTCGCCTTGTTTTGCCGCCACATAAATCTCACGGCCGAACTTCGCGTAAATCCGGCTCGTATTTGCGTCCTTTGATGCTTTCTTTTCTTTAATATTGTTCCACTTACGGCCCATTTTGTTCCACTCTCTTTCACGAATTGAATCTGTATGATTAAATACTCTGTTTCTATTATACCTCAGCGATTAGGTTGTTTCGAGTGTAAGACATTAGAAAAAACAGGCACGCCTAAAATCACCGCGGCGCACTAAGCCGAATTTGAGGGTTATTGTACAAAACATAAAAAGCCTCCCTTCATACAGGAAGGAAGTCGCAAGTCAAAAGATTCATTTTATTCTTATTACCTATTTCCTACACTGTATACCCCGATTCACGTGGTAAAATTTTGATATCGAACAAAAGAAAGGATATGGTCATGAAAGTTTTCGAAGCAAACAGCCTGCTGGCCGCTGCCAAACAGCGCGCGGGTGAATATAAAAAACTGCGCGGTCAGATGGTCAACCTGAAAAAAGCGTTTCAAGGCATGGCTGATCTTGGTGAAAATGATTTCTCAGGCCGGGGCGCCGACAACATCAAAGCCTTTTTCCAGGATCACGCCGGCGTCACAGACAGCTGGCTTGATCTGATCGATATGAAAATCGCATTTCTCACAAGCCTTCCCGGTAAGGTCGAAGATGCCGGACTTTCCAATTCGCATGTGGAGGAATCTTTCCTGGAGCATGAACTCACCCACGCCCTCAGTAAATCAAAGGCGATTATGGAAGAGCAGAAAAAGGACATGCGCTCCATCCTCGGTGAGATCGATGACATCATCTCGCTTGATCTGTTTTCAACCGAAAGCACGGATCAGAAGCTTTCTTCAGCTGACAAAAAAAGAAGCGAAACGATACATAAACTCGGCAAGCTCGATCACGACCTAATGAAAGAATACGCAGAAACCGAAGCGAACGAACAGTTCATCCAAGCTGACTTCCAGCAACTTCAAAATGCCACGAGCAAAGGAAAAAGCGCCACGCCGCTTCACTATAACGCCAAGGCATATCGAGAAAGCGACATCCATAAGAAAAAAGGCGAGATTGCAAGACATTCGGATGCTTATTTGACGATTAAAAAGGAAGAAGCGAAAGAGCGGGAAATCAAGGATCTGAAGAAAAAGCTGGCTGATGGTGTCACCGACCCCGATGAGTATTTGGAAATCGCGAAGAAGATCGGCTATGAAAACCTTGAACCCGCTCAGGTGCAATATGTGATGCAGCTTGAACAAGCAAAACAACTCGAAGAAGTCGGAGAAACGGCTTGGGACATCGTCAAAGGAATAGGCGTCGGCCTTTATGATGTCGGAAAAGACACCGTAACCGGCGTCAAAGATCTGGCTGTCGGCGCATGGGATTTTTACCATCTCTCTGATGAACAAAAAGTCGCTAAAACCATATCGGCTGTATTGAACACACCCTCCTACGCAAAAATCATATGGACAAACCTGGCGGATTCATGGAATGATAAAATGGTTAACGGGGATGCGTATTCAAGATCACATTACATCACCTACGCCATCGGGAGTATCGTCGGACTAAAAGGTTCCGGCTCAGCTGTAAAAGTAACAAGCAAGCTCGCGAAAACAGGCGCCGCCAAAGTGGATAACGTCTTGGAAGCCGGAGAAAAAACGGCTGCAAAACATGTGAAGACAGGTATCCAGAAAACTAAAGATTTCACCAATTCATTATCAAAAGGAAATCAACCAGCTTTTGCAGGAATTCTCCAGGATATTGAAAATACGCATAATGTGAAGAATACGCCGCTTTTGAAGAAAGAGATTGATGTACAGAAGTCGAAAGCTTTACAAGAAACTGAGATAATAAAAACCCAGAATGTAAAGAAACCTAGAAAAACAATAGTTCCTACAGTAAAAAGTGGTGAATTTAATAATTGGTTCAACTCATTAACAACAAAACAACTTGATGAACTTTGGGCAGATAAAAAAGTTAGAAGAGCAATTGAAAGACAACTAAGAGCACCCGGCGGCATGCACGAATGGCATTTAGTTTCCCGAGCTCCTACCTTTAAACATTGGAATATTACAGCGGAACAAATAAGAGATTTAAGAACTGCCATAAACGAAGTTGAGTTCGTAAATCCTGTTGGTAAACACGGGGGATTGGGCTCTACAGCTGCCCATAATGAATTGCTAGGAATTATTGATTCATCTCTAAACTATAATATATTTGTCCGCAGATTAAATAATTGGGCAAACTATAGACTTAAAGGTGGAGTGGAAGCCCTGCCAAAAGGATTGAGGATTAAATAATAGGAGGTTTATATGGAACGCCAAAATTACGTATCATTGTGGATTGGAAGTATAAAGGATAATGAATCATTAAGTAAATATGTTGAATTAGTTTACAATGAAGATGAGGGTGATTTTCTTCCTTCCCAATTTTTAATTGACTTTGATATAGATATCGATGATTTAGATGAGGATTTTATAGAAAAAGTTGCACATGAAAATAGCCGTAACAATTTACCTGCACTAATTGACGGCTGTTCATACGATAGTGTCATCTTACCTCGTTTCGAAAACATGGTAGGTACCACACTCCCTGAACAAATCAATGCTGCTGTTCTTTTATATAATTTTGAATATGACGGCAGGGAGAAAGAAATAACTGCAAAAAATTATTCATTTAAATTTATTGGTGCAGTACCCTATGTTTAAAAGAAAAAATCATAATAAAACATAATTCAGAATTACATTTTCAGTGTAGCATTTTATTAGATGGTTATTCATACTACTTAGAAGCAAATAAAAAGTAGGATGACTAGAAGAAGGCTCTCTTTTTTTCAGAGGCCTTTTTTGTTTGCGTGTAAAACCTAAAAGACTATAAATATCCATAGATAGACAAAAGGAGGGGCGTTCTCTCACTGACAAAGTAACTAACTATAACTGGAGGTTATTCTCCACTATCGCCTACTCCATGCGTGGTACCGCCAAAGGAGTACCTTACACACCGAAACCGTACGGAACTTCCTCTAAGGGAAGAAGAAGACCGAGCTTCGCCAGTAGGGTCAAATAATACGGCGAGCATTTTGCGAAATGGACCAGAAAGAAAGTATTGAAGCCGAATGTCATCTACAAAACAAAAGAAGGCTACACATACACGACTGACAACTATGGTAGAATTACAAGTGTCAAAGCAGACTTTGCAGCTAGGAGAAGCAAAACACAACCAATATGCACAGTCAAAAGCAGGTAAACCAGACCGCCTGACAGATGACGACGGAGGCCACCTAATCGCCACCCAATTCAAAGGCTCAGGCCAATTCGACAATATCGTGCCGATGAACCCTCAGATTAATAGGAGCGGTGGCAGATGGTATGAAATGGAGCAAGAATGGGCAAAGGCTCTTAAAGAAGAACCTCCTAAAAGAGTTAATGTTAACATAGAATCTCTATATAAAGGTGACTCTTTAAGACCTACAAAATTCATAATCGAATATACGATTGGCAATAAAACAAAATTCGTGACAATAAAAAACCAAGCTGGAGGTTAAACCTATGGAAACTGAGAAAATGGGACAGTTATATCAACAAATAGCAGAACAGCTTAATGAAATGATTCCATCTGAATGGACAAAAATCATTCTTTATGCGGAAATATTAGATGATTCGTCAGAAGTTTACTTTTTCTTCAACACACTACAAAATGAAGAGAATATCTATTCTCATGATATACCGAAACAATTCGATGTTAGTAAAAAAATATACGTGAGTTTATTAATTGAACTTCAAGAGTTATTCGAAGAGTTAAGAGAAGAATTTAAAGCAAACAACCAAGATATTTGGACCAATTTAACGCTTAAACTAGAGAATACTGGAAAATTCTCAATTGACTACGATTACACCGATGTCATCGCCTCAGACTTAAACGGAACACAACGACAAGTGATATGGGAATATCAAAATTTAGGGATATTGCCTGAAGATGAGAGCGATAAAGAATTTGTAATAAACTACTTCGGTCTATAAATCAATAATGGCTCAGCACTTCTTTGCTGGGCTATTTTTTATAACTAGGATTTCTCGACGATTGAAGGTGAAAAGGTTGGAAAATAAGAAAATGCAAGATCTGTACCAGTTTATTTGTGATAAATTAAATGACATCATACCTTGTGAATGGACAAAAATATATCTTTATGCAGAAGTATTAGATGACTCTACCATGGTTCTCTTTCACTACAAGACACCAGAAAAACGTCAACTGATTTATTCGCAAGATATACCAGTCCGATACAGTGTAAGTAAAGATATCTTCAACACTTTTTTAAGAGAAATCCGAGAACTTTTTGAGGAATTACGAGCTGAGCACAAAAATAATTATGATCAGGTTTGGACGAACCTTACATTGACATTGGAGAGCAACGGTCAATTCCAACTTGATTATAATGATGATGATATTTTGGCATCTGAGCTTGATGGGTATCAAAGAATTGCATTATGGGAGTACAAAACTCTTGGAATTTTGCCTAAAGACGAGGAAGATCAAGAATTTTTAATTAGCTACCTAAATCTATAAATTTTGAACTGGAGGTTAGCATGGAAACAGAAAAAATGGGTGAATTATATCAACAGATAGCAGAAGGCATTAACGAAATCATTCCTTCTGAATGGGAAAAGGTCATTCTTTATGCAGAAATACTCGACGATTCTTCTGAAGTTTTCTTTTATTTCAATCCTCCGCAAAGTGAGGATTATATCTATTCTCATAATATTCCTGAACATTTTCAAGTAAGCGAAGATCTTTATGACAATCTATTAATCAAACTTCAAGAAGCCTTCGAAGAACTGCTCAAAGAATATAAAGAAAATAATCTGCATATTTGGACGAACTTGACTTTAAAACTAGATAGGACAGGCCAGTTTTCTATAGATTATAACTATGAAGATGTAATCGGTTCAGAGCTAAATGGAGCTCAAAGAAAAGCTGTTTGGGTGTATAAAAACCTAGGCTTGATGCCAAAAAGGAAAACGGTAAGAACCTTCCTAGAAGATTTCATCAAGACTAGCGAAAGATAAATGAAAAGCTGACAACCAGGATATCTTGACTAATGTAACATGTTATTGCATCAGAATTAACCGGTACACAAAGACAGAACCTGAAGAAGCACAAAAATATGGGCATGCTTCCATAAGACTAAGCAAAACAGGCAGCATCCAGTAAACGGATGCTGCCTGTTAAATCGTTATGTATCGACTGAATAGGTTATTTATTTTGTTTTTTAAATATGAAAATAGATATAACGGTAAATATGATGGCTGTAATGACAATGATCCACAAGCTTGCTGCCGTACTGATAAAATGGCCGTTTAACTTGTAGACGATCCCGTAATGCTTTTCATATTCCTGTATTTGGTCCGCAGAGGCATGTTTAAATACTTTGTCAACTGAATCTGTCATAAACGCCTTTCTGAACAGAACAGCGGTATGGCTGATAGGGAAATACATAATAATCTTCTGTACAAAAGCCGGTACACCGCCGATCGGCACATAAACTCCGCATAAAAAACCGATGGCTGTTCCGACAATCGTACTTAACGTCGAAAATGCATTTTGTGTGTGAATAAACAGCGTTAAAAATAAATTAATAGAGCTTGACAGTGCAACTGAAAGAATAATGATCCCCAATACTTCAAGTATATCTGTACCGCTTAAAAGCTTGCTGCCTGTTGAAATGAGAAAAATTTCACAGCCTAAAAAGGCGATGAAAGAAAAGATCAAGCCGATGACAAATGAATGAATGACGTAGCTCAATTGGATGGTCGCCCTTGATAAAGGAGCTGTTAAAAAGTCATACGTTCTCTTGCTTTCTTTATCCTTCACCATAATTCCGAAAGCGCCTAAAGTCGTTGTCACAGCTGTAATGGACAGCAATCCCGCCACCATCCATTCGTTCACCATTGCTTTGGAATCATCTGTCGAACCGACCAGAGCCTTAATAGCGTCCAGCTGTGTCTGCTGTAAGAACACGGCATATAACAGAATGACGATAAATACTGACAGCAAAGAAAGAAGCAAAAGCGTTCGATCACGGAAGTAAATTTTTATATTTCTGCTGATTAAACTGGATAAAGACTTCATTTACGCAATGCTCCCCTTTACTGGCAAACTGCTTCCTTGTTCTTCGATAATATGGATAAACACATCATCCATATTCCCTTTAATCACCTCGAAAGATTCAATTTTTCCTTCAAGACCTTTCAAAATGTCCAACGCATGAAGAGTGGACTCTACACGAAGGGAATAAATAGAGTTTTTAACCGTAAAATCCAGTTGTTTATTTTCAAACCACGCAGTCGGATCAACGCCTTGCTTAAATATCATATGCAGACTGTCAAACGCATATTGATCTTTCAGCTGACTCGGTGTGCCCTCTGCGATCAGACGTCCTTCTTTGATGACCACAACGTTATCAGCCACAGCGGCCTCCTCCATGTAATGGGTCGTTAAAAAGATTGTCATGTTTGTTTCTTCCTGCAGCCTTTTAATCGCATTCCAAACAAATACTCTCGTTTGCGGATCAAGACCTGTAGTAGGCTCATCTAAAAATAATATAGTCGGTTTATGGATGATGGCACGGGCAATATCTGCTCTTCTTCTTTGTCCGCCTGACAAATCGCTGTATTTTTTCTCCTTAATATCATCCAATTTTAAATAGTCTGTTACAAACTGATAGTTCTCTTGCACTTGTGCCTTGCTTAAATGATAATATTGTCCGCGGTTCATGATATTTTCATAAACGGTCAATCGTTCGTCCAAAATGCTCTCTTGAAAGACAACCCCAATCTTTTTACGGATATGATTATTCTCTTTCCCCTCACCAAGCGTAAAACCGTCTATTACCACTTTTCCGGATGTCTTTTTAATCAGCGTACAGAGAATATCGATAGTGGTCGATTTCCCCGCACCGTTCGTTCCCAGAAATGCAAACAGCTCGCCGCGTTTGACAGAAAAGGATACCCCTTTCACTGCTTCAAATGATCCATATTTTTTGCGCAGATCCGTTACTGTAATAATGTCTTGTTCTTCTCCCATTCTGTTCACCTCGAAAAGTAAGATTATATACCGTTGTCCACTAACTTTATATCGTCATTCCCGCTGTGATTTTCTCATTTTTATCCAACTTTATTATCTTTTTATAAATAATTATCTTGATTATAATGATATAATTTATTACTTTCGGATTTTGTTATTGAGTTTAGTATCGGTGGATTTTCTATACACGTGGATCACTATTGATTTTGCATGAAGTTTATACATGCTGTAATCAATAAACCCTTTATCATAAAAAGGGTTATTATTGGTTAAGAATCTCTAATACTATTTAAAATTCCTGTCTGTAACCGAAATACATACTATCTTGGAACATTCAGAAAGGAGAACGTAATGGAAACATGCCCTTATTGTGCAACTTCAATTCAAAAGGATGATCAGTATTACTGTAGTTTTTGCTTAATGTACATACATAATGTTCAGAGAGATGGCAAACGTGAAATCATAGAATATCGTGAGCATATTTCTGAATTAGATTTGGATAAGTCTACACCAGAACTAATGACTCTGCCAACAATTGAATTATTTCATTTACTGCGGCTCTCAAGAAAAATACGCAAACAGAAGTATGATCAGCTATAAAATCTCGACTTGAATCAGAAAAGGGAAATGAATCAGAAAGAGTTCAAATCGCAACGGATAATTACCAATATTACACAAAGAAAATGTATATCATAGAGAATATATTAAATAAACGTCTGGGTTACATTCCGGATAGGATAGATAATGTATTTCTTAAGAGTTATTTAGAAAAAGTAATGATTAGTAAGGAGAAAAAACAAGATATGAAAGTGTATTAAAAAAGCTGCCCCTCTAGAGTGAATATTAATAAAGAGATGTATAGAAAGCTATATTATAGGCGTTAACCAAACATCTTCTGGCACTCCTCTCATGTCAAGAGTTCGTCCTGAATGCAAAAAAATTCGGATTAAAAAAGGCAACTATCCCTAAGGGTTAGTTGCCTTCTCTTAATTCCAGCACTGCCACACACTCCACATGATTCGTATGCGGGAACATATCCACAGGCTGCACTTCCAGCGTCGCATACCCGCCATCCTCAAGCACCCGCAGGTCTCTTGCAAGCGTTCCTGGATTGCAGGACACGTACACCACCCGCTTCGGTTTCATGTCGATAATTGTGCGCAACAGCGCTTCGTCACAGCCTTTTCTTGGCGGATCGACGACTAGTGTATCGGCCGTGATGCCTTCCTCATACCACTTTGGAATCACGGTTTCCGCTTCTCCGACTGCGAATTCCGCGTTTGTGATGCCGTTCAGTTCAGCGTTGCGTTTTGCATCGTCGATGGCTTCCGGTACGATTTCGACGCCATACACCTTTTTCGCCTGCTTCGCCAAGAAGAGAGAAATTGTTCCGATGCCGCAGTAGGCGTCGATGACGGTTTCTTCCCCTTGCAGCTCCGCGTACTCAAGCGCTTTGTCGTAGAGCACTTTTGTCTGTTCCGGGTTAACCTGATAGAACGATCTGGCGGAGATGGCGAATTTGACGTCTCCGATGAGGTCGTAGATGTATTCTTCGCCCCAGATGACGTTTGTTTCGTCCCCAAAGATCACGTTTGTTTTATTTGGGTTGATGTTTTGCACGATTGATTTGACGTGCGGGAATTGCGCCGTAATGTCTTCGATGATCTTCGCTTTGTGCGGGAAGTCGTTTGTTCTTGTGATGAAGACGATCATCATTTCGCCTGTGACGACGCCGTATCTGACCATGATATGGCGGAGCCAGCCTTTGTGGCGTTCTTCGTTGTAGGCTTTGACACCGTAGTTTGCGCAGATGTCTTTGACGGCTTGGACGGCTTCGTCATTTTTGGATTGCTGAATCAGGCAGGCGCTCATGTCGATGATGTCATGGCTTCTTTGCTGATAAAATCCGGCGACGAGTCCGCCTTCTCTTTCACCGACTGGCACCTGTGCTTTGTTTCTGTAGTTCCACGGGTCTTCCATGCCGAGCGTCGGGTGCACGGTGACTTTAGAGAGATCCAGCTTGCCGATCCGTTCTAAGACGTCTTTGACTTGTTTCTGTTTAAACAAGAGCTGGCCTTCATAGGTCATGTGCTGGAGCTGGCAGCCGCCGCATTGCTTGTAGATTGGGCACGGGGCATCCGTTCTGTGCGGGCTTTCTTCCTTCAGCTCGATTAAGCGGCCGAAAGCGAAGCCTTTTTTGACACGTGTCACTTTGATTTGCGCTTTTTCCTCAGGCAGGGCGTTCGGCACGAAGATCGGGAAGCCCTCAACCTTTGCGACGCCCGCTCCTTCGTGCGTCAAATCCTCAAATGTCACGTCATAGTATTCATTTTTTTCTATCGGGGGTTTCATTTTCATCTATAATCACCTCTAGTTTTAAGCGAAAGAAAACTCGGCCAAAAGCCTTGTTTCAGCGTGCTGGCAAACCTTCAAATTCAGGCCTTCAAAGGTTTCCGATCACGCTGAAAAGATGACAAAATCCTAAAACGAATACTGTTTTAGGATTTTGTCCGCGTATTAATCATCCAGCTGTTCCGCTTTCTCCTTCGGCATGATGACGTGAATATGCCGATACAGATTCACGAATTCGCCAGGCAGCATGCCGCCGTATTCGCCATCCAGGTTCAGCTGCATCTTTTCTGATACATTGACTTTCACACGGTTCGCTTTTGTGTAGATAATGTGCTGATCGTTAATATGATCGCCTCTGAGCGCCATGCTCGCGACTCTGATAAACTCCGCGAGGTTGGCTTTTTTCAAAATAATTAAATCAAACATGCCGTCATTCAGGCTGGAATCAGGGGCCAGCTTCTCGAATCCGCCGACCGAGTTGGTCAGCGTCACTAAAAACAGCATAATTTCGCCTTGAAACAGCT
Source organism: Bacillus sp. 01N42_2 (assembly GCF_056399565.1). NCBI lineage: Bacteria > Bacillati > Bacillota > Bacilli > Caryophanales > Bacillaceae > Bacillus > Bacillus sp. 01N42_2. The sequence goes on along the minus strand of NZ_JBFTRO010000009.1, from coordinate 100,803 downwards.
TGCCGTCATATTCAATCTCGACTTCTGTCGGTCGAAGTGAAGGCAGCATTTCCATTCCCTTTAAATAATAAGCAAGCTGGCCGAGCATCGTTTTCAGTTTGCTCGGCACATCATACGTCAGCTCCGTCAGACGGCCTCCGCCGGCGATGTTGATGAAGTACTGACCGTTCACCTGACCGATGTCGATCGGGCGGGCTGCGCCGTTAATGACGGTATCAGCGGCATTCAGTATACTCTCTCTCGGAATGCCCAGCGCTCTGGCGAAGTCATTTGTCGTGCCGACCGGAATGATGCCGAGTGTCGGGCGGTTGTCTAACGGCGCAAGGCCGTTGACGACTTCATTAATCGTTCCGTCTCCGCCGGCTGCGATAATCAGGTCAAACTCCCGCAAAGCGGCTTCTTTTGCGGCGTGAGTGGCATCCCCCGCGCATGTGGTGGCATGGGTGGAGGTTTCATAACCGGCTTGTTCAAATTTTTGCAGGACCTGGGCAAGATTTTTCTTAAAAAGCTCCCGTCCTGAAGTCGGATTGTATATTATGCGTGCACGTTTCATTATCTCATCATCCTACTTAAGAGTATCCGATCCATTATTAACACTAACAACCTTTAATTATACTATGACTTGAGAAAATCGCAACAATATGTACAGGAATTGCCAGAAGAAAAAAGGCCCCGGCTCCTTTTAAGGAGCCAAGGCCCGCTGTCTTACTCTTCTTCTGTTCCTGGTTTTTTCTTACGGAATTTCGCCAATACTTCATATACGATCGGCACAATCAGAAGGGTAAGCAGAGTCGAACTGATTAAACCGCCGATAACGGTGACACCGAGTCCTTTAGAAATGACCTGGCTTCCGCCTTCGAAGCCCAATGCCAATGGAAGCAGGGCGCCGATTGTCGCGATCGCCGTCATCAGAATCGGACGCAATCTCGTAGAGCCGGCTTCAAGGAGCGCTTCTCTCGTCGATAAGCCTTCCGCTTCTTTATGAATGACGCGGTCAATTAAGACAATCGCGTTTGTAACGACGATTCCGATCAGCATCAGCATACCGATCATGGCGTTCAGACTGATCGTCTCTCCGGATACATACAGTCCGGCTAATGCGCCGATGATTGTAAACGGCAGCGAGAACAGAATCGCAAACGGCGCTAATGCTCCGCCGAACGTAATCACAAGCACGAGGTATACGATGGCGATTGCGGCAAGCATCGCTAAACCGAGTTTCGTAAAGGAATCAGCAATATCGGCTGATACACCGCCGGTATCAATGGATACATTGTCCGGCTTATCCAGTTTGTCTACTTTCTTTTGAACGGCTGATGACACCTTCGTGACGTTGTCAGAAGTGACGGTTGCCGTTACGTCAGCGTACACTTTGCCGTCGCGTCTGGAAATGGTATCAGATGTCGTGCCGTTTTTCACTTTCGCCACATCGCCGATTTTTACTTCTTGGCCTGCAGGCGATGTGATGGTTTTATCCTCTAATTCTTTTACACTCTTATACTGGTCTTTTTCTGTTTTGATGTTTACGTCAAGCTCTTTGCCGTCTTTTTTCACCGTTGTCAAAGGAGACTGTGACGTTTGCGGCATCAAGGCTTGGGAGATTTGCGAAGCCGTCAGGCCCATCTTGCTGAGCTTCTCCTGGTCAGCGGTGAACGTGTACTCATCATATGTGCTGGAAAGGCCTGAGTTGACGTCTTTCAGATCCTTCTGCTTTTTCATGATGCCTTCGATGTCTTTGACCGTGCCTTTAATATCAGACTCTGAATCTCCGTACACATAGTACGTTAATTCGTTGTTGTTGCCTGACGAGCTGAAATTTTGTGATTTCCATTCGCCGCGGCTGGATGTTTTTTTGACTTCTTTTAAGACATTGTCTTTTTCTTTGTCAAAATCAGGCGTGTCATCCTCGTATTTCACGTAGAACAATGCCCCGTTTGAGCTTCCGCCGAGCGGGCTTTGCGAGCCTAATGAATACTGGACGGTATCGACATGTTTGCGTTTAAGCAGCATGTCTTCCGCTTTTTGCGCAGCTTTTTCAGCTTCGCTTTTCGTTTCACCCGGTTCAGGCGTGTATGTGAGCTGCATTGTTTTGTCCGCTTGCGCAGGCAGGTAGCTCGCGCCGATCAGAGGTACGAGGAACAAACTGCCGGCAAGCATCAGAACCGCGATAATAGATGTAATCCATTTATGGCTTAATGACCAATTCAGCACTTTTTTATAGAAATTGGCCAATCTGCCCGGCTTATGCTCTTTCGCTTTAACAGGCGCGCCTGTGAGCGATTTTTTGAATAAACTGTGCGCAAGCATCGGCACCAGTGTGATGGAAATCAACAATGATGCGGCAAGCGCGAAAACGATTGTTAAGGCAAACGGCATAAACAGTTCGCCGATCTGTCCGCCGACCATGGCAAGCGGCAGGAATACGGCAATGGTTACGATCGTTGATGACATGATCGGTTTAAACATTTCTTTTGTCGCTTCACGCACCAATTGCTTCCCGCGTAAAGGCTCATCTTTCAGCCTCATGCGGCGGTAAATGTTTTCGATAACGACAATGGAATCATCGACTACCCGTCCGATGGCGACCGTCATCGCGCCGAGTGTCATAATGTTCAATGTGACATCGAGCTGATTCAGCACCAGAAGCGCAATCAGCAGTGACAGCGGGATGGAAACGATAGAAATCATCGTTGATTTAATATCTCTTAAGAATAAGAGAATAATCACGACCGCAAAAATCGCGCCGAAAATCGCTTTGCTTAACATCGTCTCCACTGACTCTGTAATCGGCTTTGCCATATCAAGAGTCGAGCTGTACTTGAACCCTTTGTGGTCTTTTTTGTATTGATTCAGTTCATCTTTAATCGCATCGGCCACTTCCACCGTGTTGGCGTCATTGGCCTTTACGATATTAATTCCGATGCTGTCCTTTCCGTTCGTGCGGGAAATGGATTCTGCTTTTTTCACATCTTTAATGTCGGCAATGTCAGAAAGCTTGACTGTCGGCACCCCTGCTGATGCGCTTTGCTGTGCCTGCTGCGCAGCCTGAGCGTCCGCCGCAGATGCCGCACCAGCTCCGCCCGCTTGACCTTGAGCGGCAGAAGAAGATGTGACGGGGATTCTCATATCTTTCAGATCTTTAATTGACGTAATATTTCCGTTAACGACAACTGATTTTTCTTTGTTGCCGAACGTGTACAATCCAAGCGGCGTATTGACGTCAGAGCCTTGGATCACTTTCTTGACGGTATCTTCATCAAGTCCGTACTCTTTCATTTTTTTGTCTTTGAAAGAGAATTCCACCTGCTCTTCCTGCTGTCCGGAAACTTGCACGGACGCAACGCCCTGGATGCCTTTGAGCTTAGGAACGAGAGTGTTTTCCACATTTTTGGTCAGATCTTCAAGCGAGCTTTTGCCGCTTGTCACACTGAGCGTCAAAATCGGGAAAGAGTTGAGACTGTAACGGGAAATGTCAGGTTTTTTCGCGTCGTCAGGAAGGCTGACACTGTCCAGCGCTTCAGCGACTTCAGTTTTCGCCTTGTCCATATCCTTGCTGTAATCATATTCAATCGTAACCGATGAGACGTTTTCAGAGGATGTGGACGATACGACGCTCACTCCTTCTAAATTCTGCACCGCCTGCTCAATTGGTTTCGTTACGTCATCCGCAACTTGACTCGGAGCAGCTCCGGGATAAGTCGTATTTACTGAGAGATAAGGCATGTTGACGTCCGGTATGGATTCCTGTTTCATATTCAGACCGGCATACAGCCCTGCTACAGTAACGATAATCGTCATCAGCCAAACTGCGAATTTGTTCTTCAGTACAAAGTTAATAATGTGGTTCATCATGTCCTCCGTTATTTTTTATTGACTGACTGGTCATTCTATATAATACTAAACGGTATAACTCAACATCGTCAACCAATAAGGCAGTAAATTTTTCTAAATTTTTCAAGGATTAAGGGGAAGCACGTCATGAACGAAAAAAAAGAGAAAATCATAAAAACAGGCATCCATTTATTTGCTAAAAAAGGATTTTCTTCAACAACCATTCAGGAAATCGCCGGTGAGTGCGGAATTTCAAAAGGCGCCTTCTATCTCCATTTCAAATCAAAAGAAGACCTTTTGCTGTCCGCATGTGAGTATTACATCGGCATGTCTATGGAAGAAATAAAGAAGATCAAAACAGAACATCAGCATAAACCGCCTAAGGACGTATTCCAAAAACAAATCGCATATCAATTCCAGGAATTTATGGAGCATAAGGACTTTATCATTCTCTTGCTGAGCGAAAAGGTCATCCCAGAAAATCAAAAGGTGAAACAATACTTTCATGAGGCGAATATTCAATTTAACATGCTGTACCGGGATGCTTTGCTGTCCGTTTACGGAGATGCCGTCATACCGTTTTTAGCGGACGCATCCGTTATGGCCCAAGGGATTGTGAGCTCTTATATCCATTTCTTGATTTTCAATGAAAATACCGCATTCCGGACGGAAAACGTGGCCCCCTTTCTGATCGCCAGGATCGATGATCTGATTACCGGACTGATAAAAGACAATCCCGATCCGCTTTTGCCTGAGGATATTTTCACTCAGCCCGCGGCGGACAGAAAGAGACTGCTCGCGGATATTCAAATGGCAAAAGCTCAGCAGGGGCTGCCTGAGGACGTTCTCATTTCGCTGGAAGTCATTGAAGAGGAAAGCGCAAAGGAAGAGCCGCGAAAACCGATTATTAAAGGAATGCTGTCCAATTTGGCAGGCAGCGGAAATAAACAGATTGAAACGCTGCGTGCTTCCATTGAAACCTATTTCAGCTTATAAAAAAAGAGACCGGCGCATGCCGGTCTCCGTGTCAGCAGCGCCCTTACAGGCGGCTGCTTTTTTTATCGTTTTTTGATTTCTTCAAGTAAGATTTTGTTGACCATCGGCGGGTTGGCCTGTCCTTTTGAGGCTTTCATAATCTGCCCGACAAGGAAGCCGATCGCGCGGTCTTTTCCGTTTTTGAAGTCTTCAATTGACTGCGGGTTGCTGTCAAGTGCATCTGTCACCAGCTTCAGAAGCACGCTTTCGTCAGAAATCTGCACGAGGCCTTTTTCTTTGACGATTTTTTCAGCGTCTCCGCCTTTTTCAATTAATTCTTTGAAGACTTTCTTCGCGATTTTAGACGAAATGGTCCCTTTTTCAATCAGCTTAATCATGCCGGCAAGGCCTTCAGGAGTCAGTGCGACATCCTCAAGCTCTTTTTGTTCGGCGTTCAGGTAAGCTGACACTTCACCCATCAGCCAGTTGGATGCCTGCTTGGCTTCTGCGCCTTTATTGACCGTTTCTTCGAAGAAATCAGCCATTTCTTTCGTCAGCGTCAGAACCATTGCGTCATAAGCCGGCAGGCCGAGCTCTTCGATATAACGTTTGCGGCGCTCATCCGGAAGTTCAGGAATGGTTGCTCTTACGCGTTCTTTCCATTCGTCATCAATGTAGAGCTCGACAAGGTCAGGCTCTGGGAAATAACGATAGTCATCCGAACCTTCTTTGATACGCATCAAAATGGTTTTTTTCGTCGCTTCATCGTAACGGCGCGTCTCCTGCTGAATGACGCCGCCTGACAGAAGCACCTGCTCCTGGCGTTTTTCTTCATGCTCAAGGCCTTTTTGCACGAATGCGAAGGAGTTTAGGTTTTTCAGCTCCGTTTTTGTGCCGAATTTCTCCTGGCCGATCGGACGGAGAGAAATGTTGGCGTCACAGCGCAGTGAACCTTCTTCCATTTTACAGTCAGACACGCCTGTGTATTGGATAATTGATTTCAGCTTTTCGAGATATGCGTAAGCTTCCTCCGGTGTGCGGATATCCGGCTCAGATACAATCTCGACAAGCGGCGTGCCCTGGCGGTTGAAGTCAACGAGGGAATAGCCGTCGCCCGTATGCGTCAGTTTTCCCGCATCTTCTTCAAGGTGAAGACGGGTAATACCGATTTTTTTCGTTTTTCCGCCGACTTCGATTTCGATCCAGCCGTTTTCGCCGATCGGCTTGTCAAATTGAGAAATTTGATATGCCTTCGGGTTGTCCGGGTAGAAATAGTTTTTCCGGTCAAACTTCGTATCCGTTGCGATTTCGCAGTTCAAAGCCATTGCGGCTTTCATCGCGAATTCGACCGCTTCTTTGTTTAAAACGGGCAGCACGCCGGGATACCCAAGGTCAATGACGCTCGTTTGGGTATTCGCTTCCGCTCCGAATGGCGTCGGTGAGCTTGAGAAAATTTTAGATTTTGTTTTTAATTCCACATGGACTTCAAGTCCGATTACCGTTTCAAAGTTCACTTCATTTCACCCCTTACAGTTCAGGTTTCGCTTTATGATGATCTGTTGCCTGCTCAAAAGCATGAGCGACACGGTATACAGTGCCTTCATCGAAGTGCTTTCCGATGATTTGCAGTCCGAGCGGCAGTCCGTCCGCAAATCCGCACGGCACGCTGATTCCCGGCACACCCGCGAGGTTGACAGGAATCGTTAAAATATCGTTGGCGTACATTGTGAGCGGATCGCTGGTTTTTTCGCCGATTTTGAAAGCTGGTGTCGGCGTTGTCGGTCCGACGATGACATCGTATTTCTCAAAGACGTCTTCAAAATCTTTTTTAATGAGCGTGCGCACTTTTTGCGCTTTTTTGTAATACGCGTCATAGTAGCCTGAGCTGAGCGCGAAGGTGCCGAGCATGATGCGGCGCTTCACTTCGTTGCCGAAGCCTTCTGAGCGTGTCTGTTTATAAAGGTCGATCAGGTTGTCCGCATTGTCTGAGCGGTATCCGTAGCGGATGCCGTCAAAGCGCGCAAGGTTCGCAGACGCTTCGGAAGATGACAGCAGATAATACGTCGCAAGCGCGTATTTGCTGTGCGGCAGAGATACTTCTTCCCATGTCGCTCCAAGGTCTTCAAGCACTTTTAAAGCGGCTAAAACCGATTCTTTCGCTTCTTTGCCGACGCCTTCTCCGAGATATTCTTTCGGTACGGCGATTTTTAAGCCTTTAATATCGCCAGTTAATGAAGAAAGAAAGTCCGGCACTTCGACATTGGCGCTCGTAGAGTCCATTTTGTCCGCGCCTGAAATCGCCTGAAGCAGGAATGCGTTATCTTCTACGTTTCTTGTGATCGGTCCGATCTGGTCTAATGAAGACGCAAAAGCGACCAAACCGTAACGTGACACGCGTCCGTATGTAGGCTTTAATCCGACGACGCCGCAGAAAGAAGCCGGCTGACGGATGGAGCCGCCCGTATCAGATCCGAGTGAGAACGGCACTTCGCCAGCTGCAACCGCAGCTGCGGAACCGCCGCTTGATCCGCCGGGAACCGTATCAAGATTCCAAGGGTTTTTCGTCGCTTTGTACGCGGAGTTTTCAGTAGAAGAACCCATCGCGAACTCGTCCATATTCAGCTTTCCGATCGTGACGGCTTCAGCGGCCTGAAGGCGCTCTACTACCGTCGCATCGTAAATCGGATCGAAGTTTTCGAGGATTTTGCTTGAGCATGTTGTGCGAAGCCCTTTTGTCACGATGTTGTCTTTGACGCCGATCGGCATTCCGAAAAGAAGACCGTGTTCAGACCGGCCGTCAACCGCTTCGTCAAGCTCTTTCGCGTAAGCGCGGGCTCTTTCTTCGTCAAGCTGCAAAAACGCCTGCACCTTATCATCCACGGATGCGATCCGTTTGTAAGATTCGTCAACAAGATCGGAAATCTTGATGTCTTTATTATGTATCATTTGTTTCAGTTCTGTGATTTTGTGATCAAATAATGACATACTGTCTCCCTCCTTTAATCCAGAATAGATGGCACACGGACATAGCCGTCTTTATGATCGGGAGCATTCTTCATGACATCCTCGACCGGAAGGCCTTTACCCGCTTCATCTTCTCTCATTACGTTTTTCATTTTCAGTACGTGTGTTGTCGGTTCCACGTTATCCGTGTCTACTTCATTAAGCTCCTCGGCAAACGAGATGATGCTGTCAAGCTGTTCTGTGAACATTTCAGCTTCTTCATCCGTAATGGCGAGTCTCGCCAAATGAGCGACATGTTTTACTTCTTCTATAGAAATTCGTGACATAAGATCCACCTCCGCATAATTCTCCGTTTCGTCATATAATACAGATCATATCAAAAACGAGCCCTCTAAAGCAACAAAACGCCGCCTCCTGAGGCATGATGAAACCCTCTCTATTTTATCCTAAATCGGAGAGAAAGAGAAACGAATTATATGTCAGAAAATTTTTACTTTTATAATTTATTGGTAGCGTTTTCATCTTTAAGCTGTTCTATGTTGCCGGGGATTTTTTCCTTGAATGGGCCAGGTTTCGAGAGTTGATTGATCGGGGATACTTTGTTAGGTTTAGTAACCATAGCCTGCACAAAATCATGCATTCGGCATGTCATGATGACTAAAGGCTTGCCGCCGGCGCAAAAGTCCGGCACTACTAATCTGCAGAGGTGATGCAACATTTACTTAAAAGAAGAGAGGGTCCAGAAACCGTGAGTATTGAATTAATTATATCTCTTGGCATTTACTTTGCTGCCATGCTGTTAATCGGCTGGTACGCATTCAGAAAGACAACGAATATTAATGATTACATGCTGGGCGGAAGAGGACTCGGCCCGTTCGTAACGGCGCTGTCCGCAGGTGCGGCGGACATGAGCGCATGGATGCTGATGGGGGTTCCCGGCGCAATGTTCGCAACGGGATTATCGACCTTATGGCTGGCGCTCGGTTTGACGATCGGCGCATATTCAAATTATCTGCTGCTTGCTCCGAGGCTGCGCGCCTATACGGAAGTTGCAGATGATGCGATTACGATTCCCGATTTCTTCGATAAACGGTTCCGCCATTCGTCATCATTGCTGAAAATTGTTTCCGCCGTGATTATTATGATCTTTTTCACACTGTACACATCGTCCGGAATGGTATCCGGAGGCAGGTTATTTGAATCGGCATTCGGTGCCGACTACAAATTCGGTTTGTTTTTAACGGCCGGTGTTGTTGTGCTTTACACGCTGTTTGGCGGTTTCCTTGCTGTCAGTCTGACTGACTTCGTACAGGGAGCGATCATGTTTGCGGCATTAGTGCTTGTGCCGATCGTTGCTTTTACCCAGCTCGGGAGCGTTTCAACGACGATTGATTCGATCAACGCCGTAAACCCGAAACTATTGGATATCTTTAAAGGCGCGAGCGTCATTAGCATTATTTCTTACTTGGCATGGGGACTCGGCTATTACGGCCAGCCTCATATCATCGTACGATTTATGGCGATTAAAGAAGTGAAGGATTTAAAACCCGCCCGCAGAATCGGGATGAGCTGGATGGTTATTTCAGTTGTCGGTTCACTGCTTACCGGGATTATCGGGGTTGCGTATTCTCATCACTTCGGGGTCTCCGTAAAAGATCCGGAAACGATTTTCATTATTTTTTCTAAAATCTTGTTCCATCCGCTGATTACGGGCTTCCTGCTGTCCGCAATTTTAGCGGCGATTATGAGTTCCATCTCCTCACAGCTTCTCGTAACGGCAAGCGCCATTACGGAAGATTTATACCGCGCCTTTTTCAGACGGGAAGCGAGCGATAAAGAATTGGTCATGACCGGACGCCTGTCGGTATTCATCGTGGCCGTAATCGCCATCCTGCTTTCCATGAATCCGAACAGCACCATTCTTGACCTGGTCGGATATGCGTGGGCAGGCTTCGGTTCGGCCATCGGCCCGGCGCTCCTTCTCAGTCTGTACTGGAAACGGATGAACGAATGGGGAGCGCTTGCGGCGATGATTACCGGAGCTGCGGCCGTTCTAATCTGGATTACGACGGGGCTTGCCGCTTCAACCGGCATATACGAAATCATTCCGGGATTCTTCCTCAGTCTGATTGCCGGTATTGCCGTCAGTCTGCTGACCAAAAAACCGGCCGATGCTTCTTATCAGCTGTTCAGCCGGATGGAAACTCTTTTGAAAAAGAAGAAATAGACAAAAAGCCGTCAGATTTTATCCCTGACGGCTTTTTTCTTCCGCACTTGTCCTGCTATAAATACTGTGAGAAAATCATATCAATTTACTATAAGAAAAACTGCGGAGGTGCTGTGCAAATTGAGCTGGCCTATCGATCCGGACATTTTATTAAAACTGGGCATTGCCACGCTGATCGGGATGATCATCGGTCTTGAGCGCGAGCTGAAAAATAAACCGCTCGGACTGAAAACCTGTATCGTCATCGCCGTCAGCTCCTGTATGCTGACGATCGTCAGCATTAATGCGGCCTATCATTTTCCGAAATATTACCGTATTATGATGGATCCGCTCCGTCTTCCCGCCCAAATCATTTCCGGCGTCGGCTTTATCGGTGCGGGCGTGATTCTGCGTAAAAGCAATGACGTCATTTCCGGCCTGACGACATCGGCTATCATCTGGGGTGCAGCCGGACTGGGTCTGGCCACAGGCGCCGGCTTTTATAAGGAGGCGTTCGCAAGCCTCTTGTTTATCCTGATCAGCGTCGAGTTTCTTCCGTGGCTGATCAGAAAAATCGGCCCCAACCGCTTGAAGGAGAAAGATATCCGCGTGAGGATGTCTCTTTCCGACAAAGACAAAATGACCGAGATTTTAAAGGAAATGAAAAGCAAACAGCTCCGCATTCACTCCGTCCGGATAGATGATCTGCATGAAAAAGAATTTCCGATTATGGAAGTGAAAATCAGCGTTCATAAAAACCGCTACACAACGGACGTGTATTATGATATTAAAGAAATTCAGGGTGTCGTCGGAGTGAAATGCGATACGTTATAAAAAAACGCCGGACTGATGTCAGCCGGCGTTTTTCTATTTATACGAATGCAGAAAAATGATATTCAGTAATCGGTGTTTCGTTTTCAATATCGCGTCTGAAGCCTTTCAGCATCTCAAGCTCTTCATCTCCGAGTGAGTCTAGGTCAAACGCCTGATGCAATAATCCGTAGATCAGCATATGGCGCAGCCGGAGGAAATCCGGGATTTTTTCAAGCCAGGCGGGATCAAGGTCATTTTCTTCCCTGTAGCCTTTCATAAAGTGTGTCATGAATTCACCCGTAAACGCGGCCTTGTCTTCATACGGGATGACCGGATACCACAACATGTTGTACAGCAAAATACTGATATCATTCACAAACCAATTGTAGCCGATATCATCAAAATCAAAGGCAGTAATTTTTCCGTTGTCCCAGTTGAAATTGCCATGGTGCAAATCGGCGTGCACCAAACCGTAGCTTTCCGGGTTCTTCGGCAATTTCCGCAGTTCCTCCATTAAAGCATCCGCCCGCTCGAATACAAGATGCTGATCTGCGGGCACGTATTTTCTCAGCTTCAGCTGCTCCTCTTCGTCCCATTCCTGCCTTTTATATTTCGGGTCGCTCAGACGGTAGCTTTTCGTCAGCCGATGCATGTTCCCCGTATACTTGCCAAGCTCATAAAACAGAGTTCCGTTCCAGTCTGATTCTTCAACTTTATGGCCCGGCGCTTTTTCGTAGACTCTTAATAAAAACGCTCCGCCTTTTCCATCCGGCACTTCTTCGACATCTCTGCCATTTAATGAAGGAATCGGTTTTGCTGCTGAAAGCCCTCCCTTTGTGAGATGATGAAGCCATTCCATTTCTCCCAGAATATATTCCGGTGTTCTGCGGAGCGTATGCGTAATTTTTAAGATATAAGGTTCGTTATCTTTCACAATTTCATATACGTAGTTCTCTGCGTCTGCGATAAATTGAAATTTGGTAAAGCCGTATATTTCACCGGCTTTAGCGAGCACCTTATCTTCCTCCAAAACCGCTTTAATATCTTTATGCATGCTGATTCACCCTCTTCATATCTTTTGGCAGTGATATGTGTACTCAGCATAAGTCATTCATCAACATCCCGCCCTTCTTTTTGTTCCTAACAGATTAGTAACATCCGCCTATAAACAAAAAAGTTTTTCCTGTTAATCCTTATTTATACAAATATCTTAACATACGTCACTGCTCTCACCAACGATATATACAAGAAAAACCCTTGCTCATAAACAAATGAACAAGGGCGCTTCATTAATCGTAAATATGGACGGTCGGTTCTTTGTCACCCGCATTTCGGACGATCAGCGCTTCCTGGCCGTCTGACGAGGTGATATTGATTTCAACATCGACTGAGCCTTTTGAATAATAATCCATAAGCTCACCCGTTAAGTATTGGGTAAAGGCGATGACTTCGCTTTTTCCGTAAAATTGCATCGGGATTTCTATTTTCATTTTTCTCATTTCATCATTTTCGTACATCGCCGTTCCGACTACTCCGGTGTAGTTCGGGAAGTAGCTGTCGATCGCGTTTTTGAAGCGTTTAAACACTTCGGAATCGTCAGGGTATTTCTTTGCCGTATCTGTATCCGCCGGATAGAACACGTATTTTTCTTTGACATCATCCCAGTTTGAAATGGTGGATGAGCCGGCTTTGACTTCTGTTTTTGCAATGTAATTTCCCGGTACGATTGATGTTTTCGGCGCTTGTTTATAAAGGGCGACGGTAATCGGCACATTTTTCAGGTTATCCATTTTCCGGAGACGGTTAACGACTTCCTGGGCGATTTCTTCCCCGTGGCTGCGGATCGTTTTGTCGCTGAGCTCTACTTCCTGCTGCGGATCACCGGTTTTTTCGCGGTAATAGTAAACAGAGTTGAGAGCGAGACCGATCATGACACCGCCAAGCTGGATGGAATTTTTATCTTTTCTTACTAAGTAATCCTGTTCAAGCATAGACGCTAAGTAAATCGGGCTGTTTTCGTTTTTCTCTTTTGCCGATCCCGAACTTGGCAGCACCGGGTTTAATCCGAGATTCTGGAAATTGGCGTCTGCCTTTTTCGCCTTTTTCAGATCACTGCCTTCTTTTTTGCGGTCAAGCCAGCTGAGTACCGTATCCTCATCTAAATACTGGCCTTCCTGATACAAATAATCATCCGTCGGGAACGTGTCTTGAGCGAGCCGCATCAGCCCCGTCTCGAATTCATCGATGTCCAGCCTCGTATTCAGCCGGTCCGCGGTCAGGCCGCGCGCTTTTCCGGCCTTAAACGGAAGCACCATCTTATAGTAGGAATCAGAGATATTATATTTCGGTATGATCGCTTTTTCAGAAGACTTTGCGGTTTTCTGCGTGATCTCTTCCTCTTTTTTTCCCCCGAAACTCGGCGAACAGGCTGACAGCATCAATACTGCCGCGGTCGCCGTCGCCGCCAATGCCAACATCTTTTTCAATAGAAAACACTCCTCTTATTTCTTTAGCTCTCCCAATAGCTGTGCTTCATTCCATACTTCAATGTTTAATTCCTGCGCTTTTTCCAGCTTGCTTCCGGCCGCTTCTCCGGCGATCACCAAGTCTGTTTTTTTGCTGACAGATCCCGTCAGCTTTCCGCCGAGCGCTTCGATCTGCGCTTTGGCTTCATTTCTGGACAGCTCTTCAAGCTTTCCGGTTAACACGATGGTTTTTCCGGCAAAATAAGAGTCGCTGTCCTCCGCTTTTACTTTTTTCGGGCCTTTATAGAGTGTGTTCACACCGAGCTCTTCCAGTTCATTCAAAAGCTCAAGCATTTCTTCTTTTCGGAAGTAGGTGATGACGGCATCAGCCATCTTTTCACCGATTTCGTCTACTGCAAGCAGCTCTTCCTCTGTGGCTTGTTTCAGATTTTCCAGGCTTTCAAAATGCATGGCCAGTGTTTTGGCCGCTTTTGAGCCGATAAAACGGATGCCGAGACCGAACAGCAGCCGTTCCAGCGAATTCTCTTTCGACTTTTGGATCGAGCTGATCAGATTGTCAGTTGATTTTTCCCCCATCCGCTCAAGCCGGATGACCTGTTCTTTTGTCAGCTTATATAAATCAGCGACATTACGGACGAGATGTTCACGGAAAAGCTGTGTGATGACACGTTCTCCGAGGCCGTCAATATTCATCGCGTTGCGTGAGACAAAATGAATCAGGCCTTCTCTGATTTGCGCCGGGCATTCCGGGTTGATACAGCGCAGCGCGACCTCTCCTTCAATGCGGACAAGTTCGCTTCCGCACTCAGGGCAGCTGGTCGGCATATTGAATTCTTTTTCTTCTCCGGTCCGCTGTTCAACTAAGACATTGACGACCTCAGGGATGATATCGCCCGCTTTTTTGACGACCACTTTATCGAGAATGCGGATATCCTTCTCTTTAATTAAATCTTCGTTATGAAGGGATGCTCTTGAGACCGTCGTCCCCGCTACTTTTACCGGTTCCAGGACGGCAGTCGGCGTAATGACGCCCGTTCTTCCGACATTCAGTTCGATATCGAGCAGTTTTGTCACGACTTCTTCTGCCGGGAATTTATAAGCAATCGCCCAGCGCGGGCTTTTTGCCGTATACCCGAGCTCTTCCTGCTGATCGAGCGAATCCACCTTGATGACGATTCCGTCAATTTCATACGGGAGATCGGCCCGCTTCGCCTGCAGCTCTTCGATCATTTCAATCACTTCATCTATCGTGGCGCATTTTTTCCGTTCCTGGTTTGTTTTAAAACCGAGCTCATCCAGAAAATCCAGGCCTTGACTCTGTGTTTCCACACCCATTTCGTCAAGCTCCGCTATACTGTAGACGAAAATGTCAAGATTTCGTTTCGCTGCAATTTTCGGATCGAGCTGTCGGAGTGAGCCCGCAGCCGCATTCCGGGGATTGGCAAACGGCTCTTCTTCATGTTTCAGCCGTTCTTCGTTGAGCGCTTCAAATGACTGTTTCGGCATGTACGCCTCTCCGCGCACTTCTATGGAGAGGTTCCGTTTCATTTTCAGCGGAATGTTTCGGATCGTTTTTAAGTTTTCCGTAATATCTTCGCCCGTCGTTCCGTCTCCTCTTGTCGCGCCTCTGACGAAATAGCCGTCTTCATAACGGAGAGAAACAGCAAGACCGTCTATTTTCAGCTCCACATTGTAAGCGACGCTGTCACCGACAGCCTGACGGACGCGGCGGTCAAAATCGCGGAGATCATCATCGTTAAATGCGTTGCCGAGACTGAGCATCGGCGTGCCGTGCTGCACCTTTTGAAAAGATTCAAGCACCGCTCCCCCGACCCGCTGTGTGGGCGAATCAGGCGTTCTGAGCTCCGGGTGCTCTTCCTCTATGGCAACCAGCTCCTGCATCAGTCTGTCGTACTCGGAATCCGGCACGCTCGGTTCATCTAAGGTGTAATATTCATAACTGTACTGATCGATGGTGCGGCGCAATTCTTCTGCCCGGTGTTTCGCTGTTTCTTTGTCCATCATGTTCTTCCTTTCCTCTTCAGGTTACTGCTTTTCAATCGGGGCAAAGGCGGCCAGCAGACGTTTCACGCCGACTGGGCTCGGGAATGCGATATCAAGCTCCGTGCTTTCGCCTTCTCCTTTTACGCTGACAACCGTTCCGGTGCCCCATTTTTTATGGCCCGCTTTATCGCCGACCGCCCAGCTGAGCGAGTCGCCGCCTGTTTTGTTCGCGTAGGAAACAGGACGGGATACGGGCCCGCGTTTCGGTTGCATTTTTCTTCCCGGCTGCATGCGCGGGGTTTTCTTCTCATTTAGGTTCTCCAATAAATCGTCAGGTATTTCCCTGATAAAGCGGGATTCCGGATTCATATTGGTGCGCCCGAACAGGGTGCGCATTTTGGCATTCGTTAAGTACAGTTCTTCTTCCGCCCTCGTAATGCCTACATATGCAAGCCTGCGCTCTTCTTCCATCTCGGCTTCTTCCATCAGGGAGCGGCTGTGCGGGAATACGCCTTCCTCCATGCCCATTAAGAACACGACAGGAAATTCAAGCCCCTTAGCGGCGTGCAGCGTCATTAACGTGACGGCATCCTTTCCGCCCGATTCCTCTTCCTTCTGGTCGAGCTGGTCAATATCCGCAATCAGCGCCAGATCGGTCAGAAACGCGACGAGAGACTTGTCTTCGCTTTTTTGTTCGAAGTTTTTCGTGACAGAAAGAAACTCGTCGATATTTTCAAGACGGCTCTGGGCCTCAATAGACTTTTCAGCCTTCAGCATTTCTCTGTATTCCGTTTTATCGAGAATTTCTTCCGTGAGTTCCGTAATGGACAGGTAATCCTGCATATTCGTCAGGTTTTCAATCATCGCGCCAAAGCCGTCAAGCGCGTTTGCCGCTTTCGCGCTGACGCCGATGAAATCAATCTGTTTGATCGCCTGGAACATTGACATGCCGTTCATCGCTGCGTATGAAGCGATTTTTTCAAGCGAAGTGGCGCCGACGCCCCGTTTCGGCACATTGACGATCCGTGTAAAACTGATGTCATCGTCCGGGTTTGACACAAGGCGCAGATATGCGAGAATGTCTTTAATTTCTTTTCTGTCGTAGAACTTGGTTCCGCCGACGATATTGTAGTTCAGACCGGCTTTTAAAAGGGTTTCCTCGATAACGCGCGACTGGGCGTTTGTCCGGTATAAAATCGCGATATCGGAAAGCTTCCGCCGGCCTGAGCTGTTCAGCTCATAAATTTTGCCCGCGACGAATTGGCCTTCGCCGAATTCATTGTCGCCGCTGTAATAAGAAAGCTTGACGCCTTCGTCATTCTCCGTCCACAGGTTTTTCGGCTTGCGGTTTGAGTTGTTTTTGATCACTTCGTTGGCCGCCTGCAGAA
This sequence comes from Bacillus sp. 01N42_2, assembly GCF_056399565.1. NCBI lineage: Bacteria > Bacillati > Bacillota > Bacilli > Caryophanales > Bacillaceae > Bacillus > Bacillus sp. 01N42_2. The sequence goes on along the minus strand of NZ_JBFTRO010000009.1, from coordinate 84,136 downwards.
TCCGCTTTGTTGAGCGGTAGTTTTGTTCGAGCAGAATCACGTTTGCGCTCGGATAATCTTTTTCAAAGGAAAGGATATTCGCGATATCCGCCCCGCGCCATCTGTAAATGGACTGGTCGGAATCACCGACGACGCAGATATTTTCAAGACGGGCCGCAAGCTGCTTAACGAGCAGGTATTGCGCTCTGTTCGTATCCTGATACTCGTCTACGTGAATGTACTGGAATTTGCGCTGATAAAACTCAAGCACTTCCGGCACACGCTCGAAAAGCTTGATCGTCGTCATGATTAAATCATCAAAATCGAGCGATTGGTTTTTCAGCAGTTTTTTCTGATAATCGGTATACACGTCACTCGTGACCTGATCGTAGTAGCCGCCGGCCGTTTTTGCGAATTCCTCAGGTTCGATCAGCTCGTTTTTGGCGCTGCTGATCGAGCCTAAAATACTTCTCGGATCAAACTTTTTCGGGTCGATATTCCGCTCTTTCAGAATCCCTTTAATAACGGAAAGCTGATCAGCCGTATCAAGAATGGAGAAGTTTCGGTTGATGCCGATTCTGTCAATGTCCCTGCGCAGAATCCGCACGCACATGCTGTGGAAGGTGGATATCCAGATTTCATCCGCGCCGGGGCCGAGAATGCTCTCCACCCGCTCCTTCATTTCTCTGGCGGCTTTATTTGTAAATGTAATCGCCAGAATATTCCACGGCGCCACGTGTTTTTCCGCCATTAAGTATGCGATTCTGTGCGTCAGCACCCGTGTTTTTCCGCTTCCCGCACCTGCCATCAGAAGCAGCGGACCGTCCGTCGTCTTGACCGCTTCCTGCTGAACGGGATTTAATCCGCTTAATAATTGATTGCTAATGTAATTCATATCCGTTCACCGCCTATCAAACATATGTTCTATCATAAATCAAATTCGTCCGCTTGGCTACTTTGTCTTTACAGCCGCCACCGTTTTGAGCGCCTGATCAAAATCTTCATATACGGCATTTCCCACAACGATGACATCGGCATGACGGCTGAACCGTTCCGCTGTTTCCGCGTCTTTAATGCCGCCGCCGTAAAACAGGACGGACTTGTCCAGCACAGCCTTCGTTTTCTCCACTGTTTCTATGTCCGCCAGCATCCCGCTGTATTCCAGATAAAAAATCGGGAGATGAAGCAAATTCTCCGCGACCCGCGCATAGGCGAGAATATCTTCTGTTTCTATATGTGTATCCGCCTCCGTCAAAGCGGCCGCCTTACAATCAGGGTTGACGATGCAATAGCCCTCCGTCACGATTTCCTCCATTGACATGAGCTCGCCGTATTCTTTCATCGCCTGGTGGTGCATGCCGACAATCCAGTCCGCATTTTTGCTGTTAAGCACACTCGGAATGAAATAAAGATCAAACCCGGGCACAATGGAATCAATCGTTGACACCTCAAGTACGCACGGCACTAAAAACCGCCGCACCTTTGACATCAGCCTCAGCACATTGTCCTCGGTGACATTGTCGCTTCCTCCGATCACAATGGCGTCAGTCCCTGATTCACAAAGCCGTTCCAGCTGTTCATCCGGTAAATCTTTATTCGGATCGAGTTTAAAAACGTGCTTCCACTCGTTAACATCGTACATGCGTTTTCGTTCCTCCATTCGTTTCTTGCCATTTAAACATTATAACAAATTCATTTGGCCCGGAAAAACGGAAAAAGACGTCATTCACCTGATTCACAAAAAAAGATTGCGCTCCGCCTGCTGGGATACGCCTATGTTTCAAAAAAGACAAAATGTGGAATGTCAAAGAGAAAAAAGGCAAGGAGTCTGATTTCAATGGAACAAGCCATTATCGTACTGATTTGTATATTAATTTTGATTATTTTAGTTCCCGCCGCATTGTTTCTTTGGATATACATAAGAGACGAAAAGCAGGAAGAGCATTCAGTGCTGCGCAATTATCCCGTAACGGGAAAGCTGCGTTATATATTTGAAAAAATCGGGCCTGAGCTGCGGCAGTATTTGTTCAGCAATGATAACGAAGAACAGCCGTTTTCCCGGAGAGAATATGAACAGACAGTCATGTCGGGAAAGTATAAAAGCAGAATGATGGGCTTCGGATCGGAACGGGATTTCGATCAGCCGGGCTATTATATCCGTAACGCCCTCTTCCCGAAACAAAGGGAGGAACTGCGCACAGATCAGACGCCGAAGATCGAGACGATGGTATACAAGATTGACAAAGACAATCTGCTGAAACGCAGCGAGCACCGTGAAAAAGCGAAAGCAGACCCTTATTACCTGCATCCGGACGATGTGCAAGTAATCGGCCGTGACACATGTAAGAAGCCGTTTTATGTAAAAGGATTAATCGGACAATCAGCGATGAGCTACGGCTCACTTGGCGACCGGGCAATTACCGCCCTGTCAAAAGGGCTGCACCAAGCCGGAGGCACATGGATGAATACAGGCGAAGGCGGCCTGTCAGAGTATCACCTGAAAGGCGGCGCGGATATTATCTGCCAAATCGGCCCGGGGCTGTTCGGCGTCCGCACCGAAGAAGGAGAATTTTCCTGGGAAGAATTTAAGAAAAAAAGCCGTCTCGAGCAGATTAAAGCCTTTGAATTAAAGCTTGCGCAAGGGGCGAAAGCAAGAGGCGGGCATATTGACGGCTCAAAGGTGACCGAAGAAATTGCCGCCATCAGGAATGTGCAGCCCGGACAATCCATTGACAGTCCCAACCGCTTCAACGAATTTTCAAATGTACCGGACATGCTTGATTTCATTGAGAAATTAAGGACTGTAGGTGAAAAACCGGTCGGCATTAAAATTGTCCCCGGCAGCCGCAAAGACCTTGAAGATCTTATTTCCTGCATGAGTTCATCAGGCAAACATCCCGACTTTATTACGATTGACGGCAGTGAAGGGGGAACCGGGGCTTCTTTCCATGAGCTGGCGGATTCCGTCGGCCTGCCGATTCTGACCGGCCTCCCCCTTGTTGACAGCCTTTTGAAGACATACGGTATAAGGGATAAGCTGAAAATTTTCGCATCCGGAAAGCTGCTCACTCCGGATAAGATTGCCGTCGCCCTCGCGCTAGGCGCGGATTTTGTCAATATTGCCCGGGGAATGATGTTTTCAGTCGGCTGTATCCGTGCTCAAGTATGCCACACCAATCATTGTCCTGTCGGAGTGGCGACAACCGATCCAAAACTTCAGCGCGCGCTCAGTATCGAAGACAAACAGCACCGCGTCTGCAACTACGTGCTTTCCCTGCGTGAAGGGCTGTTTCACCTTGCCGCGGCGGCGGGCCTCAGCTCGCCGATTCATTTCTCAGCTGAACACATCGTATACCGGGAGAAAGACGGAAGCCTGAGAGAACTTCCCGGCCTTATGGATCAGCACGCATAAAAAAACCGCCTGCCGTCACCGGCAGGTCGGTTTTTTACGTTGCTGAGGAAGATTCCCCTTTGTTTACACGGTCAAGCGCCATTTCATAGGCGTCATTTCCGTAATTTAAGCAGCGCTTCACTCGGGAAATCGTCGCTGTGGAAGCACCCGTTTCGCTTTCAATTTTGTGATACGTATTTCCTTCGCGGAGCATTCTTGCCACTTCCAAACGCTGCGCCAGCGATTGAATTTCATTAATCGTACAAAGATCGTCAAAGAAACGATAGCATTCCTCCAGATCTTTCAGCGATAAAATAGATAAAAATAACTGGTCCAGTTCTTTTCCGCGTAATTTATCGATTTGCATCGTCAAACACCTTCTCCTTTACTAATGGAAGCTGCATCGAGATCAGGAACGATATTAATCCATGTCTTTCCCGGCACAAACGGAAGAATCTCACCGCCTTTAACGGGCAGAATACGGCCGTCTTTGTATTCCCAGTCTGACTCAATAACATCGCCGTGCTGAAGCAGGAGGCCTTTCCCTCCTGATTGAATATCGATGGCCCGCCTTCCATCTTTGTCTGTCATGCGATGGCCGGCTTCAACAATAAAAATGTTGCGCATGGCTAAAGGCTTTCCGGTCTCCCGGTCTGTCGCTTTCACACCATCAGAGCTTCTTGTATAAGTATCAGCTTTTTTATCATAATCGTATTCGACAAGATTTGTAACGTTTTGTGTTCCATAATCTATCCGAATATTGTAGGTTTCGTTTCCGGGATTTGCATCTGATGTCTGAAATGGAAGCGGTTTTGTTTTTCCGTTCAGCTTGTATCCTTTTTGTTCCGCCGCCTTTCTGATATTGTCATAAGACGTGTAGGAATTGTGGGGCGGCTTGCTGAAATCGGCCCGCCAAAACAGGCTTCCGTCAAAATCCAAACCGTTTATATAATCGTAAGCACCGGACTCCAGCTGCTTTTTAGCGCCGGGACTCCAGCCATGATGGATAAATATGCTGTTAAACCCGCTGCTGAGGGTGACAAAGTATTCCCTCGCGCTCCGCACAGGCCCGACCGTTTCCGGCATCTCACTCTGAAAAATCGCGAGAAACCGCGTAATCCTGCCTTCCGCGAGCGCTTCAATGACAACATCCGCCTTTGACAGCCCGGATTGGGGCCTCGCCTTCGGATGATTGTTCACTATAACTGCAATCGGACGGCGTTCTGCAAGCTTCCGCTCAGTTTTTAACCCCGTTAAAGGAGCTTCCGCCTCTTTCGGCTTCACCTGATCGGCATCATTCTGCCGGCAGGCGGCAAGCAGCAAAAACGCAAAACAAAGCATACAAACGGTTTTCCATCTTTTCATATGTCGGCTCCCTGCTTTTATATTTTAACGCATTATCGATGGAAAGAGTACAGTTTTTTTCATCACGTCGAATATTCCTCTCGGCGTAATGCGAATATAAGGCAGATGTGTGCTCTGCAAAAAGAGCAGCGTATAGATCGGATCGCAGAATCGGTAGCCCCGCTCCTCAAGCAAAGTCCTCAGCTTTTGCTCTTTTTCAAGCACGTCTTCAAAACTCTCCGCAGATGCAGAACCGTTCAAGGCAAGGGGAATTTCATGAAGAATCTTCCCGTTTTCGGCAAGCACGATTCCGCCGCCGATTTCTTTCATCCGTGAGAAAGCAAGCAGGATATCTTCCTTATTTTTTCCCGCAGCGATAATATCTCCGGTTGTCGTGTAAGAACTGACAAAGCCCTGCACCCGCTCGGCAAAACCTTTCAGCATTGTATTGACCCGCCATTTTCCATGCTTATCGAGAAGCGTGAGGTAACTTTCATCATGATCAAAAGAAAGCTGGTCAACAGAATTATCAATCGCAATCATATACGGCTCCATAATGACCGCGTTGCGCATTTTCACACCCATCGGCATTGAAAACTGTAAATCATCCATCGTCATATCATATGAAAGCTCAAGAGGGACAAGACCGCCTCTTTTCCAATCCGTTTTTGTAAACGCCTTCATATTTCGGCCGTCTTCTTTCAGCAGGATGCCTTTGGAGATCACCGTGACCGGGTCCGGATTCATCGGGTCGTCGAGAATGTTCAATGAGGCAAGCCGGCCCGGACCGACCACACCGAGAAAGTCATCCATCTGATAATACTTCGCGATATTAAAAGACGCCATATTGTAGGCGTCAATCGCCGGAACCCCTTCCTCCAAAGCGATTTTGATCAATTCATTCGTCATGCCGCCTTTATAAAAATGCGGCGCCGCCCCATCCGTCGTGTAAAAGAAATGATCATAATGCCGGAAGCCTTTTTGATGGAGATCCTGCAATATCGTTCTCAAATCAGGGCGGATGGATGAATGTCTGAGTGAAACATAGTAGCCCAATTCAAGCCGTCTCATCACCTCGTCACCATTCATGGCCTCGTGGTCGGAATCAGCTCCGAATAATTTCATCTTCGTCAGTGTTTTCTCAGAAGCGCCGGGAAAATGCCCTTCAATCCGCTTGCGCAGTTTTTTCGTCGCCTGCATGCAATGAAGCATTAAGTCATCGCCATCCATCAGGCGCGGCCACCCGGTCAATTCTCCGCCTTGAATGACATCCGGGTGCTCAATCCATTGTTTACGGACATCATAAGAAAGCAGCTGATCCTCATTCAGCACTTCTGTCTGCAGGTCGTATCTGGACCACCAGAAATATTGCACCGGCTGTTTTTTCAGTTCCTCTAATATAGTAAGCGCTTTCTTTTTACCGCTGTTCAAAAGAAAAAACAAGTTATCATTAACAAACGTCGTTGTTCCGAATTGAGACACATATTCGGCGAGCGTTTGGGGATTATATATTTGAAAAGGATGTGTATGCGGTTCAATGTAACCTGGCACAATGTATTTTCCTTCACAATTTATGGTATGAATGTGCTCTGCTGCATCAGGAAGCTCATCACCAACATATACAATTCGGTCTCCGTAAATCCAGATATTCTTATTCAGCCATTGTTTTAAAAAAGGATTTAAAACGAGAGCGTTCCGTAAAAGCAGCGTTGGAAGCAGCTTTGAGTCTACAACATCCGCCTGTGATCTGATGTCTTTATTTTTCCAGTTAAAGGTACGTTCGGACATTCACATACTCTCCTTCGCTTATATTAGACCCATCGTATCACATCCGCACAATTATCGCACGGCTGAAACGTTACAAATTATTGAAGATGAATGAAAAAACTTTTTCTAAGGGAGCTGAAATGATGAAACCGAATATCAGTTTATTGAACGCCGTTATGCGCATCACTTGCGGCCTCACCATTTTGTCTGCTGCGTCAGCGAAATATACAAGGAAACCTTGGTGCAAGATGCATCTCTTCTGTATGATGATGGGCGCGATGAAAGCGGCGTCCGGCATCCTCCGCTTCTGTCCGGTGACATATATGTTCCAGGCCGGAATGAATCAGGATGACAGCCATCAGCAAGAAAAATAACAAGCCGCAACGGCTTGTTATTCCGAGAAGAATCATCTCTCACGGCAAATCGACAACCTTAGTCGTCCTTTCAGAAGAAAACCCGCGTCTTACATGACGCGGGTTTTCTTCTTTATCGCTGCGAAGCTTTCAGCGCACGGGCGCCGATGTCGCTTCTGTAAAACAGTCCGGGTTTTGTCAGCCCTGAAACGGCGCTGTACACTTTATCCCTCGCCGCTTCAAATGTTTCAGCAAATGCGGTGACATTGGCGACCCGGCCGCCGTTTGTGACAAATTGGCCGCCGGCTTTTTTCGTTCCGGCATGAAAAACGGCGATCCCGTCTTCAGCGGCCGTCAAACTGCCGATCGGTGTGCCTTTCGCATAGCTTTCAGGATAGCCCTCAGAAGCCAGCACAACGCTGACGGCGGCCGTATCCTTCCATCTTAGGTCAACATCTTTCTCATGCAGCAGATCCAAAAGCACCTGAATAAGGTCTGATTCCATTCTCGGCACGACGACCTGTGTTTCCGGATCTCCGAAGCGCGCGTTGAATTCAATGACTTTTGATCCGTTTTCCGTCAGAATCAGCCCCGCGTACAGCACGCCCGTGAAGGAGCGTCCCTCCTTCACCATTGCTTTTGCCGCCGGCTTCACAATCGTTTCGACGGCGCTTTTGACGATATCATCGGAAATGTGCGGCACCGGTGAATAGGCGCCCATTCCGCCCGTGTTCGGCCCTTTGTCTCCGTCGAAGGCGCGCTTATGATCTTGGGCGATCACCATCGGATAGACGGTCTCCCCCTTCACAAACGCCATTAAGGAAAATTCTTCGCCGGCGAGGAACTCTTCAATGACAACAGATGCGCTCGCCTCCCCGAATTTCTCATCCTCAAGAAAATCGTGCAGGCATTCGATCGCTTCTTCTTCCGTCATCGCGACCGTTACACCTTTTCCGGCCGCAAGCCCGTCGGCTTTAATGACAATCGGCGCGCCTTTTTGCCGCACATAAGCTTTCGCCTCTTCAAATGAAGTAAATGTCTCATACTCCGCCGTCGGAATGCCGTATTTTTTCATTAAATCCTTGGCAAACTGTTTGCTTCCCTCAATGATTGCCGCTTTTTCGGACGGTCCGAAAACAAGCAGTCCGGCTTTTTCAAACTCATCCGCTATCCCTTCGATCAGAGGAACTTCGGGGCCGATAATCGTCAGGCCGACATGATGTTCTTTCGCAAAGGCGATGAGTGCGGCATGATCGCTTTCTTCGATGCTGACCAGCGTCGCGCAATCCGCCATACCGTCATTTCCGGGCGCGGCGTACACCGTGTCAACAAGCGGGCTTTGCGCCGCTTTCCAAGCCAGTGTGTGCTCTCTGCCGCCTTTACCGATAATCAATACATTCACGCTTCGTTCCTCCCCTTAATGTTTGAAATGTCTGATGCCGGTGAATACCATGGCGATGCCGTATTCATCCGCTTTTTTAATTGACTCTTCGTCGCGGACCGATCCGCCCGGCTGGATAATTGCCGTGACGCCCGCTTTTGCGGCTTCTTCGACTGTATCCGGCATCGGGAAAAACGCGTCTGATCCGAGCGCGCTGCCTTTTGCTTTTTCTCCAGCCTGCTCAATGGCGATTTTGGCTGAACCGACGCGATTCATCTGTCCTGCGCCCACACCGACCGTCATATGGTCTTTTGCAAGAACGATTGCGTTGGATTTCACGTGTTTAACGACTTTCCAGGCGAGCTTCAGATCTTCCCACTCCTGCTCGTTCGGCTCTCTTTTTGTCGGAATGCTGATGTCGGCGTCATCAAATCCGTGCACGTCTAAATCTTGAATCAAAAGGCCGCCCTGTACGGAAGTCAGCTGTTTTTCTTTCTTTCCTGATGCGGTCACATCAAGCGTGAGCAGACGAAGATTTTTCTTCGCCGTCAGCACGTCCAGCGCTTCTTTGCTGAAAGAAGGGGCGATAATGATTTCTAAAAAGATGCCGTGAAGAGCTTCAGCCGTTGCCTGATCAACTTCACGGTTCAGCGCGATGATGCCGCCGAAGATGGACGTTTTATCAGCTTCATACGCTTTATTGAATGCTTCCTCAATTGAAGCTCCCGTACCGACTCCGCACGGGTTCATATGTTTAACGGCAACAGCCGCGGGTTCTGCAAACTCCCGGACGATTTGAACGGCCGCATCCGCGTCCTTAATATTATTGTAAGAAAGCTCTTTGCCGTGAAGCTGTTTTGCCGCCGCGATGGAACCGGAAACAGGCAGTGCGCTTTGATAGAAAACAGCCTCTTGGTGAGGGTTTTCGCCGTAGCGGAGCGATTGTTTTTTTTCAAATGTAACGGTGAATTGCTCAGGGTCTTTCTCACCGGCCTCGCGTGTTAAGTAATCAGCGATTAATGCGTCGTATGCCGCGGTGTGGCGGAATACTTTGGCCGCAAGCTCGCGTTTTCTTTTAAGCGAAACACCGCCGTGTTCTTTGATCTCATTGAGCACTGAGCTGTAATCGGCCGGATCTGTGATGACCGTCACATCCTGATGGTTTTTCGATGCGGCGCGCAGCATACCGGGGCCTCCGATATCAATGTTTTCTATCGCTTCATCATATGTTACGTCTTCTTTTGAAATCGTTTCTTTAAACGGATAAAGGTTGACGACCACAAGATCAATGGGGGCAATGCCGTGCTCATTGATCTGCGCCATATGCTCTTCATTGTCTCTTACGGCAAGCAGTCCGCCGTGAATATTAGGATGGAGCGTTTTTAACCGTCCGTCCATGATTTCAGGAAATCCGGTCACTTCCGAAATGCCGATGACATCCACACCGTTTTCCTGGAGAAGTTTTTTTGTTCCTCCGGTCGAAATGACTTCGACGCCGAGCTCTGTCAGTTCCTTTACGAAAGGTACGAGATTTGTTTTATCAGAAACACTGATTAGTGCGCGTTTGATTGTCATGCCTTTTCACCTCTGTTATTTAGTCCCAGCAGCTGTTTCACAACGCTCGGATACCATTTGTGCTCAAGCTCGTGTATCGTACGTTCTATATCTTCAAGCGTATCGTTTTCCTGTATCTCGAATGCTTTTTGCGCGATAATCGGTCCGGTGTCCATGCCTTCGTCGACGTAATGAACGGTAATGCCGGCCACTTTCACACCGGCCCGATACGCCTGTCCGACAGCGTCGATTCCCGGAAATGCCGGAAGAAGCGAAGGATGTATATTAACAATGCGGCCTCCGTAAGCTTCAAGGAGCGTATTTCCGATCAGTCTCATATAGCCGGCGAGAACGATTAGTTCCGCTCCGTGCAGACGAAGCTGTTCAAGAATGGCCTGTTCAAAGGCGGCCTTGTTTGCAAAAGCTGACGGCTCAAAGGCGAAGGACGGGATATGTAAAGCCTCCGCCCTTTCCGCAGCCTTTGCCTGGGGCTTATCCGTCACGAGAAGGGAGAGCTCCGCGTCCCACTTCTCTTCTCTCATACGTTTGGCAATGGCCTCAAAGTTCGATCCGTTTCCTGAAGCAAATACCGCAAATTTCTTCATGAAAGAGCCGCACCGCCGAAAGAAATGCCTTCGCCGCGTTTGACCCGTCCGATTAAATAAGCCTTTTCGCCTTGGGCTTCAAGCGTTTCGATAACGTCTGTCAGGTCCTCTTCTTTAACGGCAAGGACAAAACCGATGCCCATGTTAAAGACATTGAACATGTCTTCTTCTTTCAGCTTGCCGTGCTCCTGTAAAAACGGAAAAATCGGCGGGATCGGCCATGATCCGTGATCAATTTCCGCGCTCAATCCGTCCGGCAGCATCCGCGGGATGTTCTCGATGAATCCTCCGCCTGTCACATGCGCCATGCCGTCCACCTTACCGCTTTTCACTGCCTCAAGCACCGGTTTCACATATATTCTCGTCGGTTCCAGCAATTCTTCTCCGAGAGGCCGCGCAAACGGTTCATAGACAGTATCCAAATCAAGTCCGCCATCATCAAGAAGCACTTTTCTCACAAGGGAAAACCCGTTGCTGTGAAGGCCGCTTGAAGTAAGTCCGATTAAGAGATGCCCTTCTTCGATATGTTCTCCGGTGACGATTTCGTCTTTTTCCGCGACACCGACTGAAAATCCGGCAATATCGTATTCATCAGCTGTATACAGTCCCGGCATTTCCGCCGTCTCACCGCCGATAAGCGCTGATCCTGACTGCTCGCAGCCGTCTGCCACACCTTGAACGATCTGCTCAATTTTCACCGGATCGGCCTTGCCGACTGCCAAATAATCAAGGAAAAACAACGGCTCCGCTCCTTGGGCGAGCACATCGTTTACACACATCGCGACCGCATCGACGCCGATCGTGTCATGCTTATCCATTGAAAATGCGAGTTTCAGCTTGGTGCCGACACCGTCTGTTCCTGAAATTAAAACAGGCTTTTGATACGGGAGCTCTGACAGATCAAACATTCCGCCAAAACCGCCCAAGCTTCCCATAACGCCGAGCCTTTTCGTGCGCTCCACATGTTTTTTCATTCGTTTGACGGCTTCATATCCGGCTTCGATGTCGACTCCGGCATTTTTATAAGCATCAGACATCCCTATCACTCCTTGTTAATTCGTTTCTCCTTAAAGGCAGAAAGAGAAAGGCAGCCTGAACTTGCGCTGCCTTTATATCATTTTCAAACTTTATTTTGTCAGCACCGCTTCTTTTACGTGAGGAAGCACTGTATCCTGATAAATTTCCGTCGGATATTTGCCTGTAAAACAAGCGAGGCATTGTCCGCAATTGGTGTCTTCAAATTTTCGGCCGACTCCTTTTAACAATCCGTCTACACTTAAGAAAGACAGCGTGTCGGCACCGATGATCTGGCGGATTTCTTCCACGGAATGGGAGGAAGCGATCAGCTCCTCATGGGTTGATGTGTCAATGCCGTAGAAGCACGGATGGGCGATCGGCGGTGAACTGATCTTGACGTGCACCTCTGTCGCTCCCGCTTCTCTGAGCATTGTAACAATCCGGCGGCTTGTCGTTCCGCGCACGATAGAATCATCAACCATGACGACCCGTTTTCCTTCAACAACACCGCGTACGGCCGACAGCTTCATTCTCACACCTTGCTCACGGAGAGCCTGTGACGGCTGGATAAACGTTCTGCCGACATAACGGTTTTTAATGAGACCGAGTTCGTACGGAATGCCCGTTGCCTCGGCATAGCCGATGGCAGCAGAAATACTGGAATCAGGCACGCCTGTAACGACATCCGCTTCAACCGCGGACTCCTGAGCAAGCATTTTCCCGAGGTTTTTCCGGGCGCTGTGCACGTTAATGCCGTCGATATTGCTGTCAGGTCTTGAGAAATAAATGTACTCCATGCTGCAGATGGAACGATTGATATTCATGGAGAAACGCTCTGATTTCATGCCTTCATCATTGATGATCAGCATTTCGCCCGGCTCTACCTCGCGGAGGTATGTCGCGCCGACCACATCGAATGCGCATGTTTCTGATGCCACGACGTAAGCGTCGCCGAGCATGCCGAGCGAGAGCGGTCTGAGTCCGTTCGGATCAAGCGCTGCAATCATCTCTGTTTCTGTCATGATTAAAAAGGCGTAAGCGCCTTTCAGCATGGACAGCGAATTTTTGATCTGATCCTTCAGCGAAAAGTGGCCGCTGCGCTTAATCAGATGAGCCAGCACTTCCGTATCGGAGGAAGTCTGAAAGATGCTCCCTTGGTTTTCAAGCTGCTGCTTCAATTGTGTAGCGTTGACCAAGTTGCCGTTATGGGCGAGCGCGAGGCTGCCGTTGTTTTGCGAATGGAACAGGAGCGGCTGGACATTTTCATATCCGCCTCCGCCGGCCGTCGCATAGCGGACGTGGCCGATCGCGCCTTTTCCCTTCACTTTGCTCAGTTCGCCGTTTTGAAAAACCTCGGTAATAAGCCCCTGCCCTTTATGCGCCGTCAGTTTTTCGCCGTCGGTCGCCACGATGCCGGCGCCTTCCTGTCCTCTGTGCTGCAGACTGTGCAGGCCGTAATACGTAATCTGCGGAGCCTCTTCGTGACCCCAGATGCCAAACACACCGCATTCTTCATTCAGGCCTTTGATTTCAGCAAGCATGGAATAGCTCCTTTCCACGCGCGCTCAAGTTCTTTCGTTTGCGCGTGAACCAATTGTTGTCCTTCTTGGCTTCGGATCGTCAGCTGTCCGTCTCCTGTCACTTCACCGATATGAACGGCATCTGCCGCAGCCGCTTCAAACGCCGCCTTGTTTTCTTTCTTCACGGAAACGACAAAGCGGGATTGAGACTCAGAGAATAATAACGCCGCTTCCCCTTCTACAGTCACGTTCGCGCCAAGGTGTTCCGTCGTCATGACGATTTCTGCTATCGCCACGCCCAAGCCGCCTTCTGACACGTCATGCGCGGATTGGATCAGACCTTGTTTAATGGCGTTAAGAAGTGATGTTTGGCGGGCTTTTTCAACGTCAAGATCAATTTCAGGCGCTCGGCCATAGATTTTTCCTTCAGTCATTTTCTGAAGTTCACTGCCTGCATACTCAGGCTTCGTTTCACCGATGACGTAAATCAAGTCTCCGGCCGCTTTGACATGCTGTGTCGTAATATGAGCCGTATCTTCAATTAAGCCGACCATGCCGATAACAGGCGTCGGATAGATAGCCGTTCCGTTCGATTCATTATAAAGTGATACGTTACCGCCGATGACCGGAGTGCTGAGCACGTTGCACGCCTCGCTAATCCCGTCGGCCGCTTTTTCGATCTGCCAGAAGATTTCCGGTTTCTCCGGATTTCCGAAGTTAAGGTTGTCTGTGACCGCAAGCGGTTCGGCACCTGAGCAAATGATGTTGCGCGCCGCTTCGGCAACGGCGATTTTTCCGCCTTCTTCCGGATCAAGATATAAATAGCGGGCGTTGCAATCCGTCGTCATCGCCAGCGCTTTTTTTGTGCCGCGGATTCTGAGCACTCCCGCATCAGATCCCGGAGCGACCACCGTGTTTGTACGCACCATGTAGTCATATTGATCGTACACCCACTCTTTGCTGGCGATTGTCGGCTGCTGCAGCAGGGCAAAAAGCGTCTCTGTCGCATCTTTCACTTCAGGCGCGGGAACTTCCGTTTTCTGAAACTCGCGGTAGTACGCGGGTTCCGCTGACGGCTTGTGGTATACAGGTGCTTCTTCCGCCAACGCGTCGACCGGAAGTTCGCATACAACCTCTCCGTTATGGCGGAGGCGGAGCATTTTATCATCCGTGACATGACCCACGGAAACCGCTTCAAGATCATATTTATTAAAAATATCGACAATTTCCTGTTCACGTCCGCGTTCAATGACGAGAAGCATGCGTTCCTGAGACTCGGAAAGCATCATTTCGTAAGCGGTCATACCCGTTTCCCGCTGCGGAATGAGATCAAGGTTCATTTCAATGCCGGAGCCGGCTTTGCTTGCCATTTCCGCACTTGAACTTGTCAGGCCGGCCGCCCCCATATCTTGAATGCCGACTAACGCGTCGCACTGAATGACTTCAAGGCAGGCTTCCAAGAGAAGTTTTTCCATGAAAGGATCGCCGACCTGCACCGCGGATCGTTTTTCCTCAGACGAATCTGACATTTCTTCTGATGCGAAAGTAGCGCCATGAATGCCGTCGCGCCCCGTCTTAGCGCCGACGTACATGACCGTGTTGCCGACACCTTTCGCCTGGCCTTTTTTAATATCCTTATGATCGATTAAGCCGACGCACATTGCATTGACAAGCGGGTTGCCCTCATAGCTTGCGTCAAACTGCACTTCTCCGCCGACGGTCGGAATGCCGATACAGTTTCCGTATCCCGCGATTCCCGCCACTACTTCTTCAAACAAGTACTTCACTCGAGGTGAAGTGAGTTCACCAAATCGAAGAGAGTTTAATACAGCTATCGGACGGGCGCCCATTGAGAAAACGTCACGGATGATGCCGCCCACTCCCGTCGCAGCACCTTGGTATGGCTCAAGCGCTGACGGGTGGTTATGCGATTCAATTTTGAACACGACCGCCTGATTGTCACCGATGTCAACGATTCCCGCGCCTTCTCCGGGACCCTGCAGCACGCGTTCGCCGCTAGTCGGGAATTTGCGTAAAACCGGTTTTGAGTTTTTATAGCTGCAGTGCTCTGACCACATCACGGAAAAAATCCCGATTTCCGTATAGTTCGGCAATCTTCCGATAATCGATTCAATGAGTGCGAACTCGTCATCACTGACACCCATTTGCTGATAGAGTTTCTCTTCTTTTATTTGTTCTTTACTTGGTTCAAGCAGTAGCGACATGAGTTTCCCTCCAATTTTTCACAATAGACTGGAACAATGCAAGACCGTCTGCGCTGCCGAGCAGTTCATCGACCGCACGCTCCGGGTGAGGCATCATGCCTAATACGTTGCCTTTCTCATTCACGACGCCGGCAATGCCGCTTACGCTTCCGTTAATATCGCTGCCGTATGTGAAGGCGATTTGATTGTTTTCTTTTAATCTTTCAAGCGTTTCGTCATCACAGTAGAAATTGCCTTCGCCATGGGCAACCGGGATCGTAATCGATTGTCCCTCTTTATAAGAAGATGTGAACATTGTTTCGCCGTTCTGCACGATTAATTCAACCGGGCGGCAGATGAATTTTAAATCTTTGTTGCGTCTCATGGCGCCGGGCAGAAGTCCGAGCTCCTGCAAAATCTGGAATCCGTTGCAGACGCCGAGAACCGGTTTGCCTTCAGCAGCCGCTTTTTTCACCGCCGGCATGATGTTTGCGAATCTGGCGATGGCGCCGCATCTCAGGTAATCGCCGTAAGAGAAGCCGCCGGGGATGAGCACGCCGTCAAATCCGTCAAGGCTTGTTTCCTCGTGCCAGACATACTCGACTTCTTCGCCGAGTTCGTCCTTCACGGCGTGGAACATATCAATATCACAGTTGGAGCCGGGTAACACAATCACCGCAAATTTCACTGTGCGACAACCTCCTCAACTTCATATCGGTAGTCTTCAATGACTGTATTGGCTAGGAGCTTCTCACACATTTCTTTCACGAGCGCGTCAAGATCACGGTCAGATTTTTCGATCTTCAGCTCCATGTATTTTCCGATTCGCACATCCTGCACTTCATTGTAGGTCATGCTGTGCAATGCATGCTGCACCGCGCTTCCTTGAGGATCGAGCACACTTTCTTTTAAGCTGACATAAACTTTCACTTTATACATTATGAAATGCCTCCCAGTCTTTTGAAAATCTCTTCATATCCGTCGGTTAAGCTTCCCAGGTTCTGTCTGAACAAATCTTTATCAAGCTTTTCGTTCGTGTCTTTATCCCACAGACGGCACGTGTCAGGAGAGATTTCATCTGCTAAAAGCACCCGTCCCTCTGCGTCTAAGCCGAATTCCAGCTTAAAATCTATTAATCTGACACCGCAGTCTTCAAAAATATGCTGAAGTTCTGGATTCACTTGATTTGTAATTGATTTGATCGTTTCGACATGCTCAGGAACCGCCGCTTTTAAGAGCCAGATATGATCTTCGGTAATGAGCGGATCACCGAGTGCGTCGTCTTTATAGTAAAATTCGATAATCGGCTGCGGAAGCTCAGTTCCTTCAGGGATGCCGAGGCGTTTCGACATGCTTCCGGCGGCAAAGTTTCTGACCACGACTTCAATCGGAATGATGCTTACCTTTTTGATAAGCTGCTCTGATTCTGAAAGGCGCTCTACAAAGTGATTGTCAATTCCTTTAGCATGCAGATGTTTGAAAATCAGGCTTGAAATTTCATTGTTCAGACGGCCCTTTCCGCTGATCTCCGCTTTCTTCTCACCGTTAAAGGCTGTTGCGGAATCCTTGTAGACCACGCGGAGAATCTGTTCGTCTTCTGTTTGATAAATTCGTTTCGCTTTTCCTTCATAAAGAAGATTATTGTTCTTAATATTCACGGAAGGCCTCCTAACCCGAATCTTGGGAATATTCAATCTATGGCGGCTGAAGAAGCCGCCTCCGGCTGGCTTCTTCTATAAACCTAAACGCTCAAAGATCAAGTCGACGTTTTTCAGATGATAATTGTAGTCAAAGCAATCGGCAATCTGTTCCGGTGTAAGACGGGAGGTGATTTTTTCCTCCGCTTCGACAAGCTGGCGGAACGGCACTTGTTTTTCCCACGCTTCCATCGCTTTCGGCTGAACCGTGTCATATGCTTCTTCACGAGGCAGACCCGTGTCGATTAAAGCGAGCAGCACGCGCTGAGAATAGATTAAACCGAGTGTGCGATCCATGTTGCGTTTCATATTTTCCGGGAATACCGTTAAGTTTTTGACGATATTGCTGAAACGGTTCAGCATGTAATTCAGCGCGATTGTCGCGTCAGGAAGAATGATGCGTTCAGCCGATGAATGAGAAATATCACGCTCATGCCATAACGGAACATTTTCGTATGCCGTCAGCATGTACCCGCGGATCACACGCGCCATGCCCGTCATATTTTCCGACCCGATCGGATTCCGTTTATGCGGCATAGCCGATGAACCTTTTTGTCCTTTTGCAAAAAACTCTTCCACTTCACGTGTTTCACTCTTTTGCAGGCCGCGGATTTCCACAGCGAATTTCTCAATGCTCGTCGCGATCAAAGCCAGTGCCGCCATATAATCCGCATGACGGTCCCGCTGCAATGTCTGAGTGGAAATCGGCGCCGCTTTCAGGCCGAGTTTTTCACAGACATACTGCTCTACGAACGGATCAATATTTGCATACGTGCCGACCGCGCCGGAAAGCTTACCGACTTCGATTCCTTCTTTTGCCTGCTTGAAACGTTCAAGGTTGCGTTTCATTTCTTCGTGCCAAAGCGCGAGCTTCAGGCCGAATGTCGTCGGTTCCGCGTGTACGCCGTGCGTGCGCCCCATCATGACCGTGTATTTATGTTCTTTCGCTTTTTCTTTTATAATGTCAACAAATCTCTCAATGTCCTTGAGCAAAATCTCATTCGCCTGTTTTAATAGATAGGAAAGAGCGGTATCCACGACATCTGTTGACGTCAGGCCGTAGTGAACCCATTTTCTTTCTTCGCCTAATGATTCTGAAACCGCGCGGGTGAATGCCACGACGTCATGGCGCGTATCCTGCTCGATTTCCAAAATGCGGTTAATGTCGAAAGACGCGTTTTCGCGCATGACTTTAACATCTTCTTTCGGAATGACGCCAAGCTCAGCCCAGGCTTCACAGGCTAAAATCTCGACTTCCAGCCATGCCTGGTATCTGTTTTCGTCCGTCCAGATCGCGGACATTTCAGGTCTTGAATAACGTTCGATCATTATGCTCGTCCTCCGTCTCTTTTCATCCATATGTTCGTGATGTCCTGAATCCATTTTTCATCAGGCTCCCGCAAAAACGTTATATGCCCCATTTTGCGGCCTTTTTTAATTTCATGTTTTCCGTACAAATACAGTTTGGCTTCTCTTAAAAGCTCCGTATGCTCCTCCGCCAGCTTCACTTCATCACCGAGAAGATTCACCATCATTCCCGGTTTAAGCAGATCGGTTCGGCCGAGAGGAAGTCCGCAGACCGCTCTGATGTGCTGTTCGAACTGGCTCGTTTCACAAAGGTCGAGCGTATAATGCCCCGAATTGTGAGGACGCGGCGCCAGCTCATTGATCAAAAGGTCTCCGTCTTCTGTGACGAACATTTCCACCGCAAGCGGCCCGACAAGCTCCAATTTCTCCGCGAGCTGAACGGCAAGCGCCTCTGCCCGCTTTTGAACCGTTTCCTCCGCTCTCGCGGGCACGATGCTTTGGAACAGAATATTATTTTTGTGGATATTTTCAGCAGCCGGAAAGGTTGAAATCTCTCCGTGCACCGATCTTGTCACGATAACGGAAAGCTCCATCCGGAATGACACCCAGCTTTCCAGTATGCACGTGCCGTTTTCCAGCAGCGCGGCCGCTTCATCTGTCTGTCCTTCTTTCTTAATGACAAATTGGCCTTTGCCGTCATATCCGCCGCGGCATGTTTTCAGCACCGCCGGAAGCCCCAATGACTGAACGGCTTCCTCAAGCTCCCGTCTGCTGTTTACGATCCGATAAGGAGCGACCTGACATCCGGCTGACTGGATCGCCTTTTTTTCCGTTTCCCTGTTTTGGGTGATAAGCAGCAGCTCGCTTCCTTGAGGAAGGTATGCATGTTCTTTGAGCCAATTGAGCGCCTCGTAATCGATATTTTCAAATTCGTACGTAATGATGTCGCTGACTCCGGCCAATTTTTGAATCGCTTCACGGTCATTATACTGGGCGGTAATCTCAATATCGGCGATCTGTCCGCATGGCGAGTCTTTAACGGGATCGACGACTGCGACTTTATAGCCCATCTGTTTTGCGGCGACAGCCATCATTTTTCCGAGCTGTCCGCCTCCGATAATGCCGATGACGGCGCCGGGAAAAATCGTTTTTTTATCAGACAAGCTGATCACTGCTTTCCAGCACCGTTTGTTTTGTCGCATTTCTTCTCGCCTCTAGTTTATCCGCAATATCACCGTCAAATGCCGACAAAATTTGCGCGGCTAACAGACCCGCGTTCACCGCGCCCGCTTTCCCGATCGCCGTCGTCGCGACCGGCACGCCGCCGGGCATCTGTACGATAGACAGAAGAGAATCAAGCCCGTTAAGCGATTTCGTCTGAACCGGTACGCCGATCACCGGCAGCGTCGTTTTGGCCGCCGTCATTCCCGGCAGATGCGCCGCTCCCCCGGCTCCGGCAATAATGACTTTTAAGCCTCTGTCTCTTGCGCTTTCTGCATATTCAAACATCAAATCAGGCGTCCGATGCGCGGATACCACCTGTTTTTCATAAGGAATGTGAAGTTCGTCAAGTATGTCGCATGCATGTTTCATTGTCTCCCAATCGGAGGTGCTTCCCATGATGATTCCTGCTAGCGGCTGCATTCTGTTCCCACCTTCTCATGCTTTGTTTTTCAGAAAAAAAAGCCCGGCTTATATTGCAACTATGAGGAAGCAATACAAACCGGGCATGGCGCGCGTATCGTCAGTCGTTCGCTTCTGCGATATCCATGTCAGCTGTTTATCACTTTCCTGCATAGTCCGGCCGTTTACGGCAGCCGGGTAGAAACTTATGGGCCATATTCCCAAGATTATATGAGGTCGTGTTTTGATTTCATGTTTATCTTAACAACGGACTTGGATAATGTCAACGACATTATCGAACGATATAAAAATTCTTTCTTTTAATGTTCGTGTTTAGATCAATTTCCCTTCAAATACGATTTTTTTCCCGCAAGGAACAACTTGAATTGACCCATTTTCTTTCTTTTCTGTAAAGATCGGCTCTTCCATCCGCCGGACGGGCATATAGCCCTCTTCCTTCATTAAAGTGAGAATGGTGTCGATCGTTTCATGTTCCGTTACTTCAAACCGTTTCTTTTTTGGCTTTGTCATTCCTTAATTCTCCTCTTCTTCACTGCTTTCACCCAGAATCCGCCGTGGATCGCTTTCGGCTCAAAAGCGATGATAAACGCTTTTTCATCGAGCGTTTTAATCGTATCATACAGCTGAAGCTCATATTTGCGCGGCGTCAGAATCTGCATGGCGGTCCGGTCCCCTTCAAGGCCGCCCGCGACCCAGCTTGTGACTCCGTATCCTTTTTCCCGAAGCTGTTTCGGCAGGTCCAGATCAAGCTCTTTCGTAATGACGTTGACTGTTATGTAGCCGAGCGCCAGTTTTTCTTCAATTTTCATTCCCACTATGACGCCGAGGCCGTAGCCGAGCGCGTAGGCAATGACGTTTTGAATCTGATTCAGATTGCCGAGCACGAGACTCAAGCCGGTCACATACACAAGGATTTCAACCGTACTGATGCCTGCTGCGAAATAGCGCTGCCCCTTTAATGTAAGGATCATCCTGATCGTAAAGAAAGAGACATATATAATATTAATGATGAGAATAATGAGAACCATACCTATACTGTTGGATAAAATCGTCTGCATCATTGATTCCCCCTCCTCTGATAATTTGAAAAGCCAATCTTTCAATTAAGGATAGTTTACCCTCTTTTGATCATTTTCAAAAGAAAAAAAAGCCCGCCCCAAGGCAGACTTTCAAACTCTTTTCAGTGAAGCTCAGCTTTCTTCAATCGTTTGACCGCTTCATATTCCTTTTCAAGCTCGCTCAGCGTGTATCCGGACAGTTCCTGAACATGGTTTTGGTAAAACCCTGAGCGGATCAGCTTTGTCCTCAGATGCTGTTTTTTCCGATTAATGGCTTCTCGCAACAACGGGGCCATCCTCATCATCCTTTCCGAATCATAAAGATTAATGCCGCTTTCCAATTTCTGTTGCTCCCATCATATATCGGCCGGCTTTTCAAAACAACACGCTTCATTAGAAATATTTGTAAACATTGTGAAAGACAAATTTCGACTTATAAAGGGATCAGCGAGGCAGTAAAGTACTCTGAAATAAGCGGCCATGTCACAGCCGTAAAGACGAGCATGATGATGACCGCCGCAGAAATACAGTACATCACGTCGACGGCAGGATTCTCAGCCGATTTGTACAGAATCTGCACAAACTGCACCATCGCCGATGCCGCCAGAAATAAGGTCAGCGCCGTAAACACCACGGTGATAACCGGCAGATTCAATATCGCGAAAATCATCCACACGATAGAGCAGACGACAGCCGGAACAAGAAGTGAGCCGACTCCCGCGGCCGCGTCCCGCATCGTAATTTTCTGTTTCAGCAGATAGCGTGATACAAGCCAGACCGCGCCGGCCGCAGCGGCAAAAAAGACGAGCGTATACACGAGAACGACGGTAAAGCCGTCAAAAAACGTGTGATGCCGTTCCCCGTATCCGAGCGGTCTCTGCTGGCTCGCCCTCAGCTGAAACCAATTTCCGATTGAGAAAAAAATACTGAATACAAGCATTGAAATAAGAGCATATTTAAAGCGGGAAAAGCCGTCTTCTCCAACGACCTTCACCGGTGAAGTCAAAATGCGCAATGCGAAACGGCAATAACGTTTGACCGCGGCCCATACAGAAGCGAGTTTTTCCGTAAAAGCCGGAGCCGGGCGCCGTTCCTTTTCTTTCTTCTTTTGCTTTTGATAACGTCCCGCTTTTCTGGACATTCTCGAGAGCGGTTCTTCATCAGTTCCCTGATGCTGTTTTTCTTCTTCCAACGTTTCTTTTCTTTCTTCCGTCATGTCAGCAACTCCTATCAAAAAAATACGGCGGAATTTGTTAAGCAAGAAAATAAAACACTTATATAAGGTACCGAAGCGTCCTTCATCAGTCAAGCGGTTTTCTTCACCCCGACACCT
The DNA here is from genome assembly GCF_056399565.1 of Bacillus sp. 01N42_2. NCBI lineage: Bacteria > Bacillati > Bacillota > Bacilli > Caryophanales > Bacillaceae > Bacillus > Bacillus sp. 01N42_2. The sequence continues at coordinate 61,981 of NZ_JBFTRO010000009.1, read as the reverse complement.
ACATGACGTTTTATATTATGTATTGGTTTTACGGAATAGGACAAAAACAAAAAACCGGCTGTCCTCAGCCGGTTTTTCCGTTATTTCAAGAAGATGAAATACAGGATAAAGATGACGAACAGCCCGTACATAATCGGGTGGACGCTTTTTCCTTTTCCTTTGCAGATCATTGTAATCGGGTAGAAAATAAAACCGATCGCAATCCCCGTCGCAATGCTGTACGTCAGCGGCATCATAATCATCGTTAAAAATGCCGGCACAGCCACCTCGAATTTATCCCAGGCGATCTTACCGAGCGGCGCCACCATCAGCGCGCCGACGATAATTAAAGCCGGAGCCGTCACATTCGTGGTGACAACTGACAGAAGCGGCGAGAAAAACATCGCCAGCAAAAAGAGAATGCCTGTCACAACAGCAGCGAAGCCGGAGCGCGCTCCCGCCGCAACGCCTGAGCTTGATTCAACATAAGAAGTCGTTGTAGACGTACCGAGCACGGCTCCGATAACGATTGAAGTTGAATCTGCCAAAAGCGCTCTTCCCGCACGCGGAAGTTTGTTTTCCTTCATCAGTCCGGCCTGTGTCGCTACAGCTACCAGCGTACCGGCCGTATCGAAAAATCCGACGAACAGGAAAGTTAAAATGACAATCAGCATTTGTACGGAAAAGATATCCGGAAGGTGCATCCACGCCTGTCCGAAAGTCGGCGCAAGACTCGGCACGCTGCCGACAATGTGTGTCGGAACCGGAATCAGCCCGCAGATCATACCGGCAACCGCCGTCAGAAGCATTCCGATAAATACGCCGCCGTTTACGCGAAGCACCATCAGAATGACCGTCACAATAACACCGAAAACCGTCAGCAACACAGGCCCGCTGTGAATATTGCCGATAGATACCAAAGTCGATGAGTTCGCTTCAATAATGCCCGAACCCTGCAAACCGACAAATGTAATGAATAAACCGATACCCGCGCCGACCGCCAATTTCAGCTCAGGCGGAATCGCATTAATGATTTTTTCCCGCAATCCCGTAAGCGAAAGCGCTACGAAGATAATTCCGGAAATCAAGACGCCGGAAAGCGCAGCCTGCCATGAAATTCCCATGCCGAGTACGACAGAGAAAGCAAAAAACGCGTTTAATCCCATACCCGGCGCAATCGCGATCGGATACTTTGCAATGAGCCCCATTAAAATACATCCGGCCGCAGATGCAAGAGCTGTAGCGGTGAACACCGCGCCCTGATCAATTTTTAATGCTTCCGGAAATCCTTTCACACCGTTTAAAGACAATGTGAGCGGATTGACGAACAGAATGTACGCCATTGACAAAAAGGTCGTTAAACCGCCGATGATTTCATTACGATAGCTTGTCCCCAGCTCATCAAACTGAAAAAATTGCTTCAAGCCAATTGCCTCCTTCATTCTCTCCCATTTATTCTGCCCGTTATCCGCCAAATAAAAAACGCCCCAAATACATTTGGGACGCTTGACTACATACGTTCAGTCTGAATAAATAAGAATGGATTATTTATATCAAACGATTGAGATTGATCCGTAGTCAAGCCATTTACGGTAGCTTGGTAGAAACTTGCGGGCCATATCCCCGCCATTATACGATATCTGCATATTTGATTTCTGAGTCTATTGTATCAATTCAATTTTGAAAACTCAATAAAAAAAACGAACAATCTTGTTTGAAAAAATTAGTTTATTCGTCAATTGACCAATAATGGAAGACGGCAAAAGCCGCCTTCCTGACATCATTTTCCGTCAGCAGGCCGGACCGGCACCGAGAATGTGATCCCCTTGTCATCCGCCAGCGAGTTCATAACCGTTTGATTGACATACAAAGCATACGAACCGAATGAGAAATCGCGCAATGAATAGTCTTTATCGGATGAATCATCTAATTCAAAAACGGATTCCATTTCACCCGTTTTAAGGTTCGTGACTTTCGCCTTATTCCCTTTCAGATAATAGCCTTTTTCATACTCATTAATCGATGGCCATGTTTTCATTTTTTTCGTATTGCCGAGACCGATAGTCTCACCGATATTCATCAGCTGATCTTCATCCGCCTTGCTTAGATTAATTCCACTGAATTGATAATCGACAATTACCCGTCTGCCTTGCTGTTTAATCTTTTTGATGGTGATACCGACATGATGATGTTTCGTTTCATAGCTGGCGGGCAGTTTTGTTTTCAGAGGGACGATTTCTCCAGGCTCTGATTCTGATTTTACATCACCCGTGATGAAAAGTGTTTTCGCTTTCGGGTCTATCGGTTTGCTGAATTGAGTTTGGCCGCGTACTCTTTTCCCTCCGCCGGGAAGGTTCTTCCGGCTGCCAAGTTCAATATTCGACATCGTCATTTCATAATGGTTTCCAGCATCATCCGATGCCTCGTAAATCGAGATGGCATCATTTTTAGCAACATCGTGAAAGTCGACTGAATACAGGAGAGCCGATCCCGTCGTTCCGTTTTCCGCCCGGATATCGAAAAAGCGGTATAACCCGTTTACATTCACAGCTTTCGTTCCTTCAAGAGAAACAGACTTTTGTTTTTTAATCGGAAGTGTAAAGCGCCAGTTTCCGGGGATATCCTTGATTTGTTTAATGACAAGCGGAAGCTTATCACCGTCTTTCAGCTTTGAACCGTCTGTGAACAAGCGAAACTGCCCCCCGTACTGCCCGTCTTTCATTTTTTTCATGCCCTGACTGTCATAATCCAAAGATAATATATTCCGGGTGTCTTTATAATCGACTTCAAAAGGAATATCCTCCTCATCAGATTTCAAATTGTCAACGGTAAAATTGTAAACGAGCTGTCCGCTGTCGTAATACACACTTTTCACTGTCACCGTAATCCCGCGCGATTCCGCTTTCTCGTTCAGTTTTGTCACCAAATTGCTTTTAAACAGCGCAGAACCTGCCTTATCCTGAAATACCCTGTAAATCTGCCCGGCAACAGGGATGTTTCCCATAGCCGTATTAACGGAGGGCATGAACAAGCCTGAGGACAGATACAGAATAAACAAAGCAGCAGCAACCGCGAGGCCGTTTATCACTTTTCGTCCCCATCTCCGTCTGACGGCGCCTTCTTTTCCGGCACGGACAGCGGCGCTATGTATCACGTTTTTCAATTCAGCTTTCGGCACGTCAATGTCCTGATACAATTGCTTCATTTGATGCTTTTCCATATTTGTTTATCCTCCTTTTCCAGCTCCTGCTTCAATGCTTTTCTCGCCCTGTGGAGATGCGTTTTTACAGTGCCTTCCGCCATACCGGTCTGTTCAGCGATCATGGCAATCGAGAAATCTTGAAAATAATAAAGCTGAATGGTCAGCTGTATATGTTCGTCAAGCGTTTCCAGGGCATTCCGAAGATCTATGTATTCTTCAATGTTCTTATTCTCCGCGCGTGTATCATGTTGCGGCTCAAACGGGATAACGTCTCCGTTCTTTTTCCTCATTGCAAAAATCGTATTAAGCAAAATCCGGATCAGCCACGTTTTAAAATATTTCGGCTCCTTCAGCTGCGCGATATGAAGAAAAGCCTTGTAAGCCGTTTCCTGCACTGCGTCCAGCGTATCTTCTTTGTGATGCAAATAGAGATAAGCTGTTTTATATAAAGTATCCTGGTGGGTTGTGATCAGTTTTTCAAAGGCTGAGGCATCACCTTTTTTCGCCTTTTTGATCAATCGTTCTTCCTTCACCTTATCCACCTCCTATGCTGTTAGATATGAATCAGGGCAAAACGGTTTCAAAAAGATAAAAAAAACGCCTCTTTTTAATGGGAGACTTTCAAAATAATGTATTAATTAAACTCTTATTTAAAAAACTTTTTATTGAAGTTTTGTATGGTAATGATAAGAGATTAAAAGAAATGTATCATAATGTACTTATTCATTATGTTCCCTATGCTGAGCACCGTTCAGTTGGAAAATACTTCTATCTTGTGAAATAGAAATGCCTAAGCTTCATTATAGTCAATATTTCATTTCAGCGTATTTTTATCAAATAAATGAGGATAACATATTCGCAAAGTATAAGGCCATACAAACAAAGCAATAGAATTTCTTTACTATAAACACGAATCGCAAATAAAATTATTACTTGAGAATTTCATACACAAGGAAGGTTATTCTTTGAAAAAGTTAGATAAAAAATTAACAATGCTCGTTTCATACCTAACTGACATGCTTCAAACGTTATTACCGAACGAGGAATCACTAGGACTAAGAGTTCGTAATATAATAATTTCTGATTAAAACAAACTCGGACCGGTGATAGCTAACGATTTGGTGGGTGAAAAGAGAATGACACTGAAGATAGTACGATGAAACTATAGGCAGAATCTTCTTTAACGTACATTATGCAATTAGAGAGAGTGCAAGTAGTAGAGCTTGAAGTTAATAGAGGAATCAAATTTAGCAGTAAAGAAAAAGATGGCGTGTAGACTGTAATATGTCTGTAACACCATCTTTTTCTTTCACTGATATTTTATGTGTGTATTATATTTAAGTAACTTTGATTATAACATAAGTTTCAGAATTTCAATTTTTCAGGTTCTAGGGATACATCAGATACTTCTTGTACTTTTGTAATCTCTGCAAGTTGATCCATAGTTTTTTGACCGTCACCCTTAGTGTAGAATTTCAGCCCACTAATTCGGACATTCTTTATTTCATCTTCAAATTCCATCTCTGCTTGGTGATCAGTCATATACAATAACAAGTCTTGTTTCCATAACTCGCTGACAAACCTGTCACCACTCATTCCTTTTGGTTCAATAAATATTTGGAAATGAACATCACTATTCTCTAGGAATAAAATAAAGTCAGGTTGAAAACCTTGTAAGTGCATGTCTACTTTTTCACCTGCACGATTTATCCGTGAGCCATATTGGTGCAACTTAAGTTTCTCACTTTTTGCTGATTCACGGTGCATATTTTCATCCATTCGGAATAGGTAGACAGCTTTGTTGTATTTTTGTTTTAATTTATCTACATACGCTTTAATTCGCTCAATCAACTCATATTCTAGCTTGTTGATGATTGCTTTTTCATAAACGTAAAATTCATCGTCGATTTCGTAAGCGCAAACCTTTTGAGTTACTTCATTCAAAAGGTTTGCAGTGTCATCCTCTGGAACACGCTTGTTGTAGTTTGTTAGGTATTCTTTAATTGGATAGCCGATAAATCTATTGGTTCCTCGTTTTTTAATGTAACCTGATTTAAATTTCACTTCATACTCTTTCAATAAGTCGACAGTTACTTTCAAAATCTCATTTGGAGAAATATCTGACGCTTTGTATTCTTTTGGAACAGTCAAGAAAAGCTTCAAATTCTCCGCATTTAACCATTTTTCTCCATAGATAAATTCTTTCATAGAAGTCAGCAGGGGAAGATACTTTTTCAAATTATCAAACTGGTAAAACTCCAAGCGTTGGATGGCTTTTTTAATGAAACGAACATCAAATTTTTCTATACCGATGGTTTTTGTTTCAATATTTTCAACAGTTGCTTTATAAGAAACTTCCCGACTGCCATGATTCAAGCTTCGAGAAATATCTGACTTATGGTTAATGCCGTATTTTTCAATAGAGTCGAACCATTCATCTGATACGTCCTCCGCTTCGTTATAATAGATTTTCCCTGTTTTATAGGTATCTGTTTTCTTGAATGAAGGTTTAACTTTAATTTCAATAGGCGGATTTTTCTTATCTTGTCCCGTTGGTAAATCCATTTGTTGCAGAGAGCCCACTAGCTGTTTCAAATATTGAGGTTCATTCATTGTATGGTAGTGGAGAGTTTCCAAAAATAATTGCTTATTTGAGGAATCATTGTCATATCTCCGCTGATAACTTTTCTCACCATCAATTTCAAATGGATAATACCTGGCACCACGTCCAATCAGTTGAGCTTCAACCATTGTAGCGTTCTTGTTAGTGCCTGCTTCTTTTTCAATACGAACAATATCATACAGATTGAGTACATCCCATCCCTCTGTCAGTTTTGCCACAGCAAAGACCACTCGATACAGGTTATTTGGGCTTTCTAGTGTGTTCAAAGCTTCATACTGACCTTTTTCAAGCATATTGCCACTGGCATCGTTGGCATTTAAAACATTTCGTGGGTCAAAATCCCGTTTAATCTCACGAACAATCTTTGCTAAATCATCTTCATTTTGCAAGTAGAAATTATAAGCCAACTCTAGTGCAGAGCTTTCATTACTATTCAATAATTGCTGACGTTGGATGAATGACACTAAATCACTTACGTTTAGATTGGCAATGAGATCATTAAAGACTTTTGTTGCTTCAAGTGAGATTGCAACTTTTGGTGATTTGAACATAATCACGGGCTTGAATGATCCCGTGACACCCTCAGCATAGGCACAATATTTTCGGAATTGTGAGAGTAACACCACGTTCAGCATTTTATCTTCATCACTTGCGGATGTTTCAATACGTTTAACCCGCTTAGAGTACCCATCAAACATAAGATCGTTTAACGGATAACGGTAAATGACTTTATCACGATACTTGTTGTAAATTGCTTCCTTGTCAAAATCCACTGTTGCGGTGAACTCTAGTAATAGATTCTTTTTCTCCTTGTCATCTCTAGCTCTTAAAATCTTATTGATAGCAGATTCCCAAGTATTCTCAGCTTCTTTTTCTGACTTTGTGCTTGCGGAATAATGATGGGCTTCATCGGCCAAAACAACCACAGGATGATTTTCATAATCAGATAAACCCATTGTGTTTTCTTTTAACACAAACATATCATCTGATACCTTTTGCACGGATGAGAGCTTGATATAGATGGTATTATTTTGCCGAACACGAGGGAAACGCTCAACTTGTCGAATATAAATTCGTTGTCCTTCAATCTCAATCTTCTCTTGAAAAAGATACTTATCACTATTTTCATTTACCAAATTATCCTTTGTTTTCATAAGGACAGAATTTGTATTTACCGTAAACAAGAAATTCTGATACTTATGTTCTTGATAAAGATAGAGAATTAGACCCGCCATCAAGTCTGTTTTGCCTGAACCAGTCGCCATGTTAAACAAAACGTGTTGAGGACTTGGGTTAATGTGGGTTTGCGTATAGTGATAGTTACGCATTGCTTCATCTTGATAATCACGTAACGTATGGAGTAAATTTTGATTGATATACTCTGGGATAACATACCCTTGATGCTCACTAAATAAGTTTTGTTCTGCCCTCGCAGCCTGCTCAACTAAGGGGAATTGGCGAACATTAGCAGGAGTTTTTTTTGCTCTTGCCATATTACTCACCACCTTCATAGAACGCTTTGTTAAAGGCGTAGTCCTCGTCAGAAATTAAGTCACGGACATTCTTATCATCAATTTCTGAGAAGTTATAGTAAAGTCCATTCTTATCAAGCAATTTAATTAACAGACGTTTATTTTCATCAAAGCCTTCATTCCAATCAATTTTTGATAAATCAGCACGGAAGGAAATATCCGCAGGTTCATCTGTATCAGTTCCTAGTAGCATGCGTTCATAAACTGATTTAAGCTCGTCAATAGTCTTTGAGTGGATGACATCTTGAAGGTAGCCCATATTTTTAGGGAACAGTTCAGCATAGACAAATGAACCTCCACCTTGCCAGTTTACGTCTTTAGATAAACCATTCTGGTCTTCACCAGAAATAACATTATTTAGCCTTTCAATTTCTAAGATAACTTGTTTTTCCATCTGCTCTAATGAAATGAATTTACGATTCAATTTCAATGCTGACGCGGCGGTAGAACCAGAACCACCAAAGAAGTCTAAAACAATATCCCCCTCATTGGTTGCCATTTCAATTATCTTACCTAGCAGTCTTTCTGGTTTTTTGCCATTTGGAAAATCAACTTTCCCTTCCTTGTTTACGTTTTTTGTTTCCCCTACAAAGTTCCATAAAGTTCCAAGTTTTTGAGTTTTATATACTGTTCCATCTTCATCAACATCAACAACATCTGATAGCCATGCGAATAAATTAAACTTATTCCCCGAATAAAACTGTTTGTAAACTTTCCCTTTATTTCTACCGCTTCTTGGAATGTACTCAATTGACATTAGCGAGTTATCTCCCACGCCTAATTCGTTCCATTTCTCCATTGCACGGGTTCTAATTGAGGATTGAGGCATTGTTCCACGGTATATTTTGTCATAATACTTTTCGTAAAACTCTTTTTCGGTCAATCCCTCTAACTTCATTTGCTTAGATATTGCTGGCAGACTGAAATTAGTATGCTTATATAGTCTTATCTCATCACCAGAACCATCAACAGTTGAACCAATATATTCTCTATCGCCCTCATCCAATAGCAGGTTATTATATTTCCAAGATTTGTTCTCTTTGCGATATTCTTCAAGCTGTTCTGATATTTCCTGCTTTTCAAACACTGCCGAAAATGGAACAGATACATCATAATTTTTACTATAAACAGTTATATACTCAACGTTTTTCTTTAGTCGTTTATCCTCTCCACCACCCGAAGCACCTGCTATATTTTTGAACAACACTGAAATTGTATTGACGTACTGCCTCCTACCAAAAATAGAATCCATCAGAACTTTCAAATATGCTTGCTCAGAGTCGTCCGTCTGGATAAAGATATAACCATCTTCTCGTAAAAGCTCTCTTGCAATCTCAAGACGATTTTTCATGAAGGTCAACCAAGCAGAATGATTAAATCTATCATTGTACAAAAATGAATCTGAACCAGTGTTATAAGGAGGGTCAATATAGATAAGTTTCACCTGTCCCGCGTACATTTCTTTCAACGTATGCAATGCCAACAGATTATTTCCTTTGATAATCAGGTTGTCTTTCTCCTTATCAAAACAAACAATTCCATTATCCTCCTTTTCGCTATGCTGTGCTGACTGATTATCGCCGTAGCGTTTTACATTTACAAACACTTTCTTATCAAATAAACGGTCAATTTCGTCTTTTTCAATAACCTCATTCAAAAAGGCATCATCATATCCATCTTCATTGTCTTCCCTTGTCATGGAAGCAGTAAGCACACCATCTTTGAACGGAAAATCCAAAACAACATCTTGACTCTCCTGTAAGAACCTCCCTTTCGAAGCTAATCCAACGCGATTTTCATACTTGGTGTAACTTGTATCCCAATAATCATTGTATAGAATCGCTTCCTCAAGTTGTTCAATTTGAAATAACTTCTGTCCTGCAACTTCCTTGATAAAATGTTGCTTGATAAATTTCACTTCAAATAACTTGCTAAGAAGTGCTTCATCATAATTCCGTAAATCATCCGTGAGTTTTGAGCGGTTCAATTCTTCCCCAACTAAGTATTTTCCGTCAAAAGAAGATAAGGCCTTTTTTAGCTCATCAAAAATCTTTGGTTCAATCTTTGCCATTTCATTCATTCCCTTTACAATATTCTTCAAATTATAACATTGAAAACAATCCCCATATAGGCACAAACCACAGAAAGAAAAAACTCCCACCGACAATCATTCGGTGAGAGTTTTTTTGGCTACAATCTTGGAGACAATTCAAATGATTTTTGATCTCTCTCCCAAAAGTCACTTGAGTTTTACCTAAATGTAATTGTCACTAGATTATTCCCACTCAATCGTTGCAGGCGGCTTGCTCGTAATGTCATACACGACGCGGTTGATGTGTTTCACTTCGTTGACGATCCGTGTTGAAATCACTTCAAGCACATCCCAAGGGATACGCGCCCAGTCAGATGTCATGCCGTCGATTGATGTTACGGCACGGATACCGATTGTGTAATCATACGTTCTCGCATCTCCCATGACGCCGACGCTGCGGATGTCAGGAAGAACCGTGAAGTACTGCCAGATGTCGCGCTCTAGGCCGTGGTTCGCCACTTCTTCACGCAGAATCGCGTCTGATTCACGAACGATTTCAAGTTTTTCTTCCGTTACTTCGCCAAGTACGCGGATGCCAAGGCCAGGGCCAGGGAACGGCTGACGCCATACGATATCATCCGGAAGGCCGAGCTCTGTGCCAAGCGCGCGCACTTCATCTTTGAAGAGCGTGTTTAACGGCTCGATCAGTTCAAACTGCATATCTTCAGGAAGTCCGCCGACATTGTGGTGAGATTTGATCGTTTGCGCCGTTGCAGTACCGCTCTCGATAATATCCGTGTAAAGCGTTCCTTGCGCAAGGTAATCGATGCCTTTAAGCTTGTCCGCTTCATCATCAAACACGTAAATGAATTCGTTGCCGATGATTTTGCGTTTTTGCTCAGGATCAGAAACACCTTTCAGCTTGTTTAAGAATCTGTCTTTCGCATCAACTTTAATGACATTCATATTAAAGCCTTCGCTGAACGTTTTCATGACGCCTTCCGCTTCGCCTTTACGAAGCAGGCCGTGATCGACGAAAATACAAGTCAGCTGGTCCCCGATCGCTTTATGAATCAAAGCAGCCACAACAGAGGAATCAACACCGCCGCTTAGCGCGCAAAGAACCTGCTTGTCTCCGACTGTTTCGCGGATTTTTTGCATTTCGATTTCGATAAAGTTTTCCATTGACCATTTGCCTTCACAATCGCAAACGCCGAAGACAAAGTTTTTCAGAAGATCATTGCCGTATTCAGAGTGGCGCACTTCCGGGTGGAACTGTACGCCGTACCAATTCTTGTCCGCTTTGCTCATCGCTGAATTCGGGCAGTGATGGCTTGTTGCGTCAACAGTGAAGCCTTCAGGAACTTCTACAACCAAATCGCCGTGGCTCATCCACACAACCTGTTCTTCCGGAAGATCTTTGAACAAGTCAGGAGTTCCTTGAATCTGAATGTTCGCTTTTCCGTATTCGCGCTGGCTTGCCGCCTCGACTTTTCCTCCGAGATAATGAGTCATCAGCTGCATGCCGTAGCAGATGCCTAATACAGGAATATCGAGTTCAAAGATTTTTTCGTCACAGCGGAAAGATCCTTCATCATATACACTGTTCGGTCCGCCTGAAAGGATAATTCCTTTTGGATTCATTTCTTTGATTTCCTCAGCTGTCAACGTATGGGGATGCAGCTCGCTATATACGCCAAATTCACGGATCCGGCGGGTAATCAGCTGGTTATACTGACTGCCGAAATCAAGAACAAGAATCATTTCATTCACTAACTTCGTCATGGTTGTCACCTAATCTCCTCTAAGTTTTTGACACAGAAAAAACGGAGGACAAACGTTCAGCCCTCTGTCGCGCAAGACTTGTACGGAAGCCCGGCTTTTTAACGCTCCCGGGCTCCCATTTAACATTCATTTATTCTAACAACAGGACGATATGCGGTCAAGACTATCTTGTTTTAATTATATTTTCCCACAACTGTCCCGATTCATTCCAAAGCTCCGCGGCATTATCCCTGCGGTATAAGGCCCGCTCATAGCGCAGCGTCAGCTCGGACATGTCGTTTGTACCGTATGCCTCGTCAATCCTCGCGGCAAAATCGCGCAGCGTTTCTCCGTCTCCTCTGCTGAATCGTTTTCGTTTCAGCTGGCGGAGCAGCGCGGCATATGCGTCGAAAAAGACGTCTTCATCCGTGCGCCGCTTCAGTCTGGCTGCTGCAGCGTACGGAATCCAGCGCGCGCGGAGCAGCCAGGCGAGCACCGCCGCGGCTGAAATCACGATGATGACGGCTGCATACGGCCACAGCTGTGCCGCGGTTTTGTTGCGGATCACAGGATGCGGTGCCGCACTGTGCTCCCGCTTTTTCGGTGCTTCTTCTTTTTCAGGCTTTGTTTCCTGACGCTGCTTGTCAGACGGTGTATCCGAATTCCCCGCTGAGCCCCCGCTGTCTTTTCCCGCTGCTTGATTCTGCTCTGACGTAAACTCCGTCGGATTGGTGAAGCCTTTCGTCGGCTCAAACGTCACCCAGCCCTGATCGGGAAAATACACTTCAACCCACGAATGGGCGTTGTTGTTTGTGACTTCATAAATCTGGCCGTTATGGTCGCCTGCGCCTTTATACTCGCCGGATGTATAACCCTTCACCCAGCGGGCGGGAATACCCGCAGATCGGAGCAGCACAGCCATAGCCGATGAAAAGTTATCACAATAACCTCTTTTCGTTTCAAACAGAAATTGATCCACATAATCCTGATTGTGCTCCGGAATGGCGACATCCTGCGTATCATACGAAAATGCGGAAGATCCCAGATAGTCCTCGACAGCCTTCGCTTTATCAAACATATTATGATGATCCCGCGTCAGCCTGTCCGCAAGCTGTCTCACTCTTTCCGGAACGCTGTCCGGAAGCTGTAAATACCGATCATTGAATTGGTTCTGCTCACGGTATCGTTTCACTTTCACTTTTCTGAGATCATTCAGCTTAAAGACGGGCGCGTGAAAAGTCACCGTGTACCGTCCCATATTGCGGATGTTGCCCACTTGTTCACTGATCGGCGTGATTTGCTCGGTGTTTCCGTTCATTTCAAGCTGAATCGAGTGCTTCGGTTTAATATTGGAGAGGCCGATCGGATACATGACGTGATTATAAAGATAATTTTTATCAATGGACACCTGTGCCGTATAGCGTCTCGTCTGCACACTCCGGTCAAACCATATGTCTTCCACATTGCCGCCGTTCAGTTTATAGGACATGCCCTGGTCGGTCTCCACCCAGCCTTTTCCCGTATATGTATCTTTCGTTTCCACCCGGAAGTACGACCGCTCTTTTCCCTTCCATGTAAAAACCGGCGTATCGTCCTGCTGAAAAGGGCCGCCCAATGTTTCATCATGATTGCCGTAGCCGATTTTGCTTTCAGCGGCGGGCACTTCTTTGTGATTTGTTATTTTTTTCAGAAACGGCACGGGGTCCGGCCAATTCGGATCTGATTTCGGAGCCGCCAGACCGAACACGACGGAAGCGCAGATAAACAGCGCCAGCGGCAGAAACCATTTGAAAATCAATCTTTTTTTAAATGCTATGTGTTCTGTCAGGCGGATGCGCTCCATATACAAAAGCCCCATCATCAAAAAGCCGATAAAGACGATCCGGATGACGGCGTATGCGGCATCATAAGGAGTAAATGTATCAAGTACGGTAATATACGCCACCGTCATGATAAAAAAGAATAAGATTTTCCGCTGATAGATCACCCAATAATGCAGCAAATACACAAGCAGCCATAAAAGCACAAAAAACAGCAGTGTGCGGAATGACGGGTTCATATCATTCCATCTTCCGGTTCCGATGTGCCGGACATTCAGCATCACGTCCCGCAAAAAAGAAGCAAGCCATTCCGGCTGAAAAACCGATCCTTTATAAAACAGCATGTGAATACTGATCAACGTAAACAGAATGCAGGACGGCACGGTGACGTACCACCTCATCCGGAAGAATGACAGCAGAAATGCCAAACCGATAAAGACGATGAAAAAACCGGTATGCTTTGTATCCGTAAAATTGTGCAGCGGCCTGAGCCATTCCCACAACAATAAAAAAGCGAGAAAATAAAACAGCAGCAGACTCAGCCTGCTTCCCTGGTTCTCGTCATGCGGCATGGCGCGCCACCTCTCTTTCTAAACAACATGGGACACCCGTTTGTCCCTGATCATTTGCACCTTGATATTCTTTTGAGCGAAGATGAGAGCGAGATTCCGTTCTTTTTCCGAAAGCACGGCATTCGTTTCTTTCGCCAAAAACACCGTCATGTCAGTGCGGACGGACTCAGCCTGTTTGAGGAGATCTTCTGTAAGACTGCCCGTCACGACGGCAATAAAAGCTTTGCGGACGCGCGGAACCGCCAGCTCTTTTCCTAAGCGACCCCCTGCACCAGCTTCTTCCGATTCAGAAGCTGATGCCAGGTAACGCAGCACATTTCTGAAATGCTCTTCTCCCTCCCGGACGGGAAAAACAGTCCGGTCGCTCCCTAATGAAATAAATCCTGCGGGAGAGCCCTTCACAAGCGCCGTGTAAAGCAGGGATGCTGAGGCTGACACCGCGGCTTCAAATGAAGGAGACGGCCTGCAGTCCAAAAGGAAAATCATATCCGTGCTCTGCAGCGGGTCAAATTCCTTCGTCATCAGTTCATTGCGCCGCGCGGACGTTTTCCAGTCGAGAGCGGAAAACCGGTCGCCCGGCTGATAATTTCTGACGCCCGCGGCTATTGCGGAGCGGTGAACCTGAAACGGCGTGCCGGCACCCGCACCCTCTTCGCCTGATACAGCCTGCTGCTTATCATGAACAGACCCGTACGCCGGGAATACTAAGACCGTATCCGTTACGGAAAATGAAGCCGTCTTGTCCAAGAGCCCGAGAACATCTCCCGTCCGCACTCTTATCGTATGGAAATGATGCTCCCCGCGCGGCGCCTGCGGCAGCTCATATTGTAACGTCAGCTTCTTTTGAAACCACGGAAACACGAGCTGTTTCGCACTGCGCCTCTCGCCAAGCGTTTCCGGCATCACGTCTTCAATGACCATATATGTCAGCGGGAACGGCAGGCGCCTCGTCAGCCTGATGGTGACAGACAGTCTGTCACCAGAAGTTAACCGGGCGGAAGAAATCTCACGCGCCGCCTGAAACGCCCGCAGCGGATACACGGCGACCAGCCCGGCGTAAACGATAAACGGCAAAAACGCATAAAATAAAAACCAGCTCACAAATCCGCCCTGAAACATGGCATAAGAAAAGACCGCCGCCGTCAGCACGGCCAAAATAAGCAGCTTCCAGCCGTATAACAGCCAATGCACTTTCTTTCTCATTAGCGGACCGACATCCTTTGAACCGGAACTTTTTCCGTTTGCATGATGTCTTCGATAACCGCTTCCGGTGTGACATCATTAAATTTCGCATCGGCAGTCAAGATCATTCTGTGCGGCAGCGTATACGGAGCCAAATACTGGACGTCATCAGGAATGACGTAATCGCGGTCATGAAGCAGCGCGTACGCCTGCGCGGCTTTCATTAATGAGATCGAACCGCGCGGACTTACGCCCAAATGTACGGACGGATGCCGGCGGGTATGCTGAGTGATGCCGACGATATACGCTTTAATTCCATCATCTACCCGCACCTGCTCCAGTTGTTGCTGGAGGGTGATGAACTGTTCTTTAGAAATGACGGGCTCGATTGTTTCGAGCGGATTGCGCCCTTCCTGCAAAGACAGAACCCGAAGCTCCTCCTCGGCAGTCGGATAGCCCATGCGCAGCTTAAATAAAAACCGGTCAAGCTGCGCTTCAGGAAGCGGATACGTTCCTTCATATTCAACCGGGTTTTGTGTCGCCATGACGAAAAACGGCTCGGCCAGCCGCATTGTCTTTCCGTCAATCGTGACATTTCCCTCTTCCATCGCCTCAAGCAAAGAAGACTGCGTTTTCGGCGAGGTTCTGTTAATTTCATCGGCCAGCACGATGTTCCCCATAATCGGTCCGGGGCGGTACTCAAATTCCATCGTTTTCGTATTATAAATAGAGACACCCGTCACATCTGACGGCAGAAGATCCGGCGTGAATTGAATCCTCTTAAAGTCAGCTCCGATCAGCTTGGCCAAAGCGCGGACCATCATCGTTTTTCCGACTCCCGGCACGTCTTCCAGCAGCACATGCCCTTTTGCGAGAATAGCGGCCAGGCTGAGTATGGCGATGTCCCGTTTTCCTATGATGATGTTTTCAATATGCTCAACGGCTTTCTCCAGCAGCGGATGCAGCTCTTCTTTATAAGCCATTCTTCTCCCCCTAGTCATCTCTCAAATTTCAATTATTGTAACCTAACTTTACCACAAAATATAATTAGTATAAAAAAACGTTTCAGCGAATTGTGTTCAGTCCGAAAAGACAAAAAAGCTCCCTTTAGAAAGGAAGCTTTATTTCAGCTGAAGAGGCTCCATATGAACGTGTGAATGGTCGATGGCGTGTTCCTCTTTCATCCTGCGTTCTACCTCATTGGCGATATCATGGCTCTCTTTAATATTCAGATCAGACGGCACTTCAATGACGACATCAATATGAACGGAGCTGCCAAGATATCCCGCTTTAATACCTTTTAAACGGCTGACGCCGAGATTTTTTCGATCGTCTGTTTATAAGCTGAAATGTCCGTTACATCGAAGCCATCTGTCAAAGAGTGGGAGGATTCTTTTCAAAATAAGGAGACCGATCACACGCCGTGACTGTATCAATCCAAGCAAGGCAGATTTGCAACTCAATGGTTAAGTTCACCTTAGGATTACATCGTTTCCAATGTTAATGGTTTTATGTATTCATATGCAGGCTGATAAAATTGATCAAAAAAACTTTTTCCATCCATTTTGGATTTACGAAATAGATAAGATTCATAGGTTAAAGCTATAGGAAACACTAAGCTGTTTTCTATAACTAATTCTTCTACTTTTCTATACATGTTATTTCTCTTATTAATATTAATTTCTTTTTTCGCATCTTTGAGGAGACCTCTAATATGAATAAGAGTTTCAGTATTCGCACGATAAATTTCTTTATCACTGCTGAAAAATAAAGATAAATCTTCCGGATCATTATAGTTAAAACTTGAGGAACTGACTAATATATGCTGCTGAGTATCTAAAAGGCTTTCATTTAAGGAAGAAAGTTCTGTTTTAACTACGTCGAAGCCTTTGGCACTCAATAATTGATATAGCTTGTTCTGCATTTCACGCAGATGAGAGTGTTCACTATAGTTATTGTAAACAATGATACTTAATTGAGGAATATACCCCCATTTCAAAAGATAATTTTCCTTAGCAGCTTGAAAATTAAAATTTGTTAATTCTTCCTCATTATCAGGCATATCTAATATAGTTTCAGGTAAAAAACTATGAGCAGGCGAATATATTGATCTCTCTGATTTCGGTATGCTGGATAATAGATCTTCTTTGTTTATTGCTAAGTTAATTAAACCTCTTAATTCCTTCCACATTTTATCTTCATCATGTAACACAAAATATTCTAGAGCTATTGTGACGCTTATAGGGCTTTTCAAAATTTCAAACTCGTTTTCTGTTTGGTTTTCTGCTTCGGATAATAAATCAACTTGACTTACGTCTGTATATACCACAAACTGTAATTTTTCAAAAGAATCGATTCTTTCCTCAAAGTAATCCTCGTTCTTTTTTAAAGTCAAAACCTTAGAGTCTTCACTTAGGCTTTCATAGCAGTAAGCCCCAACTCCTATAGGGTTGTCTTTCCACACCCAGAGATCATTTTCTAAAAACTCTTCTCGCGGAACAATACTTAAGGCACTTCGAGTAAAGTATTTTAAAAAAAGCAAATTTAGATGTTTCAATTTTATTTTTAGTCTGTAATCATCAAAAACCTTTATGCCGGAACACATATTCGGAACATATCTATTTGTCTGACTTACCTCTTCATAACCTTCTATATCGGATAGTAATTCTGAAAAGGTGGATCTTGCCCCCTTCATCATTCCTCTGCATAAAGAAAACTCAATATCTCGCGCTAAAGCCTTTCTGCCATTGTGAAAGTAAATATCTTTTCTAAGTACAAGGAGGTATTCATTATCACAATCATTAATTTCCCATTGTTCAATAATGTTAGGCAATAAATGCCCTTCTTTGGACATCTTAAATAATGGAGGAAAAAGAGCTCTGCATATTTCATAATCACATGAATAAATATTAAAAGGAGAGATATTTTTAGAAATAGCCGAAACCCCCACTTTCAAGGTACTATTCATTCTTCCCACTCTCCAAGCCCTCTTTTATATATCTTTCTACTAGTCTTCTCGCTAGTATCTGAGAAGAATCATATATCTTGAGTTTAGTATGATTCGTACAAAAAAATAAATCAGTACAAGCACAAACTACTTCATTTATCCCTTCTGTTAAAAGAATATCTTCTATCGTTTTCCATTCATCCGTTACTTTTGAACAAACTCCTAATGTTTTAGTTTTTAAAATTAATTCATCAACTCTTTTTTGATACTCATCGTTCCAAAATACATTTTTACCTTTTAACTTTAGTTTTTCTTGATATAAATTGCTTTCCACAGTCCCTCTTGTAGCAAGTAAGCCGACTGCACTTCCTTCATTTTCTAATTCGTTTACTGTTTCATCAATTATATTTAATATAGGTATATGTGTCATTTGGCACAATTCTTTATAATATGAATGAACCACGTTACAAGGTATTGCTATAATCGAACAATTAGAATTGTTTAGTGAGTCAATTCCGACTTTTAATGCCTTTAACATCTCGCTGTCATCAATCGCTTTTTTAGGATGAAAAGGTGTTGGCAGCGAATATATTATCATGTGGGGAAAATCATCATCGAACTTTGCTCCATATAAATTTTCACAGCAGTCCAGAACAGATTCTAAAAATGGACCTGTTGATCTTGGTCCCATCCCTGCAAGAATTCCAATTTTATAAACCTCACTATTATTCATTCTGGTTCTCTCCTTGTTAATATCTTAGAGGTTAACAATTAAAATAAACCATACACTTAGTTAAACGATAAAATTTATTCTAAGTGTATGATTTAAGAAATTTATATTAAGCTAACTGCATAAAACGACTATAATTTACTTTAGTTTAAGTTCATATTTTAGAGGTATGCAAACATGACTGCCAGGGCTTCTGCTAAAACTAGATCGGCCTAAATCATTCACCGTAAACATTCTTTGAAGCCAACGATCTTTCCCATCGTATTGTGGGGTAAAAGATGAGCGAGCGTGCGCTGCTAATCGGTTGTCGATAATAATAAGGTCCCCAGGACAGAGAGGTACTTTTATAGAAACCTTACTTAATGCTTCTTTTAATAATTCCAATGCCCATTTTGCTTCTTCAGTTATTCCTTCCATTAAGGAACAATGTATAACCATTTCTGGTGCTTGAATGCTGCCTGAAAGCACGGGTATGATCTTTGATAAGTCATCCGAATTAAATGAAGCAGGCGGGCTTAATTTATACAGAGGCTCCCTTAATGTTAATACTACTGAACTTGGCAGTAATTCTAAAGCATTAACTATAGAAGCAGTTTCTGTTTGTGCTTCGTTTTTATGGTCTGATCGTAAGCAATATAAAGCAAGGTGATCAGGTCTGTATGGATGTATAGCGTCTTCAGTATGATAAGTAAAAAAGACTTTCGATCCAGAGTTTTCCAAACCGCTTTCTTTCCCTTTAATCGGACAAATATCATGAATGAGCTGTCCATTTTTTTCATCAGCATACCCAATCGGCTCACCCATATACAGCATGAATAGCACTAGACATAATTCACTGACAAAGGAGATCTTATCCAAAGAAGGATTGCCATCATCAGGAGTCTGAGGTAAAATATCGTCTGTAGGCAAGTTTTTAAATAAAATCGTTCCTTCTCTGTTAGAATTTCGCTTAAAATTAATTAGAGCACTCTTTACTCTGTCTGGAAGATTATGCGAAACAAATTGTAATCTATTTAGGTCAGAATTATTAATAGCATTTGGATTGAAGTTAATATCCTTTATTAAGTTCTCAATTAGTTCTTTTTCAGCCTGTGATATTTCTAAAACTACACCTTCACTCATACCTAGAGACGAACTTTTTCCTTCGGTAAGCAAGGTTGACAATTTAATCTTCCCCTTCCAAAACTCAAGTTAATGAATCTTATAAAATTATTTTTTATTATAATATTACTGTTTTACAAAGCTTTTATATTCATACTGATGTTCTTTGATAGCATTCATTACATCTTTATAAACTTGATTTGTTTCCCCTTTAAAGATGTATCTGGCCGGAATCTTCAAATATCCGCCGCTTCCATCCAGTACGTCTCCTTTACTCCGTAAATACTCTTCTACTAAAGTTGACAATTTCCCTTTAAATGAAGTGTTTTTTTCCATTAAACAAGGCAGTTCTGCTGGAAAAGGAATTAAGAGATAGCCTGAAGATACTCCTTCATCCAGCCGCACATCTGAAACTTCTTCCCCTAATTCAACTTTTAACTGATCAGTTACAGCATCTCTGCCAATCAATAGGCTTACACATCTTGGTATATCTGCTCCTCCCATACGGGCACCAATTTCCATAAAAATAGGTTCGGGCTTGTCACTTTTCTCATCTACAATTAATTCAAGATGGAACATCGTATTGTTTATTCCCAAGGCATTAACTGTCTTTTGGGTAAAGTCGATGAGCCCCTCATATAACATAGTCTCATTCTTATCTACAGAAACAGATCCCAATGGACTTTGTTGAAAGAATTTTATTGGTGGATTGATATACCGAAACGGAATACAAAATTTTAATTGATTATCCTTTACTAATCCATCAACGTGAAATACTGTTCCCTCACAATATTCCTCGCATTCCAAGTCCTTAAATTCTATGTGTGGCAATATTTCGTCATACTCCTCTTGATTATGAAGAATATGAACTCCTTTACTAGCAGCCATTCTCCGAGGCTTTATGACAATAGGAAAGCCTGCTTGGTTAATAAATTGTTCTAATTCCTCTACACTGTCGCATTTACTAAATTTAGGAGTTCTTAAGCCGGATTGACTGACAATCTCTTTCATCTTTACCTTATCTCTGGCATTTAGAGCCTGTTCAAAAGATAGACCCTCTAATCCCTTTTCATCTCTTAATTTCCCTGAATTCAATATATCCCATTCACTCAGAGCTATTAACCGATCTATACTTCCTCCTTTTTTTTCAATCTTTTCAAATGCTGTACGAATGTTATCCAAAGAGTTAATATCCTCAACAAGCTCTATGATAGAATTTTCTAAAATATTTTGAGATAAACCTTTATTGCCTTCAGCGTCAACAATATAACTTACTTTATATTCGTTATGATTCATTATCTTTTCATAATCAGGTTTTTCAGAATCCCATCCTACTGACCAGCGATTAATAATACATATGTGTTTAGTCATTATACTAGTCCCCTTTATCCTTCATATTATAATTCTAAAACATCTTTTTGGGCAGCATGACGTTTATTATAAAAATAATAAGTAAATATTGTGGAGTTGACTACAATCCAAAAAATCGAAACTCCTAATATTACTTCTTGAGGTCCTGTAATTTTAGTAAAGGTAGAAGTTATTAATCCAGCAAGGGGCAGGCTTAGACGATTAAAGAAAACAATAGTTCCCATACTCTTACCTAATTGATGTTTCGGTATTAACTTAACTCGTTCTGTTCTTAGAAATACATTAAAAATCCCTATTCCACAAACCAAAAGGGCGTAGCCGATAACATAAATGTAAAATTGATTGGCTATTCCCAAAATGATGCCGGATAATGTTAATAACACAATAGATGCTATGCCTATATTATTAATACTCTTACTTTTTTTCAAAAATACAGGAATTAACAAAACCACTATAGATCCCGTGATCCCGCCAAACATCGCCAAAAATGAATACTCTCTAGATGTTGCACCAAGAACCCCTTGGGCTACAGCTGGATTTAAAGCCATTACAGTCCCCATCACAAGATTAATAAGCATTGTTGCCAGTACCAACAGCCGAAGAAAGAAATTTTTAGCTATAAACTTAAACCCATCCCCAATTGTTACTAGAACTCGTTTAACGGACTTCGTTTCCCTAACAACCAGATTTTTAGCCTTATTGGGAAGACCCAGTACTCCGAAACCTGTCACTGCAAATGCAATACCAGTAATAATAAGAAAATCCATCTCTTTTATAAATAGAACCAATATACTTGCCAAAGCCGGTCCTATCACTTGGGAACTAAGCTCCAATCCTTGGATTAACGATTGGATGCGGGGAATATCGTTATTATCAAAGTTCCTCCCGATAGTTGTTTCTAATGTGACAAAGTTTAATGAGTTTAAAATAGCGAACAAAGATGCTGCAACTGAAAGTATAATAAATGTTTGGCTTGGCATATAGATTAATAATAAGAAGCCTGATATGGAAACCAATGCTCGCAGGCTATCGCCAATAATATAAAGTTTCTTTTCTTTATAAGTATCTACAAGCACTCCTATGAAGGGGAGTAATAATACTGCCGGCAACCACTCTATAAGAAATGCTAATCCTGATTTGGACGCTTCTCCGGTGTATTGAAAAATTAATAAAGGGATAGCAAATAGCAGAAGTTGTTCGGATACTGTTGATACAAATCTGCACCCAAGGAACCAAATCAATTTAGATGTATAGATACTATTAGACTTTTTCAAGATAGTCTAAAGGCTCCTTTAATTCCATATTATAGTACACAGGTTTTATCCATCCGTTATGTAGAGTTTTTACTCTTATAGAATCTACATCTTTAATTACGTCTTCCCTTAGTCCAGAGAGCATTCCCAGCCAACTCCAATTACTGCTTCCCATAGCGGAAACGGTGTCCCCTAAATTTTGGGCCTGTGTATGCTTAGATTTCATATTTTCTGCATACTTAATTTCAAGTACTCTATCTTGATTAGGAATTCCGTATGCTATCCCTAAGCTCTCCTTACATTCTTCTCCCCAAAAGGCCGCAGGAATGATCTCTTTTTCATTTAGGACTAACTCCATTGCTTGTCGGTAAATACTATGCGGTTCAATTCCGTATGAACAAGCTATAATCTCAGTAATATTTGCTCCGCCAGGCCTTCCAAAGTTACAATCTATTAGTTTAACTTGATTTTCTGAAACAATAAATTCAGTATGAAAAAATCCTCTGCTATACCCGCTCCTCTCCACTAGAGTTTGAACAATCTTGCACAATTCTTTCTGAGCTATAGAATGATAAGGGAATATGAATACCGATTCTGCATTTTCCGTCTTCCTTCTGCCAGTTACTCCAATTGGAATTACTTTACTCTCTAAAACGTATCCCTCTAAGCTTACAAGTTCTCCGTCTATTATTTCTTGAACGACATATTCGTCAGGGTGCAGATGCTTAGGTAAGGTTTTATCAAATAATTTTTCTATATTCTCAATATCATTTTCATCCTCTAATACACTTATACCTTTAGCCCCAGCTGCAAAGGATGGTTTTAGTATCAATCCATTCTGTGAAGCTGATAACATTTTTTTTATCTCTGAATAAGGAATCGCCCCTGTAGTGAAAGAAAGTGATAGCGGCGTAAATTCTGGGATAATGTCATTGACATAAGCCTTATCCTTAAGTAATTCAATTTTTGGATCAATTCCCTTTATATCTAAAGCGCTGCATAATTTAGTGCAAATTTCTAATTTACTATCTAAAAAAGAGATAACTCCTGCAATGTCCTCTTTTGGAAAAGTTTTTATAATTTCATACAGTTCTTCAAAAGAATTAGTATTACAATTAATAAACTTATAAGATGTAAGTTGAGAGAGTGCATCTCCTTCCTGACTATTTAAGTTTGTCAAGAACAGAACATTCAGATTCATTTCCTTTGCCGCTTTTACAATATACTCTGGCCCAATAACAGAAGAATCAATAACAAATAAGGTTTTCACGTTTTTCTAATTCTCCCTTCTATACACTCAAAAGAAAGAAAAGGGTCAGAATTTAATTCCTTACCCTCTCCCCTATTAGAAGTTATTATTTTTGAATAGGACGTGTAATCGTCGTGTTTGGACCTGCATCATGATATTGAATGAAATCTAAAATACTTTCTGCGCCAGAGATAAACTTTAACAATCTCTCCAGTCCAATTCCAAATCCAGCTGTTTGTACTTGTGATTTATCTTTCCATTGAGCATATTCCGGATGATAAGAATTGCCGAGAGTTTTTGATTGGTTAATAATCTCCTCTCCGCTAGTTGGACGGATACCCCCGGTAGTCAGTTCACCGTAGCCAAAAGGTAACATTAAATCGTAAGTTTGAAAAACACCTTTTGGACTTTCATGATAAATTGAATCTCTGACTCCTGCTGGATAGTTATAAATCCAAAAAGGTGTGTCAAATTGGTTAGAGAGAAGTGCGTCTTCTTCAGAAGTAAGATCCCCTTCTGAATCTTTAGATCGTCCTACTCTTTCTAAGGCTTCTTCAAATGTTATTCTAGGATATGAGCCTTTTACCAAGCTCTCTGTGTTGCGTTTTGCTAAAGGAGTTAACGTCAAATTATCATTATTATCAATTAGAGATAAAATCTTATTGCCTGCTTCATAGAGAATCTTCTCCCCTAAATCGAAAACATCTTCCATTCTCTCAGTTCTCCATTCAATTTCAAATTGAAAGAAGGAATAAATATGTTTTGCAGACAGCTCTTCCCCTTCCATCAATAATCGAAGGCATGGGGCAAGGCAATAAACCTTAGGTAAATATTCCGTTGCCATCTGTTTTTCTACAACATGACTAACACTCATATAGTAATACTGTTCACCTGCCACCTCAACTTTTGAGTTAGAGGAGGAGTCATGATCCCCATTTTCTCTAATGTCAGGTAAAGTTTTATCCCCTAGTACGATTACTGAATGCTTGGCACCTGGCTCATATCTTCTAGAAAAGGGAGTTGGAACAATTTCGTCAAACTTAAATAAATCCATTGAATTTCTCAGCGACTTTAAAAGAGTTGAAGTCCATGCATAAGTTTCATTATAAGCAAGTTGTCTAGTGTCTAAATTTTCAATTTCAACCTTCATTTGTTACACCTTCCTATTCTGAATATTAGTAAATAGATATAAATAATCTTTTAATTTAATTACAAAAATAAGAATAAATTGTATATTTGTAATTAAATACATTTACAGAAAACAGATTATTATAACGAAATGATTCTGTCAATTGAAAATATATGAAATAGTACAAATTATCTGTTCTCTCCTGTAATTCCGATAACGTGCTGATACTGACGAATGCCTCGAAATTTATTATTACCAGCTGCAAGGAGCACCTGGCTCTTCACTTTTTTGACCGGCCTAATATTGTACTGGCAGGCCTGCTGTCGTCCAAGCTTTTGGCATCTCTTGTTTAGCAGAAAAAATAAATTCCAACAGCACTTGCAGTCCGACAACTCTCATAATAAAAGATTCGATAAGCGATGCGATCGTTTCCACCCGAAAGCGGCCGTGAATGGATGATCTACTTCAGGAGGTTTTTGAGAGATGGCAGGACGATTATTACAGCCACCGAAACAATAATGTCAGTTATTATTAAACCTCTGCAGTAAGTGCTTCTGAGTGAAAAACATAACCGATGATCAGCTTCATTGCAGATAGAACACCATTGTCCCGGATTCTCCCTTTTTCAGTTCATCATTTCTCTTCATATTAATAAACTCCTCTCTACTCGCATTTTCCTATTATTGAGATACATCACTGAACCACAGTGGGTCTATAGAAACACCTTGCGTCATTTTCTGTGTACGGATGAGAAAAGAAGTCACATTTTCTAACATCATTAACAAATGTCTCATGCATTTATGATAGAATAATATTTGTCGGAATATTCAGCATAAAATAACCCAAAAGGAGGCAAAGAATGAATCAGCCTAATTCTTTATCGAAGGGATTAAAAACCCGGCATATGACCATGATTTCAATTGCCGGCGTGATCGGCGCCGGATTATTTGTCGGAAGCGGATCCGTCATTCATTCCACCGGACCCGGAGCGATTGTCTCCTACGCATTAGCAGGACTATTAGTGATTTTTATTATGAGGATGCTGGGGGAAATGTCCTCCGTCAACCCGACAAGCGGTTCGTTTTCACAGTACGCGCATGACGCCATCGGACCGTGGGCCGGTTATACCATCGGATGGCTGTATTGGTTTTTCTGGGTCATCGTCATTGCCATTGAAGCCATTGCGGGCGCCGGAATCATACAGTACTGGTTCCCCGGGATTCCGTTATGGCTGACGAGTCTGCTTCTGACCGTGCTATTAACACTGACGAATATTTATTCAGTTAAATCGTTCGGTGAATTTGAATACTGGCTTTCCTTAGTGAAGGTAGCGACAATCGTTGTCTTCTTAATCGCGGGATTTGCTTTCATTTTCGGAATCGTCCCCGGCAGCAAACCGGTCGGGCTGGAAAATCTGACGGGCAACGGCGGATTTCTCCCTAATGGCCCAAGTTCCGTTCTGCTCGGAATCGTCGTCGTCATTTTCTCTTTCATGGGATCTGAAATCGTCGCAATCGCAGCGGGAGAAACGTCAAACCCGGTCGAATCCGTCACAAAGGCGACCCGCTCAGTCGTCTGGAGGATCATTATTTTTTACGTCGGTTCCATTACGGTTGTGGTCACGCTGCTTCCGTGGAATTCAGCCAATATTTTGGAAAGCCCCTTCGTTGCCGTTTTGGGACATATCGGGGTTCCCGCAGCCGCTCAGATCATGAATTTCATCGTCCTGACAGCCGTTCTGTCCTGCCTGAACTCCGGGCTTTATACGACGTCACGGATGCTGTATTCACTGGCGGCGCGAAATGAAGCGCCGCGGCGTTTTATGAAACTGAGTAAAAGAGGCGTACCGGTCCAAGCCATTATCGCCGGCACCTTTTTCTCCTATATTGCCGTTGTCATGAACTACTTTTCTCCCGACTCCGTATTCTTATTTCTGGTCAATGCATCAGGGGCGATCGCACTGCTCGTCTATCTCGTCATCGCCGTCTCACATCTGAGAATGAGAAAGAAAATCGAACGGACAAACCCTGAATCTCTTAAAATCAAAATGTGGTTTTATCCGTACTTAACCTACCTGACGATTATCGCCATTTGCGCCATCTTGTTATCTATGCTGTTTATCAGTTCAATGCGGTCTGAATTTCTGCTGACAGGATTTATTACACTGCTGGTGCTTGCCTCATATGTATTCCGCAAAAAACAAAAACCGAAAGAGAGCGCTTCCGCAAACCGGGTTGCGCAATAACAGAAACACCCGTCCTCAAAAAAGGGCGGGTGTTTTTTTAACCAACTTGTTCCAGGCAGCATTATCTATAGTACAGGAATTCAATAAATGATAAGGACAGGATGAATAATGGCACTTGAAAAATTTGCAGATGAACTGCCGATTATCGAAACACTGAAGCCGCAGAAGAAATCAGACGGCAGCACGTATTATGAAGTCACGATGAAGGAATGCTTTCACAAGCTGCACCGCGATCTCCCGCCGACCCGGCTGTGGGGGTATAACGGTTTGTTTCCGGGCCCGACGATCGACGTCAACCAAGGTGAAAGCATTTATGTTAAATGGATGAATGACTTGCCGGATAAGCACTTTCTGCCCGTAGACCATACCATTCACCATTCAGAAAGCGGCCATCAGGAACCTGATGGCAGAACCGTCGTCCATTTACACGGAGGAGAAACGCCGCCTGACAGCGACGGCTATCCGGAAGCCTGGTTCACACGGGATTTTAAGGAAACGGGTCCTTATTTTGAAAAAGAGGTATACTATTATCCAAACAAACAGCGCGGGGCGCTCTTATGGTATCACGACCATGCCATGGCGGCCACGAGGCTCAATGTGTACGCCGGACTTGCCGGGATGTATATCATCCGTGAGCGAAAAGAAAAGCAGCTGAAGCTTCCCGCCGGAGAGTATGACGTACCGCTTATGATTTTGGACCGCACGTTAAATGACGACGGTTCCTTGTCTTATCCGAGCGGGCCGGATAACCCTTCCGAAACGCTGCCCACCCCTTCAATCGTCCCGTTTCTTTGCGGAAATACCATTCTCGTCAACGGAAAAGCATGGCCGTATATGGAAGTCGAACCCCGGACATACCGTTTCCGCATCCTTAACGCCTCAAATATGAGATCATTTACTCTCTCGCTCAATAACGGCGGCCGGTTTATCCAAATCGGTTCTGACGGCGGACTGCTCCCCCGCTCTGTCAGAACACAGACCATCAGCTTAGCCCCGGCAGAGCGGTATGATGTGCTGATTGATTTCTCCGCTTTTGACGGAGAACATATCATTCTGACGAACGGCACCGGCTGCGGGGGTGACGTCGATCCGGATACAGACGCCAATGTCATGCAGTTCCGCGTCACAAAACCGCTGAAGGGAGAAGACACAAGCCGAAAGCCTAAATATCTTTCAGCCATGCCTGATATGACCTCAAAACGAATACACAATATCAGGACGCTTAAACTCACAAATACGCAGGACAAATACGGCCGGCCGGTTTTGACGCTTAATAACAAGCGCTGGCATGATCCTGTGACAGAAGCGCCGAAGCTCGGCACAACGGAAATCTGGTCGATTATCAATCCGATGGGGGGAACCCATCCGATACACCTGCACCTTGTTTCCTTCCAGGTTCTTGACCGGCGTCCTTTTGACTTAGAACGTTATAACAAATTCGGCGACATTGTGTATACGGGCCCCGCCGTCCCTCCTCCTCCAAGTGAAAAAGGCTGGAAAGACACCGTGCAGGCGCACTCGGGAGAAGTCATCAGAATCGCGGCGACATTCGCTCCTTACAGCGGACGCTACGTATGGCACTGTCATATTTTAGAGCATGAAGATTACGACATGATGAGACCGATGGACGTCACGGATAAGCAGTAAACAAGAATCACCCCTTTTCTCCGGAAGGGGCTTTTTTTATTTATCAAAAAGAAAAAATAAGAAGCCGTTTATTTGCATATACTGTAATAACAGGAAGACGATGCACCCTCATTGGAAATATGGATAGAAAAAGGAATTAGGAGATTAGGGAAAAGTATGAGACAATGAAGGAGTGCACGAAAATTCATAAGGGAAGAAGTGACTTTATGTCTTACTACAACAAACGTAATCAGGAACCGCTGCCTAAAGAAGATGTCAGTACGTGGGAATGCACGAAAGAGGACTGTATCGGCTGGAGCAGAAAGAATTTTGCCGGCACCGGCAGTGATACCCCGACTTGCCCCCTTTGCGGCAGTAAAATGATCGACGGCGTCCGTTCGTTGGTGAATCTCCAAAACAACAATCAAACGGCATCAAGTTAGACCTCCCTTTTACGAGTCTCAACATAGAGAAGGCCTCCATGTCCCATGAGAGGCCTTTGCGTTATCATGTCCTTTTATGATGAAAAGGAGCAATGAACATGAAAAACGATCAGCAGCAAAAAGACCTGAAGGAGATGGCGAAACGGAAGAAAAAGAACCTTGCCGCACAGTCATTCATCGAAACACTCCATTTTGCCGTTCCGATTCTCCGTTTTTTCAAATGGCTCGCCTCAGCCGCAGCCAGCCTTGTTTATTAAAAAACACCCAGCTGGCGCTGAGTGTTTTTTTCATTATTGGATAACGGAAAAGCTGTTGATAATGCCGCTGTCATTTTCCCAGACTTTTTCACATTTTTTCGTATCCAAATGATAAGCATAAATGGTCCGGACCTTCGCGTTCCGCCCCGTTTCATCCTTCAAGCGTTTAGCGCCTTTGGCTTCCGCCATGAAATAAATGATGCTGCCGTCTTTAGAAAACTGCGGCTGGGCATCTATCAGCGGAGCGAAATCCTTCCCGTTTGTAATAATCGTTTCATCTTTTTTCGTTTTGACATTCATCAGACGGATGGACGCTTTTTGTTCCGTCCCTTTTTGTGTATAAGATGTAAAGACAAGGTTCTTTCCGTCCGGTGACATCGCCACGTCGCTGATAAACTGTTCAAGATTGGTCAGATCCTGAAGGTTTTTGCCCGCCCCTGCTGCAAACCGGATATTCGTCGGTTCAGGGTCAATCCCCTTCTCATTTGCCTCATCCGTTTTTTTATAATCCTCTTTAACGGAATAATGCAGAAGCGCAAAATCGTTTTGGCTGCGGTTATAAAAGAAGCTGCTCACACTGTCGTCTTTCTCATCCGCCGCCGGATACAGATTTTGATAACGCTTCGTTTTCAAATCAAAAGATGCGAGACGGAAAATATCTTCATCCGCTTTACCGAGACGGAAATAAATGTGCGTCAGGTCCTTTGATAAAAACAGACTGTCAGCGCTCGCCGATCCTTTATAAAGCACCGTCTTCTTTTTCGTCTTCAGATCAAGCTTATACAGACGCATTTCATTTTGATCATTATTACCGACAAAATAGAGCGCCTGGTGAGCGTCATCCAGCGCAAACGCCGGATATGCCGAAAGCTTTTCCTCGTACAGCATGCGGCTGTCTTCGTAATATTTCGTCATCAGATCTTTGTCTGTAAGCGAAACAAGCAGCTTGTCATGCCCGCCGGAAACAACGGCTTTTCCGCCGCTGCCGCTTTTTCCTTTGATCAGCAGAACAGCTCCGATGACCGCCGCCGCCAAAACAGCGGCTGCGAGGATCCAAATCCATCGTTTCTTCTTCATTATCAATCTCTCCGTCAATCAGAAAAAGCAAGAATCATTCTCCTTGCTTTTTAAGATGGTCTATTTTAATAGCTGTAATGTCCGGATACTCTTCCTTTGCTTAACGGATATCCGAGCGCTTTGAACGCTTTCGGGCTGACATCCAATACGGCATTCGGCAGACGGCCTACATCATTTTTGTATACTGTGATAACCTTTTTCGGTTTTGATTTCGCATAAGCTCTGATTTTCGTTCCGTTTCTCGGAACGTCAAATCCTAATTTTGTCGCGCAATCCCAGTGTCCCAGTTTTTTACCGGACGATCCTTTTTTACCGACTCCATTATACCATGTAATATTTCCGTTCACTTTTTTAGCACTTGCATCAGAAGAGAAACTGATCGCTCCCAGCGTGCTTCCTGCTAAAATCAATAAGGCTAAGAATAACTTCTTCAAGCTTTCATCCTCCTGATTCTTTATTCTAGGCAAAATTATACACCAAGAAGACGTTTATAATATTTCAATCACTTTACATGTTCATTACAACGTGACGGAAACACGCACTCAATTGATGACACAAACTCCTGTTCTATATAATTCCATGGTAAATTATACTACAAAATTTAATACATTAGCGTTATAATATTCATAGAGTATTTCTGCATTCAATATGGACTTTTTATAAGGCCTATTGATAATTGCGTCATATGATATAGTTTGAGAAATCAGGCTTCAGGAAGCATTTCTTCCTTTTAACCGTGGTTCATATTGATCATGTACCTATACTCGTTTCTATCAGACTAGGAGTGATAATCAATGAAAGCGGCAAGATGGCACAATCAAAAAGACATTCGAATCGAAAACATTGATGAACCTAAAGCAGAACCGGGAAAAGTCAAAATTAAAGTCAAATGGTGCGGGATTTGCGGAAGCGACCTTCATGAATATCTGGGAGGTCCGATCTTTATTCCGGTCGGCAAACCTCATCCGTTAACAAACGAAATGGCGCCCGTCACGATGGGTCACGAATTCTCAGGAGAAGTCGTGGAAGTAGGAGAAGGCGTCAAAAATTACAGCGTCGGCGACCGTGTCGTCGTAGAACCGATTTTTGCCACACACGGACATCAGGGTGCCTATAACCTTGATGAACAAATGGGATTCTTAGGCTTAGCCGGAGGCGGCGGCGGATTTTCTGAATATGTGTCCGTTGACGAAGAATTGCTGTTTAAGCTTCCTGAAGAGCTTTCTTACGAACAGGGCGCGCTTGTTGAGCCGTCAGCGGTAGCACTTTACGCCGTCCGCCAAAGCAAATTAAAAGCGGGCGACAAGGCAGCCGTTTTTGGCTGCGGACCGATCGGGCTGCTTGTGATTGAAGCCCTGAAAGCGGCCGGCGCAACGGATATTTACGCGGTCGAACTTTCACCGGAACGCCAGGAAAAAGCGAAAGAACTCGGCGCTATCATCATTGATCCGTCAAAAACGGATGATGTAGTTGAAGAAATCGCTAAACGCACAAACGGCGGCGTTGACGTTTCTTATGAAGTGACAGGCGTTCCTGTCGTTCTCCGCCAGGCGATCCAGTCAACAAACATTGCCGGTGAAACGGTTATCGTCAGCATCTGGGAAAAAGGAGCGGAAATCCATCCGAACGACATCGTCATCAAAGAACGGACCGTAAAAGGAATTATCGGATACCGTGATATCTTCCCTTCCGTTCTTGCACTGATGAAAGAAGGCTACTTCTCAGCAGATAAGCTCGTCACGAAAAAAATCGTGCTCGACGATTTGATTGAAGAAGGCTTCGGCGCTTTAATCAAAGAGAAAAACCAAGTGAAAATCTTAGTCAAACCGAACTAAGCCGTTCGGCAAAATACCAGACACATCCGAAAAAGAGCCGCTCAGGCTCTTTTTTTCGTCTCTTCCTCTTCCCTTCCTTTTCCTTTTAAAAATGATCCGCTCTGCGCAAACTATTTTTTACCCTGTCCCGTCTATCCTTAGGCAGCAGCCTATGATACGTATTTTTTAAAAAGGAGCCCTTTGAAGCAATGAAGAACGAAACAGCCAAAGCGTCGCTTGTGACGTGCATAACTGAGCGCAAAGAAGACTTTTACCGGCTTGCGTACAAGTTATGTAAAGAACAAGGATGACGCGTTAGATATTGTTCAGGAATCAATTCAAAAAGCGTTGACATCGGTCGAATCCGTCAAAAACCCCGATGTAATCAAAAGCTGGTTTTATAAAATTTTAGTGCGCACGGCCATTGATTTTCTCCGCAAACAGAAAAAACTAAAAGTGATGGACGATGAAACGATCGAGTTTTTAAGCCGCGGAAAGGAAGATCACTACAAAGACACAGACCTTCACGAAGCGCTTGACGACCTGCCGCATCCATATAAAACCATTATCATTCTGCGTTTCTTTGAAGACCTGAAATTAGAAGAAATCGCAGACATCACGGGGGAAAACATCAATACCGTTAAAACACGCCTTTACAGGGGGCTGAAGCTTATGCGCATTCAGCTGACGAAGGAGGATCTTTCTTAATGGAAAAGAGATTAGAGCAATTAAGGGAAGAGTACAAAAGTGTGCCCATTCCTAAGGAATTGGACAGCATTGTTGAAAAAGCCCTTCAGCCAAAACCGAAGAAAAAACGAATCGTGATGTGGCCGACATCTGCGGCAGTCGCTGCGGCCGTCTTATTTACCGCCGTTGTCAATATCAATCCGGATGCCGCACAGGCCATGTCCAAAATCCCCGTCATCGGCAAAGTCGTCCAAGCCATCACGTTCGTGGAGATGAAAGAAGAAAAGAACCAATCAAACATTGATGTGAAAACACCCGCACTGTCCGGCCTTTCCAATCATAAACTTGAAGACAGCATCAACCGGCATTATATGAAAGAAAGCAAAGAGCTGTATCAGGAATTTATGAAGGCGACCTCAAAAAGCAAAAAAGGCCACCTCAGCATCTACAGCGATTATGAAACCGTGACTGATACAGCGGATCTGATCTCAGTCCGCCGTGATATCGAAAAAACACAAGCTTCCGCTTATACGCAAAGCCGATACATCACGATTGATAAAAAAAATGAGGCCGTGCTTACGTTAAAGAGTTTATTCAAAGATGACCGTTATATCAAAGTCATCAGCCAAAATATTAAAGAACAAATGAAAAAGCAGATGAAAGAAGACCCGAATAAAATCTACTGGGTCGAAGATGATGATATGGCGGAGCCTTTCAAATCCATCCGCGCTGACCAAAACTTTTATATTACAGATCAGCACAAACTTGTCATCTCATTTGATGAATATGAAGCGGCAC
Organism: Bacillus sp. 01N42_2; assembly: GCF_056399565.1. Classification (NCBI taxonomy): domain Bacteria; kingdom Bacillati; phylum Bacillota; class Bacilli; order Caryophanales; family Bacillaceae; genus Bacillus; species Bacillus sp. 01N42_2. Next base: position 28,548 of record NZ_JBFTRO010000009.1, on the reverse strand, counting down.
CCGGATATATGGGCGTTACAGAGTTTACAATACCGACCTCTGTCATCTCCAAACTGCTTGTCGGAGACCGCTATATCCGGTAAAAGAAAAAAATCCATGATATCCGCAGATCATGGATTTTTTCTTTTTCCCGCAACAGCCATTGCGCAAGGGAACCCTTTCATATAACAGACGCCGGACAGGGGCAGAAAAGTTTAAGAGAATCAGAACATTTCATTCATTTTTTCTGAAACAAAATCCCCTTCCGAATGCGTCTATTTAACGGAACAAATGGAAGACTGTACAGAAATCTGCCATAGCCGTCCGCAAAACAGCGAGAATTTCCGCACACATTATTGGAGGAATACCATGTCAGACAAGTCACTGCACCACCGCTATATTCCCGGACTGGATGGACTTCGCGCCTTTGCCGTCCTCGCCGTGATCGCCTATCACCTGAATTTTAATTGGGCAGACGGCGGTTTCATTGGTGTTGATATCTTTTTTGTTTTATCGGGATATTTAATTACATCCATTATATTGCCTGCCCAAGGCAATAACATCACCCTTGATTTGCGTGATTTTTGGGTGCGCCGGATCAGACGGCTTCTGCCGGCGGCTTATCTCATGATTATCACGACAGTCATTTGGGTCGTACTGTTTAACAGCGAGCTCCTGCATACCGTACGAGGAGATGCGGTCTCCTCACTTTTTTACATAAGCAATTGGTGGTTTATCTTTCATAAACTTTCTTATTTCGACAGCTTCGGCTCCCCTTCGCCATTAAAAAACCTGTGGTCGCTGGCGATTGAAGAACAGTTTTATATCTTATGGCCCTTTTTGCTGCTTGCGGGAATGTACATATGTAAAACACGGGCCCGGCTTGCAGCTGCGGTCATGTTCCTCGCCTTATGCTCAGCAGTCGTAATGAGTATGATGTATGTGCCCGGCGGAGATCCGAGCCGCGTTTATTACGGGACGGACACCCGTTCATTTGAATTGCTGATCGGCTGCGCTTTAGCTTTAGTATGGCCGATGAAACGATTATCTTCCAAACGGCTGCCGAGCAGCATGAAACATCTGCTTCACGGGGCAGAGCTTGCCGCCTTTGCCGCACTGGTGCTTTGCGTCTTTTACACGGATGAATATGAACCCTTCCTGTACAAAGGCGGCATGCTTTTGATCAGCATCACTGCAGCGGTTCTTGTCGCATGTATATGCCATCCGAGCAGCTTTATAGGATATGTCCTTTCATGGAAGCCGCTTCGCTGGATCGGAACGAGATCATACGGAATCTATCTTTGGCATTACCCGGTTATCGTGCTGAGCACCCCGGTGCAGGAAATCGGAAATCCGGTTTATTGGCATTGCGCCGTCAGAATCGGCGCCACTTTCATTTTGGCCGAGCTTTCTTATCATTTCATTGAGAAGCCGATCCGCTCTGCAGGCTTCCGGCCATTTTTACGCCGCGTGTTTCTGAACCGCTTTTTGGAATGGAAGACGTCCTCTGTCATCAGCAGAATGTCGCTCGGCCTCATTCTTGCCGCCATTCTCGTATTTGCGGGCGGGCTGTCAGGGATAGCCGAAGAGAAAAAAAAGCCGCAATGGACGTACGCGCAAAACGAGCAGCAAGAAACAGCCGCCTCTTCGCACAAAACGGCCGATCACGATCAACCTGCTAAAGAAGATGACAGCAAGAAAAAACACGGCGGCGAAAAAACGGATACCGCATCAGACAACAACAAGAAAAAACCAACAGGCAAATCAGATACGAAGAAGACGAAAGACAAAAAGGAACAGTCATCTCAAAAAACGGCTGACCCAAAACAAGCACAGCCTCAGCAAGACGTGCTGGCCATCGGTGACTCGGTGATGCTGGACATTGCGTCATACCTGCGGCAGTCCCTCCCTCATGTCACCATCGACGGAAAGGTAGGAAGACAAGTCTCTCAAGCACTCCGGCTCACTTCGGAATATGCGTCATTTAATCAGCCGAACAAAGCGGTCATCATCGAGTTAGGGACGAATGGCTATTTCACAAACAGCCAAATTGAATCACTGATCAGCTCCTTCTCAAAAGCCGATATCTATCTTGTCAACACGCGTGTACCGCGGCAGTGGGAAAGCAAAGTAAACGAATCATTGCGCCAGCAGGCCGAGTCACGCAAAAATGTGACCCTTGTCGATTGGCACGCAAAAGCATTGCAGCACCCTGAATACTTCACACCGGACGGCGTCCATCTCATACCCGAGGGATCAAAAGCGCTGACATCCCTCATCGTCCAAACAATGAAATCATGACAAAAAAAGAGGCCAAAAAAGGCCTCTTTTTCGTATATCGTCAGGCAAGCTTCTGTCCGCAATTCGGGCAAAAATTCGCGCCTTCCGTTTTCGTTCCGCAGTTCGGACAAAATTTCGGCTTAGCCGCTCCTTCCGAGCCGTTTGCCTGCGCCGTCCCCTGATTTTGCTGACTTTGATTCTGCTGCGGCTGGTTCTGCTGATTTTGATTCATTTGGTTCATCATTTGATTGGCCATATTCATTCCCATCATCATGCCCGCCATGTCGGAGGCGGCGCCGCTTCCGCTCATTTTGCCGGATGACATTCCGTCCGTCATGGAAATCTGCTGATAGCGGTTCACATCGCCCACCATGCCGTAAGAAGCGTTTTTCGTAATCATATCCTGAACTTCCTGCGGATAGTTAAAGCTCATAATATTGAAACCCGTAATCGACATCCCGTCTCCGATCAACTGCATATCAAGATCTTCTTGAATCCCTTTTCCGATTTCAAATGAATTCGACTGCAGATTGAACATGTCTTTTCCTTCTTTTGTGATCCATTTCATCAAAAGCTGATCGAGAATAGACGTAATCCGGATTTTAATGTCATCCACTAAATAGCTGTCCTTGACACCCGCAATCTTATCAATCAATCCGATGTAGTCAATGACCTTGAAGTTAAATGTGCCGTTTGCTCGGATCGGCATACCGCCAGGCATTCCCGCCGCCGGAATGTTAATGGCGTTTTTCGTGCCCCACTTCACGGTGAACTCCTTCGTATTCACAAACAGCACTTCAGCCCGCATGCCGCTGTTAAAGCCAAACTTAAATCCTTTTAATGTCGATAGAAACGGAATGATTTCTGATTCGATATCATAATCGCCGTCATCACGGAAAATCCCTTCAATCTTCCCGTTGTATAAAAAGATGGCATCCTGCCCCGGCCGGATGATCAGACGGCTGCCTTTTTTAATTTCACGGTTGTTCCATTTATAGAAAACCATGTCGTCTCTGAATTCTTCCCATTCCACCACATTTGCTAACTGATTTCTGAAAAAGCCCATGTATGTTCAAATCCTTTACGTTAAATTTAAAAGCTTCCCTTGCTTCCGCTGTAAGACGTGCCGCCCCTCGTGACTCCGCCGTCATTGTCATTATCTTTGTCAGGCTTTCTTTCCCTTGTCACGTCCGTTCGGATATATGTGTCGTGCTGGTCCAGCACTTCAGACGTATCGTGATCCATATACGTGCTTCCGGTGACGGTGACCCTGCCGCCGGAATTGTACACCATCACGGTGACGGCGATACCGGCTGCGGCTGCGGCGATAATCAGCTGAAACCACCATGTGAGCAGCAGATTGTCAGACTTGCTGTCCGGGCTTTTCCCCATATCTTTATAAGACATTTTAATGTAGGTCTTAAATGCCTTTTCATAATGACCTGCGGAAATGTCTGACGAAATCGTATTCCTGATCGTATTCAGCCGGCTGCTGTTCAAATACGTCTCCGCCTTTTTATACCCGGAGATAAACACTTCCCGGTCCTTCATATCAATGGTTAATATCGCCGTGCTTCCGCTAAAATGACTGTCATAAAAATCACCGGCATACTGCTCGATGTCCTTACCGTCCGTTCCGTTTACGGTAAGAATGATAAAATCGGTATGGCGCTTTGCCCCGAGCTTCCCCGCCAATTCCTCAAGTTTCTTCGTTTCATCCTTCGTTAATAAATGAGCATTGTCATAAACATATTGCTTCTGTTCCGCAGCAGACGCTGTTGTATGTAAAGAAAAAGACAGCATCAGAAAAAGGACGAAGCAGAAGAGACACGCTTTTTTCATTGATCCTCTCATCAAAAACCGCCTCCTATCATAAGTGAGACGAGTCTTAATGCTAAAAACGCACCGGCGGTTATGCCGCCGAACCAAGCAGCCACTTTTCCGGCACTGATCGGCGGTTTGCCGACAACCTTGCCCGTCTGCCCGTTCATCGCAAAAATGTGCTCAGTCCGCTCATAATCGTAGCTGACCATCCAGACCGGAAGCAGCACGTAAAAGCTGCTGATCTTATCCGTCTGAATCTGTTCATCCGTTATGTCAGCCGTCGTATAGCCGGAGAAGGTGGATCTGATATAAGAATCAATATAATGGCTGATTTTATCCTTCGCCCGCGGAAAGAGATCGTCATCGGTATAATTGTACTTTTCCGCTATATAGCCAGCTAAATAAGCCGTATTAAACTCCTTCAGCTCACTGTAAGCGTAAGGCTCCAATTTGTCCATTAATTCATCATTCATTTTTTCTGAAGCGTCGACCGGAATTTTGAGATAATCGAGATTGATATCACGGTACGCGTTGTAATACTCGGTCTCCGTCACCCGATATTCGCCATCATCATAATGATGCACTCTCGTACAAACGGCATTGACCTGAACCTTGCTGTTTAAGTCAAACATCCAAAACGGCACGTACATACCGGTTATACTCTTCACCCGATCGGCAGTCATAAATCCCCTCGGTGTCAGCCGGCCGTTTCGGCACCACTTTTTAAAAGCGCTCATGGCCTCTTCTTTACTGATCGTAAAAGGAATCACCATGGAAGGCGCGAGGTTTCCTGATAATCGGTCGGCGAGAACGGCGGCTCCTCCGCAAAATCCGCACGTCGTGGCAGTCGTTTCCGCCTCAGTCATCAGAACCGCGCCGCAGTTCTCACAGCGGTACTCGTTCGCCTCATTTTCGGAAAATCTCGTCGTAATATACTCCTTTGGCAGGCTTTCAATCTGATCCTGCCGCCCGCAGCTGTGACATGTCAGCATGCCGGATGAACTGTCAAAGACCATATCATCTCCGCAGTTCGGACATTTATAAGAAATGATCATTCTGTTTCTCTCACTTTCTCTTTATATCGGACAAAGCTGCAGCCCGCTTTCTATTGATCTTTACTGAAAAGCATTTTCTGCTTGAGCGCCGCCAGTTCATCATCAACACTGCTTTGATTGCTGTCATATTTAGCCGTCAGCTCGTCAATATCGTCTTTCGGAGACGCGTTCAGCTCAGCCATCGCATTGGCATGATCAAGCGCCCGGTTGACCTTGTCTTCCATTCTGCCGAAAGCGGTCAGCGATTGGCCCGCATTTGACACAGAGGACCCCAGTTTATTCATTCTTTCCTGTGTTTTCGCCACAGACCACTTCGCTTTGATGGCATTTCGCCGCGACTCAAGCTCTCCGATATCAGCAACAAGCTTGTCATGCATTTTGCGCATTTGAGACGCGTTGGAAGAAGCTAGCTGATAAGCCGTTTGCAGCTCAGTCAGTCTTGTTTCAACAGCCGCTTTCCTTTCCAAAAATGTCCGCGCATCGGCTTCATTGCCTGCCTGTAAAGCTTTCATCGCGTAGCTTTCCATCTTTTCGGCATCGGCCTGACATTCCGTCAACGCTCTTTTCGCCCGCTGTTCCTCAGCCATGACAGAAGCCGTCTCCGCCTTCACTTTTCCTAAATCACTGTTCAGATTCCGCAAATATTGATCAACCATTTTCTCAGGGTTTTCAGCTTTATCCAGCAACGCATTGATATTGCTTGACATAATGTCTTTAAATCTTCCTAAAATACTCATTTTTCATTTTCCTCCTAAAGTTAAATAGTAACAAGTTCACAGTTATATATACTGATTTTTTTCGAAAAAAGTTTCATTTTCTCATGAATTCATGTATTTTTATATGAAAATAGTCTCATTGAACCCATTTTTGCCGGCGGATATTCTTCATGACCAAATACAGTGAAAACAAAAAATAAATAAACAGCCCGATCATCAATCCGCTCACTAACGGATAATGCTTAGCAGAATACACAAAGAAATCCAGCTGTGATATCTGCTCGGGCCTTGTAATTGTATCCGTCCCATTCAGCAGCTTTGAAAATTTAGCCGTATAATTCCAATCAAACGAATCAGTAACAAGCTCACTCCCCTGATACCAATTCACAGCAGCGAGACAGAAAAAACAAAAAATAGAAAACGTGCATTGCACAATAAGAAAAATATGTTTCATGAACATTCCTCCGCAGTCCAATATTTAAAGGCCGTCACCCTGTACATGACGGCAGCAGCAGAAACTTGGTTTTACTCGGGACCTGATAAAAACGTTATTGTATGTACTTCACAATGGTTCAATTTACTGGATATCTCTATAGAGTATACCGTATATCGAAAAGGCTTTCAGTCCTAAATAAAAAAGGATGCTTCCCGAAGTCCGATGACTCTCAAGAAACATCCTCCATATTTAAAGTGATACTTCAACCTCTTTTAAGCTCGGCAAAGCATCGATCGCACCGATTTTGGTGCACACGAGCGCCCCTGCCTTATTGGCAAATGAGACAATATCACGCAGCTTCGCAAAATCAGCGGCTGCCGTCTGAATCTCATCAATGCGTGCCAGCTGATACAGCGCCGCGCCGACAAACGCATCTCCCGCTCCCGTTGAATCTATTGATGTCACCTGAATACTCGGAATGATGTCAAGATCTTTTCCATTTGAAAGAAGGGTTCCGCTTTTTCCGAGTGTCACCGCCACAATGCCGGCCCCGATCTCGTGAAGGATCGCAACACCTTCTTTATGATCCTTCGCACCGCTGATGATCTCAAGCTCCTCATCACTGACTTTCACAAAATCACTTACGGCAATTGCTTTTTTTGCGGTGTTTATAAACTCTGAAACTCTTCCCTTCCATAAATCCTCACGGTAGTTAGGATCGAAGGAAACAAACTGTCCATTGTCTTTCGCAATCGACATCAGCCGTAAATAGGCTGAGCAAAACGGATCTGATAACAGTGCCGTCGCTGAGCCGAAATGAAGGATTTTCGCATCGTTTACCTTTTCCTGATCAATATCCTCAAGCGTAAACAAAGCGTCCGCTCCTCTGTTAAACACAAAGTCGCGCTCCCCATTTTGTTTTAATGAAACAAACGCCAGCGTTGTAGGCGCTTTCTCATCCATGACGAGCATAGAGGTATCGACGTGTACGGCGTCTAATGTCTGCTTCAAAAAATACCCGAACGGATCCTTGCCTGTTTTTCCGCTGAAAGCCGCGTCTCCGCCCAATTTGGCAATCGCTGCCGACACATTTGCCGGTGCCCCGCCGGCACTTTTTAAGAAATTGCGCCCTTCCGTCAAGTCGACATCCACATCGGTACAAAAGAAATCAATTAATAATTCTCCAATACAAATAACAGATTGGCTTCCCACATTATCACACTCATTTATCAATTCTCGATTATAGTTTCAGTATAGTGCTTTCTGTCATAAATACAACCGTTTACATTGAATATTTTAAATTTTACATATACTTATCTTACAGCTCTTTGCTCCAGATCAGACATCATCTGCTGATATTTTTTTTCAGTTAAAGGATAAAAAGAAATAAGAATAATGGACAGCAGAATGAACAATCCCGGAATGAGCGCATTCATATTTTTAATCGCATTCAATGACGATGCCGCCTGTTCGGTATTCGCAGCATACCCGGCGATTCCGAGATAAACGGCCGAAAATGACCCGGCTAACGCAACGCCGAGCTTATTGATAAAACTCATGCTCGATATCACCACGCCATCTGCCCGGACCCCGGTTTTCCATTCCGCATAATCGACACAATCGGCAACCATTCCCCAAGCAAGGGTATTCAAAGGCGTCGTGAAAAATCCAGAAACAAAAAGCCAAAAGAAAATAAGCGGAATCGAGGAATACGATGTAAACTGAAGGCCCACATAAGAAATCAGCGATAGCGCCGCCGTAATGATCATGACCTGCTTCCGGCCCCGCTTCTCAGCAAAGAAAGGAATAAACAGATTGCTGATCAGCGCCGCTCCGAAAAACAATACGGTTCCTAAAAACACAAATTCCTTATGGCTGACGTTATACGTAAAATAGTACACCATCGTGCTGAGCTTAATGTTAAACCCGATCGCAAACGCTAAAAATGAAGAGACCAAAATAAGCAAAGGCTTATTTCTGAACAAAACAGATAACGTTTTTTTCATTCCTTGTTTTTTTCTTTTTTCAGGCTGAATCCGCTCCCGCACTGTAAAGAAACTGAACAGATTCAACGCGATGCTCACCGCCGCATAAATAAGCGCCGTCATCTGGAAACCAAACGCCTGGTCTTTCCCGCCGATAGCGTCCGCAAGCGGTGCCGCACAGGAAATCGATAACAGAATTCCGATATAAACCAAAATCATCCGTGTCGTCGTCAGAACCGTCCGTTCCTCCACGGAATTCGTCATCCGCCCCGTTAAGCTGTTGACTGGGATCGTCTGCATGCTGAAGGACATCCCAAGCAGAATATAGGTGATGTACGCGTATACCATGTTTCCCGTCTCGCCGAAATGAGGGGTCGTGAAGCATAAGAACGTAAATAGCGCAAAAGGAAACGCCACCCACAGCAGATACGGCCTTGCCTTTCCCCATCTAGTATTCGTCTTGTCTAAAATCACGCCCATAACCGGATCAAAAATAGCGTCCAGCACCCTTACGATCAGAAACAAAGCTGCAATAACCGCAGGCTTAATGCCGCCTACGTCTGTATAGTAGAATAATAAGTATGCGTTTACAAACTGAAAGATCACATTGTACGACATATCGCCGAACCCGTATCCGATCCGTTCCATCCAGGACAGGCCGCGATGTTTTGTCTTTATTGCCGCTGCTTTTTCTGTTTCAATCATCATATCCCACCCCAAGAATCCGTTTTCATTTTTTGATAAGCAAGAGGGAGAATGCAAAGATCCTCCCTGTTCAATCAGCGATTTGGATATACCATCACTTTTAAGCATTCATTTTTGTATTGAAAGGCGCGTTCCATCGCCTCCTGCGTCTTCTCAAGCGGATATTGGTCCGTTACAAGGTGCTTCGTGTCCACAATGCCGGAAGCAAGAAATTCAATTCCCTTCGGATACGTATTCGCATAACGGAAGATTCCGTATATATCAATCTCGTTATCTGCAATAAACGGCACATTGAGCGGAATCTCGTTCTGAGAAGGCAAACCGACAATCGCCAGTTTTCCGCCCCGGCGCACGGAAGCCAGTGCGGATTGCAATGCCGCCGGATTCCCCGCTGTTTCCCAGGCAGCATCAACTCCTCTTCCATTTGTGATCGTTTTAATCTCTTCAAGGGCATCCTGTTCCCGGACATTGATGACATGCGTCGCTCCCATTTTCTTCGCGGCTTCTAACCGCAGCGGCTCCAAGTCGGTCACAATGATTGTGCCTGCCCCGTATGCTTTCGCTGCCGCAACAGCCATTAATCCAACAGGCCCCATTCCCATGATCGCAATCGTTGATCCGGGCTGAAGCTTCGTTCTCGCGGCCGCATGAATACCGACAGAAAACGGTTCAATTAAAGCCGCATCTTCATAGGAAAGTGAATCCGGAATCGAAAAAACAAAGTCCTGACGCATTTTGATGTATTGGACAAACGCGCCGTCTACCGGCGGCGTCGCCAAAAACTGTACATCCGGGCAAAGATTATAACGCCCCTCCTTGCACGCCTCACAGCGTCCGCATGTGACACCCGGTTCGACAGCGACCCGGTCTCCTATTTTAAATTGATCGACAGACGATCCGACGGCGGCAATTTCTCCCGCGCATTCATGACCGAGGATAAATGGTTTTTCCACTACATAATTGCCGATTCTGCCATTTGTATAGTAATGCAGATCAGATCCGCAAATTCCGACAGCCATCACCTTTATCAATACTTCATCATGATTGATCTCAGGCACAGGCAATGTTTCGATTTTGATTTCTCTCGTGTTATGCATAACCGCCGCTTTCATGTTTTGAGGCACTGTGTGAGTCATTTGGCAAAATCCTTTCTCTGCTCTGAAATGTAAGTGCATACATTTTTGTTTTCTCTGTTACTGCCCCCATTTTATCTGCTTTTCAAGACGTGTAAAAGCCTTTCCTGCTGTATAAAAGGACAGCGGCACTGTACTTTTTATTTTTTCATATACAAAAAACACTGAATTGATAAAATAGTACTAATAGGAGGTGCAGGCTAATGGCTGAACTTGAAAACCGGGCACAATTTGCAGAACTGCTGGCGCCTGCCGTCAAATCGCTGAAACTTCATCCTGATTACAAAATCAAAAGGACAAAGAACGTAAAAGCAGGACAGTCTTATATAGACAAAATTGCACTCCGATTAGGCGTGTCCTCTAACACGATCAAAAGCTGGATCGGACAGATGGGCGCAAACTACATTCCCGGACGAATTGACGACGGTAAGCTGTTCGGCATGATCTGGATTATTATAGAAAAGACCGACATGGATCCTGAATGGCTGACCGGCCTTCTGGAAACCACCACCATTCCCGTCATCAAACCCGCATTACCCGTTTGGACGGCGTCTTGCCTAAAAAAAGCAAAAATACGCCGGAAAGACGGATCATTCGGAGCGCCGAGTGATGAAGATGTTGAAAAAGCAGTGAAGCGGCTGTTTCATGACAGACCTAGCCATGAAACGAATGCGCTTACAGAACAGTCCGTCACGCATAACCTACCGTCACGCCGGACCGGGAACTTTATCGGCCGCGGCTTTGATATAGAAGCGATCCGGCAATGGATGCTTTCTCCGTCACCGGTCTGTTTAATCACAGGCTGGGCCGGCATGGGAAAAACAACGATTGCTCTTGAAGCAGCCTGCCTTTGTGCCGGAGGTTCTTCAAATTGGCCGGCATTCAACAGCATCATCTGGATCAGCGCTGACTGGAAAGGATTAAGCTTCAGTGATTTTTTAAACACGATTGCCTACCAGCTCGGACGCACCGAACAAATCGACAAATCCATCAACGAAAAACGGTTCGTCGTCCGCAATGCATTAGCCGCTCATTCAAATGAAAAACCCGTGCTGCTGATCGTTGACGGCATTGATACAGCGGAACGTGACATTCTCGAATTTATCATCGGCCTTCCGCAAGGCGTAAAAGTCCTCCTTACGGCACGTGAAAACGTAAAACAGACATATCGGGACGGCCTCGGAGAACTGGCGGCCATCCAGCTGAGCGGTCTTGAACAAACGGATGCCCTTGATTTTTTCCATCAAGAAGTGCACCGCTGTCTGCAAACATGCAATCTCCCGCATAAACGGGAAAAGCTGGAGCAGCTGTTGCAGCTATCGCCTGACCTTAAGAATGAATTTGTCTCGGCAGCCGCCGGCAACCCGAAGGCCATGGCACTCAGCATTGCATACATGTCAGACGACGACATCCCCGCTCCCCAGCTCATTCAAGAGCTTAAACAAGCGGGTTACTCATTATTGGAATTGTTTGAGGTTCTCTTTGGCCGCACATGGGACAGATGTCATGAAGACACACGGAAACTATGGCAGACGCTTTGCTTTTTCGCTAAGCCCCCTGACGAAAAAAGCTTGGCTCAAGCGGCCGGATTAGACGCCCGCCGTTTTCATTACGCGATTGAGCAAATGCGATCATATGCTTTAATACAGCCGGAACGAAGCGAAGGAAGAATTCAATACGCAGCCCATCAAACCGTTGTCGCTTACGGAGAACAGCACTTATCCGAAAATCATGATTTTGCAAAAGAAGCCCGAAGCCGCTGGGCGCATTATTATATGGATTATGCGGAAACCCATATAAAACGGGAACAGCCGAATTCCATCTATTGGAGCTATCTGCTGGGACGGAATTTAGAGCTAATGAAAAAAGAATGGCCGAATATCCTAAAGGTCATCGAATGGTCGAGCGAAACCGGACAACATGAAATCCTGATTAAACTCATCATCCGTATCAGCCATTTTCTAAGCAGAATCAGCCTGCCCCTGCGAATCGAATACGGATTAAAAGCCGCCGATGCCGCCCATCAATCAGGCGAACACACACGGGAAGCCTACTTCAGGATCGACACGGCAGGCTGGGCGCTGATGGAAGTCAACGATTCAGACGGAGCTCTCAGGCAAATAGAAGCCGGCCTGAAGATACTCGAACAATCAGGCGCGCCGGATCACGATGACTTAAAAGTATGGGGAACTGCCCTGCAATCGAGGCTGCTGTTAAAAACCGGAGAATCGGACAAAGCGGCAGCAATGCTGGACGGCATCAAAGATCAGCCCGTCTCGCCCATTATCCGGCACAGGGTTCTTCTGGTCCGCGGCGACCTGAGTTTCGCCCGCTCTCACTATGAAGAAGCCATCACATTATACGAAGCGGCAAACACAACCAGCGCCGCATACGGCGGCGAAAAAACGATAGAAGCCTATTTTAACCTGGGCATGGCTTACGTCAAGTGTGATCAACTCGAAAAAGCGGAAAAAGCCTTTAAACAGATGCTCTATGACAAACACAACGCCAATCAAGTTGAATTGATCTACTATCATTACGGAATGGCACAGCTGTTGTACCGAAAAGGAGAGAAAACGAAAGCAATAGAATCGAATCAGAAAGCCATTCGTCTGATTGATTCGTGGGAGCCTGGGATTGGGATTCGGGGTGAGGTGGGGCAAATGGATATTCTCATTTAAAAGACAACTACATTGCGGCTAGCGGTACGAGCTTTGAAAAACACTCATGACCTTGTTGTTTTTAAAGATAAAAAGGTATCTTAATCAATACAGTAAATTGATTAAGATACCTTGATTGAAAAATTAATATTTCACAGAAAACAAATTTCTAAAGTTAAACTTTTTAACAACAAGAGGTTAATACTTATACAGCCGTATTAATGCTGTACTGTAATATAATGTTTTAGTTCACCTGACCAATATCTTCCTCCCCAATCCTGTCCAACTTGCACATCATACTTACCTGCAGGAAGATTTTTCGTTGAAAAACTCACACGAAAATTACGTGAACCAATACTATGCGAAATATCTTTTCTGGCAAATACTTTACCTTTATTATTTAATATAATTACTGAAAAGCCATTCTCTAAGTCCCTAGCCAAAGTACCCGTAACCACAATGGAAGTGGCACTTTTCGTATATGTATTAGCATCTGTTTTAAATTTGATTGTACCTTTCGAATCCATAGCTAAGGCTTCTGACCCGCCTGCGAAAATGGCAACACCCAAAAGCACTGCTGTAAACAGGGTCATTACTAACTTTTTCATCTTTAGAATTCCTCTTTTCTTTTTAATATTTTAAATCCACAATTATAATAACATATTTTCCTAAAAAAAACAGAGGCTTTTCCATATCTTTCTTCTAAGAAGTGAATAAGTATGATAGAAATTTATTAATAATAATGCAAATTTAAGGTTCTTGTGAAATGAAGCTTAAAATTTGAAGTATCAGATCTATAAAACCTTTGCCAAGGTGCCCTTCCAAGCGCCCAATGAATATGGGGTAGAAAACACAATGTGAATAACAGCATGATAAGTGACACTATCCCTAAATATTTCCTCATGTTTCCCCCCTTTCTCTTTCCTTCCATACTATTAAACAAGACTATTCTAATACCCTTGAACTGCATTTAAAATTGGCTTAGTGTTATTATTTAATAAAGATCTGTGCAATGAAAACTCTTTCTGTCCGATATACCCTTAAGTATTCCTAATCAACATTATGCTGGTGAGTTCAAATATTTCTTAATTCAAACTCTGGTTCTTCTGCTCTTTTTCAAAATCCAAACAAGTAATGCAATAAAAATGATGTTAATTATAAACGCAGAAATAACATAAGTTTCATCTGAAACGCCAATATACTTCCCTTTCGATTCTAAGAGATTCCTTACTTGCTTACTCCATAAAGAACCATTCAGCGAACTATCGTCTGCTCCAAATGTAATTTGTGCTGTTTCCTTATTGCTGTTTGTAATATTAACACCATAAAATACTGTATACCTATTGTTATAAAAGATAGGCATATAAGAATAGTCAGAAACTAAAGGCTTTACCTTTTTGGCAGGTAATGCTACGTACAAAATCGCAGAATAATTACCTACCCCAGTTTCAAATTGCTCTGCTTTAATAAGCTTCGTGTTTGAAGGTAGATCAATATTATAAAAATGCTCAAAAATTTGAATATCTTCTTCCGAAAAATCTGTTAATTGGTAGTAATGCGGATCAATAATACATTTATGAAAATACCATCCATTAAACAATAAAAAACAGGCACTTATTAAAATTACTAATACTCCCTTATATATAATCTTTAACTGTATCACAATGATATGCGCCCCCATAGCATGCATTATAACGCTTTTGCCTTGAAAATAAATGATAAAAATAAAAAAGGGGCCTCTCACAAGTTCATTAAACTTGTGAGGAGGCCTTAATATAGTGTTACACCTGACAAACCCTCATAAACCAAGGGGAACATTTGTATATATACTTTAAAAAAAGTACATACTAAAATTATAACATTTATGTATTGGAGGAAATGATAATAATGGGATATTATGTTGATTTTAAAACCGGTACAGTAAAAGATTCTGGTACTGATGCTACTGTAACTCTTGTCATACAGGACGAACAAAATAAACCACATCGTTTTGAAATTTCTGATACCAATGGTAACTGTTTTGAATCAGGGAGTTATACTAGTTTTTCACTTCACCCTGCCAATGATTTAGGTAACATTAATACAATTAACGTTTCACATGATAATACTGGAACGAATCCCGGCTGGTATCTAGAATTTGTTATCATTCGAAAAGATGGTGAATATTGGTCATTCCCTTATTCAGGTTGGATTTCTCAAAATACATCTCTTTCCATTTCACTCGAAAAATTCCCATTACCTTTATCCTCTAATACTATAATTAAAGAAATACCAAAACCAAAAGAGGAAGGACTTTCATAATAATGGGACTATATTATGTTGATTTTAGAACTAGTACAGTAAAAGATTCTGGTACTGATGCTCCCATAACTCTTATCATACATGATGAACAACATAAACCACATTGGTTTAAACTTTTTGATCCCAAAGGTAACTATTTTGAATCAGGAAGTTTTACAAGTTTTGAAATTGAAACTATTAATGATTTAGGTTCAATTCCTTTGATTAAAATTTGGCATGATCAAACAGGAACCAATCCTTATTGGAATTTAGAATTTGTTAGCATTCGAACAGATTCTAGTTTTTGGTTATTTCCGCATTATGATTGGCTTGAAAAATCAACTACAATAACACCAATATCATGTGGAATTAAGACATCTGGTGATATTAAAGAATTTCCAATTACCTAAAATTAATAATAATTTAATAAGTACACTTATTTTAAATATCCTTTTTATATTTCTAGATCTTGTACCTGACGCTTGGATTGTTTTCCTAATCCCACCGACATATTGGAAGAACGACATCTACCTTATCTGCTCAACATTCTTATCGATCCCAATTCAAGACATTTTCATCCAAGGGTCCAGGTATCAAAACGCGAAAAATTCACTCTAAGATTTTGTTTAGAAGATCTTGAGTTTCTGAACACCTTGTCGCTAAAGGATATAAACGTTTCCCTCCTATTTAGATGTCCAATAACTCATCTACTTCTAAATATAATCGCCAAAATTTAAACGATGAGAGCTTTTTTTAATCTTAAATATCTTCAGACCATAACTTCATGTGGATGACCCCAACGCGTTTCAGTTGAATTTGTCTACATATTCCTGAGTTTTTCATAACAGAATCAGTTCCCCTATTTCACACATTTGAAACACCATTTCAAAATTTAAGGTAAAAATATGGTGTCCTTAGATCTTTTCAACTTGGGCAAATTGCAGAAATTGCTCAAAAAAGCCACTGAGTTTGCAGACTCATTAGGGCTTTTTGGATAAATAAATATATAAGTTTAAATGTCATTTTGTCATGAAAACCTATAAAACGTGATCATAATTAACTTTTTAATATATGACAAAACTTTGACATGATCGTCATATCGATTCATCTAAAAATATACATTTATTTAACGAATAATCATTTAATGTGAAAAAGTTATATTTTATTCCAATCACTTTTTCGCAATGAAATCCCTCTTCTGTATGCATATACCAAAAGTTGTCCTTGTTTCTCTTAAGCCTGGGATTTGTCGTAGAATATGATTGGTTTCAGGAGAATTTTTTAGACATATTGCTTTTGTTTAATAGATATTCGCGCCAGATTTCTAATGAGCATACTTTCTCTCTTAAAGATGAAACAGCGAGTGTTAATATCAGGATTCAGGTTTTATCTTTGCAGACAACATTGGTTATCCGATAGTGATGAAACTAGTAGCGATCCGACTCCAAAGGTTACTTAGAAAGCTTGAGATTAATAAGCATATTACTCCTCATAGCTTCCGACACATGCACACCTCTCTTCTTTTAGAAGCCGGAGCCGGCTTGAGAGAGACTCAAGAACGACTTGGGTCATTCAGACATTAATACAACCATGAATATCTATGCTCACATGACCAAAAATATAGAAGAAAAGACCTCTCATAAGTTCAGTGAACTTACAAAAGGCCTTCTCTAATGAGTAATATTCAGTTATAAAAATAACCGAAGTTAACAAAAAGTTAGCAAATCATGTTTCAAAACCTCATAAACCCTCTACGATCAAGGGTTATAGGCGATGATTACATCATGCCGCCCATACCGCCCATGCCGCCCATGTCAGGCATTCCTGCACCGCTGGAATTTTCTTCCGGTTTGTCAGCGACAACGGCTTCAGTTGTCAGGAGCATTGCTGCTACAGACGCAGCGTTTTGCAGAGCAGAACGCGTCACTTTTGTCGGGTCAACGATTCCTTTTTCGATCATGTTTACCCATTCGCCGGTTGCAGCGTTGAAGCCTACGCCGATTTTTTCGTTTTTCAGGCGCTCAACGATGACAGATCCTTCAAGACCAGCGTTGTGCGCGATTTGACGGATCGGCTCTTCAAGCGCGCGAAGCACGATGTTGATACCTGTTTGCGCATCGCCTTCAGCTTCAACTGCAGCGACTTTGTTGTATACGTTGACAAGCGCTGTACCACCGCCGGATACGATACCTTCTTCAACAGCTGCGCGAGTTGAGTTGAGGGCGTCTTCGATGCGAAGTTTACGCTCTTTCAGCTCAGTTTCAGTCGCAGCGCCGACTTTGATGACAGCTACGCCGCCGGCAAGTTTCGCAAGACGCTCTTGTAATTTTTCTCTGTCGAATTCAGAAGTTGTTTCTTCCACTTGAGCGCGGATTTGGTTGACGCGTGCAGCGATTTTTTCAGTATCGCCGGCGCCTTCTACGATTGTTGTGTTTTCTTTCGTTACCACAACTTTAGAAGCGCGTCCCAACTGTCCGATTTCAGTAGATTTCAGGTCAAGACCTAAATCTTCTGTGATCACTTCTCCGCCTGTAAGAACGGAAATGTCTTCAAGCATTGCTTTACGGCGGTCACCGAAGCCAGGAGCTTTAACGGCAACAGCGTTGAATGTGCCGCGAAGTTTGTTGACAACGAGTGTAGCAAGAGCTTCACCTTCAACATCTTCAGCGATCAGAAGCAATGGTTTGCCTTGCTGTACAACTTGCTCAAGCACAGGAAGGATTTCTTGGATGTTTGTGATTTTTTTGTCTGTGATTAAGATGTAAGGATTGTCAAGAACCGCTTCCATCTTATCAGAGTCAGTCACCATGTAAGGAGATGCATATCCGCGGTCGAATTGCATACCTTCCACAACTTCAAGCTCAGTTGTGAAGCCTTTAGACTCTTCGATTGTGATGACGCCGTCGTTTCCTACGCGCTCCATTGCTTCAGCGATAAGGCTTCCGACTTCCTCATCAGCAGCAGAGATCGCAGCAACCTGAGCGATAGACTCTTTGCCTTCGATCGGCTTAGAAATTTCTTTTAAGTTTTCGATTGCAACAGTTACGGCTTGTTCCATACCTTTACGCACGCCGACAGGGTTTGCTCCCGCAGTTACGTTTTTCAGGCCTTCACGGATCATAGCCTGCGCAAGAACTGTTGCAGTTGTTGTACCGTCACCGGCAACGTCGTTTGTTTTGCTGGCTACTTCAGCTACAAGCTTCGCACCCATGTTTTCAAACGCGTCTTCAAGTTCAATTTCTTTTGCGATTGTCACACCGTCATTTGTAATTAACGGAGAACCGAATTTTTTCTCCAGAACCACGTTGCGTCCTTTTGGCCCTAAAGTTACTTTTACAGCGTCAGCAAGCGCATCGACACCGCGAAGCATAGCGCGGCGTGCTTCTTCACTAAACTTAATATCTTTTGCCATGTTAACGAAACCTCCTCGAATTTTTAAAAGTATTTATTTGCTTAGCCGATAACAGCTAAAATGTCGCTTTCACGTAAGATTAAGTATTCAGTACCTTCGTATTTCACTTCAGTACCGGCGTATTTTGAGAAGATAATGCGGTCGCCCTCTTTTACTTCTAAAGCAACGCGCTCTCCGCTTTCCAACACGCGACCTGAACCGGCTGCCACGATTTTGCCTTCTTGCGGCTTTTCTTTTGCAGAATCCGGTAATACGATTCCGCTGGCAGTTTTTTCTTCAGATTCTACGAGTTCAATGACAACGCGATCACCTAATGGCTTTAACAATGTAATAACCTCCTCAATAGTATGAATATGTAATTTTAGCACTCAGCTCTAAAGAGTGCTAACACAATTATTATAATAAAGAATCTCACTTCCAATTTCAAGTCATAAGAATAAAAAATTTTCACGCTTACATCATTCTCTCTTACAGCGATTTTCTCCTTTTTTCACGTCCGGTTCACTTGTGTTACAATAAAAACAAATAAGTTGATTTTATAGGATAAAGGAGTACATATCATTTGAGAAAACAGTATTGGTATATCATTTTGACATACGTTATCATGCAGCTTTCCGCATTGATCGGCATTCCTTTAATGTACAAATTCGGCTATGCGGGCGGGCATCCTACGAATGCGAATCTCACCATGGCTCAAGGGATTTATTCCGTCGTAAGCTTTTTTATCTGCCTGATTATCGTTCTCTTGATTTTGAGAACCGCGCCGAAGCAGACATTAAGAAACGGGAAGAAAGCATCCGCCGGCATGTCCGTTCTCTGGGCGGTCGCGGGAATATGGCTCGCTTTATTTTCTCAGGGTATCGCCGGAATGATTGAGCAGTATGTCTTTCACGTGAACAGCGGTTCTGAAAACACGAAAGCCATTCTCAACATTATTAAAGCCATGCCGCTCATGATTATCGTTTCTTCTATCGTCGGGCCGATTCTTGAAGAAATCATTTTCCGGAAGATCATCTTCGGTGTATTATATGAAAAAACGAATTTCTTTTTCGCCGGACTGATCAGTTCCGTCATTTTCGGCATTGTGCACCAGGACCTCACACACCTGCTGCTATATACGGCTATGGGCTTTACCTTTGCGTTCTTGTATGTGCAGACGAAACGGATTATTGTGCCGATATTCGCCCATGTCATGATGAATACCATTGTCGTGGTCATGCAGCTCGGCCCCGCCCAAAAATATATTGAACAGCATAGTGAACAAATGCAATTAATTATTGGAGGATTGTTTGTATGAGGAACCCAATGACTTGGGGCTTGATTTATTTCGCAGTCGGCTGTATCTTTACGTATTTGGCCGCAAGCTCGCCGGGAAGCATGTGGTCTTTTTATTCCATACTGCTGATGGTTTTCGCCGCTTATAATATCAGCATCTCGTTTAAAATGTTCGCTTTCTCATTTAAAGTGAAGAAAAATCAAAAATAAAAGAAAAGCCATTTCTCATCATGGAGAAATGGCTTTTTTTATGCTGATACGTCCTGATCGGATTCGCTGCTGCCGGTCTGCCTTTTCCGGTACGCCGCTTTTGAGATTAGGATACTGATCTCATATAAAATGCAAAGCGGAATCGTAATCATCAAGTGAGACAGCAGCTCAGGCGGCGCAATCATCGCGGCGATCACGAGCAGCACAAAATACGCGTACTTCCTGATCTTCGATAAAAACATCGGCGTGACAACCCCGAGCCTCGTTAAAAACATGATCAGCACCGGCATCTGAAACAGCAGCCCGAACGGAATCGTCAGCTGCAGCAGAAAATGAAAGTACTCGCTGATTCCGATCACCTGATTGACATCCAAGTCATTCGAGACCCGCTTCATAAAATCAACGACCAGCGGAAATAAAATATAATAAGAAAATGACACACCGCCGACAAACAGCACGATCGAAATCGGAATATAGCTGAGTGTTACTTTGCGCTCCTTTTCATACAGCCCCGGGCTGACAAACGCCCAAATCTGATAGAGAATAATCGGCGAAGTCAAAATGATGCCGATAATAAACGCGAACTGCAAAAAGATAAACAGCGGATCCGTCAGGTTAAAAGCATTAAGGGTGAGCTCTTTTACTTCATCGGCTTTTTGAAGATACACAATGATAGGTTTTGCCAGAAAAAAGCCGGCAATAAAGAAAACCGTAAAGGATAACGCCACAATCAGCAATCGTTTCCGAAGTTCGGCAATATGCTCCACAAGCGTCATTTGATTCACTCTCATACGCGTCATCCTATCTTACTGTTCTTCTTTCTTTTTTTCCTCTTCTTCACCGGCTAATCCCTTAGTGGCGTTCTTAAATTCACGAAGCGTGTCCCCCGCGGCTTTTCCTAACTCGGGAAGCTTCTTCGGACCGAAAATAATCACCGCCACCACACCGATAACAGCCAGGCTTCCAGGACCGATCATGTGCAGCTCCTCCTTTCGTTATTCAATTTCTTCCAAAACAGAATAATGCTTTAAGAAATAAACCAATGATTGAAGCTCTACAGCTAAATCTATATGATGAATTCGAATGTGATCCGGCACATTCAAACGGGCCGGCGTAAAGTTAAGGATTCCCTTGATTCCGAGCGACACGAGCCGATCGGTGATTGACTGCGCGGCAACCGCCGGAACGGTAAGAATCGCCACGGGTTCATCCTTAATGTGAAGTTCTAAATCATTAAGATCATAGACAGGCACGCCGCCTACCTCAGTTCCTATTTTACTCTGATTCACATCAAAAGCCATAGATATTTTTGTGTTATTATTTTTTGTGAAATTATAGTGAAGAAACGCCGTCCCTAAATTCCCGACACCGATCAAAATGACGTTCGTCGTTTCATCCTGATCCAATGTTTTTCTGAAAAATGACAGCAGGTAATCCACATTATAGCCGTATCCTTTTTTGCCGAGCGCCCCGAAATAGGAAAAATCCCGGCGGATCGTGGCCGAATCGACTTTTACCGCATCGCTCAGTTCAGCAGATGAAACGCGCTGCTTTCCTGACGCGTGTAAATTCTTTAAAAAGCGGTAATAAAGCGGCAGCCGTTTTGCTGTCGCCTGCGGAATTTTTGATTGATCCTTGTTCATGATTGGTCCTCCACTTTATACTCAGATGCATCTCTTTTAAAATCACCGTTTTTGCCTCCCGTTTTTTCCATGAGGCAGGTCGGGCCGATGACCATTCCTTTATCCAGCGCCTTGCACATGTCATAAACGGTCAGAGCGCAGACTGAAGCAGAAGTTAGCGCTTCCATTTCCACACCTGTACTCCCTTTCGTTTTTACGCTTGCCTGTATATGAAGAACGGCTTCGGAATCCTTTTCCTCCCAGCCGAATGAAATGTCGACGCTGCTTAAAGAAAGCGGGTGGCACATCGGGATAATCGCTGAGGTCTGCTTTGCAGCCATGATTCCGGCCACCTGTGCGACAGCCAGTACGTCTCCTTTTCCGATCTCGCGGTTTTTGATTCTGCTGTACACGTCATGCTTCATGTGTACGCTGGATATTGCAGCGGCAGTACGGACTGTTGAAGATTTATCGCTTATATCCACCATGCGGGCACGGCCTTCTTCATTAAAATGAGAAAATCCATTCATATTTAAACTCTCCTTACTTCTGATCATACACTATTTTCTCCCTGATGTCTTATCCTATAATGTTCCAATTCTGATGTATTGTTTGCTGACAGCAGGTTGATAAGCTACACTTAACTTATTATAACAGAGGTGAAATAATATGATGATCTTACAAATTAATCAGCTGTCCAAATCTTTTGGCGCTGATCCTATTTTAAACAATATAAAGCTTGAAGTCAGATCTCGGGATCGCATCGCCATTGTAGGCAGAAACGGAGCGGGCAAATCAACTCTCCTTAAAATTATCGCAGGTCACCTTTCATATGAAAAGGGTGAATTAATCAAACCGAAAGAATTAACGATGGGATATCTTGCCCAGCACACAGGCTTGGAATCCCAGCTTACCATAAAAGAAGAACTGCTGAGTGTTTTTGATTTCCTGAAAGCAATGGAAAAAGAAATGCGTTCTATTGAAGAAAAGATGGCTACGGCCGCCCCCGCGGAGCTTGAGACGCTGATGAAAACCTATGACAGGCTTCAGCAGGACTTCAAGGATAAAGGCGGCTACCAGTATGAAGCAGACGTCCGTTCTATCCTTCACGGCCTCGGTTTCGGGAAATTTGACGATTCCGTGAAAGTGCAAAGCCTGAGCGGCGGTCAGAAAACAAGGCTTGCTCTCGGCAAGCTGCTTCTGACCCAGCCTGATCTGCTTATTTTGGATGAACCGACGAACCATCTCGACATCGACACGCTTACATGGCTTGAGCATTATTTACAGGGATATTCAGGCGCCATCCTGATTGTCTCCCACGACAGATATTTCCTTGATAAAGTCGTCAGCCAAGTGTACGAGGTCTCACGGACAGAAAGCAAAAAATACCTCGGCAACTACAGCGCCTATTTAGAACAAAAAGCTGAGCAGTATGAGAAAGACCTGAAGCTGTATGAAAAACAGCAGGACGAAATCGCCAAGCTCCAAGATTTTGTCGACCGCAATCTGGCCAGAGCATCAACAACGAAAAGAGCCCAGAGCAGACGAAAGCAGCTTGAACGGATGGACGTCATGGCAAAGCCGCTTGGTGATGAAAAATCAGCCGCCTTCCGTTTTGACATTACAAAACAGAGCGGAAACGACGTCCTTCGCGTACAGGATGTTTCCATCAGCTATGACGGCCAGCCGCCGCTTTTGAAAAACCTGACCTTCGGCATTACAAGAGGGGAAAGCGCCGCCCTCGTCGGACCGAACGGGATCGGCAAGTCAACCCTGCTGAAAGCCATTACGAATACGCTCAGTCCGAAATCCGGGTCGATCACGTACGGTTCCAATGTCACAATCGGCTATTATGATCAGGAGCAGGCCGAACTGACCTCATCTAAACGCGTCTTGGACGAGCTGTGGGATGAATATCCGGACATGCCGGAAAAAGAGATCAGGACATGCCTCGGCAACTTTCTGTTCAGCGGAGACGATGTCCTGAAACCTGTCCGTTCTCTAAGCGGCGGTGAGAAAGCAAGAGTCGCGCTTGCCAAGCTGATGCTGCAAAAAGCAAACTTTCTCATCCTTGATGAACCGACAAACCACCTTGATCTGGACAGTAAAGAAGTGCTGGAAAACGCCCTGATCGACTATCCGGGAACACTGTTATTTGTATCGCATGACCGCTACTTTATTAACAGGATCGCCACAAGGGTGCTGGAGCTGTCTCCGGATCATGCCGAAGAATATTTGGGTGACTATGACTATTACACCGAGAAAAAAGCCCAGCAGCTGGAATTGGAAGAAATGAAACGGCAGGAAAAAGAGCAAGCACAGCCTGCCGGCAAGGTCAAACAGGACACGAAAAGAACATACGAGGAAGAAAAAGAATGGAAAAAGAAAGAACGGCAGCGCCTGAGACGAATTGAAGAAATCGAAGCAGCCGTCTCATCCGCCGAAGAGAAAATCAGCGCTAATGAGGAGCTGCTGTGCGACCCTGACGTGTATCAGGATCACGAAAAGGTACAGACCATTCACTCAGAGAACGAAGCTCTGAATCAAGAGCTGGAACGATTATTAGCGGAGTGGGAAGAACTCTCCTCAGAAGAATAGAAAAAGTCAAGCACCTCTTTAAGGGGTGCTTTTTTATCCACAGCTTTTCTCCTTGCCTGCTATTTAAGTAAGCGCTTTATACACACTATCCACAAAATTTTCTGACTTTATCCACTTTACTAACAACTTATAGACCCTTATACAGCCTGGATTTCTGAATATATTCACAATCCTGTGGATATGTTAGAATTATCTGTTAATAAATTAAAAAAAGCCTCACGTTTTACAACGTGAGACGATCAAAAGATGTTAATTCCAAGCCGGGCTGTCCATTCATATCATATGAACCCCGGATTCCCTTTTCAAAAGCAACGGTTCCGGCAGCCGCAATCATCGCTGCATTGTCCGTGCATAAAGAAAGCGGCGGGATAACAAGCTCAGGATCTCCCGGATGGCTGAATTCCTGCTGCAGAGCGGCTCTCAGCCCTTTGTTGGCGGCTACGCCTCCCGCAAGCAGCACTTGTTTAACCCCGTATTCTTTCGCAGCCTTAGAGGTTTTTGCCGTCAGTACATCAATGACACTCTGCTGAAAGCTTGCGGCAAGATCCTCAGGAGGAATCACCTCATTTTTTTGCGAGGCGTTATGGAGTGTGTTAATCACGGCTGATTTCAGCCCGCTGAAGCTGAAATTATAAGATCCCTCATCCAGCCACGCACGCGGAAGCGGAATAGAATCCGTTCCCACAGCAGCCAGCTTATCAATCTGCGGCCCTCCCGGATAAGGAAGCCCCATCGTTCTCGCCACTTTGTCGTAAGCTTCGCCTGCGGCATCGTCCAGCGTTTCTCCGATAACCTCGAATGAACCGTGCTCTTCCATATAAACCAATTCCGTATGTCCGCCCGACACAACCAAAGCAAGCGCCGGGAACTGAAGCTCCCCTACCAGTCTGTTTGCATAAATATGGCCCGCAATGTGATGGACGCCGACTAACGGTATTTGATGGGCAAAACTTAACGCCTTTGCCGCATTGACTCCGATTAACAGGGCTCCGACAAGTCCGGGTCCTTCCGTTACGGCAATCGCATCAAGATCGTCAAAGCCCATCTCCGCTTTTAAAAGAGCTTCCTCAATCACTAGGGTAATCTGCTCCACATGATGTCTGGACGCAATTTCAGGCACGACCCCGCCGAACCGTTTATGGCTTTCAATTTGAGAAGCGACTACGTTAGAAACGATTTCTTTACCGTTTTTTACGACTGAAGCCGCTGTTTCATCACAGCTTGTTTCAATTCCTAATACATAAATATCTTGTTTTTCACTCATGTAATGTCACCCACATTAATAACGCATCTTCCCCGTTATCTGTATAGTATTGTTTTCTGATTCCTCCGGCCTGAAGACCGAATTTTTTATATAAGGATTGGGCGGGATGATTCGAGACCCTGACTTCGAGAGAGAGCCTCCTTGCCTTTTTTTCTCTGCACAATTCTACCGCAGCTCGAAACAGCGCTTCTCCCAATGATTGGCCCCGGTATTCCGGCTTAATGGCTATGTTCGTAATCTGCGCGTCATCTATAATAATCCAGATTCCGCAGTACCCCGCCAGACAGCCGTCCTTTTCAATGACAAGGTAGTGCGCATACGGATTTTCCAAAAGCTCATGATAAAATGAATCCTTCGTCCACGGAGAAGTGAAGGATGCTGTTTCAATTTCATAAATTTGATCAATATCTTCCGGCCGCATGCTTCGAATCGCCGTTTTCGTTTTCATCCCCATCACCCTATTTTTGAGATTCCATCCATTTCGCTTCAGCCTCTGCCAGACGCAAATAATCCGGAACAAGGCTGTGGACATCCGCTTCTTCTTTTTCCAAGCCTAAAAACGCCAGCTCTGACGGCCGCGGATTATGCTGTGCAGCCGTTCCCATCACTGCTTGAGATGTCAGTTCATGCAGAATGGTTTCTTCATGAATGGCTGTATCATGCCCTAAAAATAAAACCGGAGACGCTTTTTCTTTCAGCATGCCGAGCCAATCCGTCAAAAGCACATTCTGATCAGGAAGAACGGATTGTAATCGGCCGTCCTGATATTCATAAAGTCCCGTATACACCTGTCCGCGTCTGGCATCAAATAACGGGCAGATCAGACCTTGAAAATGCCGTCCGTTCGCCGCCAGCACCTCAAGGCTCGACACAGCGGAAATCGGAAGCTTCAGCGACCAAGCCAAAGTCTTCGCCAGCGTCACACCGATTCTGACACCAGTGTACGATCCCGGTCCTTTCGCCACCGCTATTTTCGTGAGGTCCTGCGGTTTTAGGCAGCAATCCTCCAGCAATGAATTGACAGCAGGCATCGCCCGCACGGAATGATTCTTTTTTAAATATGTAATATACTCCGCCATCACCGTTTTCTCACGAACGAGCGCGGCACCCAGCGTGTAATTTGACGTATCAATTGCCAGTATTGTCATGTTTATTAATCTCCTCACAAAGCGTTTCATACCGTGTTCCGCAAGCCGTAAAGGTAATGTCCCTTTCCTCATCACCGGCTCTCTTGATGACGATCTGCAGCCGTTCAGCGGGCAGCTGATCCTGAATTAAATGAGCCCATTCAATTAAACAGACGCCTTGTCCTTCAAAATATTCTTCAAGGCCCAAGTCTTCGCTTTCATCCTCCATGCGATACACATCCATATGATATAGAGGAAGCGAACCATCATGGTATTCTTTTATAATTGTAAAGGTCGGGCTGTTTACCACTCTTGTGATCCCCAGTCCTTCGGCAAACCCTTTTGTAAAAGTCGTTTTTCCCGCTCCCAAGTCGCCTTCCAGTGTCAGAATGTCTCCCGGCTTTGCCAATGAAGCGGCAAGCTTGGCTACGGCTTTCGTTTCTTCAGGGTTTTTCGTTCTCCATTGTAATGTCTTCAAAGTGAGTCACCCGTCTTATTTAAAATGATTGTATCCTTTTTTCTCAAGGACGATTTGTCTCTGATCATTGGCTGTCAAAAGAACACTTGCTTCCTTCCGTTCAGACACCGCTCCAATCTTCGCAATCGGAATGCCTGACTGCGTGCAGTAATCAAGCAAAGAGATCCACTCCTGCTGAGAGACCGTTCCAGCCAATTCATAATCTTCTCCGCCGAATAACACCCATCTCTTCCACTGAGGATCTGTCTCAGGCAAATCCGGATGCACCGGCAGAAGCTGTTCTTCAATTTCTATCGTAACTGAGCTTGACTCAGCTATTTCATGCAGTTCACTGGCCAATCCGTCACTGATATCATTCAGAGCCGCGCGTTGAAGCTGAGAGCAGAAGCGGCCGACCTGAACCCTCGGCACGGGCCGTTTATGTTTTTCGATAAAATAATCACCCGTATGAAAAGCAGAAGGAGGCGTTTCTCCTAATAAAAGAGACAGCCCCGCTGCGGACGAGCCGATTTCTCCCGTAACAAAAACGACATCCCCGGGTCTTGCCGAACTTCGCAGACAAGCTCGATTCTTTTCAACTTCTCCGATGACCGTAACGGTAATAACGGCTTGACCGGCAGCGGAAACGGTATCTCCCCCGATCAAATCCATCCGGTATAGTTTCGCCAGTTCCGCCATCCCTTCATACATTGCCTTGACATCAGCTTTCTGCCAGCAGGAGGGAACGGCAAGAGACACCAGATAAAACTTCGGAATGCCTCCCATCGCCGCTACATCACTAATGTTAACAGCGAGCGCCTTATAACCGATATCTTGAGGAGAGGAGTACTCTGATTTAAAATGGACACCCTCCACCATCGTGTCTAAACAGACAATTTGCTGCATGTGAGATGACGCTGTATATACCGCACCATCATCACCGATCCCAACATCGACGGAAGGATGATAATGCGAATGCGGAGTAATACTGTGAATCAAATCAAATTCGTCCATGTTTCTCCCGTCTCCCTTTCTGACGCTCTTGTAAAATACAGCTCTTTCTAGTGTATCGGATTATGTTTCAATATCCAAGACTTTAACGGTATAAAAGAAAGCTTGGTTAGAAACCAAGCTGAAAGTATTAAAAGAAAACACAAAAAAAAACGAAAACATGATCGTTTCGTTTACAATGAAAATGGCGGTCCGGACGGGACTCGAACCCGCGACCTCCTGCGTGACAGGCAGGCATTCTAACCAACTGAACTACCGGACCATTTTTATTTTTTGGTTGCGGGGGCAGGATTTGAACCTGCGACCTTCGGGTTATGAGCCCGACGAGCTACCGAACTGCTCCACCCCGCGATGATAAAATTTTAGAAAAGCTTGGCGGCGTCCTACTCTCACAGGGGGAAACCCCCGACTACCATCGGCGCTGAAGAGCTTAACTTCCGTGTTCGGCATGGGAACGGGTGTGACCTCTTCGCTATCGCCACCAAACCATTGAGAGTGTTCTCTCAAAACTAGATAACA
>NZ_JBFTRO010000008.1:0-172554 GCF_056399565.1 Bacillus sp. 01N42_2 | reverse complement strand
ACCATGACACCCTTCGGCTGTCCGGTCGTTCCTGACGTGTAAATCATATAAGCGAGATGATCCGCCATTGTTTCCGTCTGCGGGTTCGCTTCATCGTTTTCATCAAGCGGCAGGCTCAGAATGGAGCGGCTGCCGTCAAGCAGGATCGTATCTCCTGTGTAGCTTTCCGGCACGTCGAGCGCTTCCTGCGTGAGAAGAAGCTTAGCGCCGCTGTCCTGCAGAATGTAGCTGATGCGCTCTTTCGGGTAGTCGGGATCAATCGGCACAAATGCCGCGCCCGCTTTCAGGACGCCGAGTACGCCCGCGGCCATTTCCAAGGACGGTTTCGTCAAAATGCCGACACGTTCGTCAGCCGTAACGCCGCAGTCCATGAGAATGCGCGCGATCCGGTTCGCCCTTGCATTCAGCTCGCCGTACGTCCATTTCGCGCCGTTGTATGCCACAGCCGGACGGTTCGCGTGGCGGGCGGCCGTTTCTTCAAAGAGACGGTGAACCGTTTTGTCCCGCGGCACGGAAATTGTTTTTCCTTTCCATGCGTCAAGAAGGGCTTGTTTTTCTGTTTCATTCACCAATGAAAGCTCAGAAAGCTTCGCGGCCGGATTTTCCGCGGCGGCTTCTAACAGATGAAGCCAATAATGCTTCCACGTCTCTGCCGTTTCCGGTTTAAACAGCGCAGTGTTATATTCAAGCACAAACGTTAAGCCTCCGTCTGTGTCATCAGCCGTCATCGTCAGATCAAACTTGGCTGTTTTTCTGTCAAACGGATGGTGCTTCAGCTCAATTCCTTCCATGACCAGATCTTCAGCATTTGCGTTTTGCATGGAGAATACCGCATCGAACAGCGGATTTCGGCTCGTATCACGCTGCACCTCAATCTTTTGCAGAAGGTCCTCAAGCGGATAATCCTGCGCATCAAATGCACGTAAAGCGGTTTGTTTTACTTCTTCAAGATAATCTGTGAACGTTTTGTCCGCTTCCGGATACGACCGAAGCGCGAGTGTATTCACAAACACACCGATGACGTTAGCGAGATCCGCATGTGACCGTCCCGCAACCGGAGAGCCGACAATAATGTCATGCTGTCCGCTCAATTTTGAGAGAAAAGCGCTGTATGATGCCAGCAGCACCATGTACATGGTAGAATCCGTTTGTTTCGCAAGACTGCGAAGAGCCGACGTCTGTTCTTCAGTCAGTGAAAAGACCAGCTTGTCTCCTTCAAAGGTTTGCACAGCCGGACGGCTGTAATCAGCCGGCAGCGTCAATACCGGAAGCTCGCCGTTAAGCTCCCGAAGCCAATGCTCCTCCTGCTTGCGGTACTGCTCTGATTGAATAAATTTCTGCTGCCATACCGCATAGTCTTTATAATGAATCCGCGGCGGCTCAAGCGTTTCGCCGCCATACAGGCGGGACAGTTCATCTATCAGCACGCCGACTGAAGCGCCGTCTGAAATGATATGGTGCATGTCAAACAGCAGCAGGTGATCATGTTCAGCCAGCTTAACCAGCCCCGTTCTGACGAGAGGAAGCTGATCCAGGCGGAACGGCCGGATAAAGCTCTGAATAATTTGTCCAGCGTCTTCCTCAGAGGCTTCGTAATATTCCATGTCAATATCAGCTTCGGCCCATATACGCTGAACTGTTTCTCCATCCTTTATGTCAAACGTCGTTCTGAAGGCTTCATGGCGTTCTGTCAGCTGTTTCATGACAGATTTCAGCTTTTCTGCATCAAGCTTTCCTTTTAAGCGGAGCACAGACGGCATGTTATAGCTTGTTTCGGCGCCTTCCAGCTGCTGAAGCACGAACATCCGCTTCTGCGGTGAAGAAACCGGATACGTTTCCTGCACAGCCGCCGGTACGATGCTTTCAGCCGTCTTCTGCTCAGCGCCTTCAATCAGCTGCGTCAGTCCCGCAACCGTCGGAGAAGTGAACAGATCCTTTAATGTAAGCTGCACGCTGAAGGTCTTCTGGATGAGAGCAAGCAGTTTCATTCCCGCTAACGAATGGCCTCCGATCTCAAAGAACTGATCGTGCACGCCGACCCGCTCCATTTGCAGCACCTCACCCCAAATATCCGCCAGTTTTTGTTCTGTTTCATTGCGCGGCGCCGTATATGACACAGCATTCGCTGCGGTAACATCAGGCATCGGCAGCGCCCGTCTGTCGATCTTCCCGTTTCCTGTAAGAGGCAGTTCATCCATTTGAATAAAGACGGCCGGAATCATGTAAGCCGGAAGATCCTTCGCCGTATGCTCCCTCAGCTCCTGGGAAGAGATTTCTCGGAGGCCGACAAAATACGCGCAAAGAAGTTTGTCACCCGCTCCCTGGTCCACAGCGAGCACGATGCATTCCTGAATCTGGTCATGGCTTTGGATCTGGTGCTCAATTTCGCCAAGCTCAATCCGCTGGCCGCGGATTTTCACCTGATGGTCGATACGTCCGATAAACTCGATATCGCCATTCGGCAGCCATCTGGCCAAGTCGCCCGTTTTATACATCCGTTCCCCTTCCTTAAACGGATGCTTTACAAATTTTTCTTCCGTCAGTTCAGGACGGTTGTAATAGCCTTCCACGAGACCTTCCCCGCTGACGCACAGCTCGCCCGGGATACCTGCCGGCTGCATTCGTCCGGCCGTGTCCATGATGAAGATTTCCGTATTGCTGACCGGTTTTCCGATCGGAACGGAGAGCGTATCCTCTTCAATCACATCCACCGGGTGGTATGTCGCAAACACCGTGCTCTCAGACGGACCGTACATATGAAGCAGCTTTCCTTTTCCGACTGCCGCAAGCGCCTTTTTGACATGCTCAACAGACGCCCTTTCGCCCCCGAACATGATTTTCCGAAGCGTCGTCAGACAGGACGGCTCCATATCAACAAGCAGGTGGAACAGGGCCGTCGTAATCATCAGAATGCTTACATTCTCCCGTTTGATCACGCGGGACAAACGGGTCATGTCCAGCACCGTATCTTTCGGGACGATCACAAGCTTTGCACCGTTTAACAGCGAACCGAACATATCAAACATAAAGGCGTCAAAGACGTAGTTTGACAGTCCGAGCACAGTATCTTCTTCAGAAACGGTCAAATAGTTCGTGTTCTTTACCGTCCGCAAAATGTTGGCATGTGTGACGATGTTTCCTTTCGGCGTTCCCGTCGTTCCTGATGTATAAGTGAGATTGGCAATCGTCTTGGAGTCAAACGGCAATGCTGGATTATGAGAGTCCTTTTCATAGCTTTCCTCATCATCAGCAAGCACAATGACGCCTTGAAAACCGGCCTTTTCCGCAATCGGCTTGAGGCTTCGCTGAGTCAGGAGCACACTCGCCCCGCTGTCGCGGAAGAAATGCTGAATCCGCTGAACCGGATGTTCAGGATCAATCGGCACATAGGCTGACCCCGCTTTTAATACAGCCATAATGGAAACAATCATGTCCATTGACCGTTCACATAAAACAGCCGCGGTTTTCCCGCCGCCTCCGACCGAAAGAATATGCCGCGCAAGCCTGTTGGCGCGTTCATTCAGCTGCTGATACGACAGGGTTTCCCCTTCGAACTGAAGAGCCGTCCGGTCAGGGTTCTTTCGGGCCTGTTCTTCAAAGATCTGCACGATCGTTTGCTCTTTCGGATAGGCCGTGCGCTCCGGATTGAACCGCTGTAATTGATTCAAAGCCTCCCGTTCAGAAAGCAGGTCATATTCGCTGATTTTTGCATCCGGCTGAGCTGCCGCACTCTCCAGCAGGCGGACATAGTGCGCAAGCAGGCGATCCGCCGTCGAGCGCTTAAACAGCTTCGTGCAATAATCCAAATCGAGCGCAATGCCTTCTGCTGTTTCCCGGGCCTGCATTGTCAGATCGAATTTGGCGATATTGAAGTTGGTTTCATGAAGAGACAGTGTAAGATTGCCGATCTCCGGAATTCCGTCCGAAGCATTTTGCAGACTGAACATCGTATCAAATATCGGATGCCTGCTCATATCCCGGGGTACATTCAGCTCTTCGGTCAGCCACTCAAACGGATAGTCCTGGTGAGAAAACGCGTCCAGCACCTGCTTGCGAACATGACCTAACAAGTCTGTAAATGTCTGATCCTGCTTCACGGAGCTTCGCAGCGCAAGCGTGTTGACAAACATCCCGATCAGTCCCTCGGTATCGGAATGATTTCTTCCCGCCGACGGTGTTCCCACGATGATGTCTTCCTGTCCTGAATACTTAGAAAGCAACGTATAATATGCCGATAACAGCACCATATAAAGGGTGGCTCCGTTTTTCCCGGCGAGCTTCTGCAACCGGTCCCGCAGCTCTTTCGGCAGCTTGACTGATACGCGGTCACCCTCAAAGCTTTGCACCTGCGGCCGCGGGTAATCAGGGAGCAGCTGAAGCACCGGCAGTTCGCCGCTAAAGACTTCTTTCCAATACGCCCGCTCTTTCTTGTAGCCTTCTTCCGCCCGCTCCGCTTGCCAGACGGCGTAATCTTTATATTGAATATGCAAGTCAGGCAGCTGTTTTCCGCTATAGATCTCTGCCAGTTCCTTCAGCATGATGGAAATTGATACTCCGTCTGAAATCAGGTGATGCATATCAAACAGCAGCATATGGCGATTGTG
This sequence comes from Bacillus sp. 01N42_2, assembly GCF_056399565.1. NCBI lineage: Bacteria > Bacillati > Bacillota > Bacilli > Caryophanales > Bacillaceae > Bacillus > Bacillus sp. 01N42_2. The sequence continues at coordinate 167,950 of NZ_JBFTRO010000008.1, read as the reverse complement.
ACCGAGCGTTTGCAGGCCGATTCTGAACAAAGGCGCCTCCGCCAGCTCAAAACGGCGCACAAAATCCTTCATTACCTGTTCATTCGTTCTCCCGCTCGCTTCGATCATTTCAATATGAAACGGAACATGCTCGTGAATCACCTGTCTCGGCGTGCCGTCCTCTGATTGAAACGATGTTCTGAGCGCTTCATGCCTGCTGATTAAGACAGAAAATGCACGCTCAAGTTTTTCACGGTCTAACGCGCCTTCGATAACGGCTGCTGCCGGCATGTTATACCCGACCCCCGCATCTTCAAATTGGCTCGCGATATAGATGCGCTGCTGGGCGAGCGAAAGCGGATAGCTCTCCTGCTTCTCAGCCGGCTTAATCGCACTGTAATCCGGCCCTTCGTTTCGGCTTACCGCATAATCGGCAAGCGCCGCGATTGTCGGATGCTCAAACAAGTATTGCAGCGGGATTTCCACGCCCATTTGCTTATGAATTTTCGTCAAAAGCGTCATTGCCTTTAAGGAATGACCGCCAGACTCGAAGAAATGGTCATAAATACCCGCCTTGTCCATTCCGAGGACTTCCTGCCAGATGACGGCGAGCGTTTTCTCCGTCTCATTTCTCGGCGCCGCATACTCTGACGAACTGACAGCCTGCACATCAAGCGCGAACAGCTTTTTGCGGTCTGCCTTCCCGCTCGGCGTAAGCGGAATTTTATCCGTTTTTGTAAAGTAAGCGGGCACCATGTAATCAGGAAGGTGTTTGGACACATACTCCCGGTACTCGGCAGGGTGAAACTCAGTTCCTTTTTCTTGAACGATATATGCGCAAACATCTAAGCTGCCCTGCTGATCCGGCCGTGCCAGTACGACGGCCTCCGCCGCGCCCGGAGCTTTTCTGAGCACCGTTTCAATTTCTCCCAGCTCAATACGGTAGCCGCGGACTTTCACTTGATCGTCTTCTCGGCCGATATATTCGATTGTTCCGTCCGGCAGCCAGCGCGCCATATCACCCGTGCGGTACATGCGGCCGCTCTCGTTGAACGGATCCTGCAAAAACTTCTCTGCGGTCAAATCCGGAAGATTTAAATAGCCGCGGCCTACACCGTCTCCCGCGATATACAGCTCACCGGCCGTACCGTCAGGCTGAAGCCGTTTGTGCTTATCCAATATATACAGCCGGGCGTTGCCGAGCGGTTTTCCGATCGGAACGTACGCCGCCTGCTGATTCATTCCGTTATCTTGTGACACCTCATACACGGACGCATCTACGCACGTTTCCGTCGGCCCGTAGACATTTGTCAGCCGCGGCGCTTTGCCCGATTGATGAAAGAGCGTCATCAGCTGTTCAGCAACAGCGGCGGACAGGCCTTCTCCCCCAATGAGCATGTGGCGCAGTTCAATTCCGCTGACATCTCCCGCCGCAACCATCATCTGCAGATGCGCAGGCGTTCCGTCAGTGGCTTCAATCCGGTTTTGACGATAATAGTCCAGCAGTGCCGAGCCGTTTGTAACAGTTGTTTTCGGCACGATATAAAGCGTCTGACCTAAAAGAAGCGAGGCGAAAATCTGTTTAACGGACGCATCAAAATGAAACGGGGCCAAAAGCGCCATTCTTAATGTCTGTTCACCGCACTGATAAATCTCCTGCTGCAGTGATTGAACCAGGTGATGAACTTGCCGGTGTTCAATCATCACGCCTTTCGGCCGCCCTGTTGTACCGGACGTATAGATAATGTAAGCCAGCCGGTCTGATTGTGTGCAGACACCGTCAGCGGCCGTCTCATATTGAACGGCCTCATCAAAATCAATCTGTTCGGCATTCGTTTCAGGCGCCTGTATTCCCGCCTCTGTCAGAACAGCCTTCGCTCCGCTGTCCTCCAAGATGTACTGAATCCGATCCGCCGGAAAGTCAGGATCAATCGGCACATATGCGCCGCCCGCTTTCAAAATTCCCAATATTGCCGCAATAACACGGTCAGATCGGCCAAGCAGCACAGCGACAGGAGAATCGGCTGATATCCCGGCTTTAAGAAGGCGTCCGGCTATACGGCCTGACTGTTCATGCAATGTGTGATAGGACAATGTCCGGCCTTCATATACAACCGCGGGTTTGTCAGACAGTGCCTTCGCTTTCTCTTCAAACAGCGCCGGAATCGTCATCTCCTTGCGATAAGCGACCGGATTGCCGGAGGCACGCTTCAGAAGCAGCTCTTTCTCCGATTCTGAAAGAAGAGCGAGCTCATCAATAACACGGTCAGGAGATGATATCGCATCTTCAATCAGCGTGATCAAACGTTCAGAAACAGAAGCAATTTCGTCCGCCTTAAATATGTCACTGCGATAGTCAAAATCAATCGTCAATTTCCCAGTGTCCCATCGTTCCTTCACGTGAATCGATATATCATTTGTTCCGCTTCCGCTGAAGATCGGGTCTGTCAGGAAGGACAGATTCTCTTTTTTCTGCCACTGCATCACTTGATACTCCAAAGCCAACGTAAACAATCTGCTCAGCGAACTTTTTGAAGCACGTAAATCATTGACAAGCAAGTTATATGGATACTTTTGGTGGCGGAGAATTTTCATCAGATCCTTCATCCGGCCTTTGACGAATTCCAAGAACGGCTGGCTTCCGTCAACACTTGTCCGCACAGGCACCGTGGATACGAACATCCCGAGCATCTGCTTTTCTTTCGCATTCGTCCGGTTTCCCATAAACGTACCCGTGACGACGTCATCCCGGCCTGTCACTTTGTAGAGATAAGCGATCAGAGCTGACTGGAACAAGGAAAGAACGCTGACTTTATGCTCCCCGCAAAATGATTGAATCCGGCCGTACAGGTCATGAGGAATTTCTTGAGAAAACCGTTTCGCATCAAGACCCGCATCTGCCTGGCTCCGTTTTAAAGACACAAGCTCCGGTACGGTCTCAAACTGTCCGTTCCAAAAATCCCGATCCTTTTTAAACCGCTTCGACTGCACATATTCCTGCTCTGTCAGCACATGCTCGATAAAGGAAGGAATCTCCGCCTCGTTCTCACTTGCTCCGCCCGAAAGCTCCAAATAAATATCAGTAATCGTATTGCCCAGAATCGTCATGGAAATTCCGTCTGAAATAACGTGATGCACATTAACGTAGAACCAGACCTCATTTTCGCTGATGGTGTACACGGAAAAACGGAATAAATCCTGATCATATAACGCCAGAGGTTTGCTTGCCTCGTCACGTCCCCATTTTGACAGCTCTTCCGCAGAGCAGCCGGCTTGCCTGATGTCTGTATGCTCGATCGTCAGCGGATGGTATTCGCTCACATATTGAACAGGCTCCCCCTCATCATCAAGCCGAAGACGGATTCTCATCGACTCATGGCGACGGACGAATTCCTGTATCGCTTTCTCAACGATATGAGCTTGTACGCCGTCCTCAGAAATGAGCTTTCCGAAACCCGCAAGATTTGAAATACTTGTGTTCGGATAGAATTTTTCTGTATACCAGATACGTTTTTGTGCATTTGTTAAAGGATAAAAAGTTATTTCCATATGTGTGCGCCTCCCCTTTTTAAGATAAATTTGTCAATTCTCCCTTAGAAACAGCCTCCCTCAATGTCCCTAACTCATTATCAAGCCAAAAGAACCACTTACCTCCAAAACGATCCCGATTTAATCACCGCCGAAATCCGCAATCCATTCACCCGCACAGTCCGAAATTCGGCTCAAATTTATGAGAAATCAAGACAAGAATCCAATGTTTGTAAGCAACAGGGTTTACCTATTTCTTCATGAATTACTATATATCTACTTACGTTCACTTTATATGAAATTATTGTTTTTATCACCGAAAAATGGGTGAAAAGTTTCATGCGGCACACCGAAAAAAATTCCGACAATTCCAGAGGGTATTTTGCGGCATCCCGCAATTTATTTTTAAAAATATTATTTATGTAAAATTAAAAATCTTTAAACTATAGTATAAATCTTTCGAATATCCAGTTATGGCAGAATGAAAATAGTTTTCATATATTAGCTGACGGGGAAAAAACAGCGCAAGAACCGAAACAGGAGATTTAATCGTTCGCAATATGATTTCATTAAACCGCGCAAAAAAAAGCGCCCTATTTTCCATAGAGCGCTTCAAAAAGATTCCTTTATTGCAGTTTTATCAATGTTGATTAATTCCATATATTCTTTTCCCCACTTATACATAGCGTCCAAAATCGGCATAAGGGTCTCTCCTTGCTCCGTTAATGAGTACTCCACTTTCGGGGGAACAACAGGGTAAACTTCCCTGTGAACGATCAGATCCTGCTCCAGCTCCCTGAGCTGATTCACAAGAATTTTGTGCGTAATATCAGGAATTAAAGCTTTCAGCTCATTAAATCGTTTTGTCCCTTCTTTTCCCAGGTGCCACATAATCAGCATTTTCCACTTCCCGCCTATCACGGCAAGCGTCAATTCCTTTTCGCAATTAAACGTTTTCTTATCCATTCGGCTCACGGGCCATTCTCCTTCCTCTTACTTTTCGTACGTTGATCATCTATAAACACTTGCTTACTTTTTCACAGAGCTTTCATCCATTTATACTACCACGCAGTTTTGCTGAGACAAAACACATTGCCTGCGGGGGACAGTATCCTCAAAGTAACTATTAGACTTTAAAGTGCGTACTTTTCAACATGCAGGGCACTCTATAGAATGTAGATACATTAAGAAGAGGAGTGAATATACAGTGGAATTACAGCTGGCATTAGACTTAGTGAATATCCCTGAAGCAATTGAACTTGTGAAAGAGGTCGAACAATATATAGATGTTGTAGAAATCGGCACTCCCGTCGTCATTAATGAAGGACTGAAAGCCGTGCAGGAAATGAAAACAGCCTTTCCTCACCTGAAAGTGCTTGCCGATCTTAAAATCATGGATGCAGGCGGTTACGAGATTATGAAAGCGGCAGAAGCAGGCGCCGACATCATCACCGTTTTAGGGGCGACAGATGATTCGACGATCAAAGGAGCGGTTGCCGAAGCAAAAAAACAACAGAAAAAAATCCTCGTCGATATGATCAACGTAAAAGACCTTGAAACACGGGCAAAAGAAATTGACCAACTCGGTGTTGATTATATTTGTGTCCACACAGGTTATGATCTTCAAGCAGAAGGAAAAAATTCATTCGAGGAACTGACGGCGATTAAAAAAGCAGTCAAGAGCGCTAAAACCGCAATTGCCGGAGGCATTAAACTTGATACGCTTCCTGAAGCCATCAAACAAAACCCAGATTTAATCATTGTCGGCGGAGGCATTACGGGAGCTGACAATAAAGCGGATACTGCTTCTAAAATGAAACAGCTGATCACACAAGGATCATGAAAACGACGGAATACTTACATGAAATCCTAAATGAATTATCCCGTACTGCAGCGTTAATAGCCGACAATGAAGCTGACAAGCTTGCGGATCAGATTTTAGCTGCAGATCAGATCTTCACGTCCGGAGCGGGCCGTTCTGGTTTTATGGCTAAAGCGTTCGCCATGAGGATGATGCATATCGGGCTGAACGCTTACATCGTCGGTGAGACGCTTGCCCCTCCCCTCAAAGAAGGCGGTCTCGTCATCATCGGCTCAGGCTCAGGCGAAACAAAAAGCCTGCTTCATACCGCTGAAAAAGCCAAAAGCCTTAATGGCATCATCACTGCATTAACGATTAATCCTGACTCGAGTCTCGGCAGACTTGCGGATCTTACGATAACGATTCCCGGCTCTCCTAAGGATGAGACCGGCGGAGACAGAAAGACGATTCAGCCGATGGGTTCTTTATTTGAACAGACTCTCCTGCTGTTTTACGATGCGGTTATTCTAAAAATCATGGAGAAAAAAGAACTGAATTCGGCAGACATGTTTGCAAATCATGCAAATCTGGAATGATATACCGGCGGCCTTCTTATCAGATGGCCGTCTTTTTATCGTCCTGCGGCGCTCGATTACATCCGGCCAAGTCTTCACCCGGAAACTCGCTGACGAAGATACCCTGCCGGTGAGCTTATCGCTATAATAGCCAATTATTCAGACGGCCGCAATCATTCATTTCTGAATAGAGAAACTGCGAAAAAGACTTTCTGACCGATTTTTTATTGGATAAAACTGATTTGTGCAGACGGTTTTACAGATATTCAGTTGAATTGAGGCTGAAAAATATATTTTAACAGCTTTACAGCGGGCCGATTCTGCTTTATTCTTGGACCAGCTTTACAGCAATTTAAAACTGGAGGTGATTGATACTCTTGAAAACATTAAAAGCACTGCTGCTTGTTCTTCTCATCATTGCCGGAGCAGTTGCGGCCCTGATCAAGGGTGATATTTTCTCAGATAACGAGCAGACCGTTCAGAAAAGCGATTACGACAAAGTAATCCTATTTCCGTCCGATCGATATCCGGAAACAGCAAAGCATATTAAGGACGCGATAAAAGAAGGACATCCCAGCATATGCACCATTGACAGAGACGGAGTACATAAGCGGCGTGAGCAATCTCTTAAACATGTGCCTGTAAAAACGGGGTACGATAGAGATGAATGGCCCATGGCGGTTTGTAAACAGGGCGGAAACAATGCCTCCGTAGAATATATTTCTCCGGCAGACAACCGCGGGGCCGGCTCTTGGGTCGGACACCAGCTTACCAATGATCCAGACGGAACGAGAGTATTATTTAAAATCAAGTAACGAAACAGGAGGAGCAGCGCATTGATTAAATCATGGAAACCGCAAGAACTTATCATTTCTTATCATCAATTTACAATCTTCCAAAAAGATTCCGAACCGCCTGTTATCGATTGGACGGATGAAGCCATTGAAAAAGGATTTGCGGAGGCTGACGGAGCTGTTTCATTTGAAGCAAGGAGAAATACGAAGGCATTTATTGTCCTCAGGCTTAATACAAATGAACCGGTACCATCCTATGAGAAAAAAGCGGCTGTTTCCTTTGAAGCTGTAAAAGATGGAATTGAGATTGAAAGCGTGATGTCAAAACGGCTTTTCTTCGATCTTCCGAAAGGCCGATACAGCCTTACTTGTTATTCAGTGCCTGCCGAATTATCCGATTTGCATGCGGATACGTATATTATCGATGCGGCCGCAATGTAAAAGAGTTCCCTGAGAGAAACATATTTCTCTCAGGGAACTCTTATAAACTCTTACCGTTTGTTTCGATCACGTTCCGATACCAGTAAAAACTTCAAATGCAATTTTGTCTTCAGGGTGACTTGTAAGCGGATAAGCCGGTGAATAATCGAAGCTTGGAAAAATCCTCGGCCAGCTGACAGAAAAGCCGTAAGCTTTCAAACCCATTTCTGCCATCAAGGCGACATCTTCTTTATAACGTTCATAACGGCCGGCTGCTGTATCGCCGTTTGAGCCTTTAAACGTTTTACCTGTTATTTTTGCGTTCCAGAGCAATCCCGATAAAACAAAAAAAGCACCCATCTTGCCGGATGCTTAAGAATGATGATGCCGCTTCTCCAATTTATGAGGGGGAGGCTTGGGGATAAAGCCATTTTGTTTCATCATGTTAAAGCGCCTGTCCATATGCTGTTTAATATGCTCTGCTTTTTCTTTCGGCAGGACACCGTATTCAACATATTTGGAAATGACATGTTTACGTTTCTCGAGTATTTCCTTTTCAAGAGATTCAATTTCTTTTTTCTGCTGTACCGTAAGTGACATTGTTGAAGGCATTTTTGTTTCAGTTGCATGTGCCGGCATTATGAAAACCATTGCCGTAATGAAAAACGCAGCCAATGATAACGCAGCTTTTTTCATGACTTTTTCCTCCTTTAGCGTTTGTTATATGTTGTGCCTCCATCCAGTTTTTATGCAAAAAAAAGAGCGAAATTATTCGCTCTTTTCAATCGATTCGTCCGGCAATGCGTATGTAACATACGTTCCTGCCACAAAATCATGGATCGACCGTTTGTCTTCTCTCATTCCGACCATAAATGCGCTCACGATCACACCGATTCCTAACGTCACACCATAAATTAAGGCGCCCACAAGCACTCTTAAAATCATAGTGAGAAAGCCTACCTGAGTGCCGTCTTTTTTGACGATGCGGATACCGCAGATCTTTTTGCCGATAACATAACCGTTCCAGTATACAGGAAGCAAGATAGAATAAAGAGTCAAAATGATGCTGATCATTGCGCTCTCCTCCGGATCTTTTCCCGTTGCCAGCATATAAATAATCGCCAAAGGCACTGAAATAATTAAATAGTCGAGTACTGCGGCTCCCAATCTGATCCAAAATCCCGCCGGTCTGTAAATATTCATTGTGTTTCCCCTCGCTCTATGGCTTCAAAATCACTTTAATGTTGCCATCTTCTTTTTTGTCAAATATATCATATGCAGCAGGGGCTTCCGCAAGACTCATTTTGTGCGTAATAATATCCGTCGGATCAATTTCATTTTGTTCGACCATTTGATACAGCATCGGCATCAGATGGATAACGGGTGCCTGGCCCATTTTTAGAGAAACGTTGCGCGTGAAAAAATCACCGATCGGAAAACCGTCCGCTTCGGAAATATATGCGCCTGTGAGCTGAACAGTACCGAACTTCTTAACGGCTTCTGACGCTGTCAGAATCGGACTGATGGTTCCGAACTGATTCGGTTTTTGCTTTTCTTTTTCTTTTGAAAGCGGCGTGCCGTCCATTCCGACACAATCAATCACAACATCCGCGCCCCCTGACGTTTGTTCATGCAGCAGTTTCCCGATCTCTTCATGCTCTGAAAAATTGAAGGTCTCTGCTCCGTTTATGCGTCTCGCATGTTCAAGGCGGTGCGGGACTTGATCGACTGCGATGACCCGCTTTGCGCCTTTTTTCCAAGCGAATTTTTGCGCCATTAAACCGATCGGACCTGAGCCCAGAATAACGACTGTGTCTCCTTTTTTCACTCCGCTGTGCTGAACGCTCCAAAAGGCGGTCGGCATGACATCTGACAGAAGCAGTACCTGTTCATCTTCTAGCTCGCTGTCTGCCGGAACCAGAAAAGAAGAGAAATCAGCATAGGGCACTCGTAAATATTCAGCCTGCCCGCCGGGATAATTACCGTTAAACTCTGAGAAACCGAATAAGCCGCCGGCATCTGTATGAGGATTGGGATTTGATTCATCACACTGGCTTTCCATCTGGTGCTTGCAATAATGACATTCTCCGCAGCCGATGTTAAAAGGAATCACGACCCGGTCGCCTTTTTTCAGCTTTTTCACTTGACTGCCCGTTTCTTCAACAATTCCCATTGGCTCGTGTCCAACGATGTAACCCGGATCAGCGGGTATTCCGTTTTTATATAAATGAAGGTCTGAACCGCAAATTCCGGTTGCGGTGATTCGAACGATGACATCCCTCTCATCTTGAATGACGGGTGCAGGGACTTCTTTCACTTCCATATGTTCTTTTCCTTGGTATGTCAGTGCTTTCACATTGTTCAGCTCCTTTTTCATCACTCCTTCCCTTCTCACATGCTTCTAAACTTGGCTGGTATGTTATTCAGCCCGCTGAATGTCCCATTGAAAAGGATCTTCAAATTGAGACCAGTCAGAATCGAACTCAGACGGCGTGAGCAGACACTGATCTAATTCCTTTGTAATGGCTGCTTCATCTAAATTAATCCCGATAAATACCAGATTCGTATGACGGTCTCCGAATTGAGCGTCCCAATCCTCCAGAATCTCCGGTTCCTGCTGTTTGATCTGCTCCTGCTCAAGTTTCGGCATCGCCGCCACCCAATAAGAGACAGGCTCAACTGAGACCGCCGGACCCGCCTGAGACATCAGCAGCGCGAAGCTGTTGTGGGTTGCGCACCAGGCAATTCCCTTTGCGCGCACAATGCTGTCAGGCATTGAGTGATGCAGCCAGCTGTCAAAACGAACGGTATGAAACGGCAGACGCCGTGAATACACAAACGAAGTGATTCCATACTCTTCTGTTTCCGGAGTGTGCGCTTCATGGCCTGCCGTCAGCTCCTTTATCCATCCTGCTGATGAACTCGCTTCTTCAAACTCAAATAAACCGGTATTCAAAATGCATTCGGCAGGCACTTCTCCGCGGACGGATCGGATCAGCTTGGCACGGGGCTGTAATGCGCGAAGAACTGTTTCAAGCTGTTCAAGCTCTTTTTCGCCCACCATGTCGCACTTATTTAAAATAAGCACATCACAAAACTCAATTTGATCAATTAATAGGTCGGCAATCTCCCGTTCATCCTCTTCTCCCGCAGCTTCTTTCCGGTCAAGGAGGCTGTCACCGGACTGGAAGTCATACCAGAAGCGGTTTGCATCTACCACGGTAACCATTGTGTCCAGCCTGCAGAATGTTGTCAGATCAATGCCCATTTCTTCATCTATATAAGAAAATGTCTGGGCAACGGGAATCGGTTCACTGATCCCTGTTGATTCAATCACGATATAATCAAACCTGCCGTCTTTGGCGAGTTTCTCAACTTCGACTAATAGATCCTCACGCAGCGTGCAGCAGATACAGCCGTTCGATAATTCTACGAGTTTTTCGTCTGTCCGTGATAAGCCCCCTCCCTGTTTCACCAGGCCAGCGTCTATGTTTACTTCGCTCATGTCATTAACGATGACGGCAATTTTTAAACCGTTGCGGTTTTGTAAAATATGATTCAAAACTGTCGTCTTTCCAGCACCAAGATAGCCGCTCAATACTGTAACCGGAATTTTCACCATAAAAATAGCCTCCCAACAAAATAGAATGATTACGATTTATTATCTGTGACTGTCTCTGTTCAACTAATATGTACAGTGTATTAAATCGTAATCGTTACTATTTATTCTGATGCATTCTCTATTTAAAATCAAGTAAAAGTCAGACATCATACACTGTTTGCCCCCTTCCATTGGTCTGACACGCAAAACGTCAACGATTTAATTGGTGAAGCCTTGGATCCGGACTGTAAAATGCCCGGTTTTAAGATGTGCGCTGCACGTATCAGCCTAATATAATTTTTCATAAAATTTTTAGATTTTTTAGTATTTTTTGTTACATCTCATAACATGTATCTTAAATATCTGTTTTCGCTGTGCTACGCTAAAGAAAACATAGATAAGGAGCGGATCATCTGATGGGAAAAAAACAGCTAGTCCTTGTTGGAAATGGAATGGCCGGGGTAAGAGCGATTGAAGAAATACTGCGTGTTTCAAAAGACGAATTCGAGATTACAATATTCGGGGCCGAACCTCATCCCAACTATAACCGAATCCTTCTGTCAAAAGTGCTTCAAGGCGATACAGATATTAAAGATATTACGTTAAACGATTGGGACTGGTACAAAGAAAACAACATTCAGCTGCATACCGGTGAAACAGTCATCAAAGTGGACCAGGATAGCAAAACAGTCATTACAGATGCAGACAGAATCCAGCCCTATGATGAACTCATCCTGGCGACAGGCTCTGTCCCTTTTATCCTTCCGATTCCGGGCGCAGATAAAAAAGGCGTCACGGCATTCCGGGACATAAAAGATACCGACACAATGCTCGCCGCGTCGAAACAATATAAAAAAGCAGCCGTCATCGGCGGAGGACTGCTTGGTTTAGAAGCCGCTCGCGGGCTGCTGAATCTCGGAATGGACGTGTCTGTCATCCACCTCTCTCCATACCTGATGGAACGCCAGCTTGATCCAACTGCAGGGCGCCTGCTGCAAAACGAATTAGAAAAACAAGGCATGACCTTTTTACTTGAAAAGCAAACCGAAGAAATTGTCGGTACTGACCGTGTCGAAGGCGTACGCTTTAAAGACGGCACAAGCATCGAAGCTGATTTAGTCGTCATGGCGGTCGGCATCCGCCCGAATACACAGCTTGGCGCGGAAAGCGGCATTCCGGTTAACCGCGGAATCATTGTGAACGATTATATGCAGACTGAAATCCCGCACATTTACGCTGTCGGTGAATGTGCCGAGCACCGCGGAATCGCATACGGTCTTGTGGCGCCGCTCTATGAACAGGCAAAAGTGCTGGCCAAACATATTTGCGGCATTGAAACAAAACCGTATGAAGGCTCCGTTCTCTCCACTCAATTAAAGGTATCAGGCGTCGAGGTATTCTCTGCCGGTGACTTTAACGAATCAGAGGAGAAAAAAGCGATTAAAGTTTTCGATGAGCAGGACGGCATCTATAAAAAAATCGTTCTGAGAGGCAATCAAATTGTCGGCGCTGTTTTATTCGGCGACAGCAGCGAGGGCAGCCGCCTGTTTTCAATGATTCAAAAAGAAGCCGATATCTCCGAAACTTCCAAGATATCAATCTTACAGCCTCTTGACCAGGAAGCAGGCGCAAGCATGACCGCGGCGATGAGCGGCGATGAAATCATCTGCGGCTGCAACGGTGTATCAAAAGGCGCGATTATTCAAGCCATTCAGGAAAAAGGCTGCACATCAACGGACGAAATCAAAGCATGCACTGGGGCATCCCGTTCCTGCGGAGGCTGTAAACCGCTCGTAGAAGACATTCTTCAATATACACTGGGCTCAGAATTTGACGCATCCGCGCAAAAAGAAGCGATTTGCGGCTGCACCTCGCTTTCGAGAGATGAAGTCGTAGAAGAAATCAAAGCCAAAGGGCTATCACATACGAGAGAAATCATGAACGTGCTCGGCTGGAAAACGCCGGAGGGCTGCTCCAAATGCCGGCCTGCCCTCAACTACTACTTAGGCATGATCAATCCGTCTACATACGAGGATGACAGAACATCCCGTTTTGTGAACGAACGGATGCACGCCAATATTCAAAAAGACGGAACATACTCTGTCGTGCCCCGGATGTACGGCGGCGTGACCAACTCTCAGGATCTCCGCAAGATCGCCGATGTCGTCGACAAATATGAGATCCCGCTCGTTAAAATGACAGGCGGCCAGCGAATTGATCTCATCGGCGTCAAAAAAGAAGACCTGCCGAAAGTATGGGCCGAGCTTGATATGCCTTCAGGCTACGCGTACGGAAAAACACTCCGCACGGTAAAAACGTGTGTAGGCGAACAATTCTGCCGCTTCGGCACGCAGGACTCCATGGCACTGGGCATTGCGCTAGAGAAAAAATTCGAAGGGCTCAATACGCCTCATAAGGTCAAAATGGCCGTGTCTGCCTGCCCGCGGAACTGTGCGGAGTCCGGCATTAAAGACCTTGGTGTTGTCGGCATCGACGGAGGCTGGGAGCTCTATGCCGGCGGGAACGGCGGAACTCATTTGCGCGCCGGTGATTTGCTGATGAAAGTGAAAACGAATGAAGAAGTCTTAGAATACGCGGGCGCTTACCTTCAGTACTACAGAGAAACGGCTAACTATCTGGAGCGCACATCCGCATGGCTTGAGCGCATCGGTTTATCCCATGTCCAATCTGTGTTGAACGATCCGGAAAAACGGCAGGAGCTCAACGGCAGAATGAATGAAACACTCTCTGTTCACAAAGATCCGTGGCAATATTTCCTTAAAGATAAAAAAGCTTCTAAAGATTTATTTGAAAATGTCGTCACGACTTCATAAAACAGTAAGGAGGAACGGACATGGTTAATAAAGATATGACAAAGGTTTGCTTAGGCAGGCTAAACGAATTTCCTGAGGAGTTAGGAAAAACCGTATATATAGAAGAGAAAGAGCTTGCTGTATTTAAGCTTTCTGACGGAAGCGTCCGCGCCGTCGAAAACCGCTGCCCTCATAAAGGGGGCGTCCTGGCTGAAGGCATCGTCAGCGGAGAATACGTCTTCTGCCCGATGCATGACTGGAAAATTTCCTTAGAAGACGGAAAAGTCCAAGAGCCGGATCATGGCTGTATTAAAACATACGAAACACTGATCGAAGGAGAGAATGTATACCTCCTGTATTGATCAAAGGGTCGGATCACTTTTTAAACAGATGAAGGGATGACGTCATCATGAGAAACGGAATTGTATATTTTGTCGGTGCCGGACCTGGAGACCCGGGGCTGATTACCGTAAAAGGGAAACAGGTTCTGGAGAAAGCGGATATCATTTTGTATGACCGGCTTGCAAACCCAACATTTCTTGAATATGCCTCTCCAGACTGCCGGTTCATTTATTGCGGAAAACTGCCCGACCGCCATTTTATGAAACAGTCGGAGATAAATGCCCTGCTGATTGAAAAAGCGGCGGAAGGCTTCACCGTAGTCCGCTTGAAAGGCGGAGACCCAAGCGTGTTCGGCAGAGTCGGCGAAGAAGCGGAGGCGCTTCATCGGCACGGCATCCGCTACGAGATGGTGCCCGGCATCACCTCGGGAATCGCGGCGCCGCTGTATGCGGGCGTCCCCGTCACCCATCGTGATTGCGCTTCGTCCTTCGCCATGATCACTGCTCATGATACATCATTACAAGGCCGGCCGAATCTCGATTGGGAAGGGCTGGCTCGAAGCGTTCAAACGCTTGTGTTTTACATGGGGGTTAAAAATCTGTCATTTATATGCCGGCAGCTTATGGAGCACGGGAAATCCCCCTCCGTCCCCGTACTCGTCATTCAATGGGGAACATGGGGGCGGCAGCGCAGCGTAAAAGGAACGCTTCAGGATATTTATGAAAAAGTACAAAGCCAAAACATCACCAACCCCGCCATTATCGTCATCGGAGATATCGTAAATCTTCAAACATATAGCTGGTTTGAAAGCAAACCGTTCATCGGGCGGCATATCATGGTGGTCACTCATGGCGATGATGAACATACATTGACAGGCTGGCTGCGCGAGTATGGCGCTGATGTTATCGAATGGCCGAAGCGGATTGTTAAAAAAATGCCCGCTAACGAAAACATCCTGAAGCGGATCAGCACTTTTGAACAGATCTTTTTCACATCACGCCACGCGGTCTGTGAATTTTTTGACACACTGGCTTTCAAGCAGATTGACATCCGCCGGGTGACAGCAAGCCTGAATGCAGCGACTGAAGCGGCAAAGACGGAACTGACAAAACGGGGCTTCCGCCTATCCGGCCATCAAGGTGATTCTCCGCATTCGCTCATTGTCGGAAGCCGTCAAGCGGCAGAAAACATGCCAGACTCAGTATCATGCCCGTTTTATATCACTCATGAACATATCGCAGATGAGCGGTTCACTTCGATGATCGAACGCACAATCAGTGAGTCTCCTCTGCAAATGATTATCTGTCCGGGCAAAGAATCCGCTCAGCATTTGCTCAGCGCCGGAAAACAGATCGGCATATCACCGAATCCGACAGCAAACCGCCCTCCCGTCATCTGCATCGGTGAAGACATACCCGCCGGTTACGGATTTACCGCCGTGAAAAATCAGGAACAGTTATTTGCGTTTATACGAAATGAAATGAAAGACGTGCTCGTTCACAGCTGACCCCCGGCTCAACATCGGGGGCCATTCCCTTTTTTATTGTGTCACCAATTTCTTATGATGAGTCGAATACATCGCCATCTGATCCGCCTGCGGGTCCAAATAGGCTTTGGCGCTGTTCACGGCGGTCGGTCCCTCCGTGAAACCGCCGGCAATCAATCTGAGCTTGCTTTCATAATGGGCGGCGTCACCTGCAACAAACACGCCCGGAAGATTGGTCCGCATATGTCTGTCGGCTTTAATCCGGCCTTCTTCTATCTCAAGCCCCCAATCCTTCATCGGGCCGAGATCAATTTTAAACCCGTGATTAATAATGAGCTCATCAACCTTGATGTCTTCAGAAAGGCCAGACTCGGTATGACAAACGGTGACGCTCTCAATCCGTTCCCCGGTGCCGTTGAGATGCTTCAAACGATACGGCGCAAACACCCGCACGGAAGACCGCTTCATTTTCGCCACGCTGCTTTCTAAACCGCCGAACTCCTCACGGCGGTGCAAGACGGTAACAGACGCCGCAATCGGTTCCAGCTCATTCGCCCAGTCAACCGCGGTATCTCCCCCTCCGGAGATCACGATACGCTTACCTTCAAACGCATCCAGCTTCTCCACTTTATAATGAAGGTTTTTCCCTGAATAACGGCTCGCATCCGCGCTGTTGAGTTCATTGACCTCAAGCGTTCCCATGCCGACAGCCAAAATCACGGTGCGTGTATAGTGCTTTTCCCCTTCGGAACTTTCCAGCACAATGGTCCCGTCATTCAGCCGCTCAAATCCGGTCACCCGCTGATTCAACACGATATCCGGCTCAAATGTCACCGCCTGCTCCTTCAGCTGCTTAATCAGCTGTTCCCCGGCGATCCCCGGAATTCCGCCGATATCACGGATGATTTTTTCCGGGAAAAACATAGACACTTTCCCCCCGAGCCGCGGCAAAAATTCAATCACTTTCGTTTTCAGCTCGCGCATCCCGCAATAAAAAGCCGTAAACAGGCCGATCGGGCCCCCGCCTATAATCGTGACGTCATACACCTCATGATTTTCCGCCATTATTCTGCCTCCCGTTTATATCTATACTTCAAACATTTTTAATTGAGAATCAATATCAATAAAAGTATACCATACATCGGAAAACAGTGTTTGTTCAGTTCTCATCTTGCGGAAAAGGATGGAGATTCAAGAAGCACGGCCCAATGAGATGTTGAGATTGAGGAGGGTATTAAAGCTGAAACCAGTACGGCGACTGGTTTCTTTTTTATTTCTTTTTCATCAGCATGATATCAAGATACAGCTGGCACCTTGTCCTGAAGTCGTTTAAATTAATTGATGTCATGTCAAGAATCTGTTTGATACGGTAGTTCAATGTGTTTTGATGAATAAAAAGCTGTTCTGCGGCTGGTTTTGTTTTGCAGTTATTGAGGAGATAGATTTCTAACGTTTTCAGCAGTTCGGTGCTGCTTTCTCTATCCTTGGCTTTTAATAAAGCTAGATCATGGTTTACATATTCCAGTGAGGCGTTTTTTTCTTCGATGCTTTCAAGATAGCGGTAGATCCCGAGCTTGCTGTATTCATACGGGATATTTTCCTGGTTTCCGGTAATTTCTGCGGCCTTTATGACTTCAAGGGCTTCTATATAACTTTTCCCGAGCTTCAGGATGCTGCTGTATTCATTGCCGATTCCGATATAGATGGGAGTGGGGATCTTCTGAAAGTGAAAATGAGTCAGCAGTTTGTGGATGAATTCAGATGCTGCCGAAGTGCCGGAGCTTTTTTGCGAGAAGCTTGCGACGACGATGACAATATTGGAATCAATGGTTAAGACGTGACTGACTTTATCCCGCAAATTCAAGTACGATTTGATATTTTCCTTCAAATCTTCGACTGCCTCCCCATCCCCATTTGCGGCATGCAGGACAACCACCGAGAAAACCGACGGCAGCACGGCGTTCATCTTTTCCGCCTCCCGCCTGAACTCCTTTTCAGAGGAGAATTGCTGAAAGATTGCCCGTTTCACCAGGTCTTCCGCTCTCTCTTCCTTTTCCTGTTTCAGCCGGTTCGTTTTATAGATGATTTTTCCGACATGGAATGAGGTTTCATATAAAAAGTCGAGCTCCTCGTCCGTCAAATCGCGGTCGAGCTCCTGAATCCAGATGTAGCCCATCACTTCCCCTTTATGTTTTGCGCTTACGACCACTCTCTGATTCAGCCCGATACTGTCTATTTTTTCAACACGGAACGGTTCAGGAACGGTTTTCAGTTTTTCGATCACCCCGTCCTTCAGAAACCTCTCAAAAATCTGCACGGGGCATTTTTTTGAAAATATCGTCTGCTGGTTGGCGGAGTCGAAGTGATTAATGTAATAAGAATTATAGGCAAGCAAAAAGAAATCCGCACTTTCCAGAATGACGGGCTTCTGCAATTCGTAACTGATGAAATCAATTAATTTATCAATGTCCGTAAATGAAAAAACTCTCTCTAAAAGCTCTTCCATACCTATTTCTCCTATGCTCTTTTTATCTTTATCATACTCTGAGGGGTGACTTTTTGTATAGAAAAAAATTCATATATTCCCAAAACGGCATAATCCGGAATTCTGTATCGTGAAAAGAGGAAAAAGGGCGGTCCCTTCTTCCTCTCGTTCCTTGCTTTTATTGAGAAAGTGTATCACGGTACTCATGAAACTGATCTGTGACATCTTTTGACGGAGCCTGTGTCAACAAGCTGACGACAAATACAGCGGCAAGGCTTACAGCAAACCCCGGAATGATTTCGTACAAAAAGTCTGAAAGACCGGCATTCGCCCAAATGATTACAGTAATCGCTCCCGCAATCATGCCGGCGAGTGCCCCCCATTTCGTCATCCGTTTCCAAAATAAACTGAGCAGTACGACCGGCCCGAATGACGCGCCGAATCCCGCCCATGCATAGCTGACAAGACCTAGTATCGTGTTGTTTTTCTCCCAGGCGAGCACCAAGGCGATGATTGACACCGCAAGCACTGCCATTCTCCCCAGAAATACGAGTTCCTTATCAGAAGCCGAACGCCTGAACATGGACTTATACAAATCCTCTACTAAAGAACTGGACGTAACGAGCAGCTGAGACGAAATCGTACTCATAATAGCCGCTAAAATCGCAGAAATGAGAAATCCCGTAATAATCGGGTGGAACAGAATGTTGCCGAGCTGAATAAAAATGGTTTCCGGATCAGCCAGCTTCAGTCCGTGCTGATGGTAATACGCGATTCCCGCAAGACCTGTAAACAGCGCGCCTAGTGCAGACAAAATCATCCATCCCATGCCGATCCGTCTGGCGCGTTTGATTTCTTTCACAGATGTGATCGCCATAAAGCGCACAATAATATGCGGCTGCCCGAAATAGCCGAGCCCCCACGCAAATAAAGAAATAATGCCAAGGACGGTCGTTCCTTTGAACATGTTAAACAGTTCCGGGTTGACGGAACGGATATCGGCAACGGTTTCTCCCGGGCCGCCCGTATGAAAAATCGTCACAATCGGCACGAGAATAAGCGCCGCAAACATAATGATCCCTTGGACAAAGTCCGTCCAGCTTACCGCCAAAAAGCCCCCGAACAAGGTGTAGGCGACAACGACGCCTGTCACAACCCACAGGCCGGTGTGATAGTCCAACCCTAAAATGCTGTTGAATAAGACGCCTCCTGAGACCATGCCCGATGATACGTAAAATGTGAAAAAGACGAGAATGACAAGACCCGAAAACAGTCTGAGAAGCTTCGTATGATCACCGAAACGATTTTCAAGGAAACCCGGAATGGTGATGGAATTCCCCGCTTTTTCAGTATACGTTCTCAGTCTCGGCGCCACGAAAAGCCAGTTCGCCCATGCTCCGAGCACAAGGCCGATGACAATCCAAGCGCCGCTTAATCCCGTCGAGAACATGGCGCCCGGAAGCCCCATCAAGAGCCATCCGCTCATATCCGCCGCTCCCGCGCTGAGCGCTGTGACGGCAGGACCTAAAGAACGCCCCCCGAGCATGTAATCCGTCAGATTTGACGTCCGTCTGTAGGCGAAATAACCGATAAACAGCATGCCCGCCATATAAATACAAATGGATATAATCAACTGAATGTTTGCTATGGCATTTCCTCCTCCGCTTTATATGTTTATGGTGAAATGGACACCCCCCGCGAGGAGGATGCCCATTCAGTCCCTCTTAAAACATTTCACTGATTGTTTTCGCCTGCATGTGGAGGGCCAAATAATCCGGGCCGCCCGCTTTTGAATCAGTGCCGGACATTTTAAAGCCTCCGAACGGATGGTATCCGACAATCGCTCCCGTACAGTTGCGGTTGAAGTACAGGTTGCCGACATGGAATTCCTGTTTCGCCCGTTCAATATGTTTGCGGTTATTTGTAATGACCGCTCCTGTCAAACCGTATTCAGTGTTGTTTGCCACTTCCAGCGCTTCATCAAAGTTTGATACTTTAGAAAACCCGACGACCGGCCCGAAAATTTCTTCCTGCATGAGTCTGGCTTTCGGATCAAGGTCAGCGAAGATCGTCGGCTTGATAAAGTAGCCTTTTGAATCATCTCCGGTGCCGCCGCTTACTAAACGGCCTTCTTCTTTTCCGATTTCAATGTAGCTCATGATTTTATCGTAGGAACCTTGGTCAATGACAGGTCCCATATAAACATCTGCACTGTCAGGTTTAGCTGTTACTTTTGATTCCGTAATTTCAATGACGCGCTTCAATACTTGATCATATACTTTTTCATGAACAACTGCACGTGAACCTGCAGAACATTTTTGTCCTGCGAAGCCGAATGCTGATGTAAAGATGGATTGAGCCGCTAATTCAATGTCCGCGTCCTCATCAACAACAACTGTATCTTTACCGCCCATTTCAGCGATGACACGCTTTAAGTGCTGCTGGCCCGGCTGAACTTTCGCCGCGCGTTCGAAAATTCTCGTACCAACTTCTCTTGATCCTGTAAATGTGATCAGGCTTGTTTTCGGGTGGTCAACAAGGTAGTCGCCGACTTCCGCTCCGCTGCCGGGGACAAAGTTGACGACACCTTTCGGCAGACCGGACTCTTCAAGCACTTCAACAAATTTCGCTGCGATAACAGGTGTAGCGCTCGCAGGTTTTAGAACGACCGTGTTGCCCGTTACGATCGGTGCCACCGTCGTTCCCGCCATAATTGCAAAGAGGAAGTTCCATGGCGGAATGACGACCGTTACGCCTGTCGGTGTGTAGACATATTGGTTTTTCTCGCCTTCACGGCTGTTGACCGGTTTGCCTTTTGCCAGTTCGATCATTTGGCGCGCATAGTACTCCATGAAGTCGATCGCTTCAGCTGTATCAGCATCCGCCTCGTTCCAAGGCTTTCCTGCTTCTTTTACAAGCAAAGCGGAGAATTCATGTTTTCTTCTGCGGACTTTGGCAGCCGCGCGGAACAGGACAGCCGCTCTTTCTTCAGGAGATGTGTATCTCCACTCTTCGAACGCTTTCGCAGCCGCTTCAATCGCTTGCTCAGCGTGTTCTTGAGAAGCTTTTGACACTCTGCCGACAACTTCTTCTTTATCAGCCGGGTTGATTGAAACGATTTTCGCTTCTGTTTCCACTCTTTCACCGTTAATGACAAGAGGATAATCTTTTCCCAGATACTCGCTTACCTTCACAAGCGCTTTCTTGAATTCTTCAACGTTCGATTGATCTTGGAAATTCGTGAATGGTTCGTGTTTATAAGGTGTAGTCATTGTCATCTCTCCCTTTTTTACTTCTTAGTCATCCCTTTAAAGGCGAATGCGATATTTGAGGGGCGTTCAGCGAGCCGTCTCATGAAATAGCCGTACCAATCATCGCCGTAAGGCAGGTAGACTCTCATGTTGTATCCTTCTTCTACTAGGCTGAGCTGGGTTTGCGAGCGCATACCGTACAGCATCTGAAACTCAAAGCGGTCGTTTGGAATGCCGTGCTCTTTGACAAGCTGCTTTGTAAACTCGATCATCTTGTCGTCATGCGTGGCAATTGCCGTATAATGTCCTTTTAAAAGCTGTTTGCGGATGAGTTTTTTATAATTTTCATCTACATCGCTTTTTTCAGGATAGGCCACCTTTTCCGATTCTTTATAGGCTCCTTTGACAAGGCGCAGAAACGGATTCAGCGGGTCAAGATCATCAAGGTCCTTCTCCGTTCTGTACAGATAAGCCTGCACCACGGTGCTTACGTATTCATACCGGCTTCGGAAGTCTTTAAAGATATCCAGCGTTTTCTGGCATCTCGTCTCATCCTCCATGTCAATCGTCACCATGACTTTATGTTTTTCCGCTGTCTGGAGGATTTTCGTCATATTTTCATAGACGAGATCGAGATCTATATCAAGACCTAAAGACGTCATTTTTAATGACACTTGGGAATTCAGCTGTTCATCAGCGATTAAAGCGATGGTCTGCATGCACTCCTCGGTGCGTTCTTTCGCGACATCACCGCTGTTGACAAATTCACCCAAATGATCGACAGTAACTGACAGCCCTTGGCTGTTCAAATGTCGGATTGTCGGGATAGAACTGCGGATATCCATTCCTCCGATGATTTTGCCGGCTGCCACACGGCTTCCCCAGCCTCGCGCCATCTTATTGAGAAAGCTGCTCTTGGATAAAAATAAGAAAAAATCTCTTGTAATCACTTCCAACCTTAACACCCCGCAATCTAAGAAGTATTTGTATGAGTCTATTGTAAATGGACAAAACATCCTCTCACAATATTCTAAAAATACAAAGATTCTGATAAATTTTTGTGGTTTTTCCACAATCAGCTTCTTAGAGAGCAGGCGGATCATGCCGAAAAAAGGCGGGCGGAAATGACAGAAATCGTCAATTCCCGCCTTTTTCTTCCCAAGCCTCTTCGACAGTCTGAATCAAAAGCTGATTCAGTTCGTCCGTTATATCCGGTTTCGGTGTTTTGACCGTTTTGGCATACTGCCCGATGCGTTCTATTTCCTCTTCTATAAAGGCATGAATAATCGTATTTCCGGGTTCCGGAGCCAGTTCCTGTCCGCTTTTTTTCCTTGTAAGCAGTGTGCTGATTTCAGAAATGAGCGCTTCATCCGTCAATAGGGCATCTGCCAGTACGGGAAATGACATCGGCGGTACGGTGCCGAACGTCTCAATCCACCTGCAGGCAAGGAGAGGCCGCAGGACATAAAAATACTTTTTAATCTTCACTGCACTGCCCCGCAATTCCGTTTTTTCATTCCGCTTTGCCATATTGAGATAATGATAGAGGCATGCTTCGGGCGAAAAGGCGCGGGTTTTCAGTTTCCGGAGCTTTTCAGCCGCTGTGAAAGCCTCATAATAGATCATCTCAGAAGAAAGCCATTCCAAAAGAGGCGGATTTGATTTTTTAAAGAGCCTCAGGGCTTTTCTCAGTTCCCAGCCGCTGATGTCAAGCATGTCATGGATCGGCTCCTCTATGACATCCCTATGCGGTTCAATGGAAAAGTACCATTCTTTTTTCGGCACATAGAGAAACCGTACATCGTAGTCGCTTTCGCTTGACGGAAATCCCCATGCGCGGCTTCCCGACTCTACGGCGTAAAGCACCTTAACGTCGTGCTTTGCCTCAATTCGTTTTAATTCTTCGATGATCCTTTGTTTCATTTGTATCCGTCCTTTTCCGTCATCATTCATGAAAAAAGCCCAAGTACTTGGGCTTTTCACTGCTGTCAGCCTTTCAGATGCGCTTTCAGAAAGGCCAGCTTCTCCGTATGGAAAGAAGGTATATATTCATGGCCGAAATACCGGTAAACCTTCAATTCTTTTTCCGTTTCCAGATGATTGTAAGCGGCAAATACCGTCGACGGCGGAGTCACCCGGTCAATCAGCCCGATGGACATGAGAACCGGCACCTTTACGCGGTCCGCCAGATTCATGATATCAAAATAGGCCAGTGTATTCATCGCGGCTTTCTCCGTTTCAGGGCTGCCGTTTTTTCTGAAAAAGGAGTTAATCTCAAGATACGGCTCATCAAGTGCGACGTCAATCGCCCGCTCAAAATTGCTTAAGTACGGATAATCAGCCGCAACCGCTCTCGGAATGTCGGAAAGCGCCGCCGCGGCGATGGAAAGCCCGCCTCCCTGGCTCCCCCCGATGACAGCGATTCTCGTTTCATCCACTTCATCAAAGCTGCTGATGACTTCAAGAGCCCTTACTGCGTCTAAGTACACACCGCGGTAATAATATGTATCTTTGTCTAAAATCCCTTTCGTCATCCAGCCGGGAACGTGTCCGTGCGGTGAGACGCTTGTATCTGTGCTGCTGTGCTGGCCGCGGACAAGCATCCCGAACGCGGCATATCCGTGAAGCGCCCAATTTACGATGTCATGTATGTCCCCGTCATAGCTTGCGTTGTAGCCGTGGTATTTCACGATGGCCGGATGCGGGCCTTTTCGGTCGGGAACGGCGTACCATCCCTCAATTTCCGCCTTGCCGAAGCTTCGGTATTTCAGCCGGAATACTTTCACGCCGTCAGCCGGGTAGCTTTCAGGCGTCAAATCAGGCTTTGCCTCTTCCTTTGCAAGCTCATGTAATGATGATGCCCAAAAATCCGCAAAGTCATGAGGAGCGGTTTTATTTGGTTTATAGGTTTGCAGTTGGTCAAGCGGCAAGTCGTATAATTGCATATCCGATTATTCTCCTTTGTTTTATAAGACTTAATTTTCTGACTCTATCTTAACACGATTTTACACTTATTTTCTAAAAATTTTTATAAATGATCGGCGGACGCTTTCACTTTTTATCAAACGTTTGTTTAACAGAAAACAAAAAAGAGCTGTGCGCTCACAGCGGCACAGCTCTTTTTACATCGGCTGATACAGGTCCCAGCCGATTTTTAACGTTTCAACGATATAATCGGCAATTTCTTCAGGTTCCAGATTATCCGTTGCCACTTTTGAATTATGTTTATCATAGATGCTTTGGCGCTCGTTAAAGAGCTGCTGCATTTCATCCATTGAACGGTTATGCAGCACGGGACGGCTTTCAATCAGCAGGTCAGCCCGCTGCTTCCAATTCTCCCATGATAAATCAAGATGGAGCACAAGACAGTTTTCCAAGCAGCACTGTCTGATTTCCTCTTGTTTAAACGAACCGCCCCCAAGAGACACGATCTTGAATCTCGTATTGCGGCAAATATCTAATATATAGTCCTTTTCAGTCTGACGGAAAAAGGCTTCACCCTTTTTCTCAAACATTTCCGGAATGGACATATTGAAATCTTTCTCAATCTGCAAATCAATATCAATGAAGTCTCTGTATAATTTTTTAGCGACCAGCTGGCCGATTGTTGTCTTACCGACACCCATGAATCCGATCAGGACGATATTTCTTTCTCTTACGGGAATGGCACGTTTTGCGTTCATCTTCGGCGTAATCCTCCTAAGGAATGAAAAAGTTATGTTTATTATATGATAACTCCATATTGAAATATAGAGATAATGCGATGAGTTTTTCGATCTACCGGAGCGTAATGCGTTCCACCTTTCCGACAATGAAAATATAAGAAAACGCCCCGATAAAGGCGACAGCGCCGACAAACAGAATCGCTCCGTTGTATGAACCGGTCGCAGAGACGATAAACCCGATGATAAGCGGCGTAATAATACCGGCCATATTGGCGAAAAAGTTAAACACGCCCCCTGCCAATCCGATTGTCTCGCTTGGCGCCACTTCACTCAGCATCGTCCAGGAAATATTGGACATGCCCTGCGCAAAAGAAGCAATGGATAAGATCGCCAAAACCGCCGGGGAAGAATCCGTAACATTCGCGAGCACGATGGAGCCCGTCAGCAGAAGACCGAGGATAACGGGCGTCTTTCGGGCAACGTTCACCGATACGCCCCGCTTCATCATGCCGTCAGACCAAAATCCGCCGAACAATACGCCGAAAAAGGCGGCGATATACGGGATTGATGCGGCGAAGCCGACTTTTAAGAAAGCCATGTGCTTTGCCTCCGCCAGATAAGTCGGAAACCATGTCAAAAAGAAGAACAGCGTGGACGCTACGGCGAATTGGCCGATATACAAGCCGACAAGCTTGCGGTATTTAAGAAGCTGGACGAAATCCCGCCACGTGATCCTGCCGGCTGATTCAGACACCTCTGTCAGCCCGCCGCCTTCTTTAATATATTCAAGCTCTTCCCGGTTCACTTTTCGATACCGGTTCGGCTCCTGATACATCTTAAACCAGAAAACGGAGAAAACAAGCCCGAGCAGCCCTGAGGAAATAAAGACGGCTCGCCAGTCGAATGCCGTTAACACCCAAAATAAAACCGGTGTGGCGAATGCCAGCCCGACATATTCCCCCGCTGTGTAAACCCCAGTCGCAAAGGCGCGTTCCCTCCTCGGAAACCATGTCGTGACAATCCGGTTGTTTGCGGGAAAGGCAGGCGATTCAGCCAGTCCGATAATCAGGCGGCAGCCGAATAAAAATCCGAAACTGGCCGCAAAAGCTTGCACTCCGGTGAAAACCGACCAGACAAATAAAGAAACTCCGTACGTCCGTTTTGACCCGAATTTGTCCAAAATGAGCCCGCCGGGAATCTGCATACCCGTATAGGTCCAGCTGAATGCGGAAAATACGACGCCCAAAAGAGCGGGGCTTATGTTCAGCGAAGTCTGAATGGACGGGGCGGCGATGGATACACTTGCACGGTCTATATAATTAATCGCAGTGATAAAAAACAAAAGAATCAGTATCACATAACGAGCGCGAGTCGGTTTATTGCGGACGGGCCTGAAGTCCGTCAGCTCCGTTTCATTTTTCAATGGCTTCTCCCCCTTACTCGAATGAAATTAATTGTACAACACTTCGAGCAATTATTTAATACTTTGACGCAAAAAAGCGCTAAACAATTTGTGTTCAATACTGACCGGATGCACCGCTTCCATAAAAAAAGTGTTTACCCTTTTCGTCTGTTTATCCGCAGCTTATCCGGGGAAAAAACACATATAGGATAGACAGTTAACGGGAGGATTACCGATGAAACTGAGCTTTTGCACGACAGGGTTTAAAAAAAAGCATATTCTCGATGTCATTTCTTTCGCAAAAGAGCACTCCTTTGACGGAATCGAACTGTGGTACGGCCACGCCCAACAATATATAAAAGAAATCGGCCCGCTCGACAGGCTTGATCAACAGCTTCAGGAGGAAGGCTTCGAGGTGCCCGCTGTCAGCTTGTACACTGACTTTGCCACTCAGGATGAAAGGCAGGCGTTAAAGGATGTTCAAAGGGCATTAAGCGCGGCACGGCAGCTTCACAGTCCCCTGATCAGGGTCTTTGCGGGCAACCTGGCTTCTCGCCGCACATCACCAGAGAAGTGGCAGAGCGCCGTTGATCAATTTCAGGAGGCGGCACTGCTCGCAGATGACTATGACGTCAATATCGGGCTTGAGATTCATTACGATACGTACGCGGATACACCGGAAGCGGCGCTGGCATTTTTAGAGGATGTCGGACATCCGCGGGTCCGCATCATTTTTGACGGCTCCAACCTTCACGTCAATCACGTGGACCAAATGTCCGCTTTAGAAAAACTGTATCATACCGTCAGCCATATCCACCTGAAAAACTATCACTGGAATTTTGACAACTGGTATCTCAGCAGGCCGGTGTCTGTTCTGCAGGGCGACTTACGGCAGGAACCCTTTCTGAAAGAACTGTTGAACAGGCAGTACGGCGGATTCGTGTCACTCGAATACTTCGGCCGTCATGCTGAAGCGCATATGAAAGAATCTCTGAATGAGATCAGACACTGCTTTAAGAAATAAAAAACATCCCCTTTGAAGGGAGGTTTTTTTCAAATTAAGAAAAAAATTTTAGAAACAGAGAAGGAATTTTATGGATAATAGTCTAATTATTAACACTGTAATACATTTCTTTTGAAAAGGGAGTGTTCGAAATGAAATTCAAAAAAGTGTTAACCGGTTCTGCGCTGTCTCTTGCCTTACTGATGTCTGCCGCTCCTGCCTTTGCCTCATCACCAACAGCAACGTCATCCGTGGAAAATAGCCCAATCTCAACGAAAGCAGATGCCGGCATTAATGCCATCAAGCCCGTTCCAAGCCCTAACGGTATTTTCGCTGCTTCTTTCGAACTGAATGGTACAACATGGATTTTTAAATACAAATACTATGACAGCAGCAAGGGGTATTGGGTAGGCATTTATGAAAGTGTAGATAAATAAAAACGATAAACAAAAACCTCCCTTTCAAAAGGGAGGTTTTTTTATTTCTATTTCCACCAATCATCAAACATTGATGCCGGCACCTGACGCTTATGTTCCGTACTGAGATAGCGTTTTTCCAGCGCCTCAATCACTTCGGAAGAAACGTCCTTGCCTTCTAAATAATCATCAATGTCATTGTATGTGATGCCGAGCTCTGTCTCGTCCGTCTGCTGCGGCTTTTCATCGAGCAGATCGGCCGTCGGTAATTTCAAATACAGGCGTTCCGGTGCGCCGAGCTCTTCTAATAAACGTCTGCCCTGTCGTTTCGTTAATCCGGTCAGCGGCAGCAGGTCAGCTCCGCCGTCACCGTATTTCGTGAAGAAACCGGTCACCGCTTCAGCCGCATGGTCGGTACCGATGACAAGCAGCCCCTCTTGTCCGCCGATGGCATATTGCGCGATCATTCTCATTCTGGCTTTTACATTTCCTTTGTTAAAATCAGTCAGCTGATCGCCCGTTTCTTTTTTGTACTGATCGGCGAACGCGCTGACAGCGGACTTAATATCAAACGTCCATGATTTATCAGGCTTAATGAATTTAAGTGCCAATTGGGCGTCATCCTCATCCTGCTGTGCGCCGTGCGGAAGACGGACGGCGATAAACTCCGCGTCTCCGCCTTCCTCTCTGATGCGTTCAGCCGCCAATTGGGCGAGGCGTCCCGCAAGCGTGGAATCCTGCCCCCCGCTGATGCCGAGCACAAAGCCTTTGGCACCTGTTTTTTTCAAATATTGTTTCAGAAAGTTCACTCTGTCCTCAATTTCTTGTTTCGGATCAATTGAGGGTTTTACGTGGAGATCATTCATAATTTGTTTCTGGATGCTCATCCCAATCACTCCTCCTGCATTGTTTCTTTATGATTCATTTCCCGTTCATGCTGAAAATGAATCATGCCACTATGTACGACTCTCTGTTAAATATAGCACAGGTGCAGTTTTTAAGTGAATCAAATACACCGGGATCAGCTGATTTCCACCCGCAGCGCCGTAATGCTGTCTCCGTTGCATTTTCCTTTTTCGATCGGGCAGGATGAAAACGCGACGACGAGATCCATTTCCGCACGGAGCCGTACGTAATCACCCGCGTCAGACAGAGGCGTTTCGACTGACAAGTTCCCCTTCTCATCAAGCACCGTATTCATAAAGATGGCAAACGGGTAATGCATATGCGGCCGCGGCACCCCGAATGGTTCAAGCGCCCCGCTCATATTGTCATAGCACGTATCCTGGAGCTCGTCTTTATGCTTTCCGTATAAAAGCCTGTTCATATCCGGGCGGCAGGCGGGAAGCAGCAGGTCATGCTTGCCGACAGTATCTTCAATCAGCGTCAGCATCGGCTTATATAAATTTGAATAAATATGATCGCCTGTTTTTACATGAATGGACTGATTGGCATCAATCGTCGCGCCCTGATCAAGATGCTCATAAAAGTCTTTGGCATGATACGCCGTAAAATCAGCCACCTGCTGTCCTTCCACATCGACTACTTTTATAATCTGCCCTTTGTGAACCTTCAGGCCGAGCCCTTTTTTCGGCGGTACGATAAATTGCTGTGTCATCAGACTGCTCCTTTTTTCTTCTATTATGAACTCCGGCCGTTTGTTTCATGTAAAGCAATTTATTGGATGTATATTCCCGTTCTGCCGGCCGCAATCTAAGCTTTAATAAAGGGGTTGAATTACATGGGTAAATCACAGGACCAGCCTAAAGGAAATCTCGCTTGGTGGCAGCTCTCTTTAATCGGCGTCGGCTGCACGATCGGGACGGGCTTTTTTCTCGGGTCCAGTATTGCTATTGTTAAAAGCGGATATTCCGCGCTGATCTCATTTCTTATTGCCGGGCTCGGCACCTATTTTGTCTTTGAGCAGCTCGCGAAGCTTTCGGCTAAGCAGCCCGAAAAGGGGTCTTTTTGCGCTTATGCGAGAAAGGCTTTCGGCTCTTGGGCCGGTTTCAGCAACGGCTGGGTGTACTGGTCGTCTGAAATGCTGATTACGGGAAGCCAGCTGACAGCCATCTCGCTGTTTACGAAGCATTGGTTTCCGAATATGCCGCTGTGGATCCTCGCCTCCATCTATGCGGTGCTCGGTCTTTTAATTATTTTTACGGGGCTGTCCGTTTTTCAAAAAACGGAGAATGTGCTCGCTGTTGTCAAGACGGCGGCCATTTTTATGTTTATCGTCATCGCCATTTTGGCGCTGTGCGGTATATTTTCTCATAAACCGGATGTTCAGGTGCCGAATGACTCAAAGGATTTGTTCCCGCACGGAGCGATGGGTTTGTGGACGGGGCTGATTTATGCGTTTTACGCTTTCGGGGGAATTGAAGTCTTGGGGCTGATGACCGTACATTTGAAAAAGCCGGAGGAAGCCTCAAAATCAGGCAGACTGATGCTTATCGTTCTTGCGGTGATTTACGTCATTTCTCTCGGCCTGGCGTTATTGTTAGTGCCGCTGGGTAAATTCACCGAACAGGACAGCCCGTTTATTACATCTCTGAAAGGCTTTCATTTAGATATCATTCTTGATATTTTTAACGGGATTTTTATTATTGCGGGGTTTTCTACGCTCGTCGCCTCGCTGTTTGCCGTGACGACATTGCTTTGTACGATGGCTGATGACGGAGATGCGCCGAAATGCTTCAGATTGAAGGAAAATAAAAAAATCTGCTGGCCTGCGCTCGGATTGACATTCGCCGGACTCATCGTCTCCATCATCCTGTCTTTGGTGCTGCCGAAAAATATATATGAACACATGACCACCGCGGCAGGCCTGATGCTTCTGTATACATGGGTGTTCATTTTGTTCTCAGGCAAGAAACTGATCGAACCGACAAAAGTGGGAACGGCACAGATTTTTATCGCCCTGGTGCTGATTGCGGCCGCCGTCTCCGGGACGCTGTTTGAGAAATCGAGCCGGCCCGGTTTTCTGGTCAGCCTTTGTTTTCTCGCCGTCATTGCGATCGTGACATGGATCGTACAAAAAAAGCAGGGACACAGCCCTGCCGGATCATAGCTTAAACAATCTTTTCAAATAGGAAAAAGGACATTTTGACACTTGCGTCTCATCATCACGGAGGAAATATTGCTTCCATTCTAAATTATCTTTTCCTCCGTACCACCCCAATTGGGGATGAAGAGGGGCTTCGTCGTATGCCTCCAAACGTTTTCTGATCAGCCGGCTCATATTGCGTCCGAACGCGGTTGAATCATTTAACCCTTCGAAAACCCATCTCGGCTGAAACGCCAGCATAAAAAACGGGAAGCTTCTGCTTTGTCTCGCTTCATGCGCAGGCGTTGCGCACAGAATAAAATACGGCTCGCCGTCAAAGCAGAACTCCCATTTATAATGTTCAGGATCTTCCGGCATATCTTCCGGCCAGTCTTTCGGGTCGCAGCCGCTCAGCCGGTTTAAAAAAGACCAGAACAGCTCTTCATACGCCTCAATGGAATAATGCTCAGCTAAATCCTCAGGCGTATCAAAAATCACAAGCAGCGACGCGTATCTTCCGGTTTCCCTTGAGATTTTTCCGTATTCGGACAGCAGCATCCCCACTTCCTCCGGGGTTCCCTCTTCGCGGGGATCACCCGCAAAGGATATCCGAAGCTGATCTGTCAGAAATCCCTGACGTCCGGGTATGCACGGAAAGGTGTCCGCTTCATCGCCTACTTTTTCTGATAGAAGCTCAAAAGCGATTCTCTGCCAATTTGGCAGATCCAATAACTTTTCCTCAAGGCAACTTTTTGTGTACAGCCCGCTTGCCATCGGCCCACCTCCAGTATCGTCATGATACGTTATGATGGGGATAGGCGATGGGTGACAGTCCTTCTATTTATGAGATGAGCATTTGAATCCCCTGCCATCCGAAATAAAAACCAAAAACGATCAAAGACACACCTGCCGCTCCCGTCAGCCAGCGAAGCGCTTTTTCGTGGAGAAGATTTCTGAAAGTGCTTGCGGCAATCGCCATGCAGAAATCCCAGATCAAAATGCCGAGAAGAATGCCGGAGCTGTAAATCAAAAGCTGGTTTGCATCGAAGGATTCAGCGGTTTTGGCGAGAATGCTGCCGTATATGCCGAGCCAGAATAAAATGCTCAGCGGATTGGAAAGAGAAATAAAAAATCCCGCACCGAATGTTTTGTAAAAAGCCGGTTTTCCTTTTCCGCTTCTGACGTTCATGGCTTCCCTTATATTTTTTAACGTTTCGACGCCCGTGTAGGTCAGCACGAAAAAACCGAAAAGCCACAAAAACGTCTTCACGAAAGGCGCCGTCAAAAATTGAGACAGCCCGAAATAGATCAGAATCATATACAGCCCGTCTGCCGCCATGGCGCCAAGACCGAAAATCCATGCATGCCAAAAGCCGTTCTTGATGCCTTTGTCAATCTGCGCCGCATTGACCGGGCCGACAGGTGCTGACAATGACAGCCCGAGAACGATGTAGCTTAAAAAGATGTTCATTGGCTTCCCCCTCATTCATGCAACTTGTACAAATTATTCATGAATGGGCCGGGCTATGATATATTATTTTAATTTCTCAAGCTCATCTTCCATTATGTCCGTCACTTTTTTGAGAAAATCGAATATCAGGTGCAGTTCTTCTTCTTTATATTGCCGGCAAAGGCTGATGGTGGACTGGGATAAGGAGCTGAACAATTGTTTCACGTTCGCTTTTCCGGCTGTCAGCGGCACAATGATCACCCGCCGTTTATCTTCAGGATCTTTTTTCCTCATGACATATCCCGCTTTTTCGAGCCGGTCAATGAGCGCCGTTACCGAACCTGTGCTGAGGCCGGTTTTTTTCCCAAGCTCGCCCGCGGTCATCGGGCCTGCTTCATTTAAAATATCAGCTGATTTCAAATCGGTCGGAAACAGACCGAGAGATTGAGCGGCCGCCTGATGAAACAGGATCGTCCTTGTGGCCATCTTCCGGAATAACTGTATCGCGGTTTCCTCCGTCTCGCTTCTGGTATTTCTTGTTGACAACTGACAGGCCTCCCTATAAAATCAATTTATCTTGACGATCAAGATAATTTTCGGCAAATCTAATATGATCATAGCAAATTTGATGATCAAAAGTAAGTATAGGAGGAAAAAGCATGGAACAAACAGCCGCGAAGGACGCCTCGACGAAGTTTGTCGTCATCGGCCTTTTGCTGGGCATTTTAATGTCGGCTATGGACAATACAATCGTTGCCACCGCGATGGGAAATATCGTGGCGGACCTCGGAAGTTTCGATAAGTTCGCATGGGTGACGGCATCATACATGGTAGCCGTAATGGCCGGTATGCCGATTTACGGCAAACTGTCCGATATGTACGGGCGGAAACGTTTCTTTTTATTCGGTCTCATTCTTTTCTTAATCGGATCGGCATTATGCGGAATCGCCCAAACAATGGACCAGCTCATTATTTACCGCGTCATTCAGGGAATCGGCGGAGGCGCGCTGATGCCGATCGCTTTCACCATCATTTTTGATTTATTTCCGCCGGAAAAACGCGGAAAAATGTCGGGGATGTTCGGCGCCGTTTTCGGCCTGTCCAGCGTTCTCGGTCCGCTTTTAGGCGCGCTTATTACCGACTCCATCAGCTGGCACTGGGTATTTTACATCAACGTGCCGATCGGCATTCTATCGTTATTTTTCATTCTTCGTTATTATAAAGAATCACTTGAGCACAAGAAACAGAAAATCGACTGGGCCGGCGCAATTACGCTGGTGGTTTCCATTGTCGGTCTGATGTTCGCTCTTGAGCTCGGCGGAAAAACGTATGATTGGGACTCCGTCCAGATCATCGGTCTGTTCGCTGTGTTCGCCGTGTTCTTTATCGCCTTTTTCATTGTAGAAAGAAAAGCGGAAGAACCGATTATTTCTTTTTGGATGTTTAAAAACCGTTTATTTGCCACGGCACAGATTCTGGCGTTCCTTTACGGAGCCACATTTGTGATTTTAGCGGTATTTATCCCGATTTTCGTTCAAGCTGTATACGGCAGCACCGCGACAAGCGCGGGCTTTATTTTGACGCCGATGATGATCGGTTCTGTTATCGGAAGTATGATCGGCGGAATTTTCCAGACGAAAGTACGGTTCCGTAATTTAATGCTGATTTCCGTGGTCGCTTTCTTTATCGGAATGCTGCTGCTTTCCAATATGACTCCGGATACGGCGCGCACGATGCTGACGGTATTCATGCTGATCTCAGGGTTCGGCGTCGGCTTCAACTTCTCACTGCTGCCGGCCGCGTCCATGAACGATCTCGAGCCGCGCTACCGCGGGAGCGCCAACTCAACAAACTCGTTTTTGAGATCATTCGGCATGACGCTCGGTGTGACGATTTTCGGAACCATCCAGACGAATGTGTTTACCAACAAGCTGACCGATTCATTCAGCGGCATGAAAGGAGCGGGCGGCGCGATGCAGAACATCGGAAATCCTCAGGACATTTTCCAGGCCGGCACGCGCGCTCATATTCCGCCGCACATTCTGGATCAAATTATTGACGCAATGTCGCAGAGCATCACGTATGTATTCACGCTTGCTCTGGCGCCGATCGTCATCGCAGCCATCACCATTTTGTTTATGGGAAAAGCGAGAGTGAAAACCTCTCAGGAAATGGCGAAAAAAGCGAATTAAAAAAAGCAGTACATGGCATTTGCCATGTACTGCTTTTTTGTTTACTCCGCGAAATGCGGAGCGAGAATGTCTTTGAGCACGTTTGCGCTATGACTGAATTGACGCTGTTCTGTTTCGTTCAGTTCAAGTTCCGTCACACCGGCGATGCCGTTCCGATTGACGACGGCCGGAATGCCGATAAAGACGTCGTTTACACCGTATTGCCCGTCCAGATATGTGCTGACGGTTAAAATACTGTTTTCATTACGCAAAATCGCTTTTGTGATGCGGGCGAGGCTCATCGCCACTCCGTAATATGTCGCGCCTTTTTTCTCAATAATATGATAGGCGGCGTTTTTCACATCGTCCACGATCTGATCCAGCTCGTCCTGTTTGTAAGCTGCATTTTTCTCCAGCAATTGCTGCACCGGCACTCCGCCGATATTGGCGTGACTCCATACAGGAAGCTCGGTATCGCCGTGCTCGCCGATAATGTGGGCATGTACGTTTTGCGGAGCGGCTCCGAAATATTCACTCAGCATATAACGGAATCTCGCAGAATCCAGTGTCGTGCCACTGCCGATGACGCGTTCTTTCGGCAGACCGCTGAATTTCCATGTCGCATAAGTGAGAATGTCGACCGGGTTTGTGGCAACGAGGAAGATGCCGTCAAATCCGCTTGCCATGACTTCACCGACAATGCCTTTGAAAATGGCGAGATTTTTTTCGACCAGCTCAAGTCTTGTTTCGCCCGGCTTTTGGTTGGCTCCGGCACAGATGCACACGATATCGGCATCCTTGCAATCTTCATACGTTCCGTAAGACGTTTTCACCGGATGAGGCGCAAATGCCTTTCCGTGATTTAAATCCATGACATCTCCCATGGCTTTTTCTCTATTTACATCAATGATCACAAGCTCATCTGTGATCCCTTGGTTAATTAACGCAAATGCATAACTGCTTCCAACAAAACCTGCTCCGATTAATGCTACTTTGTTCACTCGTTCGTTCATCATGTATGCTTATCCTCCAGTGTTTCGTGGTGTCTGTTTTTATTGTGAAGTATTTCACATTTATATTGTGCACTATTTCACAAACTTTTGCAAGAGAAAAGTTTTGTCTTGAAAACCCCCCAGATTTTTGACAGAATCCTAAAACGGTTGGGTTTTAGGATTCTGTCATCTTTTCAGCTTGATTAAATCATTGAAGGCGGCGCTTAGTCAGGCATTCTGAGAAATCCTGATTTCTCTATTCATTAATGCCGAAGATAGCCATTCAAACCAGAATTGTTATACAAACCATTCTTCACATAATCAAAGCCGGGCTGGTTCTGTCCGGGCACTTGGGCGCTGCCATTGTTAAAAATCACTTTGGCGTTGGCCGTATCCGCATTCTCAGGCAGCGTCAGCGTGTAAATTCCATCTGCATTCTTAGTCATGGCTTTCCCCGGCCACGATCCGGTTAATTCTATGGCCCTGCCTCCATCATGTTTATAGATATAAGCATTTACCTGGCCCCAATGGTCCGGATTCTGATAGCCAATGATGTTGGCTTGAGACGGGTCTTTTTTGACAAACGTGTATTCTTGGGTTCTTGCTGCACCCTCGCTGTTCGTTCCGGTTAACTTGATGTCGTATGCCGTGCCGATTGGATCTCCTTTTCCGATCGTTAATCGGTCTCCGTCCTTAAATCCCGTCTGCTGCCCATTATTGATCTGATAAACGGCTTTTGTTGTTTTCGCATTTGCACGCAGGGTGACCGTCAGCTGATCGTTGAAAGAATGGACTGCTCCCGTTTGATAATTCTCAAGGAAGACATGAGGCGCATTTCCGATATCGTCAGGATAAAGAACAGCCGCGGATCTGGCATTGATCGTGCCTGTCAGTTTACCGTTCGTTACTTGAAATGAACCGGTGCCGGCTCTATTATCATACCTGCCGTCAGGTAATTTCGTTGAAGTATTGACGGCAACGGCAGACGATCCTGCATTTGCCAGCACAACGCCTTTTGAGCCGCGCTGATTCATAAAGATTTGATTGTTTCCATTCGGATTCGAGAGTTCCTCAGGCTGCCCGGCCATTACATTGTGAAAGATATTGACCGCAGTGATCGCCTGATCTTTAAATAAGGCACTCCCGCGATCGCCTATTTGACTTTTTCCGGGAAACCTTACACCATTTCCTCCGCCCTCAGGTCTGGAAAAGAAAAGAGGTGTACTTCCTGAGCGGGAACCGATCACTGCCCAGCCTAAACGGATATCGTCATCGCTCATCCATGTAGACTCTTCCTCATCATTGGCATACGTATCATGGGATTCCACCCATGTGACCAATTTGTCCGCAGACACATCAGATGCATAATGGGAAATATTCGACACACTCAGATTGCGGTTCTTCAAGGCGGACCTGATGGAATGTCCATAGTTTGAAGCGGTCACATTCATATAATTCGCATAAGCAGTATCCCTGGACGCGCTGTCTTGCAGGATTTCTCCGTATTGGAACTCCGCCGCTGTATTTGTGATATTCGGCCAAAATCGGCTGCCGTAATTCCCGTCATCCGGAAGCTCTATATGCTTGGCAGCATCATAACGGAATCCGTCCGCTCCGTCATTCAATGCTCTTTCCAAGAAGCGTTTCAGATAGGTTTGCACCTCAGTATTTTGAGTATTCCAATCATACAGCCCCAATAGTGAATTTTGAGTGACATCCCATCTGTCCGACCAATTTTTAATTTGTGTGTTTCCATGGGTCCAATTTGGAATACGCTTAATCTCGTCAGAAATCGCGCCATAATCACTGGTCGTATGATTGATGACCGCATCGACAATGACTTTTACGCCATATTTTTCTGCGGCTGCGCACATGTCCTTAAACTCTTGTTCAGTTCCTAAGTAACGGTTGCCGATTTGGTACGATGTCGGCTGATACAGCCAGTACCAATTCCTCATGCTCTTATCTCCTTGGTTCCCTTCCTTTACTTGGTTAATCGGAGACGTCTGAATGGCTGCATAGCCTGCATCACGAATATCTTTCATATTTTGTGTTAACGTATTGAATGACCAATTCCAGGCATGAAGGATGGTTCCGCTTTTGACTGAAGATGCGGTCACCTCATTTGATTTGTCAGCGGTTTCAGCGTTTGCAGCCGCAGGCCCTGACAAAACCAAATGAAACAGCAATAAAAATCCGGCGAATAACGGCAGTAAAGAGGTTTTGAATCGTTTTTCAAACATTTTTGACACTCCTTATTTGATTTTTTGAAGACTGACTGCGGAGTCAAAAATTCCTCTTACCCTTTCTTCAGCTTCCTCCTTTCGAATGTTGTGAAGACTGGAGAATTTTGTTAACGCTTTCATTTCAACTTATCACACACTCTCTATCAAAGCAACGTGTCAGAGTGAAATCAAATCTATATTCCTATCAGATCAACAAAAAAAGAAACCACCTATCAAGATGATTTCTTTTTCACTTCTTTTATCGCTCTTCTGTAAGACAGCTTCACAATGACATACCGAAGCAAAAACAAAACGCCTCCGCAGACGATAAAAAGAAAGATCATTTTCAGCCAAGCAAAGAATGTATGGGGCAGCCCCCTGTCGTACATCGTAAGCGCAGCTGCCGCAAAAGCAACCGCAATTGAATCGATCCGCTGCTGCTTCACTCGTTTTCGCAGTTCTTCCTTGGTGTCTATTCTCGGCATGAGCATTCCCGCCGCTCCTGCTCTGATACAATAATAAACAATTATAATGAAGAAAACCGCCAAGCTTCCGGCCCATTCCCTAAACGGACAGTTCAGGACAAGCCCGCGAACGATGATATCAAGCAAAGACAGTGTCCCCACAAGCATTCCGACTTCTGACCAAATCATTCGTTCTTTCTCTTTCACACTCTCACTCTTTCCATTCACGTTTGAAAGTCGGTTCCGATGCTGATTCATGACTTCCTCCCGTACTTTTAAGAATGGCTTACAACTCCCATTATATCTTGCCGATTCATAATGATAAACCGAAATATCATTGACAAAAACGTTTAATAAGGACCCCATTTGATCAAAACGCCTATGCAGATAAACACCAGGCCGATCACAAACCAGATCAGCGCCAGCGGAACCATAAAGCGAAGCCACTTTACGTACGGAATACCGCTTGCGGCCAGTACGGCCATCAATACGCCCGATGTCGGATTGACACAGTTTACAACGCCTTCTCCGAGCATGACCGCTTCAACTGCCACCTGTCTCGTGATGCCCATCAGATCGGCAAGCGGAGCCAAAATCGGTATAAATACAACCGCCTCCCCCGATCCTGATGAAATCAGAAAATGAAGCAGAGCACTGGAAATATACATTCCGATTGCGCCTGCCATCGGGCTGAAACCGTGGAGCAGTGACGCAAGTCCATTGACTACTGTATCAAGCAGCTTTCCGTGTTCCAGGATAACGGAAATGCTTCTCGCCATTCCGACGATCAGCGCGCCGTAAACGAGACCTTGGCAGCCTGTGATAAACGTTTTTGCGATATCATTTGCCGCCATCCCCGCAATCAGTCCGGAGACGATCGAGATGAAAATGAACACGGCGGCCATTTCTGAATCAGACCAGCCAAGGGTTAGCGCACCGTACAAAAAGCCGGCAAGCGACAAAGCCGCAACAGCCAGAATCAATTTATGACGGACGGTAAACGGGACATGCTTGTCCTCCTGATCAGAAACCTGCCGGATTGAGCCTGCCGCCGGAAACCAATCGTTCCCCAGCAGACTGGCGTCCTTTGCTTTTCTGAGTCTTCTCGTATACCGATAAATATATAAAATAGATGATAGCAGAAAACAAATGTAGACGGCAATCCTCAGGCCGATGCCGGAAAACATCGGCAGCTCCGCGATGCTTTGTGATAACCCGAGCGGTGAAGGTGATAGAATCGTCGCGTTAAACCCCGCATAACAGCCGATATAAATGACGGCTGCTCCGGCCACGGCATCCCATTTCAGCGAACGGGCGACGATCAGGCCGATCGGAATAAAACCGATCACGGAATTGACGACGATGCCGGTTGTGCCGAGAATCGAAAATAGAGATCCGACAATCGCAATAAACAGCAGCTGTTTTGTGCGGAACGTACTGATCACGTTATTAATCAATCCATTGATGGCGCCCGTTTTCTCTAAAATCGCAATGGTGCCGCCCGTAAACAGGATCAGAAAGATAATCGGTGCGGAACTTGTCATCCCTTCCTGAATCGCGGTAAAAAAGGCG
This sequence comes from Bacillus sp. 01N42_2, assembly GCF_056399565.1. NCBI lineage: Bacteria > Bacillati > Bacillota > Bacilli > Caryophanales > Bacillaceae > Bacillus > Bacillus sp. 01N42_2. Next base: position 128,469 of record NZ_JBFTRO010000008.1, on the reverse strand, counting down.
ATCGGGCTGACCGGGGACTGATCCAGAGAATGATAACTTCCAGGGACGGCAGACGTCACACTGCCCTTTGTCACCCTGTCGAATTCTCCAGCGGGAACGATGTACGACGCTATCGCGCAAAGTAAAGCGACAATGAACAGCAGCACATAAGCATCGGGCATGACAAACATTTTTTTCTTTTTCAATACAGGTTCGGTCTTCGGCACAGCCATAACATCACCATCCCGCTTTAAATTTATAAACTATTCAGAAAATACAGATATGTGCTATATTATATACAGACCGATTGCCTGTTTTCAATATCAAAAATAAAAAACAGACAGCTTTTGAAGGAGGACTTACGGCATGAACAGACTCACAGAGCATGACAAACAAGTCATTATGGATATTTTTAACCACCTGCACGCCCATCCCGAAGTAAGCTGGAAAGAATATCAAACGACTGAATATCTGGCTGAAAAACTGAAAGCGGCCGGCTGCCGGACCCGCACATTTGATGATTGTACCGGAGTTGTCGGCGAAATCGGAGAAGGCTCCCCCGTTGTTGCTGTCCGGGCGGATATTGACGCGCTGTGGCAGGAAGTGGACGGTGTTTTTCAGGCCAACCATTCATGCGGACATGATTCACATATGACGATGGCGCTCGGCACGATGATGCTTTTAAAGAGTCAGCTGAAGCTTCCGAAGGGAACCATCCGCTTTATTTTTCAGCCGGCAGAAGAAAAAGGCGGCGGGGCGCTGAAAATGATTGAAAAAGGCGTGCTTGATGATGTTGACTACTTATACGGTGTGCACGTACGCCCCGTACAGGAAACGGCAAACGGCCGATGCGCCCCCTCCATTCTGCATGGCTCAAGCCAGCATATTGAAGGCCTGATTATCGGAGAAGAAGCCCACGGCGCGAGACCGCATCTCGGGCTTAACAGTATTGAAATCGCCGCCCTTCTCGTGCAGAAACTCAGCTTCATTCATCTCGATCCCGGCATTCCGCATTCGGTGAAGATGACAAAGCTTCAAGCAGGCGGAGAGAGTTCCAATATCATCCCGGGAAAAGCCTCCTTCAGCCTTGATCTCCGCGCGCAAACCAATGCCGCCATGGAGAAATTAACTGCCGAAACCGAAAGAGCCTGCGAGGCGGCGGCTGCCGCATTCGGCGCAAAAATCGAACTGCAAAAAGAACACAGCCTCCCGGCAGCCGAGCGAAACAAAGAAGCGGAAGCCATCATGGCGTTTGCGATAAGCAGCATTCTCGGAGAAGAACATGTGGATGAGCCTCTCGTGACAACCGGAGGAGAGGATTTTCATTTCTACGGACTGAAGGTGCCGAACTTGAAAACGACGATGCTCGGCCTTGGGTGCGGGCTTCAGCCGGGGCTTCACCATCCTCATATGACATTTGATCGAAGCGCCATCTTTACAGGTGTTGAGATATTAACAGCCGCCGTCCTCGCATCGTTTGAAGCATAAAAAAAGCAGCCCGTTACAGGGCTGCTTTTCTTCGTTATTTCTTCAAATCTTCAATTGAATTGACGTTTTTCATATACTGAGGAACGACCAGACCCATCTTGACGCCTGTCAGACTCGTTCCCACATCTTCATATTTGCCTTTATATTTAGACGCATATGCTTTATGAGTGTTCGGAAGCCAAGCAGACAGTGACGCATCCGCGCTGCCTGTCGCAATCGCAGTCCACATCGGGCCTGCCTCCACTTGCGTCAGCTTCACGTCATAGCCGAGGTCTTGAAATACTTTTCCGATCACGTTCGTACTTGCGATTTCACTGTCCCACGCCACATAAGCCAGGTTGATTTTATCACCTTTTACTTTATGAGCGCCTTTTGTCCATTGAGCTACTTGATCTTTATGTTTTTTCACATATTCAGCAGCGGCTTTGGCCGGCTTTTCGCCTTCTTCAACGGCAATCATGACTTCTCCCATATCGTCCTGCGTCCAGTTGAACTGGCTGAGAACCTTGGCCGCGTTAGGCTGTTCCTTACTGAAGCCGGTTCTTGTAATCGTATGAATCTGCTCGGCAGTTCCGTACGTCTTTTTCGGATCATCAAGGAACTTCAGCTTATATCTGGAGAACATCCAGTGCGGCGTCCAGCCCGTTACGATGATCGGCTTTTTCCGGTCATATGATTTTTTCAATGTCGCCGTCATGGCGGCACTTGATGCTGTGACGACATTCCAGTCTTTCAATCCGTAATCCTTCACGGCCTCATCCGTCAGGGCCATGATTCCCGAGCCCGGATCAATACCGATAATGGTTTTGTTCACCTGATCCGCAGCCGTTGCCTGACCATCAGTCTGCGAACCGCAGGCAGCCAAAGAAAGAGCCAGCGCAGCGGTAACGCCGACACCGATGATTTTCTTAAGCATCAGGCATTCCCCCTGCTCTTTTTCTTCACTTTAATGTTTTGCGTGATACGGTCGAGTGTAATCGCTACGATGACGATCGCGATACCCGCTTCCACTCCGACACCGGTTTTCAATTGTGTCACGGCGCTGTATACTTCAGAACCGAGACCCGGCGCTCCGACCATGGCCGCGATAACGACCATTGACAAAGCAAGCATGATGCTTTGGTTAATACCGGCAAGAATGGTTTTGGTGGCAAGCGGAAGCTGAACCTTGAACAGACGCTGAGACGTCGTTGAACCGAATGCTTCCGTCGCTTCAATCAGATCAGCCGGAACTTGTTTAATACCGAGAACCGTCATGCGGATCGTCGGAGGCATCGCGAAAATAACAGATGCCACAACGCCTGGCACAACCCCGATATTAAAGAAGAAAATGGCAGGCAGCAGGTATACGAAAGCCGGCATGGTCTGCATTAAATCCAGAATCGGTGTGACAATGCGGCGGACCGTTTCTTTCTGAGACGCCCATATGCCGATCGGAACCCCGATAATAATGGAAATCAAAACAGATGTAACGACAAGCGCCAGCGTTTGCAGCATCGGCGACCAATAACCCAAATAATCAATAACAAGGAATCCGATTAACGTAAAGAGTGCAATTCCTCTCGTACTGATCCACCAAGCGAGAGCTGCAAAAATAACAGTCAATAAAATAGACGGGATGAAACCCAAACCGCTCACAATCGCGTTTACGAAAGCGGCCAAACCATTTGAGATTCCGTCAAAGAAACCTCCGAACGTCATGGTAAGCCAGTCAACAAACCGGTCAACGATATCTGCTAACGGAATTCTAGGCAATCTGTCCATTTACTTCACCCCCTGAACAGAAGAATCCTGAGCTTGTTCAGCAGAATCTTCAACATTTATATAATCGTTATTACCTGAAAGCGCGCCGATTAATGCACCTTTTACGACAATGCCTTTCATGCGGTCCTTATCGTCCGTGACGGCGATCGGAATATTCGCATCAGACACGACATCGAAAATTTCCGTCAAGTAGGTGCTTTCGTGCACAGTCGTAAATTCAGTATTTAAAATATCCTGAAGCGATAAGTCGGATTCCACCGCTTTTTTCGCATCCGCCGCATGAATGACGCCGAGAAGCTGTTTCTGTTTATCAACGGCGTAAATGGAAGAAATACCGAGATTCTTCATGAGCTGCAGCGCTACACGAGGCCCTTTGTCAATCCGCACAGTTTCAGCGCGCTTCATGATATGGCCCGCTGTCAGAACTTTTGATAAATCTACATCTTCAACGAATTTTTCAACGTATTCATTGGACGGGCTCATCAGAATTTCTTCAGGTGTCCCGATCTGAACGATATTACCGTCTTTCATCAGCACGATTCTGTCGCCGATGCGCAATGCTTCATCAAGGTCATGCGTGATGAAGATGATCGTTTTGCCGACAGAGTCATGAAGGTCTAAAAGCTCATCCTGCATATCTTTACGGATCAGCGGATCAAGCGCACTGAAAGCTTCATCCATCAGAAGAATGTCAGGATCATTCGTTAATGCGCGGGCAAGGCCGACACGCTGCTGCATTCCTCCGCTGAGCTGATCGGGGAATTGGTGTTCAAAGCCTTCAAGACCGACAAGCTTAAGCGAATCAAGCGCTTTTTGCTCACGCTCTTTTTTGTCAACGCCTTGAAGCTCCAAACCGTATTCCGTATTTTCAAGAATCGTTCTGTGCGGAAACAGCGCAAATTTTTGAAAGACCATGCTGATTTTTTTCCGGCGCACTTCCCGGAGCTGGTCTTTTGACATATTTGTTATCATGTCACCATCAATATAGATATTCCCGGCAGTCGGTTCAATAAGCCGGTTTAACAGCCGAACTAAAGTTGATTTACCGCTCCCCGATAGACCCATGATGACAAATATCTCCCCATCATAAACATCAAAGTTTGCTTGATTGACACCAACGGTTGATCCGGTCGCTTTCAGGATCTCTTTTTTGTTTTTTCCGCTGGACAGCATCTGAATGGCTTTTTTTGTCTGTTTTCCGAAAACTTTGGATACATTTTCGACTTTTATCTTAATTGGTTTCTCATCTACACTCATATTTTCCCTCCATAATAAGCAATCCTTAATACCGTAACACGTTTGTAATAAGTCAAACAAACATCATAATCCCTGTTATTTTGTATCATTACTTTAAAAACATCCATGTGTCTGATTTTCCTCTGGTATGCTTCTAAATACTCTCTAATCCTCCTTAATGAGGATAAATTACAAAGGAAACCGGGCTTTTATCAGGCTTGAGAACGTTTCCATCGAATCTGCTGCAAACTGATTTCCTATCCTTTTTTTACAATTACAAGAATTTCTTTGAGACATTGTCCTAGTTAAAGGAGTTTCCTCCTCCTAAAAATAAGGAATATCAAGGAAAAATATAGGTCTCCAAAAAAAAAGCACCCCAAAAGGGTGCTCATTCTGCAAGCTCTGTCTGTTTCGTTTCTTTACCGAGAATAAGAATGGTGATGACGGCAATCAGAATGGCCGCACAAAAGACGGTAAAAATAGCTGTAAACGAAACGTTCCGGGCTGCAAGCGATCCGACGAGAAGCGGGCCGAAAATACCGCCGATTCTGCCGACGGCCGCCGTTGTCCCGGAGCCGGTCGCACGGATCGCCGCAGGATACTGCTCCGGTGTATAGGCGTAAAGCACGCCCCACGCGCCCAGATTGAAGAAGGACAGCAGCATGCCGGCCGCCAATAACATACCCAATGAATCTGCGGCACCGAAGAAATAAGCGCTGCCCGCCGTTCCGAGCAAATAGATGACTAAGATGGTCTTCCGCCCCGCTTTTTCGATCAGCCACGCCGCTGAAAAATATCCGGGAAGCTGGGCAAGTGTCATCAGCAGCACGTATTCAAAGCTCTCAATCATGCTGAAGCCTTTCATCAGCATCACGCTCGGCAACCACAAAAACATGCCGTAATAGGAAAAGACGACGCAGAACCAAACGATCGACAGCAGCACCGTCGGCCGGATATACGGTTTCGCCCAGACACTTCCCGCCTGGCCGCGTATACTTTTTTTCTGCGATAAAGCCTGATGCGCCAGTGATTCCGGAAGGCTTCTCCGCAAATACAGCGCATAAAACGCCGCCAGCGCCGTTAAGAGCAGCGCGGCCTGCCACCCGAATGCCGGTATGACAAAGTAAGAAATAACCGCCGCAAGAAGCCAGCCCGCCGCCCAAAAGCTCTCAAGCAGCACGATGATCCTCCCCCGCTTTTCAGGGGCAGACGCTTCTGACACGAGTGTCGAGGCGACAGGCAGCTCCCCGCCAAGCCCCATTCCGATCAGAAAACGCAATATGAGAAAAACCGTCAATCCCGTTGCGAAAGCGGATATGCCGCTTCCGACAGAAAAGAGCAACAGCGTGATCATAAACACTTTTTTCCGGCCGATCCTGTCAGCCAGCATTCCGAATACAAAGGCGCCCGCTGCCATACCGATGGAATTGACGCTTCCGATCCATTTCATTTGATCAGGCGTTAAATTCCAATCAGCGTGAAGCGCGGCGATAATAAACGATAAAATTCCGACATCCATTGCATCAAACAGCCAGCCCATTCCGGCGATGGCCAGAAGTTTGCGCGGAGTAACGGCAGGTTGTTTGTTCATAAGCAGCACCTCAAATCGAAAATGATTACCGTATAAGTTTACATCTGTCTTTACACATTGTCATTATCTTTTTCACAAAAAAATCCCGCTTACCGTAAGCAAGCGGGGTGCAGATTAATTCTTTAAGACTGCGTTTTTAATATTATCCTGGAGCTGTTGAATCCGTTTCGCTCCGTCTTCTCTGATACGTCTGTTCTCTTCCTCGATCTGTTTTGTTTCCTGCATACCGCTGACAATCGTATTCCAAGACGTTTCGATCGTCTCAATGTCAATGCTCGGACGGCCTGCCATACGGGCGATCTCCACGCTTTGGTTTGAAATATTTTCAGCGTTGCGCTTCAGCATTTCATTCGTGCGTCGGTCCAGTTCGCTCATGGAATCAGCCACAAGCTTTTGGCGTTTGACGGTGACAGCCTGAATGATGCCGTTTTTGAAAATCGGAATCGTAATGACGAATGCGGAATTGATTTTCCCGATGAGCTTCGTATTCCCGCGCTGAAGGAGGCGGATCTGCGGTGCCGTTTGCAGCGCCACCATCCGCGCCATATCTAAATCATACACACGTTCCTCAAGCGCTTGAAGCCCGTCGCGCAGCGTATCGAGCTGCATTTGCGCAAGCTGGTTCCCGCCGGCCGCTTTTTCTTCATAAGAAGGAATGAGCGCCTGCATTTCCTCAAGCTTCATCTGCCCGGCAACGACATATTTTTCAAGCTCCATGTAGTAGTTAATGTTGTTTTCGTACATCTCTTCAAGTGTATGGTTCGTCTTTGCCATTTCATCTTTGTATTTCGAAATTTCAACATGGATTTTTTCAATTTCTCCGCCCAGGGTGCGGTACTTCTGAAAAATCTTTTCAATCATGCTGTTGCCGCGTTTGAACATTTTAGCGAGAAAACCTTTTGGTTCATCGAAATCATTTTTGTCGAAACGGTCCATGATTTTTCCGAGCTGCGTCAGCATTGTGCCTGAATCTGTGACACTTGTTGTTTTCATCATATTTAAGATGCGGTCGGAAAACTTCGAGATCTCAACTGCCGGTTCTTTTCCGTACTCCAGCAGCTCCATTTGGTTTTTCACGTCAATCTGCTGCGCAATGCGCTGCACCTCAGGGTCTTGGCGCAGCTGCACTCTGATGTCATCTGCTTTTTGTTCAGAAATCTCTTCATTTTTATCAAGAACAAGCGGATTTTGATTTTCTGTCATGTTTATTTACTCTCCCTGCTTTTGCGTAATGGTTCTAAACAGCTTTCTTACGAGTGACGGCTCTTTATATTCCTGCCGAAACACCATGTCCTCCAGCCAATGGACATCGAATTGGCTTTCTTCTATATAATGCTCAATGTCTTGATGCCCCGGCGGATTATACAAGATGATATCAACGCCGAATTTATTTAAAAACAAAAGAGCGGCTGCGTCCGAACGTGTGAGTTCGCCATTTTGTTCGGTATGATATAAAACGAGTTTCGGAACGGTTTGGGCGTAATCAAATGTCTGAATCAATTGCAGCAGCGAGGCGGGCAGGTTCGTCGCCTGGCGGAACAAATAGATAGCAGCATCCCTTGCCTGCTCCCCGGGCAAAGCCTTCAGTCCGGGGTTTCTGCACATGTCAGAAATCACATTGGCGATCGCGCTCTGCACACCTGAAGGCAGATGCTTGTACTGCCAGATGTTGCTCCTTTTCAGCCTGTCCGCGTCAATCGCTCCTTCTTCGTTCAAAACCTGACTGTAGTGATACTGGTAGTTGGCTTTCAGCTCTTCCGTAAACGGAAAACTGCGGATCATGTGTGTCTCCTGATAGTCCGCGGCGGTATGGAGTCTGTTCCAGTATTCCTTCGTATCTTTGGAAACCCCCATCACCTTCGCAAAAAGGTTCGGAACGGCCACCCGCTCCCTGTCCGCTTTAAATTGCGGCCGGATAAATGCCCGCTCCTTCGCAATGAGAAATAACTCATCATACGTCGTTTTTAAGGTTACGGACTGCGGGGTATGCTCCCTGAACTGCCAAGGCTTATACATCATGGATTCCTCATGGTTCAGCACATGCTCAATTTCTTTCGTTGACCGGTAGGCCGTCGTGGACGTTCTGTCCGGCTTTTCTTTCGGAAAAGGCTCAAGGCCGCCTGTTGCGGGAAGCTTTATCACAAAGCTGAGCTCCTCATCCGGATCAATCATGCTGAACGGATCTTCCGCTGACGGATGAAACAATAAGACATCACAGCCGATCAGCATGAGATAATAGAGAAAATAGAGCTGGCTTTTGGTCGCGTCTCCATACCACACCACCTTCGGCATCTCACGCTCTATATCGGCTTGTTCGAGCCATGGATTCAGGTGGTTCAGCGAAAACTTTGACACATCTAAAAGCACCCGCCTGAAATCGGGATGATTCAGCCCGTTTTCATGCCGGTCCGCAAAAGTTTCCAAAAGCGTCATAAATGCGGTTCTCAGCCGGCGGTGCATATGCGGATCAGCATGTTTGGCAAGCAGCCTGCCCCCGTCGAGAAACGCGACAAATCTGGAAACAGAAAGGCCTTTTTCCTTTTGATTGACCGAATGAATGTGCTGCAGCGCCTGAAACGTTTCCGGCGCGATGGTCTTATCCAGTGTCTCGCTCAACACATGAATGTTTTCATGAGAAGACAGCTCGAAAAGCTTATTGTAGTACTCCGTCTCATCATAAGGAGTGCCTAGAATCCGGACGGCTAGACGGGTAAACGCCAGCCCGTTTTGCCGCTCGTAACCGGGGCGTTCCGGAAGCGGCTGCATCAAAAACGTTTCCCAGTCATCGTTTTCCGGCTCGGCTTTTCGGATCACCAATTCTTCCTGCCTCATGATCTTCCTCCTTTCTCTTCATGATAATCGGTACAAAAAAGGAAGGAAATCAACTCTCCCTCCTTTTTTGGTTTTATTCTTCTTTAGATGCAGCCGTCTGCTCCTGAACCTGCTTTTGTTTGTTGAAATAGTGGATGATAAACGTCACCACAAACGCAGCGATGATGATTCCGAAGAACACCACGTGCGGCATTTCATAATCAAAAGCGCTCGCCGCCATTTTCACGGCGATAATCCCGATCAGCACGAAAGCTGTGTTTTCAAGCTCAGGAATTTTATCAATTAAAACAAGGAATACTTTTGCGACTGTACGCATCATGAGAATACCGAGCATACCGCCGATCAAAAGCACCCACACTTTTTCAGATACCGCAAACGCGGCCAAAATGCTGTCCACAGAGAAAGCAAGGTCCATCAGTTCCACTGAAACGACAGTGGCCCAGAAAATCCCGAACGTCCGGACCATCCATGAATTTTTCTTCATGCCTTCCGTATCGTCATCACCTTCTCCGATCCAGAAATGCTTAATGACGAGCCAAGCCAGGTACAGCGCGCCAAGCACTTTGATCCACCAGAACTTAATGAGCAGCATTCCGATTCCGATAAAGATAAAACGGAAAATATATGCTCCGAACAATCCGTACGTTAATGCTTTCTTCCGCTGTTTTTCCGGCAGATGCCTTACCATAACCGCAAGCACTAATGCATTGTCGGCCGACAGCAGCCCTTCCAGCAGAACCAGAGAACCGATCAGCCCCCATGATACAGGGTCAGTCAGCACCTCACCCCACATTTTCCAATCAAAAAAGGAAGCGTAGGTCGACATAATATGATGTAGAAAATCCAAGTTTTTTCCTCCTATTTAGTAAAACGGTAATTTCCTGCTTACACCTGCAAGCCGTAATTCCGGCAAAGTGATGCCAGACCGCCGGAAAACCCGCTGCCGATGGCGTTAAATTTCCACTCAGCCCCATGGCGGTAAAGCTCACAAACGACAACCGCCGTTTCAATCGAGAAGTCTTCCCCTAAATCGAAACGAAGCAGTTCATTCTGGCTGTTTTCATCGACGACGCGCACGAACGCGTTGGAAACTTGTCCGAAATTTTGGCCGCGCGCTTCCGCATCATGAATCGTGACGGTAATACCGATCTTTTCAATATTTGCGGGTATTTTTGAGAAGTCGACGATAATTTGTTCATCGTCTCCCTCGCCCTCGCCCGTCCGGTTGTCTCCCGTATGGATGACGCCGCCGCTCGGGTGTTCCAGGTTATTGTAGAAAACAAAATCAAGATCATTTACACAGTTGTCATGGGCATCGACCAGAAAAGCCGACGCGTCAAGGTCAAAGTCATGCCCTCCGGAGTACTTGTTCGTATCCCAGCCTAAGCCGATCACCGCTTTTGTAAGGCCGGGGTTCGTTTTTGTCAGATCAACACGCTGTCCTTTCGCCAATTGAATAGCCATGTGCCGTCTCTCCCTTCTGTGTTTGATATGGTTCAGCCGATTTGCAGACCGTAATCTGTCGCAATACGGGCCAGTCCGCCTTGATAGCCTGATCCGATCGCGGAAAATTTCCATTCGCCGTTATGTCTGTAAAGCTCCCCTGCGATAATGGCTGTTTCAATTGAGAAATCTTCAGCCAGATCATAGCGGATCAGCTCTTCATTTGTTTCTTCATTGACAATGCGCACAAACGCGTTGGAAACTTGTCCGAAGTTTTGGCCGCGCGCTTCCGCTTCATGAATCGTGATGACGAATGAAATTTTGTCAATAGCGGCAGGCACTGCGCTCAGGTTGACTCTTACGCTTTCATCATCGCCCTCGCCCTGGCCTGTCAGGTTGTCGCCTGAATGTGCGACAGAGCCGTTTCCGCCTTCAAGCTGATTGTAGAAAATGAAATCATCGGGCGACGCGCATCTTCCTGCTTCATTTAATAGAAAGACGCTGGAATCTAAATCAAAATCATGTCCGCCGTCGTATTTGTTTGTATCCCAGCCAAGGCCGACAACGACTTTAGTAAGCCCCGGATTTGTTTTAGTCAAATCTACTTTTTGTCCTTTTGCCAATGAAATTGCCATGTGTGCACTCTCCTTTTTTTCGTTTAGGCGTATCGGTTAACGATATCGCCGATTTTCGTATCGTTTGTGCCTTCACCTACCGCAGCGAATTTCCACTCGCCGTCCTCGCGGTAGATTTCAGCCGCGATCAGGCTCGTTCTGCCTGAATAGTTATCTCTTAAATTGTAAGTCACCAGTTCTTCTCGGTTAGCCTGATCAACGACGCGGATGAACGCGTTTTGAATCATGCCGAAGTCCTGTTTTCGTCTGACGCAGTCGTAAATATTGACGACAAACACAAGTTTATTAATCTGAGCGGGCACTTTCGCCAAATCGATGAGAATTTGTTCATCATCGCCGTCGCCTTCTCCCGTCAGGTTGTCACCCGTGTGTACGACACCGCCGCATCGGCTTTTCAGATTGCCGAAATAGATGACGTTTTTACTGTCTGTCATTTTATCATTTTCAAGCATCAGTACGGAAGCGTCACAGTCGATATTAGCACCGCCTCCGCCGAACAGTTTTCCGAAAAAGCCTCCGGATGATACAGGGTCCCAGCCGAGTCCGACCAGCAGTTTTGACAGGCCGGCTTTTCCTTTTGTTAAATCAATCCGCTGGCCTTTTTGTAAAGAGATCGCCATATGATTCACTCCTATTCTGTAAGGGTGCCGCTAAGCACGCCGCAAGTGCGCATTTTCACAAAATGTCGGGACATGAATCCCGGTATTTATTAAGATATACGTCTTTTATTATATCAAAGTTTCATAAAACATAAGAATTTTTGACGAAAATCGGCGAAAAATCACTTCCTATATTCTCCTTCGTTCCGGAGAGAATAGAAAAAACAAAGAAATTGACGGGGACTGAACATTTTTCCTATCCTTGTATCAAAACATGTCAGGAAAGGGGCAGACGAGTGATTGATTTAAGCATACTTGATCAGGCGCCAGTATCCAAAGGAAAAGGGCCGCACGAGACGCTCCGCCATTCCGCGGAGCTCGCCCGCCTCAGCGAAGGATGGGGCTATAAGCGGTACTGGTTTGCCGAGCATCACGGCACAAGAGGGCTCGCAAGCGTTTCGCCGGAAATTATGATCGCTCATACCGCCGCAGCCACAACGACTATCCGGGTCGGCTCAGGCGGCGTTCTGCTGCCGCAGTACAGTCCCTATAAAGTCGCGGAAACATTCCGCCAGCTTGAGGCGCTCCATCCGAACCGGATTGATCTTGGGGTCGGACGCTCACCGGGCGGCACGACGAAAATCCGGCTCGCCCTCACAGACGGGGTAAAGAAAAGCATGACCGAGTTCAACAGGCAGCTTCAGGATTTGTCATCCTTTTTGACAGATTCCGTTCCCTCGGACCATGCTTATGCAGGAATAAAAACAGCGCCTTTGATTGAAACAGCCCCGCAGCTTTGGGTGCTCGGCCTCGGGGAAAACAGCGCCAGGCGCGCCGCTCTTCAGGGTGCGGGCTATGTCTTCGGCCATTTCATTAATCCGGAACGCGGGGAAAAAGCTTTTCAGATCTATCGGGACCATTTCCGGGCCTCCGCCCATTTCTCCGCTCCCGCCTCGCTCTGTGCCATTTTCGTCATATGCGCGGCTACGGATGAGAAAGCGGAAGAACTCGCGTTAAGCCAGGATTTATGGCTGCTTCGTGTCGGGAAAGGTGCCGACAGCCGCGTGCCGAGTGTGGAAGAAGCAAAGGCTTACCTGTATTCGCCGGAGGACCGTAAACAGATTGAAGAAAACAGGAAGCGGATGGTGATCGGCTCTCCCGCCGCAGTCAAACGCCGTCTGCTTGAACTTTCCGAACGTTATCAGACAAAAGAGATGATGGTGCTGTGCAACGTCTTTGATTTCGAAGCCAAAAAAGAGTCATATGAACGTCTCGCTGATTTATTTCTGTAAAAAAAGCCGTCAAACGGAGCAGCAGATGAGCCTGCTGCACCGCTTAACGGCGGTTTTTTCGTTCTTTTCCTTTTTTAAACGCATTCCAAATCCCCTGCAGCGTAAAGCCGAGCAGAAGCAGAATGATTAACAGTAAAGTGATTGACGGCCCCGGAGGCGTTCCGAGCTGGTATGAAGACGTCAGCCCCGTGAACACACTGAACAGAGATATGGCAATGGCGGCCGTAAACACCCATTTAAATCCTTTGGCGATACGAATCGCAAAAGCCGCGGGCAATACGAGGAGCGCGGAAACAAGCAGCACGCCGATAATCGGAATAATGACCGAAATCGCAAGCCCCGTCACGATGCTGAAAGACATTGACAGAAGATTGGTGTTAATGCCGGATGTCTTCGCCGTCGCTTCATCAAAGGTAAGCAGATAGAGCGGCCTGTTTAAAATAATGAAATAAAGCAGGATCAGCAGGGTAATTCCGCCGATAATATAGACTTGCTGCTGGCTGACCGTCACAAGCGATCCAAATAAATATTGATCAATGCTCATCGACGCGCCGCCTTTTGACAGGCTGATCAGAAACATCGCAAACGACAGCCCGGCCGCCATTAAGATTGCGATAGAAACCTCTGAATATGTACGGTATGCCCGCCGCATGTATTCGATGCCGATGGCCCCGATCGTGACGACAACGATGCTCGCCGCCGTAATATTGGTACTGAGAAAAAAACCGATGGCGACGCCCGACAATGAAATATGAGACAGCGTATCCGCCATCAGCGCCTGTCTTCTCAGCACGAGATATACGCCTAATATCGGCGCCATAATTCCGATCATGCTTCCCGCTAGAAAAGCTCGTCGCATGAATTCCAAGTCAAACATTTCCATCCGCCTTTTTCCCCCCTCTCAAGCCGTATGACTTTATCCAAATACTGCTGTACTTCGTTTTGTTCGTGTGTCACCATGACGACGGTGCGGTTGTGATTTTTCACCTGATGGTGCATAAATTCGTAGAAGCCCTGTCTGCTTTCATAGTCAACCGCTGTTGTAGGCTCATCAAGCATCAGCAGATCCGGATTGCTCGCAAGCATTCTCGCAATGCAGATTTTCTGCTTCTGTCCGCCGGATAAGTCGCCGATTTTCCGATTGCGGAAATCCCACATCTCCACCATCTTCAGCGCGTTTTCTACTTCGTGATGATCCGTTTCGTTCAATCGTTTAAACCATTTTCCCTTCGTATAACGGCCGGATTGCACAAGCTCAAGAACCGTGCTCGGGAACCCCGCGTTAAATGAAGAAATCTGCTGCGGAACATAGCCGATTGTCAGGCGGTTTCCGGCTGCGTTTTTTTTACTGATCTCGGCCGTTCCTTCCCAAGGTCTGAGCATGCCGAGCATGACTTTCATGAGCGTCGATTTTGACGCGCCGTTCGGCCCTGTAATGCCGACGAATTCGCCGCTTTTGATTTCCAGCGACACGCCGTCAAGCACCGGTGTATGCGAATAACCAAAAACGATATCTTTTAATGTAACGAGATTCATGCTGACCTTCCTTTCCCGCATAGAAATAGTGTGCACCCTGCGGCGCACACTATGTTATTTAACCAATAGCGAATCTTTCAGTGCATCGAGGTTTTTCTCCATAATGTCGATATATCCGATGCCTTTATCCCGTTCTTTTTGGCTTAAACCTTCCAGTGTATTGAGCACTTCCGTTTTCGCGCCGATTTCACCGGCAAGTGTATCTGCAACTTTAGGCGATGCGACTTCTTCAAAGTAGATGATCTTCACATCATGCTGTTTGGCAAACGTTTTGAGATCTGCCAGTTTGGCCGCACTCGGCTCTTCTTCAGGAGAAAGGCCTGCAATCGCGACCTGTTTCAAGCCGTACTCTTTAGCGAGATAGCTGAACGCCGCATGCTGTGTGATCAATTCTTTTTTCGCCGCTTTATTTAATGTTGTACGGTATAGTTTATCAAGATCCTTCAGTTTTGCAATATATTCTTTACTATTTTTCTCATAGTATGCCTTATTCTTCGGGTCCTGTTTTACGATCTGCTCCGTAATGGTTTTGACCTCTTTTTGCGCAAGAACCGGGCTCAGCCAGACGTGAGGGTCCATGCTGCGGTCATGACCGCCGTGTTCATGCTCTTCTTCCTCTTCATCCGAGCCTTTGAGCAGGTCAATTCCTTTTGACGCCTTTACAAACTTCGCATGATTAGAACTCATGCTTTTTTCCGCTGACGGAACCCATGTCTCCATATATTCGCTGTTGTATACGAAAAGATCGGCGTTTTGAATGCCGGCGATATCCTTCGGCGTCGGCTCCCAATCATGGGGTTCGACCGAAGACGGGATGAGAATGTCTACATCGCCTTTGTCTTTTACAATTTGTTTTGTGAATTCGTACATAGGATAAAAGGTCGTCACGACGTGCAGTTTGCCGTTTTTCGAAGAACCTGACGAACCTTTTGAAGATGAATTGCCGCAGCCCGCCGCGATTAAAAAGCATGCCGCAATGACGATGATTCCGCTCCATTTTTTAAACAAGCCGTTTCCCCCTGTTCTGCAAATCAGAATGATGACGATTTCCGAATCGTACTTTCTCGCTCATTTGTTACCTTTACCATAATAAAACGAAGTAATTACGTTTTGCAAGATATTTTTTCTAAATTGATATTCGATTTACCTATAAAGCCCCCGTCAGGTAAGGACAGGGGGGTCTAACTCTTAGCAGGCCAGCAGATAGACTCTTGTTTCATAAGGGCGGAATGTGATGCGGGATTCCGCGCCGCCGCCATTTTCATAGTTGCTGAGAAGAAGCTCGGCGCTTTCAGGTTTGGAGCCATCCGGCCAATAAAAAACGGCTTCTTCTTTCGATACGTTGCTGATGGAGATGAGTTTTTGTCCGTTTGCCTGTCTTTCATACACAAACAGCTGCGGGTCATCAGGAAGCAGCAGCGTGTAGCTGCCTTTTATGACATCAGCATACTGTTTTCGCAGGCGGATCAGTTTTTTGTAAAAGTTCAATACAGAATCGGGATCATCCTGAGCCTCGGCTGCATTGACGGTTTTGTAATTGGGATTGACCTTCAGCCACGGTTCTCCCTTTGTAAACCCGGCATTCTTGCTGCCGTCCCACTGCATCGGTGTACGGGCATGGTCACGGCTTTTCGCCATAATGGACGCCATGACTTCTTCTCTGTCACAGCCCTTTTCAAATACCCTTTTGTGATACATATTGACGGTCTGAATATCCTGATAATCCTCAATCCTGTCAAACGGGGCGTTTGTCATGCCGAGTTCTTCTCCCTGATAAATGTACGGCGTGCCTTTCATGAAATAAAGCAGGGCGGCAAGCATTTTGGCTGATGCCTTTCGGTATTTGCCTTCGTCTCCGAAGCGGGATACGATCCGGGGCTGGTCATGATTGCACCAATACAGCGTATTCCAGCCCTGATGTTCAAGTGTTTTCTGCCAGTCTGTGAGCACTTTCTTCAAATCGGTCAGCTCAAGCGGCTTTACATCCCAATGCTCTTGGCCCGGCTTCTGGTCAAGCTCCATATGCTGAAAATGAAAAATCATATTCAGCTCATGCTCATCGCTTCCCGTATAAACTAGCCCCTCCTCAGGCGTCACTGATCCGGCCTCGCCGACCGACATCACGTCATATTTGGAAAATACCTCTTTCGTCATTTCTTTTAAGTAATCATGTATCCGTGCTCCGTTTGGCCGGAAAGGCTTCGGATCGGCCCGGCGAGCGATATAATCTTCATACGGCGGCAAGTATTCTTTTTTGGACAGAAAATGGAGCTGGTCTATACGCAAGCCGTCCACGCCTTTATCGAGCCAGAATCTCATCATCTCGTACACGGATTGCCGCATTTCGGGATTTTCCCAATTCAGATCGGCTTGTTTGACGGCGTTCATATGCAGATAATATTCGCCCGTATGTTCTTCGTACTGCCAGACGGATTGTCCGTAAGCCGACACCCAATCGGTCGGCGGGCCGTCCGCGGTGCCCGGCCGCCAAATATAATAATCGCGGTATTTGCTGTCGGGATTCATTTCCGCCTCTTTGAACCAAGGATGCTCTGTGGATGTATGATTTAAGACGAAGTCCATCACAAGCTTTAATCCTCGGCTGCGGCATTCCGCAAGCAGATCGTGAAAATCCTCCATCGTTCCGTATGATTCCATAATCGCTTGGTGATCTGTCACATCGTAGCCGTTGTCAACGTTTGGCGACGGGTAAATCGGGCAGATCCATATCACATCGGCGCCAAGCTCTTTTATATAATCGAGACGCGCGATAATTCCCCGCAAGTCACCTATGCCGTCACCATTCGTGTCTTGAAAGCTCCGCGGGTAGATTTGGTAGACAACGGCGTCTTTCCACCAGTCATTCGGCATAAAGTCTAATCTCCTTTATTTTTAATAGATTATTTCCTTATTTTTATTAAATGTAAACAAGGTCTTCCCTATATTTCCAAACATGATATGACCACTTGAGTCACAGACCAAAAATAAAAAAATCCAATTATTACAAAATATGTTTACAACATTCTAAAAATTGGTTATTATTAGTTTATTCAAAATAATCAGTATTTAAATCAAATGAGAGGAAGGATACTAATGAAAGAGGAAGAGATCGAGAAAACCGAAATTGAAGGATTGTTTTTCCAAAAGAATCTATATACTTGTTCTCCTGATGAAAAATACTCTCACGTAATAGCAAGCGATGGGCCCGGGATTTCTGATATGGTTACTCATAGTAATCAATTCTCCTATCAACATTACGGCATTCACATAGCCCAGGTAGATAGATTAACTTTTTTTGGTGACAGAACACAAAAAATCATCGGTCATTTTGTTGATTGCAGAAAGGACTCACCAACACTTCATAAAAAAGTAGTACTTGAATATTATCCAGATCCTAAAAAAATGCTTTATATTGACAGAGGCATTGCACACACTTTTGATGGACTGGAAAATGTCTTAACTAGAGACGAGCCTATTTGGTATCTCTCAACTGGAAACATTCATTATAATATGGCAAATGACGTCGTCAATGTAGATAGAAATGAAAGCATTGAAAATTTCCCCATTTTAGAAGTGAACAAATATCCTATCCCAAAACAAGCCTATGAATTCGCTCTTAAAGTTCAACAACACAATATGAAAGATCTCCAAGAATTCCCTCATAGATTTCAAATTCAATTAGATGGCGAAATGCGCTATGTAAATTTAAAACCTAAAAAAAGAAGTGAGGTGTAGCATGAATACAATCGAAAAAACTAATATACAGGGACTGTATTGGAAAAAAAATTATTATGTAGGAACTGGAATCCGCAGTTATACTTTGGTGGCAAATGAGGGGCCGATTGTTACTGATGTATTCTTTTTTGAGGATGATACCCATTATAAAAACTTTTATTTGCATATTGGACAAATTGACAGATTCACTTTTATCGGAAACGAAAATCAAATGATAACAGCTGAATTTATTGATTGCAGAGAGAACTCCCCTACACTTCATCAAAAATTAACAATGGAATTCACACCTGACCCCCGAAAACATTTAGTTATAGAAAGAGGCATTGCAAAGAGATTCCTTGGATTGAAAAATACAACAATACGTTCCGAACCAATACTTTTTGCAACAAACGAAAATAATGGTTATATCGTAGGAAATGACCGCCTAATTTTTTCTGAAAATACAAATGCGGAGGAATTCCCTAAAGTAAATATCAATAAACTCCCTCTGCCCAAAGAGGCGTTGCAATTCCTGTTAAAAAAGGAGCAAGAAGTCCTGAAAACTGGTAAAACACCTCCATTTTCTTATAAAGCTTATATTGACGGGGAACTGAGACGAATACAAATGAAACCAACGGGAAATTGAAAGGGGGTGATATAAATGACAACTGTAATGGAAGATATATATACTTCCCTGCATGAGCTGGAAGATCTAGTAAACAAAATTGATAATCCTTTAGAAAAAGAAGGGCTAAAGGCATTCATCAATTGTATTACTCCTCAGCTTATGGATGAAGCCTCGATTGCATTGCTTGGAAAAATCGCTCAAACACCTTATGGCGCTGCCTCAATTGAAGCAAAAAGCGCTAAAGATTTACTGAAAGAAATAGGGGACAATTACGAAGTTACGATTGAGTAGAGTAATCGAGAAGAACTTAGCTGTCCTAAGTTCTTCTCTTTATTGTATTTAACATTATGGGAAAGGATTAAATCATGATTAAAAACAGAGCGTTTCTTTTCGTAGTCAGCAGTAATTTTATACACAAATTAACTGAAAATATATATGACCTTGTTCTCCCCTTGTTAATACTTTATTTCACGAACTCTCCAATATTAATGGGGGTTTGCTACGCTCTAGGTTTTCTGGCAGATTTTCTTGCAGCCTATTTTGGCGGCGCTGTTATTGATTCATATAATAGGAAAAAGGTACTTATCTTCATTTCAATATCGCAGGCATTCCTCATTTCTTTAATTCCGATCTTCCATGAATTGCAGATCCTAACAGCACCTCTTGTCTTATTCATTGCCTTTTTTATTGATCTGCTAATCGCAATGTATGGTTTAACTGACATATCTATCATTCCTGAAATCGTGAAAAAGAGTGATCTGCCCTCAGCTAATTCTTTTTCTCAGATCGCTTTATCAATAGCCACATCAATTGGCCCTTCAATAGCCGGTTTATCATTAACTATATTTGGATTGTTTAACAGCCTATGGTTTACATTTTTAGGTTTTTTAATCCTTATCTTCTCGCTTAAATTAATAAACTACTCAGATAAAGAGATAACAGCCGCTGCAACTCCTAAGGAAATTCTCAGGAAAAGTTTTGAAGGTCTTAAATATACCCTCTCGATTAAAGTTTACAAGCTGCTGACGTTATGGAACCTATTTATAAATTTAGGGTTAACAGGGGCGGTTCTTATGATTATGTTCAAACTAAAAGAAGAGCTTCATATCACGGAAACACAAATCGGTTTCATTTATACGCTAAGTGCTGCAGGCGGAATCATTAGCGGAGTTATTCTTCCCTACGTGCACCGTTTTTTCAAGTCAGCACATGCATTATTTATTTCATCTTTCATGACTGCATTGTCTTTACTGATTCTTGCATACAGCGATCATTGGCTTATAATCGGGATTCTTAATTCCATTTTAATGGGGAGCATAGGTTTAAATTCCAGACTTGTAAGTTTGCTTTTTCAGACTCATGTCCCTGCTGACTATTTAGGACGCGTTTTTAGCGGTTCAAGGCTCATTTCAACATTACTGGCTCCCCTCAGCGTTTTAGCCGCAGGCTATTTTTCTCATAAGCTTGGCACTTTGCATGTGTTCCAAGCAGGCTCATTTATTATTATCTTGACAAATATTGTTTTTCTGTTTACTTCACTTCGAAACGAAGACTGGCGTCTCCTAAAAGAAGAAAGTGACATTAAAAATAAGAAATTAGTGTAATGTTCACTCCAGCTGAGACGGATAAAGCGTCATGCCGCCGTCGACGAAAAGTGTCGTTCCGGTCACGTAACTTGCTTCCTCCGACACCATCCATGCGGCGGCGGCTGCGACTTCTTCCGGTTTTCCGAAGGCGTTCATCGGAATTTTTTTCAGCTGGGCCTGTTTATGTGTTTCATCTTCCAGATCCTTATTAGACTCCGTGGCGATCGTGCCGGGAGCGATGGCATTGACCCGGATGCCTTTGGGTGCATAATTGAGCGCCATCGTTTCCGTCATCATTTTGATCCCGCCTTTGGATGCTGAGTACTGCACGTTTTCAGGGCGGGGTATTTGCTGATGGACGCTCGATATGTTTAAGACCGTTCCTTTTTTCCCGCGATCGAGCATATGTTTAAGGGCCGCTTTCGCCCCCAAAAAGGTGCCGGTCACGTTGACGTCGATGACCTTTTGCCAATCCTCCAGACTCATTTCGTGGGGCATCGCTTCGGCACCGTTAAAGCCGGAATTGTTGACCATCACGTCCACTCCGCCGAAATGCTCCTGTGCGGCATCAAACAGCGCCTGAATCTCATTCTCTGAGGATACATCGGCTTTTACGGTGACGGCTCTGCCTCCCGCTTTCTCAATCATGGCCGCTGTTTCATCTGCTCCGGCAGCATCACCGAGGTAGTTTACAACCACATTCATCCGCTCCTTGCCGAAGCGTTCGGCAATGGCTTTTCCGATTCCTTTCGAAGAACCTGTTACAATCGCCGTTTTTTCCTGTAAATCGTGATACATTGTCTCATTTCCTCCCTGATGTTGATACAGGGCATGTACCCGGTTTTGATCGGCTGAAAACAGAAGGAATCATAAAAAGAACGATGAGACCGAAGCTCCACCGTTCATTTTCATTATGCGTAGTTGTTCATCTGCAGCCTTTTTTGCACGCCGACAAGCCGGCTGAAAAAATAAGATGCCGCTTTGTAGTTCCCCCGTTTATGAAAGAAATGGGCCGCATCCTGAAGCAGCTCCTCCGTGTCAGCCAACAGTTCCTTAGATTCCAGAATATCAAAATACTCTTTGAGCGAGTCCTGCCCGCCTTCCCCCTGATAAAGCTCTTTAATCAGACGGAATTTTGTCATATAGATCTCATCTTCCCACTCCGCCGCGCTTTTCATGCCCCGCGCGCAGCTGGCGGCGGCTTCACTGTATTTTTCCATTTTAAAGTATATATGTGTGAGTGAAAAAACAGCCTGAATGACCTGTTGGAAGCTGTGCGCTTCAAAGCCGGCAGCCGCACGTTCAAAGTCATCGGCAGCCTTGCAAAAGTCACCCAGACTGTACATACAGTGCCCGATATTATAATAGGCCGCAGCAATCATATATTGATCATCAAGCCGCTCCGCGTGCTCCAAGGCGCATTCGAGGTATTCCAGCGCTTTTTTATGCTGCTGGGCGTCCATCAAATTTCCGGCAATGATAAACTTGCACTGCACCCTTCTCATTCCGTATAATTCATATTTCTTGTAAATATCAAGCGCCTGTCCCGCGTAATTCATCGAAAAGAAAGTCTGCTTGATATGATAGTACACTTCAGAAATTTTATACAAAAACTCGGCTTTTTCTATGTCATCTTCCACATATTCAAGCTTTTCCTCAGCCCGTTTGTAATGAGAAATCGCTGAGATGAAGTTTTTCTGCTTAAATTCATACATTCCTCTGAAATAGTAAAAATAGTATTCCAGTAAACCGGTCAGCTTTTGCTGGTTCATCTCAATCTCAGTGAGCATTTCAGAGAACGGAGGCCGGCCGTCGCAGTCTTTCATGGGTTTTAATTTATCCAGCATGATGCGGTGCCGAAATTCCATCAATGAAAAATACAATAATAAGTCCTGGTTCTCTTCCATATCTTCGAGTTCATATTGAATCTCCCGCTTCAGCGCTTCAGCTTTATCGGCTTCAAACGCGCGGATCAGCTTATACCATTCATTCATCTTTACGGCTACTTCTTCAGATGGAATCTTGGATTTCATAGATTTGCCTCCTTCCTCCGGCTACTAATTATGTTATATTTTATCATAGCAAATTTATAACAGTGAGCAAACAAAGATTTTAACCAATTAAAGAAAGAGAGTATTCCGCCATGAGATTACCAGCCAGAATAGCGCTGCTTTTCATCCTCTTCTTTTCCGCAGACCTATGTTTTTCCTATGTGCAGAAAGAACTGAGGCCGCAAACGGCATTACAGGAAAGAGATATACCAAGCGATCTTCATCCGCTCGTTAAACAGAATGCGCAGTTATTGCAGACGGCCGCACTGAAAAAAGGCATCACCGTCGTTATCACAGAGGGTTTCAGATCAATTGAGGAACAAAACGAATTGTACCGTCAAGGACGTTCAAAAAAAGGAAACATCGTCACCTACGCAAAAGGCGGAGAATCATACCACAATTACGGCCTTGCCATCGACTTCGCCCTGCAGAAAAAGGATGGCAGCCTGATTTGGGATATGACGTATGACGGAAACCGAAACGGCACGCCCGATTGGCTTGAGGTCGTATCGATTGCCAAAACGCTC
The DNA here is from genome assembly GCF_056399565.1 of Bacillus sp. 01N42_2. NCBI lineage: Bacteria > Bacillati > Bacillota > Bacilli > Caryophanales > Bacillaceae > Bacillus > Bacillus sp. 01N42_2. Next base: position 105,568 of record NZ_JBFTRO010000008.1, on the reverse strand, counting down.
GGTTTTGATTGGGGAGGCGATTGGAGAGGCTTTAAAGATTATCCTCATTTACAAATGATCCCTGGCTAATAAAACCTTTTCTTTTTTCGCTTTTGCGCATCAATATACGGAGGATATACAGGCCTGTACACAAGCTTATACCCTTCACTGCCGGACGGCGTAAAATCGCGCTGCCATTCCAGCTGCAGATGGAAATCAGATAAAAAAGCGGCCTTTGCTTCTTCAAGGGTAACGGCCGGCACCGGATTGATCCGCTCCAGCTGCTCCGGATCAATATCAGGCGCCATGTAAGCTTCCACAAGCCCGGTTACGGGACTGACAATGATCCTCGCAGCGCCGAAACGGAGCGGAATATCCCGATACCATACGGAAAAATGGAAGCGGAACCGGCCCCTGCCGTCCGTTTTCAGCGGATTCATTTTGAAAAACTCGTCCGCTCTCGGATAAAGCTTGTATAAAAACTGAAGTGCGACTTCCTCACACTCTTCTGCTGAATAAACGGCCGGGCCCGCATGCTCAATAAAAGATTTAAAGGCCGTCATTTTCCCTGTCTTTTTGTCCGTTTTCATCTTCATTGTATTTTTGTTGCTGCTTTCAAAATAGCTTTCTATACTCAAATCTTTCCGTTCCGGAACTGACCCTTTCCGCCATGTCGTTCCGATCTCATCTCCGAGGCCGCGGCGGCGTGTCTGAATCATATCCGCGGTAAACCCCATCAATTCATAGATGCTGGCTTCCCCTTTATATTTAAGCGCGGGAAGCGGTTTTGCCGGTTCGTTTCTGTCTTCGCAAAGCGGCTGATCCGGAACGATTTCATCTTCTCCGGCAGGATAGCTGTAGGCCGGCAGGATCGGTTCATAGACGAGACGCGGCGTTTTCTCAAAATTGACAACGTCATAGACGAGACTGAATGACAGCCCGCTCATATAATGCGAGATCACTTTCTCCTGATCGACGAATGTTTCCGGGACGGGCGCTTCACCCTTATCCCCATAATAGATAAACTGCACGACGAAGCCGCTCTCGGTTACATCAACGAAAAAACCCGAATCGGGAAGCGGCCTGCCGAACACTTTTTTTGTATAGTTAAAACGGATGCACCCATTGCGTTCTTCCCTCGCCTGAAAAGTGAAGTTCATAAAAGTAAGCGGGCGGTGTCTGGCCGCAAACCGAAGAGCCGTCAGCTTTAATTCGGCATCTGACAGCTGAATGTCTGAATCCGGACGGTCATTGCGCGAATATGCAAGCAAAGATCCGTCGCCGCCCAGCTCAATCGTTACCGTTTTGTCCGGATGGTTGCGATCTTTCCATATATAATAGGCTCTCGTTTTTTGTTTTTCATCAAAATCTTCTATTTCAAGCTCATAGTGCGGCGGTATGTTCCCGATCTCCAGCGCTTTTTTTCTCAGATGTTCTTTCAGCAATGGGGTCATCCTTTCAGAAGAGTGTATAAAAAAGAACTGTTTTTTATTATATAAAAACGTCCTTATCCTTTTAAAGGGAAGAAAGTGCCTTTTATGTGTCTATTTTTAGCAAAGAGGGAAAACAGCCGTATTCAAAGCGGCTGTTTTTCATACAAATGTCATGCTTCCCGCGAAAGTCCCGGGACGAATGCCTATGCCCTTCAGCCTATTAAACTCATAATCGCTTCTCCCGTATGCGCCTCAATAAACCGCGGGAAAACCGGCTTGTATACGAGCCTGTACACTTTTCTGCCGCTGTCGTCATCGTAACAGCGATCCCAAGCGAGCTCGGCTTTGATATTCCGGCGGATCGCGTCCTTCGCCTCTTCCATTGTCAATGAAGGAGCGGGATCAATATGATCAAGCTCTTTCGGATCAATTTCCGGCGGCATATATACAGTGACAAGACCCGTCATTTTGCTGACACAGATTCTCCCCTCTCCGAATCGCAAATCAACGCCGCCCGAACAAGCCTTATATGTAAGTCCCACGTTTTCTCCTTCATCATCCGGCTCATCATATTGAACCCGGAAATACTGATCCGCTTCCGGAAACATGGCGAATAAAAAGCGGATGGCCATGTGATGGCATTCTTCCTCGGAAAACTCCGGTTCGCCTTCACTTTGTATAAATGACATTACCCCGGTGAGCCGGCCCGATTCTTTATCATACCTTGTTTTCAATACATGTTCACTCCGCTCTTTGAACAGACTTTCTATGCTTTTATCTTCCCGTACGGATTTTGTTTTTTCAGAACGCCACGCTATGCCGATACTGCCCTCTCCAAGATCGCTTTCCCTCTCTTTATAAAAACCGTCATGCAGCCCGATCATGTCATTGATGCTCATCTTTTCCGCTTCAGGTGCAGGGCGTGAAATCGGGACATACGGCCGCGTGTCCTCCTCCAGCTCTTCATACTCTTCTATTTCTTTATTCTCTTCCTTCAGGTCAGCCGATATCGGCCGCGTCGGAGACACGATTGCATAGACGAGATGGGGCTTGTCATCCCCTTGCACATAGACGGACTGATGCAGTACGGTGAACAATAGCTCTGCTTCTATTTGTTTGACAAAGTGAGCCAATGCATCCCGCTTGTCCGCAATTGTCCCGGGTCTTAACAGCTCATCCGCCCTCCCATGATAAGAAAAGCCGGTTACTTCCCCTGTCACAGCCAGGTCAACGTAAAACCCGGTCATCGGAAGCGGCAGACCGTCAGCCATCTGAACATAGGAATATCTCACATCACCATCATTTACGGAGCTTTTTTTCTCCCATTCGAACTCAGCCAATGCCCCCGGACGGTGGGTTTCTGCAAACGCCCGCATCCGTTCTTCTATGTCCGATTCCGAAAGAGGCGGCAGATCAGTCCGAAAAGCCGGACGGGATAAGGATTTCAGTTTTCCGTCCCCGTCCAATTCGACCATGATGCCGGCTTCCGGATCATTCTTGTCTTCCCACCAAAACAGAACCTCATCTTCCTGGTGTTCTTCCACCTTACTCTCGTAGCCTGCAGGTACGTTTCCGATTCTGAGAGCCAGCTGTTTCAATTCTTCTTTTTTCATCATAACACTTCCTTTTCTTCCAAAAAGATTAATGATTACCAAGACTCTTTTAAACAAATCTAGTATAATTAACCTGCCTTTCTTCATGACTATTGAATCAACCATTACAACAACAGGGGGTTAACCAGATGTCCATCAAAAAAATGAGCGCCGTGTTTTTCATTTTGCTTCTCACGGCATTTACTGCCGCATGCAGCAGCGAAACGAGCAGCGGCCAGGAAAGCGGCACGGCGAAAGTGAATATAAAAGATACGGCGTGGGCCGCTTCAGACGATACCGAACATCCGGCCGTACTTAAAGTAACGGTCACTGTCAAAAATACGGGCAAAGACCCGCTTACCGTCAAAAGCAGCGACTTCTCGCTTTACCAGGATGACGCGAAAACAGCGGCGGCCGATAAGGAAGACCAGATGCAGAGCGGCACGCTTCATGCGGGCAAGACAGTGACGGGCAACCTGTACTTCACGGCTGACGAAGGCAAATCATATGAATTGGTATATCAGCCGCAGGCAAAAGACGCGAAGCCTTTATCTTATAAACTGAAAGTCAAAGGCACAGCCTCAAAAGCAAAACCTGAACCGGCGGACGCATTATCCGCATACATTGATGTGATGCTGTACGGCAAGCACAATAAAGATTTCACCCGCCTGACCGGTGTAAATGAAAAAATGACGGCCGCCGCATATCAGGAATCGGCGAAAGCCAGCTTTATCGCTTCAGCAGGCATTTCACAGGAGCAGGCGGATTCAAAAGCCATTTCCGCTATTATTGACGCCATGTCATCAGCGCTGCGGGATAATACAGAGCTCAAGGTGCATACCAAATCCATGTCAGGCAAAAAAGCCGTCCTTGAAGCCAATGTGACGCCGCTTGATATGTCTCCGCTTGCGGGCCGGCTGCAAGACCGCGTGCAAGACTATGCCGGAAAGCACCCCGATGCTGATGAAAACGAAATTGTCAGCCACCTGCTTTCTGTCTACCCAGAAGAGTTTATGCGCCTGAAACCGGCTTCTTCTTCAGTGACAAAAGAAATTGAAATGAAGAAAAACTCCCGCGGCCAGTGGTATCTGGATACAGATGCCGATCTGGAAGGATTGACGGAAGCGTTTTTGAAAACGTCCTGACAACAAGAAAGGAAATAGCGCAGGCTATTTCCTTTTTTTATTTTCACTTAAAGATATCACTGATATATTGAACTTCGTCCTCGGTTAACTGCACATCAAGCGCGTCCAGATTGTGTTTCAGCTGGCCGGGGCGTTTGGCTCCGGGAATGATCGCATCCACCGCAGGCTGCGACAGAAGCCACGCGAGTGCGATATGCGCTGTATGCACGCCTTTTTCTTCAGCAACGGCCCGCATCTTATCCACTCTCTCCAGGTTTTGGTGAAAAGCTTCTCCCTGAAACGGCGGCCTGTTCTTTCGGCTGTCCTCAAAGACTGTGTCTTTTGTAAACTTTCCCGTCAGCAAGCCGGAAGCAAGCGGAAAATAAGGAATAAAGGAAATGCCGTTCTTTTCACAGTAAGGCAGCAGATCGCGCTCCGCCTCACGCTGAATCAGTGAATATTCCGACTGAAAAACCTCTAAATAGCCGTCCGCGTTAAACTCCTGCAGTTGTCCGAAGCTGAGATTGGACGCGCCGATTGCTCTGATTTTCCCTTCGTCCTTCAGTTCTTTTAACGTACCCGCCACCTCGGACAGCGGTGTTTTTCCGTCAGGGAAGTGAACGTAGTACAGATCAATCACATCTGTTTTCAGCCGCTTCAGGCTTTTTTCCGCCTCACTTCGAAGAAATTCACGGCTGTTGTCCAGTTCGATCTGCCCGTTGACTTCTTTGGGCGCGCCCTTTGAGGCAATGACGAGGCTGTCCCGCACGCCGCGCTCTGCGACAACTTCACCGATTAACTCTTCTGACCGCCCCAAACCGTATATAAACGCCGTATCAATAAAATTGACGCCGCCATCCAATGCTGTGCGGATGAGTTCTTTTCCCGTTTCATCATTGAGATTAGGAAACAGATTATGTCCTCCGACCGCATTTGCGCCAAAACCGATACGCTTTACCCGTAAATCCGTCCTGCCCAGCGTACGTGTGTCCTCCATGGCTCAAGTCCCCTTCCTTTTTATACCTCTGTTTAGTATTAGATAGACGGTAAGAATTATCCTGCCCGAGAGCCTATCTACAGAAAAAACCTTGAAAAGCGTTTGCCCTTCAAGGTTTTTTTGCCGTGTATTAAGATGTCAGAGCTGCGGCGAAGCGTTCGGCTTCATCCGTGAGAGCACCCTCGATTTCCTTATAGCGGCTGGAAATCGTTGAGGCGCTGACGCCGTACTTCTTCGCCAGCTTCGCTTGAGAAACGGACGCGCCGTTCAGAGAAATGCTGTTTACATAATATTCGACCGCCGCCGCGAAAGCTTCCGGCTTTCTGATCGTCGGTGCTTTTTTGACACAGAACGTTTTCCACAGATCAATAACGGCCGGAACCAGCTCAGCCGGGTATTCATCCCCGGTCAGGCCTTTTTCAATGGCGTCTGCCGTTTCCTTCTCCATGTCGTTGGCCCACTCTGTCTGTTTTTCTTCAGCAGCCTGCTCAGGCTCTTCCGCAGTTCCTAAAAGAGCGGCCAGCACAGTGTCGAAGTTTTCCTCCATAAAGCGCTCAGGCGATTTTCCTTCTGCAAGGGCCGGGGCCGCCGCTTTTTTCACTTTGCTGATCAAAGCTTCGGTCCGCTTCACAGGGAAGATCGTAAATTGCATGAAGAACTCCGCTTTTTCCGCTTCGTGGATCGGATAGCCGAGAATCAGGCTTCCCTCCGGCGGAAGATCCTGCTGGCTGACGTCCATTTCCACTTTGAATTGTTTTTTCGTCATCACATCTTCAAAGTGAATCATTCCTTCTTTCACATCTTCAAGCACCATAACCGCTGGTGTCATGCTTTTCCATGATTCAACGATTTCCCGTGTTTTCGGACGGTTGATGCCGCCGGCTTTTTTCTGAAGGTATTCTTCAAAAATCGTCTTGCCGCCTGCCAGCGGTCGGAAGAAAATGCCCCAGATGCCGAGGTTGAAGACTCCGATGTCTTTTGTCTGTCTGTCCAGCTCCGCAATGAACTCGTGCTGGTTAATAAATGATGATATGCCGTCTCTATGTGCTGTAAAGGCGTACTCCATTAGGCTTTCCTGAATCTGTTTCGCTTCTTTTGCCGCGATGTCTGCCGGAATGGCAGCTGCTTTACTTCCGCAGCATTTTTTATATTTCTTCCCGCTGCCGCATGGGCAAGGGGCATTTCTTTTCACTTTTCCCACAATAAACCCTCCGAATTCTGATATAACTTTATTATTTTAACAAAAATAACTTCAGAGGGCTTGGTTTACGGCTAAAAAAGAATTTGGAAGAAAAAAAGGCCCCGGGAGATTCTCTTTCTCCGGGGCTTTGAAACGGTTAATTTGTATTTTGTCCGCCGCCGTTCAGACCTTCTTTAATCAGCCCGTTTACTTGGCTGTTCATTAAAAGTCCGATGTGCCCGACACCGTGAATCTGCACGTTTTTCCCGCCGATCAGCCGTGACAGCGGGTTCATGACGATTAAGTCCGCTGAGCTGTAAATCGATGTATACAAAATCTTTTGGTTCGGATCAGTTCCCGGAAGCGCTCTGTTGGTCACAAGACCGTTCGCTCCGCCGAGTGTGACGACGTTTGCGATTTTGTCCCCGCCGTCAAGATTTTTAATGTAATAGAGCGTGTTGGCGCCGCCCATGCTGTGCGCGACGATATCGACTTTTTTCGCGCCCGTTTCGCTGAGCACTTTTTTCACGTAATTTGACAGTCTCGGTGCATTGTGTCTGTTGTTTCCGGTTTTGTCCAGAAAATCAATGGCGTACATCTCATTTCTTGACCAGCCTTGGGATGCCAAGTACGTTTTGATTCCCGCGAAATTAAAGGACGCCCCGCCGATTCCGTGGACCATGACAACCGGGTTATGCTCTGAGGAGGCTTTCGATACGGTCGGCTGGAAGGCAAATACGGAAATGACGGACAGCATGCAGACTGTAAGAATCGCTAGGATTTTGCTTTTGATTTGTTTCATGAACTTTCCTCCTGTTATGTAATTTTTTGCAATTTTCATTCTATTAGAGAAGAAAAGGGAAAAATAGAGTATTTTTTCCTGTTTTCAACAATTGAAAAAGAGGCGGAAAAATGAGGAAGACGCCCCTTTCCCGAAAGCACACTTATACTTTAATACGGCAAACAAAAAAAGGAGAGAACACCTGGTTCTCTTCTCCTAGTACTCATTGAAATAGGTTTGAATCCGCTTAGGGTCATGCGTTTTTGTCAGCGCGAGCATCAGCAGAATCCGCGCTTTTTGAGGGTTGAGAGAGTTTGAAGCTGTCAGATGGTCTTTTTCATACTCTCGATTAGGTGTTACCGCCCCGTTTCCCGTCCTTGTGGAGCGGACGACCGCCAGCCCGCTTTTGACCGACTTTACGGCGCCTTTTTGCGCCGCATCAGACATTGAGCCGTTTCCCGGGCCTGCAAAAATAATGCCTTGCGCTCCTGATTTTGCGGCTGCTTCAAAGAGATAGCTTCCGTCATTTTGATAGCCGTATATAATATCGACCTGCGGCAGTTTATCAAGTTTATCGATCTGGAAATCTGTATCTTTCGTATGCTTTCGGGTCATGATGTTATTAAAATAGATGTCATCAGCAATCGTACCGATATAACCCATTTCTTCCGATTTGAATGTGTCCGTCGCGGTTGTATTAGTTTTTGTCACATATCGCGCCGAAGCGATTCTGTCATTTAATACGACAAGCGTCCCCTTGCCTCTCGCATCAGGCGCAGCCGCGGTTTTTACCGCGTTATATAAGTTGGACGGCCCGTCAGCTCCGATCGCCGTGGACGGCCTCATTGACCCGGCGACCACGACGGGTTTGTCACTTTTGACCGTCAGATTGAGAAAATAGGCGGTTTCCTCAAGTGTGTCTGTTCCATGTGTAATGACAATGCCGTCTGTATCATCAGACTTGAGCAGCTTGTTTACCCGTTTTGAAAGTTTCAGCAGGGTCTCGTTATTCATATTCTGGCTGCCGATATTCACAATCTGTTCTCCGCTGACATGCGCGATCTCCTTCATCTCCGGGACTGCCTGAATCAGGGCATCAACTCCGATTGCCCCTGCGGTGTACTCCGTGGCGGACGTCTTTGAAGGAGCAGCGCCTGCAATTGTGCCGCCGGTGGCAAGAATTTTAATATTCGGCAGTCCGTCTTTTTTTGCTGAGGCTGCGGCTGCCATCTGGTGCGGTGTTTCTTTCGCCTGAGGAGATTGGGAGCAGCCGGCCGCTATAAAGAATAGAGCCGTGATAAATGTAATGAATGGCATGAATTGTTTTTTCATTCTTTTCTCTCCTTTTCTTTATTTATGAAGATTTCCCTCTTATCGGTCAACGCGCTTGTCAGGCAATCTTCCGAAGAAAATAACTGTAAAAACCCTTGACACCGTCATGGGAAACCAAGATAATAGACCAGTCACTATATTTTAAATTTGTCATCAATCAGTAAGGTGGGAACATTATGAGTTATGGAGATTCTCGTGAAAAAATCCTCGCTGCGGCAACCAGGCTGTTTCAGCTTCAGGGGTATTACGGCACGGGACTGAATCAGATTATTAAAGAAAGCGGCGCGCCGAAAGGTTCTCTTTACTATCATTTTCCGGACGGCAAAGAGCAGCTCGCCATTGAGGCTGTCAAAGAAATGAGCCATTATATCCGTATGAAAATAAAAGAAAGCCTTGATGCCTATCCCGACCCTGCGGAAAGCATTCAAGCGTTTTTACAGGACTTATCAAGCCAATTCACATGTCCGGAGAATTTTGAAGGGTTTCCTGTCGGTTTACTGGCTGCCGAGACGGCTTTAACGAGCGAAAAGCTCCAGCAGGCCTGTCAATGCGCTTATCAGGAATGGGAGAATCTGTTCGCCGGCAAATTGAGATCAGCCGGTTTTTCCGATGAGAAAGCGGCGGAAATCAGCACTGTTTTAAATGCCATGATAGAAGGCGGCATCATTTTGTCTTTAGCAAAAAAAGACAAAATGCCGATCATCCATATTTCCAAACAAATCCCCAACCTGCTGAAGACATAAAATACAAGAGACATGTTACGTATAGAAAGAGAGGAGAATGTTTTTGGAAAACGCTCAGCCTTCCAAACAATATAAAGTTATGCCGATCATGATTTCTTTGCTGATGGCAGGATTTATCGGCATGTTCAGTGAAACGGCGCTGAATATTGCCCTGACCGACCTGATGAAGGAGCTGCATATCACTCCCGCAACCGTCCAGTGGCTGACGACGGGCTATCTGCTCGTTCTCGGTATTCTTGTCCCGGTTTCAGGTCTGCTTTTGCAATGGTTTACGACGAGACAGCTGTTTATCGTTTCACTCGCTTTTTCCATTATCGGCACGCTGATTGCAGCGCTTGCACCGAGCTTTCCGTTTCTTTTGGCGGCAAGAATCGTGCAGGCTTTAGGAACCGGACTGCTGCTGCCGCTGATGTTTAATACGATCCTCGTCATCTTCCCGCCGCATAAGCGCGGAGCGGCGATGGGGACGATCGGGCTTGTCATCATGTTTGCTCCTGCAATCGGTCCGACGTTTTCAGGGCTTGTGTTAGAGCATTTGAACTGGCATTGGATTTTCTGGATTTCCCTGCCGTTTCTTGTCTTGGCTCTTTTATTCGGCATCGCCTACATGCAGAACGTATCCGACATTACAAAGCCGAAAATTGACGTGCTTTCCATTATTCTGTCTACGATCGGATTCGGCGGCATCGTCTTCGGTTTCAGCAATGCGGGCGAAGGATCAGGCGGCTGGTCAAGCCCGACGGTTATCGGTTCGCTTACTGTCGGTGCGATCGCGCTCATTTTATTCTCCATCAGGCAGCTGAAAATGAAGCAGCCGATGATGAATCTGCGCGCTTTCCGCTATCCGATGTTTATTCTCGGTGTCGTGATTGTATTTATCTGTATGATGGTTATCTTATCAACAATGCTTCTCTTGCCTATGTATTTACAAAGCGGATTGCTGCTGACGGCATTTACGTCCGGGCTCATCCTGCTTCCGGGCGGTATTTTAAACGGATTTATGTCTCCGATAACGGGACGTCTGTTTGATAAATACGGACCGAAGTGGCTTGTCATTCCCGGGTTTGTCATCACGGCAACCGTGCTTTCGTTTTTCTCAAACATTAACGGCGCTTCAACGGCGCTTCTGATTGTCGCGCTTCATACATGCCTGATGATCGGAATTTCCATGATCATGATGCCGGCGCAAACGAACGGCTTAAATCAGCTGCCGCCGGAATTTTATCCGGACGGAACAGCCATTATGAATACGCTCCAGCAGATGGCCGGCGCAATCGGCACTGCGGTGGCAGTCAGCATCATGGCTGCCGGCCAGAAGAATTATATGAGCACCGCGAAAAACCCGAATGATCCTTCCGCATACTCTCACGCGCTGATTGCGGGCGTCCAGCACGCCTTTATCTTCGCGATGATTGTCGCCGTTATCGGTCTGATCAGCGCTTTCTTTATGAAACGGGTCAAAGTGAATCACTCATAAGAAAACAGCAGACTCCCCGCGGGTCTGCTGTTTTTTATATCATGAGCGCTTCAGCCAATTCATCAATCGCAAAGATAAGGTCATCTGCCGTGTTATAGAAATGAGGCGCCAGTCGGATGAGTTGTCCCCTGGGTGCGCATATGATGTTTTTTCGCTTCAAAAGCGCAGCGGTCTCCGCCGCTTTTTCATCCCGTATAGAAATCATGCCGGGTCTGTCATCGGCAGACGGGGGGCCTGTGAGAGTCAGTCCTTTTTCAGAAGCGTATTCATACGCAAATGCGCTGAGTTTTTTTACTTCCCGATGAATGCGGTCTGTGCCGACATCGTTTAAAAGGGATAAAGCCGCCTGTGCCGCATATATGCTGATAAATGCCGGGGTTCCGGTTTCAAAGCGTTTGGCTCCGTCCGCATAAGAAAAACGGGTCAAATCCAGCATCGACTCCCGCTGCTGTCCGAACCACCCGGTGACTTTCGGCTTCAGCCGTTCGGCAAGTTCCTTTCTGACATAGAGAAACGCTATTCCCGGTATGCCGAGCATATACTTCCTCGCGCCCGCGGCAAGCATATCAACTCCCCATTCTTTTACATCAATCGGGATGTGCCCAGCCGATTGATAAGCATCGACAAAAAGAAGCGATCCCTTCTTTGCGGATATCTCGGCAATGCGCTTCATATCCTGGACAAAACCGGATGTATAGGACACATGCGGAACACAGGTGATACGCGTCTGCTCCGTGATATACGTCTCATAACGCTCTAACGGGATCATTCCTTCTTCAGACGGGATGACTGAAAGCTCCATCTCAGTCTGCGCCTTCAGAATGTGGGCGATTGCCGGAAAATCCAATTCCGTATACACCGCCTGCTTCTTTCGGCAATCCGGTAAAGCTGAGACGACGGCAGAGGCGGCAGCCGTTACTGAAGGTAAAATGGCGATTTCTTCAGGCTGAGCGCCGATTAATTTCGCAAATTCACACCTTGCCTGCTCCGTGCGGCCCATGGCTTCATCCCAGTTCCCGCCGTTCTGAAGCAGGCTTTCCTGGTAGTCATTGATCGCTTCTGAAACCGGCCGGGCAAGAGCGCTTTGGGAGCAGCTGGCGAGCATCGTATGTGTGCGGAGCGCCGGAAATAAAGATCGGTATGGCACCAAAGACGAATTCAAGGCATGTTTCCCCCTTCGGCAGGAATATATGTCCATTATAGAGTATGGTAAAAAGAAAAGGAGGGTTTTGGATGGAGAAAAAAGTATTGCTGACAGGCTTTGACCCCTTCGGCGGGGAAACGGTCAATCCTTCATGGGAAGCGGTCAAACGGCTGGACGGTGCCGCTGAAGGCCCCGCTGCTATCGTATCTGAACAAGTGCCGACCGTTTTTTATAAGTCCCTTGCCGTGCTTCGGGAGGCAATCAAGAAACATCAGCCCGACATTATCATCTGTGCCGGACAGGCAGGCGGCAGAATGCAGATCACGCCGGAACGGGTCGCGATCAACCTGAATGAGGCGCGCATACCGGATAACGAAGGGAATCAGCCTGTCGGGGAAGACATTTCTCAAAGCGGTCCCGCGGCCTACTGGACCGGCCTTCCGATCAAACGGATCGTTGAAGAAATAAAAAAGGAAGGCATTCCCGCGGCTGTATCCTACACGGCGGGGACGTTTGTATGCAATCATCTCTTTTACGGGCTGATGGATGAAATCAGCCGCCATCATCCGCACATCCGGGGCGGGTTTATTCACATCCCGTACATTCCGGAGCAAACCTTGCAGAAGTCCGCGCCGAGCCTCAGCCTGGATCACATCACAAAAGCGCTCAAAATCGCCGCGGTGACCGCCGCGGCGCATGAGGACGATATTGAGACCGGCGGAGGCGAACTTCACTAAGCCGCTGACGCCGTCTCGGCCCATTTCTTCTTTCGGTAAACGATGCGGGACAGCGTCACACTGATTTCATAGAGGACGAGCAGCGGAATCATGACGAGAAAGTCAGACATAAAATCCGGCGGCGTAATCAGCACCGAGACGACGATCAGCACGAAATACGAAAGCTTCCTCGCCTTTGCCAGCCGGGATGGGTTCACGATCCCGAGCCGCGTCAGAAACATGACGGCCAGAGGCATTTCAAACAAAAACCCGAACGGCAATGTCATGTTAAGCATAAAAGTAAAATACTTGTCCGCCGTAAATACCATGTCAAAATGGCCGGCGGATAATTGTGTTAAAAATCCGAGCACAATCGGAAACAGTACAAAATACCCAAAGGAAATTCCGATAATAAACAAAACCGAAAGCCCCGGAATGTAAAGCAAAGCGGCGCGGCGTTCAAACGAGGTCAAAGCCGGCGCCGTAAAACGCCAGAGCTGAAAGGCCGCAACCGGAATCGCTGCCGTAATGGCGCATATTCCCGCAATCATCATATACACCCATAAAATCTCGCTCGGCCCTAAAACGGCCAGCCTTCCATGCAAATCCTTGATCAGCCAGTCATAAATATCCTGCACAAACCAGCATGCGCCGATAAAAAACACGAGAAAGGCGATAACGGTTTTAATGAGACGCTGCCGGACTTCCTCTAAATGCCCGATCAAGTGGGTTTCTTTTTTATCCAATCGTACTTCCTCCTTATATCAAAGAAGGGGCAGAAACGGATCTCTGCCCCCGTGTCAGGATTCAGCCTGCCGTTTTGTCTTTCTCAGCCGTCTGCTTGTCCGGCTCTTCATTTGAGACCAGTGTTTTTGCGGCGCTTTTAAATTCAAGCAGCGTGCGGCCGGCGGCACGGCCGATTTCCGGAAGCTTTGAAGGCCCGAAAATGATCAGAGCGATGACAAAAATCAAGATTAACCCGGGAATGCCGATATTTGAAAACATAAGTATGCCCCCTTATTGTGAAATTTTGGCCCGTTTCTTTCTCATTTGCTTTTCATGCGCACTGTTATGGGCGAAGAAACGATCCTCTTCCACCTCATTTGACTGCTTTAAGCCGCCTGCAACCGCTGCCTGTGAGACCTTCCGAATCCCCGTCTGGTCTTTTTGATAAATGAATGAAGCCCGCGTGGAAACCTCAGCCCCTGGCTCCGTCACATAAGGCACCACTCTGTAATCCGCCCTCCATTGGGCAGGCGTCACCGTACAGCGGACATAGCCCCGGTAGTCGTTAAAAAACTTAATATGCGGGTTTTGTTTTAAGATTTGATCCGTATCAGCCCGTTTATCCGCCCCGTTTCCTCCTGATGTGATGGAAGTCCCGACGAATTCGGCTCCGAAGATCTTTGAATTCGTTTGATTAAAATCGGTATGCAGGTTTGACGCCCAGCTTGCATGAACATCACCCGTCAGCACGATGACATTGTTCAGGTTTTTGCTTTTTATAAAATTGATGACCCGCTCCCGCTGCGCCGGGTAGCCGTCCCATGAATCCATGCTGAATATCGGCTTGTCGGTTGTTCCGAAATTCCATTGCGCGAAAAAGATTTGCTGGGCCAGCACATTCCACTTCGCTTTTGAAGCGGCTAAGTTGTCGAAGAGCCATTGCTCCTGCTCTGTCCCCATCAATGTGCGCTTCGGATCTCTCCACTCATCAGAAGGCGGTTTATTCCCGTCGCCGTTGGCCTGATCATCTCTGTACTGTCTTGTATCAAGCACATTGAACGACGCTAAATTGCCATAAGAAAATTGCCTGTACAGCCGCATATCAGGGCCGTTCGGGAGCGACATGCGCCTGAGCGGCATGTGTTCATAATAAGCCTGATAAGCCGCAGCCCTTCTGAGCACAAACGCTTCAACCGATTGGCCTTTTTCGGGAATGACATTGGCATAATTGTTCTCCACCTCATGATCGTCCCAAGTCACGACCCACGGAAATGCGGCGTGGGCGGCTTTCAGATTGGCATCTGAGCGGTATTGGGCGTGACGGTTGCGGTAATCTGACAGCGTGTATACTTCGGCGCTGCTGTGCGTCCTGACATTCCCCGTCTTTGCCACATATTCGTTCGGCCCGTATTCATAAATGTAATCTCCGAGATGGAATACGAGATCAAGCTTTTCCTTCGCCATATGTTTATACGCCGTATAATAGCCGTGTTCATACTGCTGGCAAGAGGCAAACGCAAACGTCATGGCGGATACGTCAGCACCGGGAGCGGGCAGCGTTTTCGTCCGGCCGACGGGGCTGAGCTCATGTCCGCTTTTAAACCTGTAATAGTACACTCTATTGGGCTTAAGCCCGTCCGCTTCAACATGGACGGAATGTCCGAGATTCGGTTTTGCCATTTCCGTTCCGCGTTTGACGACATGGCGGAAATGTTCATCTGCGGCGATTTCCCATTTAACCGGAACGGCCTGATTCGGCATTCCTCCCCCATTGAGCGGGTCCGGGGCAAGACGTGTCCAGAGAATGACGCTGTCAGACAGCGGATCACCGGAGGCCACGCCGAGGGTGAACGGATAGTTTGAAAATGTCGGAGCGGCATTCACTTCAAACGCGCCGATGGATTGCGCGATCGCCAGCCCGAGGGAAAGGCCTGCGATTTTCCCGGCGCCCTGTATAAATGCGCGGCGGTCAAACGTATTGTTTTGAAAGCTTTTGTTCTCCAATTCCTTGATCCATTCATCTAAACGGCCGTCATGTGTCATGTCAGTTCCCCTTTCGTCTCATTGATCGCCCCCATTATAGAAAAGAAATGTTAAACCGTTATGAAGAAGTGTGAAGGATTTGTAAGGGCGGAAAGTGATCGGCGGGAGACATTTTTCACATTGTTTCGACAAATCTTTCCCGTCCGGGAGAAAACCCCCTCTGTTTCTGTTTGGCTTTTCATCCGTCAAGCGCACTTTGTTCCTATTTTTCTTCACAAGAAATTAAAAAACACCGTTCATTCTAAGAACGGTGCTCCGGGATTAAAATGTATTGTACACGTTTTCGCACGTTTCCCCTGTCGGCTGATAGAAGCAGTGGGATTTGAATCTGGCGACAAACGGCTGATTGTACCATGTCGGCGGGCAGTTTCCCGGCGGCTTAAAATACCACAGGCTGAATTTAGCCGGCCAAAACCGTTCTCCGCTAATATTCCGGCGGGCAAGCCTCCGCTCAGATTCGCGCGGCCTTTGGTAAAAATATCCGTGAGTCACCGCTTCAAACGCGTGCGGCTGAAACACCATCTGCCTGATGGTGCGCAGGCCTTTAAAATCAGAACAATTCGCCCGCACCCGATTGATTCCTACATTGCCGACCAAAAGCATTCCCTGCTTTCCTTCGCCTTCCGCTTCCGCCCTGAGCAGCCTTGCCATTAGATCGACATCGGCGCTCGACGCTTTTACGACTGCCATCATGACACCTCCCGTTTTTCTCCCTTCATCATATTCAGCCGTTGCCCAGTGATGACAGCCAAAAGCCAGAAAACAAATGTTCACAAAAAAAGGTTTATATTTCACGTGATGAGGAAACATACTAACATGATTTCCATAAGGAGGAATTCGCATGGAACATATTAAAGCGCTTGCCATTAAAGGCATCATGACCATCATTATTCTGTATCTCGTACTCGGCTTAGGTTTTCGCTTTACATTCGGCGACGTGCTGCTGATGACCATTGTGTTGGGAGCCGTTTCCTACTTTACGGGCGATCTGTACGTGCTTCCGAGATGGAATAATATCACGGCGGCGTCCGCTGATTTCGGAATCGCGTTTCTTGTTGTCTGGCTGATGGGAATGCCGCTGTCCATGGGCATTTCAGGAGGAAGACTGGCGTTTGCCGCTCTTATTTCCGCCGTCATCATCGCTGTCGGAGAATATTTTTTCCATATTTATCTGATGAGAAAAGACTTGGGCGGGTCCCGATTTTTAGAGCCTCGGTCCGAATAACGCAAAAAAGGCCGGATAACGGCCCCCTTAAAGGGGGCTTTTTATTTGTAAAGGTATAAACGCTTTATACATCTTGATATAACTGATAAACCCTTTTCAGCCTTTCTTCGAGCTGTTCAAAATGAACAAAGCGGGCTTCTCTCAGAAACTCAGTCCCATCAATGAACAAAAGAAGCACGGGGACAGTGAAGACTGAAAATCTGCCGGCAACCTCTTCTGCCTCGTCAGCATTGATATGCCCCAATTTGATATTCGGAAACTGATCCAATACCTTTCTGAGCTGCGGCAGAACAGCGTGACATACTGTACAGGCGGGTCTTGAAATGTAGATAAAACTGAATTGATGCTGTTTAATAAAATTCTCGATAGAATCTAATGAATGTAAGTCTGTCAGCTCTTTCATCAAAACCCTCCTTCAAATCGGCTCGTCTTTCATGACCAAGCCCATCAATACTCGTACATTCACTATACACATTTATATTGAACATATCCGCTTTTTTGCTATTCAGAGCACCTTAACGTTGTGCTTGAAAAATAAAAGAACAGTTACCGCTTTTCAGTAACTGTTCTTAGATCCTTATATTAAAAATGCAAAGCGTAAGCTCCTGAACCGATGAGTGCAACTCCGATGGAAACTGCAATCAGCACCAAGTTATATTCAAAGCCGCCGGCACCGTTCGCAAACCCTTTCGCTCCATGAACTTTTACGATGGCACCTAACATGATGATTGTTATGATAGCAGCTCCAAGCGGGAGGAATACACCTAAAATAAATAAAATCCCGCTTGCGAGTTCCCCGAGACCTGATAAAGCGGCCGCGGCATTACCTGGTTTAACTCCAATTGACTCGAACCATTGTCCGGTTCCTTTAATCCCGTATCCGCCAAACCAGCCGAATAATTTTTGTGATCCATAAAACAGAAACACCACACCAATCATGATTCGAATAAGTAATAGTCCTGCATCTTCCATTTTTATCTCTCCTTATTTTTCATATTATATGATGTCTGCAAGGCAGCTGTTTACCAACAGCCGCTTCCAGCAAACATCTGTTGAATATATGTCTCTTTCTTTTTCTTCATGCGTCAGCAGTCATTAAGACTAATCTAGTTCCCTTACTTCAAACGGCAGCAGCCCTTGTTCAATTTGTGCCCGGTGCGGTTCATACTGCTCAGGGAGCATCAATTTTCCGCCCATTGTTTCTTGTGACTCATCATGGGCAAAGCCCGGCGGATCAGTTGCGATCTCAAATAAGATTTCCCCATGTTCTCTGAAGTAAACCGCATTAAAATAGTTTCTATCCTGAACAGGAGTTACACCATATCCGTGCGCACCAATGAATCTTTGCCAATCTAATTGATCTTCGTCATCCTGAGCCCGCCAAGCGATGTGATGGACCGTGCCGACACCCATTTGTCCGCGGCCGATAGGCGTTAATTTCAGATCAATCACATTTCCGATATCACCGGCAGAACGATAACGAACGAAGTCTCCTTCTTTGCCGACCCGCTCAAGCCCCATGATGTTTTCTAACAATTCACCTGTTTTTTCAGGCTGTGCTGATAACAGGGTTGCACCGCCAAAGCCTTTAATGGCAACATCCGGGGTTACATCTCCGAAAGTCCACGTATTGGCGTCCCCTGCTTCTCTTTCCACGATTTCTAAATGCAGGCCATGCGGGTCATCAAATTCTATATATTGTTCTCCAAAACGCTCGATTTTGGTGTATGGCACGTTGAACTTTTCAAGTCTCTTTTCCCAAAATGCCATAGCACCCCTCGGCACGACGTAAGATGTCACGCCGACCTGTCCGTCTCCAATGATGCCTTGGCGGGCGCCCGCCCACGGAAAGAAGGTGATGATTGTTCCCGGCTTCCCGCCTTCATCCCCAAAATAAAGGTGATACGTAGCCGGATCATCAAAATTGACCGTTTGCTTGACCAATCGCAGCCCCAGCACTCCAGCGTAGAAATCAGCATTCTCTTGAGGATGACCGACAATTGCTGTAATATGATGGATTCCCATCGTTTTTTTAGCCATTTTTATCCGCCCCTTTACAAATAGTTAAATATACTCCACAAACTCATTCACAGGCTTTCGGTAGCCGCGCGGCCTTCTGCTTTCTGTTTTTTCTTTCCCGATTGTAATCATCATGACAACCTCAAATTGATCATCTATATTCAAAATCTCTTTCACGGCTTCAGCATCAAACCCTATCATCGGACAGGTGTCCCAGCCTTTTTCCTTAGCACTCAGCATAAACATCATCGCAGAAAGTGAAGCATTTCTTATCGCCTCATCTCTCTTAAATGGTTCTCCCCTGTTTTCATAAAACGAAACGGTGTCTTGAACCATGTGATCATACTCTTGTTTATTTAATACCCCCAGCATCTTCAACCCTTCATAGATGTCAGCCGCTTGCTGATATGCCTGCTTATCCCCTAAAACCAAAAGAACCGCTGATGAGCTAAACACTTTATATTGTCCGTTTGCGGCCTGCTTCAGCTTTTCTTTTACATCCGGGTTAAGAACTGTCACATATTTTGTATGCTGCAAATTAAAAGCTGATGGAGCCAACGCAACCAATTCAAACATTTCGTTGAGTTCATCTCTTGTGATTGGATGATCTGGAAGAAAGTTGCTTGCAGATCTTCTTTCATTCACCAGCTGTACAAATTCAGCCATTTCTCTCGCACTCCTTTTTATCTCGAATTCGAGATATTATGGTATAAAAAATCAAATAACATATGATCAAAAAACGAAACATTCTCTTACTGATCTTTTCGCGATTCAAACGATCGGCAGGTTCTTATCCTGCACTCTAATTAAATTATCTTGAATTAAAATATCTTGACTTCGAGATAATAATAAAGGATAAATACTTAAATGTCAACAGTTCATTTTTAAATTCAGCGCCATTTTGTCTGTGTACTGTTTAGCCCTGCTCCAACTTTTTTTCTGTCACCTTATTTATTAGTAAACAGGAAAAAACCTTGCTATAGACCCACTCGAAACTGAATTGGTATGATAAGCAAAGTGATTACACAAGAAAGGATACGGAGAGCGAATCAAAAGCGCTCCTCTTTTTTTGCGCAGTTTTATAGGAGGACAAAATGACAAGTGAAAGAGAACAAATAAGCAAAAAGGTCGCTTTGATTGCATTGATAGCCAATCTGATCTTAATGGCAGGAAAGATCTTTTTTGGACTGATAGGCGATAGTGAAGCCGTTTTTGCCGACGGTATACACTCTGCAGCGGATGTCGTGGCTTCGATTGCTGTCCTGGCCGTCATCGGCATTTCTAATAAGCCGCCCGATCAAGACCATCCTTTCGGGCATGGCAAAGCTGAGGTCATCAGCGAAGCAATTGTAGGAATCATATTAGTGCTCGTTTCTGTGTATATTCTAATAGAAGCGATTTCGTCCTTTGTTGAAGGTCCAAGCGTTCCGCAATACAGCGCATTGTTTGCGGCTCTGATATCCTACGCGGCTAAGCAGATCTTATATCGTTATTCGATCAAACAAGGAGAAAAATGGAACAGTAAAGCGATTATAGCGATTGCATACGATCATAAAGGCGATATCGTTGCCTCTCTTGCCGCTTTTATCGGCGTCCTATTGGCGATTATCGGGAACACACGCGGATGGTCCTATCTGTTGTACGCCGATGCAATTGCCAGTGTCATCGTGGCGTACCTCATTTTTAAGATTTCAATGGAATTAATCAGGCCGTCTGTTGACGTTCTCATGGAAAAAAGTGTTGATCCCGAACTGATAGAGGAATATAAAGCGGTTATTTTGCATTGTCCTCAAGTCAAACGGCTCGATAAAATCCGAGCGAGAGAACACGGCCACTATAAATTGCTTGATGTCCGGTTATCTTTGGATCATGATTTGACGATTAAGCAGGGACACGATATAGCCCGCGAAATCCGAAATGAAATCAAAAGACATTTTTCAGATGTTGAAGAAGTGCTCATTCATGTGAATCCTTATTTTGAAGAATGAAAAAGCAGCTTGTAGAGAAAATGATGTTTCTCTACAAGCTTTTTTCTTTTGTGCTGTTTCTTTCCATATTCATTTGATTTCAGGTGCAGAAAAAGCACTCCCGCATGCCTGGCCTTGCTTAGCTGGGTATGTGGCAACTTTTCAACGATGAAAAAGATTATGTTTTATATCAATTTTT
The DNA here is from genome assembly GCF_056399565.1 of Bacillus sp. 01N42_2. Taxonomy (NCBI): domain Bacteria; kingdom Bacillati; phylum Bacillota; class Bacilli; order Caryophanales; family Bacillaceae; genus Bacillus; species Bacillus sp. 01N42_2. The sequence goes on along the minus strand of NZ_JBFTRO010000008.1, from coordinate 84,891 downwards.
CAAAGCAGATGATCTTCTTCGACGAGTTGGTCAAGCAGAACGAATGAATTTCTTGTGTGGAACATGAGAAAGACACCGTTCTTTTCAGTCTTTCTTTTATTTTATGACAGGATATTTTAAGGGAAAAATAAAGGCTATCGAGATTTTCTCGACAGCCTGAAGGCCGGATAACGGCCTTTTTCGTTTGATTTCACTGATCAAGATGCTTTTTGATAAAATACAGCAGCGTGTTTCCCTGAGCCGTCAAAATGACCCCCTTCGCGCCGCACTTCGGGCAGGGCGCGCCTTCCTTCTCCGCCCCGGTTCCTTCACAATGCGGACAGGTGAGTTCAAGATCGTCGGTGGCGATCACCATGAATATCCCTCCTTTTTTGATTGTTTGTCCGTCTCCAGTCACTTTCCATGGCCATCACCTCCTTAACGATACAAAAAAACCCCGTCCATCAAAGGACGAGGTTTTCGCGGTGCCACCTTTATTAACGGCTGTAAAGCCTTCACTCAAAAAGTACAGAAACACACGGTTTCAATACTCCTTTCTTGATAACGGGGAAAGAATCCCGGCACCGCCTACTGTCATTTCAGCGCAGCAATTCAGAAGCCCATTCGGCACCGGACGGGGATCGGTTCACAGCGGCCACCGACTCTCTGAACCCCGCGCGCTGATGCGTACTTACTCTTCCTCAGCATTGTTCATCCGTTCGTTTATTTTAACATCTATCATACGCTGTCTTCCGGGCGAAGTCAATAACCTTTCGAATCGGACAGGCCGAGCATTTCCCGCGCCATTTGCATATGCTCCTCTTGCCCCGTTTGAAGCGCAAACTTCGCTGTTTCCATAGGATAGGCGGCCTGCCATTCTGTTACATGCTCCTGCATTTTCGGCCAGACGCGCCCGCCTTCAGCCTCGTAGCTCTTCATCAGACGTTTCGTTTCTTTTTCTCCTAATATCATTTGATAAAGAACAAAATCCTTGGCCGGATCGGCAACCTTTGCCTCCGTCCAATCGAGGAGACCCGTCACACGCTGATTTTCGCCGATCAAAATATGCGGAGGATGCAAGTCTCCATGGATCAGCGCGGAAAAATCAGGCCAGTGCGAGCTGTCATTTATCCACGTTTGCCATCTTTTCCAAAGCTGTTCTGAAACCCCGATTTCTTTTTTTATATGATCCATTGATTCCGCCGCCCTTTGCCTGACGTCATCCGGTTTTATAATTTCAATTCCGGATCTGGAGGCCGCATCCGGGTCTGCCCCGTGCAGCCCGGCTAATGCCACGGCAAGCGAGCCGACAAAACCGTCTGAAGGCGGCTCGTGTTCCATGTTCCAGACATACTGTTTCTTATCCAGATCGATTGCGGCAGCGGGTTTTCCGTCCAGTTTCGGATAAGCGATCAGTTCCGGTGTATGAACCCGCCAATCGGGCACTGATACCGCGGCATGGCTGCGGAGAAACACGAGAACCGCGCTTTCTGCAGCCGCTCTTTCGATAACATCGGGACGGCGCGGCTTTCGGAGCACCCATGTCACGCCGCTGTCATCTTCAGCAAATACGACTTGGAAGTCCATACCCGTTTCATTTATGTCCGCCCCTTCATGTTTTAACCGTAAGCCATTTTCCTTTGCGATGTTCAGAACGGATTCTATTTCCCTTTGTTTTGTCATCTTGTTTCCCCATTTCCCTTATTTACTGACACAGAGCTTCGCCTGAGGCGGAGGAGAAAGAGATATGTGAAGACGCCAAAAAGAGGGCGGCATAATCGCCGCCCCCTCACTATTGCTGTCAGGTTCCTTTATTCAGGCAGACAATCCCGGTTTCCTCCGCACTCAAGGCAGAGACTTTGACACTATTTCATTAGTGCGAAAACCGGAATTTGATCAGCCATCAGGATCCCTCCGTCCCTTCTTAGTTAACATTATTTTACACAAAGACCTTATATAAGTAAACCCCATTTATCAGCTTACCTGCTCCCTCCGCTGACAAACTTCGATCCTTCGCGTAAATCTTTCGCCTCCAAAAAGAAGACGTGAATAAATTTTTTCATATTCACTTTAACCGGAGAAAGCGGAGCGGTTTCTTTCGCCTGCATTTCTTTCATTCTCTTGCTGACGGCAGGGAAATCAAAGAATTTCGAGGCGTAATATTCAAATTTGGGGTTTGAAAAATCCGTTGTGCCCAATGAGGCGAAATGGTTTAACGAATGAATGATCGCTCTTCTGATCCGCTGTTCGGAGGCTTTTGTCTCCCTGCTGACGTCTGCTTCCGACGCCGCGGGTCCCAGTTTCCGCAGCGCGACGTTTGTAAACACACGCTTCAGCGACGGGACGCTTTTTTGCGCCTGCTCATCCTCAAATAAAAAATGCAGCACGGCCATCAGGTCGTGCGCGCCGCTTTCTCCCACAATCCCTAGTTCTGATAACAGAAATTTCCCGGTCTCTTTCACGGATTTTTCGCAGGATTTAAAAGAGCGGCTTTGCTGCGGTTCATTGCGCTGAACAAGCCGTCTTAGCGAATTTTGGATGTCGCCGATCGAGGTTTCCAGTTCGATCCGCTCTTTCACTTTTCGGAGCACGGTGATGATTTCAATTTTGTTGATCGGTTTGTGGATAAAATATTCAATACCGAGAGAATAGGCTTCTCCCACCATTTCCTTCGCTTCCACCTGTGATATCATCACCGTTTTTCCGGTGTACGAATCCTGAAGATGCCGTATCGTCTCAATCCCGTCCCGCCCCGGCATCAGCAGGTCAATTAATAAAATATCGACTTGTTTAAAATGGAGATAATGCCCTTCAATCTGGCTTCCGTCCTCCGCCTCGCCGACGACTTCGCCTAAGTCCTCATCTTCAATGATCTGTCTTAAAATGGAACGGATCGCCCGGTCATCATCAGCTATAAAAAAGCGCATTATGAACTCACCCTTTCTGCAATTAAATGCCTCACCGGCAGCTGAATGTTAAATATGACGCCTTTTGGCTTGTTGTGAAAGGAGATGCCGCCTTCAAGTTCGGTTACGATTTCCTTCACGTATGAAAGCCCGATGCCTGTTGAAGGGGTGCCGAATTCATCGTATTTGGACGTAAATCCGGGATCATAGATTACCTCTCCGATTTTTTCCGGAATGCCGGGACCGTCATCTTCCGCCTGAAATTCGGCCATCTCCCCCTCCGCCCTGCGCAGCGTGAGGCGGATCTCACCTCTGTCCCCCATGGCCTCTACGGCATTGGCGGTCAGGTTATTCAAGATCGACAGGACGGTAAAGACGTGATAATCGGGATGTTCTCCTTCAATCACGCTCCGGAACTGAATATCCTTGCCTAAAGATTCGGCGTATTTTTCATTGATTCGGATGACGATTCCGATCAGAGCGGCGGCATCCATGTAATCCCGGAATCTCTCATTTGAAATCAGCTTCGACAGGCCGGCGAATATCCGCTGATTGTCTTTTTTCACTTCATGGATTTCTCCCGCAAGGCGCAGCATTCGGCTGCCGAGCTCCCGGTCGTTCCCGCTCATTTCCCGATACAGCTGATAGGATTCTTTCGTCACATGCTCCGTCGTTTTCAGCGTTTTTTTCAAATGAATCGTTTCTTCGTATAAGTTAGACACAATCATCAGCATGTGCTCGTGCTGCTTTCTCGTTTGCTTTTCCCTGACCTGGGATTCGTGCAGCTTCATCACGTTGAAAAAACTCAGCACAATAAATGTGTGAGAAACGGCGATGACCGCAATATCTGCCAGTTTGCCCGGCATCATAATCAGCCGGCCTCCTGAAAACTGAACCGCCATTTCAACGGTGTCGGAAGCGATTTCAATGAGAAAGCCGAGGAATCCGATCATGAGCGGCCGATCCCGAAAGAACCTGACCCTCAGCACATAAAACAAGCAGGCATATGTAAAGTAAAAAAAGAAACTGGGATATTGGCTGAAAAAAGCCTCCGTAAAGCCGGCATGCTCTCCTCCCCAGCACGACAGGCCGATCCGGAATGCCACAACGGCTGCACCTGTCAACAGCCCTGACAATACTGCCGGCACATGCCGCAGCAGCAGCAGAAAAAAGAAAAAAGCCGGGGCGCCGAAGCTGATCCGGTACACCTCATTCAGGGGGTAAAATTTTAGTTCCCCCGCTAGCGGCACGGTGATCAGCATAAGTGCGAAAAGATAGCCGTCTTTCTTTAGTAAATAGTCGAGCCTGATCACAATCACTTCCTTCTTCTATCTATTTTGAATAAGACCGAGTGAGTCCGCAAATTTCTTTAGACCCGTATGGCGGGACGCTCCTGCTGATTTATAAATCTATCGGCTTATTTTAAGAATGATTTTGTCGTATTTTATATGATTCTGTAGATGTCATTATACATTAACATGGAACACGCTATATTTGAAAACGTTTTCCAAGACCGATTTCCGCTTGCGGACAGGCTTGTAATAGAGGAGGAATGTTATGAAAGATATGGTCAGAGAGCGCCTTGAAAAAGAGGAACTGGCTTCACTTTTACAAGATTGGGTCGAACATTACCGACCGTTTTCCGTCAATGGAAAAAGCGCAAATTATATCCCCGCCCTCGGAGAAATCAACGACTCTCAGCTGGGCATTTGCATATTAGAGCCGGATGGCTCAATGATTCATGCCGGTGAATGGAATGTGCCGTTCACATTGCAGAGCATCTCAAAAGTCATCAGCTTTATTGCCGCCTGCATGTCCAGGGGCATTCCTTATGTGCTCGATCGTGTCGACGTGGAGCCGACAGGTGATGCGTTTAATTCTATCATCCGGCTTGAAATCCATAAACCCGGGAAGCCGTTCAACCCGATGATCAATGCCGGCGCCATTACCGTCGCCTCGCTTCTTCCCGGTGAAACGGCGCATGATAAATTGGAATATCTCTTTTCCGTTTTTGAAAAATTGATAGGAAAACGGCCTCACATACACGAGGAGGTCTTCCGCTCTGAATGGCAGACCGCACACCGGAACAGAGCGCTCGCCTACTATTTAAAAGAAACGAACTTTCTCGAGGCGGATGTCGAAGAAACGCTTGAAGTGTATTTAAAGCAATGCGCCATGGAGGGGACAACCGAGGACATCGCTTTGATCGGATTGATTCTTGCGCATGACGGCTACCATCCGATCCGCCGGGAACAGGTCATTCCGAAAGATGTCGCGAAACTCGCCAAAGCCCTGATGCTGACGTGCGGGATGTACAATGCGTCAGGAAAATATGCGGCTTTCGTCGGCGTCCCGGCCAAAAGCGGGGTATCCGGCGGCATTATGGCATTGGTTCCCCCAAGCGCCAGAAGAGAACAGCCTTTTCATAACGGCTGCGGCATCGGCATTTACGGTCCGGCCATTGATGAATACGGCAACAGCCTGACCGGCGGCATGCTGCTGAAACATATCGCACAGGAGTGGGAGCTCAGTATTTTTTAATCAAACGAATCAAGAGGTGATTGGATGCAGGAATTCCTTGAAAATGTAATCGGCTCGGCAAATGATTTTTTATGGTCAAAACTGTTAATCGTACTGCTTCTTTCTCTGGGACTGTTTTTTACGTTCAGATCAAAGGGTCTGCAAGTCCGCATGCTGAGGGAAATGATCCGGGTTTTGAAAGAAGGCGCGGCCGCCCGGTCAAAAAACAGCATTTCCCCGTTTCAGGCATTTTGCATCAGCATGGCGGCGCGTGTCGGAACCGGGAATATTACCGGAATCGCCATTGCGATCGCACTCGGCGGCCCGGGCGCTATTTTCTGGATGTGGATTATCGCAGTCATCGGTTCGGCTTCAAGCTTTGTTGAAAGCACGCTGGCCCAAATTTATAAAGTAAAAGATCAAAACGGATTCCGCGGCGGCCCGGCCTATTACATGGAAAAAGGCTTGAAGAAACGCTGGATGGGCGCGCTGTTCGCCGTTTTAATCACGCTGTCATTCGGAGTCGTCTTTAATTCCGTTCAGTCCAATACGATCAGCGTCGCCTTTCAAAACGCATTCGGCACCAGCCGGCTTACACTTGGCATTATTTTAATCTTGGTTTTCGGCGGCGTGATTTTCGGAGGCGTCAAACGAATTGCGAAAATGGCGGAATACATCGTAGTCGTCTTAGCCGTTTTATATATCGGGGTCGCTTTCTTTGTCATTCTGACGAACATCACCCAATTGCCCGGCGTTCTGTCGCTTATCGTAAAAAATGCGTTCGGTATTGATCAGGCAGCGGGCGGCGCTTTAGGTGCGGCTTTGATGCAAGGTGTGAGACGCGGAATTTTCTCAAATGAAGCGGGAATGGGAAGCGCTCCGAACGCGGCGGCGACAGCTACGACGAGCCATCCGGTGAAACAGGGGCTCATTCAGGCCTTCGGCGTCCTGACGGATACGCTCGTCATTTGTACAAGCACGGCACTTATCATTTTATTTTCAGACGCTTATCACCAGCCGGGACTGAGCGGCATCGCGCTTTCTCAGGCTGCCTTGAGCGACCATGTCGGCGCGTGGGCATCAGGTTTCCTAGCCGTCTTAATGCTTTTGTTCGGCTTCAGCGCTTTGATGGGCAACTATTATTACGGAGAAACCAATATCGGATTTTTAAGCCAGAACAAAAAATGGCTGTTCATTTACCGCATCTGTGTACTCGGAATGGTTCTGTTCGGATGTATTTCCAAAGTCCAGCTTGTGTGGGATATGGCTGACTTGTTCATGGGCTTAATGGTGGTCGTGAATTTAATTGCGATTTTCCTTCTGTCGAAAAAAGCGTTTGCCGCTTTGAGCGATTATGCCCGGCAAAAGAAAGCCGGAAAGGACCCCATCTTTTACAGAGATGTGCTCCCTGATGATGACGGGATCGACTGCTGGGAGTATTCAGACATCGCAAAAAGTGCGAAAGGCAAACATATTTCCTAAACAAAAGGTGTTCGGGCAGCGTCCTGAACATCTTTTTTTCTGCCGGTTGATTGACAAAGAGGATACTGTCGATTACCCTTTTTATATATTTTCAGTAAAGTCAGAAAGGAAGGCCTATGAATCCCATTACACAAATATTAAATGAATACCCGGTTATGATCATAGACGGAGCGATGGCAACCGAGCTTGAGCGGATGGGCTGTGATTTACATGACGATCTGTGGTCGGCCAAAATTCTTTTGGAAAAACCCGAACTGATCAAACAGGTGCATACCGAATATTTTGCCGCCGGCGCTGATTGCGCGATCACCGCCAGCTATCAATCAACGATTGAAGGATTTGCGGCTCGCGGCATCTCAGAAACCGATGCGATCCGCCTGATTCAGACATCAGTTGAGCTCGCCGTCCAAGCTCGCGATGAATTTTGGGCGCATGAAGAAAACCGTTCAGACCGTCCCAAACCTTTGATCGCCGCTTCTATCGGACCTTACGGCGCGAGCCTTGCCGACGGCTCTGAATATCGCGGGCATTACGGACTGACGGAGGATGAGCTGATCAGCTTTCACCGTCCCCGGATGAAAGCCCTTATAGAATCCGGCGCCGATCTTTTGGCGTGCGAGACCATTCCGTGCCTGTCAGAGGCAAAAGCGATCGTAAGGCTGCTGGAGGAATTCCCAGGCACTTATGCGTGGATGAGCTTCAGCGCCAAAGACGGGCGGCATATCAGCGAAGGCACGCCTATTTCCGAATGCGCGGCCCTGCTTGGCTCCTGCAGCCAAATCGCAGCGATCGGCATCAACTGCACACCGATCGAACATATTCCGCCGCTGATAAAAGAAATCAAACGGGCAGCGTCCAAGCCGATTATCGTCTATCCGAACTCAGGCGAACAATATGACCCGAAAACAAAAACCTGGAAAGGTGAAGCGTGCGCAAAACATTTCGGAAAGAGCGCGCAAAGCTGGTACGAAAACGGCGCAAGCCTGATCGGAGGCTGCTGCCGGACGAAACCCGCGGATATTCAGGCCATTGCCGCTTGGGCCAAAACCATAAAAACAACTTGACTAATCGGAATAGTTTGTATATTCTATTCAAAAAGCCGGTTCGCCGGAATCTCGTGCCGTTCGCCGGCATGAGATTTTTTATTAGAACGGCTCTCGCAGAAAGTTGGAAAACAATGAACAACAAGAACGAGACAAATTTTCAGAGAAGTATGAAAAGCAGGCACCTCTTTATGCTCTCACTCGGAGGTGTAATCGGAACGGGGCTGTTTTTAAGCTCGGGGTATACCATTCATCAGGCGGGTCCGGCGGGTACCATTTTTGCATACCTTTTGGGCGCGGGCATCGTCTATCTTGTCATGCTTTGCCTCGGTGAACTGTCAGTGGCCATGCCGGTCACGGGTTCCTTCCACACCTATGCGAAAACCTATATCGGGCCGGCGACGGGTTTTACGGTCGCATGGCTGTACTGGCTGACGTGGGCGGTGGCGCTTGGCTCTGAATTCACGGCGGCCGGGCTCTTCATGCAGCGCTGGTTCCCGCATACTTCGGTTTGGATGTGGAGTGCAGTATTCGCTCTTTTCATCTTTTTATTAAACGCCTTCTCCGTGAAATTTTTTGCTGAATCGGAGTTTTGGTTCTCAAGCATTAAAGTCTTAGCCATCCTGCTGTTTATTTTATTGGGCGGAGCGGCGATGTTCGGCATCGTCCCGATGAAAAGCGGTGAGGCGGCACCTATGCTGTCGAACTTTACGGATGGCGGCAGTCTTTTTCCAAATGGTTTTTTTCCGATACTGATGACGATGCTGTCAGTAAACTTCGCCTTTTCAGGGACGGAATTGATCGGAATTGCCGCCGGGGAAAGCGCTGATCCGGAAAAAACCGTTCCGCGCGCCATTAAGACTACAGTCTGGCGGCTGGCGCTTTTCTTTATCGGAACGATTTTTGTGCTGTCGGGCATGATCTCCATCCAAGAAGCGGGTGTGATTGAAAGCCCGTTCGTCACGGTATTCGACAGAATCGGCGTGCCGTATGCGGCCGATCTGATGAATTTCGTCATTTTGACGGCGCTTCTGTCTGCGGCGAATTCGGGGCTGTACGCCTCATCACGAATGCTGTGGTCCCTGTCTAAAGAAGGTGAGCTTCATCCCGCCTTTGCCAGGCTGACGTCTAAAGGCATCCCTTTTAACGCCCTGATTTTCAGTATGATCGGCGGCATTCTGTCACTGCTGTCAAGCGTGTTCGCAGCGGATACAGTGTATCTTGTTCTCGTCTCTGTCTCAGGATTTGCGGTAGTGGCGGTGTGGATGAGCATTGCCGCATCACAATTTTTGTTCAGAAGACGGTTTCTTAAAGAAGGCCATCAGCTTTCAGACTTAACATACAGGACACCGGGATATCCGGCCGTGCCGATAGCGGCCTTTATCCTGTGCCTTTCCTCCTGTATCGGCATTGCTTTTGATCCGAATCAGGCCATTGCCCTTTATTGCGGAATTGCCTTTATGGCCGTCTGTTACAGCGTTTATTACTTAAAAAACCGGAACAGCCGCACCCGTGTTCAAGCCGCAAAATCTCAATAAACAAAAAAAGAACCCTGCCGCGCAAGGGTTCTTTTTTTGTTTATACTTCAACCACCCATCTGAACGAATCCGGCACCTTCCCGACCTGGATGCCGGTAATGGTTTCATAGAGCCTTTCTGACACTTCACCGATCAAGCCGTTATTCAGCTCAATTGTTTCTCCGTGAATGTGCAGCTCGCCGACCGGTGAGATGACAGCTGCGGTTCCCGTACCGAATACTTCTGACACCTCGCCTCTCATCGCGGCATGATAGATGTCATCAATGGCAACCCGTTCTTCCCTGACGCGGATGCCCCAGCTTTTTAACAGCTCTATCACAGATGCGCGGGTGATGCCCCCGAGGATACTTCCGTTTAGCGCCGGCGTTACAGCCTCTCCGTTTATAATGAAAAAGATATTCATACTGCCTACCTCTTCGGCATATTTCTTTTCCACTCCGTCGAGCCAAAGCACCTGATCATAACCCAGTTCTTCGGCTTTCCGCTGAGCCTGTAAACTGGCCGCATAGTTTCCGGACGTTTTGACATCGCCCACTCCTCCGGTGACGGCACGCACATACTCATCCTCGACATAAATACGGATCGGTTTCAGCTGATCGCCGTAATACGAACCGACCGGCGTCAGGACAACCATGAATTTGTACCGCTTGGAAGGCCGGACGCCTAAAGAAGGCTCGGTCGCAATCACAAACGGACGGATATATAAAGAAGTTCCTTTTTCTTTCGGAATCCATTCCTGCTCCAGCTCCACCAATTGTACCAATGCTTCCAGCGCAAGCTTCTCATCGAGAGGCGGCATGCTCATCCGCCGCAGCGATTTATTCAGCCGCTTTATATTTTGGTCAGGACGGAACATCAATGCCCGACCGTCTTCTGATCTGTAAGCTTTCAGCCCTTCAAATACGGCCTGCCCGTAATGGAAAACGGATGCGGACGGATCAAGATGAACCGGTTCATATGGTGTGATTCTCGGATCATGCCAGCCTCTTTCTTCTTCGTAATCCAAGACAAACATGTAATCAGTGAAGTACTTGCCAAATCCCAATGAAGCGGAATCCGGTTTTTCTTTTCTAGCTGTGACCTTACGTCTTTCAATCAGTTGATTCAACAAAAGCACACCTTTCTTGTAATTGTTTAAATTTTCAGTCTTTTATAAGCTGCCTGTTTTCTCTGCCTGAATCGTGTGCACAGATATATGAGGATGCAGTTGACCGTATCATATCAAATATACCACTTATAAGAGGATAATTATCAAAATTTTTGATATTTTCAAGCGAAAATCTAACTTTATTTTATTCTCCTTCATTTTTTTCAATGAGGACTTTCTGTCATATTAAATGATTGCGCTTACATAATGTAAAGAAATCCTCTCTTTCGCAAAGTCAATTTTGTGACAAATTTATGGCGGAGAGGAAGGTGGTTGCCGCCTGCTTCACGAATTACGTAAGAAATGCGCAAGTAAAAGGGGGATTCGCTTGAAAAAATTTATCGCATTTCAGATTTTGATCGCCTTAGTCATCGGAGCACTGATCGGCCATTTCTTCCCGGATTTCGGGATGGCGCTGCGGCCCGTGGGAGACGGATTTATCCGCCTGATTAAAATGATTGTCGTGCCGATCGTGTTCTCGACCATTGTCATCGGAGCCGCCGGCAGCGGCAGTATGAAAAAGATGGGCAGTCTCGGCATCAAAACAATTATTTGGTTTGAAGTCATTACGACGCTTGTTCTGGGGCTCGGCCTCCTATTGGCAAACGTGCTGAAGCCGGGAGTCGGCCTTAACCTCTCTCACCTTGCTAAAAAAGACATTCACGAGCTTTCCGGCTATACGGAAAAAGTAGTCGACCTGAAACAAATGCTTCTTGATATTATCCCCGTTAATATCATTGACGTTATGGCGAAAAACGATCTTCTCGCCGTCATCTTTTTCGCGATCCTATTCGGTGTTGCCGCAGCCGGCATTGGCAAAGCCTCCGCACCTGTCATGAATTTCTTTGAATCAACGGCAAATATTATGTTCAAGCTGACGCAAATGGTGATGGTCACCGCTCCGATCGGCGTTCTTGCCCTTATGGCCGCCTCAGTCGGACAATTCGGAATCGCGCTTTTGCTCCCGATGCTGAAGCTGATCGGCACTGTGTTTCTCGGGCTGTTTTTGATACTCTTCATTCTGTTTCCGATTGTCGGGCTTATCTTTAAAATCAAGTACTTTGAAGTGCTGAAAATGATTTGGGATCTGTTTTTGATTGCTTTTTCCACGACAAGCACAGAAACCATTCTGCCTCAGCTGATGGATCGGATGGAGAAATACGGCTGCCCGAAGCGGGTCGTCTCCTTTGTGGTTCCGTCAGGCTTATCGCTGAATTGTGACGGCTCCAGTCTCTATTTATCGGTGTCATGTATTTTTCTGGCGCAGGCTTTTCATGTGGAGATGCCGCTTTCTCAGCAGCTTCTGATGATGCTTGTGCTCGTCATGACAAGCAAAGGCATTGCCGCCGTCCCGTCAGGCTCACTCGTCGTGCTTCTGGCGACAGCGAATGCCGTCGGTCTCCCCGCGGAAGGCGTCGCCATCATTGCCGGTGTCGACCGCGTCATGGACATGGCGAGAACCGGCGTCAACGTGCCCGGCCATGCGGTCGCCTGTATCGTCGTATCCAAGTGGGAAAAAGCCTTCACATATAAAGGGTCCGTCACGGCGGACCAGACCGCCCGGACAGAAAGTATGTAAACACAAAAAAGACCACCTCATTGGTGGTCTTTTCTATTAATCAATCGCCGCATGATCTTCTTTTTCAATCAAAGCAAGGCGTTCATTGATTTCTTCTTGAGTCATTTCGTGCTCTTTCACATACATATTGCGTTCGTTTGTACGGCATTCGTGACTGCAGCTGCGCATGTACTTGTATTCATTCTCAGGTGTGCAGATCATTTTTTTATTACATGCCGGATTTGCGCAGTTCACATAACGCTCGCAAGGCTCGCCCGTGAAATAATCTTTTCCGATAATGACATGCTCTACGCGGTTGACCGGTACGCTGATTCTTTCGTCAAATACGTAGCACTGTCCGTCCCACAGTTTGCCTTGGACTTCAGGATCTTTACCGTAAGTGACGATACCGCCGTCAAGCTGGGACACGTCTTCAAAGCCCTGCTTCAGCAGCCAGCCGGAAAATTTCTCACAGCGTACGCCGCCTGTGCAGTACGTGAGGATTTTTTTGCCTTCGAGCATATCTTTGTGCTCTTCAATCCAGTCCGGCAGCTCACGGAACGCCTCAATATCAGGTCTGACCGCTCCGCGGAAATGACCGAGGTCATACTCATAGTCGTTTCTGGCGTCAATCACGATCGTGTCAGGATCCTGCATTTGCTCATAAAAGTCTTTCGGTTTTAAGTGTTTGCCCGTCGTGGTATTCGGATCAACATCATCTTCGAGACGAAGTGTCACCAGCTCTTTTTTATGGCGGACAAACATTTTGCGGAACGCATGTCCGTCAGTCTCATCAATTTTGATCGGCATGTCGGCAAATCGCGGATCAGCTTTCAGCGCATTCATGTATTGATCCGTCTGTTCAACCGTTCCGGACACCGTACCGTTAATGCCTTCCTCAGAAATCAAAATACGGCCTAACAGACCGAGCTCCTTACAAAACTTCAAATGCTGAGCCGTGAATTCCTCAGGCTCATCAATCTTTACATATTTATAATAAAGTAAAACTCTATATTGTTTTTCCATGATTTATACACCCTGTTCAATTATATTAATGATCACGCACACTATACTATATCATACAGGAAAACGGGCGAAAGATGAACATTTCCGTCCGGACTCTTTCTTCCAGTCACGCTTCTCCTTTTATTACCTGCTGAAAATAAAACCGATACGTATTGCGCAAAAAGATTTCAAGTGAAAGGCCGGCGGCAGTCTGATACTTGCCGATGATAAACGGAAAACGATCACGGCCTTTTTCGCGCAGGACATCGGCGCTGTCTTCACCCAGTTCCGAGATGAGCGATTCGATGACAGGCCAGCAGACATCCCGCGCGGCTTCCAAAGCTTGCTGATTGCCTGTAAGCCGGTATTGCTCTATCAGCTTTGCCAAATCCTTTTCTTCCATATTGTTCACTTCCTTACACCATATAAAAAAGAGGAGCAGCTTTTATAAAGCGGACGCCTCCTCCTGTGACTCCGCATAACCGATGATCTGGCCGACCTGTAACTCCCGGCCTTCAATGAGGTTATCCGAAGGGGTAAACATATCCTTCTCAAATACTAAAATAACGGTCGATCCAAATGAAAAATAGCCCAGCTCTTCACCCGTTTCAAGCCTGTTTCCGGTGTTTGTCTGAACGATGGAATTAATATTCATCGCACCTACCGGAATCATGAGCATCTGCTGGTTACCACGGGTGAGCTCGTACACATAACGGTAATTTTTTGAGAGCACGTCTTTCCCATACTTCAATCCCATCGTATTGACGGGATAGGAGCGTTTCCCCAGCTCGGCCAGCTTCTGATACGTACAGCTGATGGGGGAATGGAAGCGGTGGTAATGTCTCGGGCTCAGATAAAGCACGGCAAAACGGCCGCCGTTGTATTTGTGATCGGCGCTTTTAAACCCCGTCAGTTCAGCGAACGAATAATCCTTCCCTTTTACCATGAAGGTTTGATTCGGATTAATCATGCCCACCGTCTGAACGACGCCATCCACAGGACTGACGATGGCGTTCTTCTCTTTTGCCACGGGGCGGAGATTCAAATTAATATCACGAATGAAAAATGACGCCAGTGAATCAAAGTCAGAGGCTGTCCGTTCCGTTTCATTCCAGTTGATGCGATAGTGTTTGGAAAACAGCGGAATCATCGGCTTGCTCAGTTTCGATTCACAGAAGTTTTTAATGAGATGGGACGTCAATCGATTATTAGTCAGTTCAATCAATGAACGATAAAGAACTTTAGCAGCAGTATTAAACATTGATTACTCCTATGAATTTTCCTATAGTAATAAAAATAAAACACCATAAAAACGCTCCGATGGCGGCGAAGCATAAGTAGGTTTTGAAATCCATTCTGCCGATTCCGGAAAAGTAGCAGGTCACGTGTCTGATGCCTGGGATGAAATAACCCAAAATAATGGTGTACGGCCCGTACTTTTTCATCCACCTGTCTACTTTCTCCATCCTCTTTTCCTTCAGGCCGACCCATTTTCCGAACTTATTAATAAACGGCCGGCCGGCTTTTCTGCCGATGAAGTAGCTGATAATCATCCCCAGGAGAGCTCCGATAAAGCTGATCAGAATGGAGAGCTCATAATTCAGCACTTTTATATGGGCGAAGTAGCCCACAAGCGTCATCATGACTTCATCCGGAATAGGCAATCCGATAATACCAAGTGTCAGCATGAGAAAAATCGCGATATATCCGTAATCGGAGATTAATTGCTGAACTAATTCCATCTTCTGCTCTCCAGGTTTTCAGGCGCCTGTTTTTTAAAGTGGGGAAATTTAATATTGCTGACCATTAAATAACCGAGCGCGATCGTTCCCGCCCCCAGAAGAAAAGCGTTATTGATGAAGCTCAAAATGACAAGACACATCCCCGCAAACGGAATCGGCATCCCGATAAACGTCGGCAGCTTGCTTTGTCCGATATTAAATCTCGAGAGCCGGATCATTCCGCAGATGCTGTAGGAAAGCGCGATTAAAATTCCGATGAACGGAAGCGTATATAGTGAAACAGTGTAAGCAAGCATAGACGGCGCCACGCCGAACGTCACGAGATCAGCAAAAGAATCAAGCTCTCTTCCCATCTCCGATACCGCGTTCAGCTTACGGGCGGCCAAACCGTCAAAAAAATCGAGAAACATCCCGATGAAAATAAAGATCACCGCGGAGTGAATATTATGATACAAAAGGGAATGAATCGATAGAAGCCCGCAAATAAAATTTCCAATTGTAATCATACTAGGTATATAATTCACAGTTTACACAAACCTCCAATTAAAACCATATCAAATCGGACTGCGTATGCATAAAGACTCCATTTTACGGAAACATAAAATGAAATTCTTTCAATGCTATCATTCAAATTCTTTTATTATACAGCATTTGGTGTTATTTGAACAATCTAATCTGGTGATTTTTGTTTTTTCTCCGTTCATATTAAGGTAAGCAATCAGGGTTATCTCTATTCCGGATTACCCTGCTTAAATATTCCATGCCGATGATACGGTCTGTCTGCGCTTCACGAATGAAAAGCCGTATGATGTATAGTTATTTCCTTCTCCGTTAAATGAGAACATTACATATAACGATTGCGGACATAAAAAGTTTCATGAATGAAAAAGCCGGCACAAAACGGCCTCATACATTATCTCACAACCCCGTTTTCCAGTATATAGTCTGCCCACACAAAAAAGGCGCCTTACCATTACGGTAAAAACGCCTCTTAAGATAGGTTTATGTAACAGATAAATGACTGAGTGCTTCGGCCGCTCTTTCTCTCGCCTCTTCAACCGTCTCGGCTGCAGAAAGCGCAACCGCCATCCGGCGTCCGGCTTTCGTGACAGGTTTTCCGAATATGCGGACCTGAGTGCTTTTTACCGCCAAGGCCTTCTCCACACCTTCAACCGCGTAATCAGCAAGCTCTTTGGGCGCCTTCAGCGGACGGCTTGCCCCCGGCGACAGCTGTGTGATTTCCGGAATCGGGAATCCCATTATCGCACGGACATGCAGCGCGAACTCTGACAAATTTTGCGTCACAAGTGTGACGAGGCCCGTATCATGCGGACGGGGAGACACTTCGCTGAAATATACCTTATCTTTAGTAAGGAAAAGCTCAACCCCGAACAAACCGTATCCGCCGAGTGAGTCCGTTATGCTTTTCGCAATGTGTTTCGCCTCTTCAATCTGCTGTTCTGTCATATGATGAGGCTGCCACGATTCAATATAGTCACCGTCTTTTTGTTCATGTCCGATCGGTGCGCAAAAGGATGTACCGTTCGCCGCGCGCACTGTCAAAAGAGTGATTTCGGATTCAAACGGAATGAATTCCTCAACGATGACCCGGCCGTTTTTCACCCGGCCGCCTTCCATCGCCATATTCCAGCAGCTTTCCAGCCCGGAAGCCGAGCGGCACACGCTTTGCCCTTTTCCGGAAGAGCTCATCAGCGGCTTCACCACGCACGGAAAGCCGATTGTTTCCGCCGCTTCTTTAAATTCTTCATATGTATTCGCGAATTCATAGCCGGCAGTCGGAAGGTGCAGCTTCTCTGCCGCAAGCCGTCTGATGCCTTCACGGTCCATCGTCAGCTTCGCCGCACGCGCATTCGGGATGACGTGAAAGCCTTCTTCCTCAAGCTTCAGCAGCTCATCCGTCGCAATGGCTTCCACTTCCGGTACGATCAAGTCCGGTTTTTCTTTTTCAATGACTTCTCTGACCTGCGCTTTATCGAGCATATCGATGACATAGCTTTTGTGCGCGGTCTGCATGGCAGGGGCATGCTCATAGCTGTCAACGGCTACAGTGACAACCCCGAGCCGCTGCGCTTCAATGACGACTTCTTTCCCCAGCTCGCCTGATCCCAATAACAACATCTTTTTCGCCTGATACATGTCCTTTGGCCCCTCCCTTTCTATACCTCCCTCATTATAACGGAAATATTCAAAAAATAAAGACAAGACAGATAACCAAGCTCTATCCTGTCTTTTGCGCTGATTCGAGCGATTCAATCGCCGCTGACACGTCCTTCTCGCCATATTGCCCCATTAAGCATAACGATTCTTCCGCCCGGCAGGCGTGAGAAGAGATGCGGCGCTTGGCTTCCTCATGCATGTCACGGATGCCGAGATCTTGGAGACTGACGGGAAATCCGAGCCGGCGGTAAAACGGAAGCAGCTCTTCAATCTCATGTCTCCGATTCTCAAGCGCAAGCTGCACCAATATGCCGTAAGCAACCTTCTGACCGTGCAGCACCTGATGTGTCTCCTGAATAAAGCTGAGTCCGTTGTGCACCGCATGCGCCCCTGCCATCCTGCACAAACGGCCCCCATAGCCGCCGACCGTTCCCGCGAGCATAATAATCGTTTCCGCCGTCTGGATGAACGGTACTGACAGCTCACCTTTCTCCATGCTTACGACGGCTGCTTCACTGTAACGCAATAACAGATCACGAATATATTCCGCCTGCCTCAGCCCCGCCTGAGCCATCAGCGGCGCCGTCCCCGTATTTCTGATGACCGCTTCGGCCTCATACCATTTCGCCAGCGTATCACCGATCCCGCTTTTCATATATTCAATGGGAGAGGAAAGTAAAAACAGCGGATCAACAAGCGTCAAATAGCTTGAACGCTTATGATAATCCACTCTGATAAAATTGCCGCTCTCATCATACATGACACTTAACGGCGTACTTGCGGCACACGTTCCCGCGATGGAAGGAACCATCACAGTCTCAATATCAAGCCGGTCTGCCGCCGCTTTTGCCAAATCCAACATCGTGCCGCCTCCGATACCGATGATCACATCCGCATCTTTCGCCTGCTCACAGACCTTACGCACCGCCTCAGGTGAACAGTATCCTTTATGCTGAATCACATCCCAGGAAGAACCGCCGCTGTAATCGGAGAACGCCTGATAGGATTTGATTCCGGTCACAATCACGGGTTTTCTGAATATCTCCAGCAGCCCCGGAAGCTCTTTTGCGATTCCTTCCTTACATATATATTGATTCGGGCCGCTTCGCACGATATCTTCAGGCTTCATTCGAATCTCTCCTCTGGCTGGAATTTATATATATTTTCTCACTTGTCAGAAAATACATCAACCGGAGGTGCATCAGCGCTTCGCTTCCTCCGCCTCCAAAAACAGCTCATCAAGCCGCTCCAAAGCCTCTGCCTTTTCAAAACTGCTGAACCACAGATCATCATAAGAATCCAGGATGCGGTAATGGTGGGAAATCAAATGCTGCTGCAAGCGGAACTCACCTTTTTTCTCGATGGTTTTCCACCACACCTTGCCGCCCATCGTCTTCCCCTTCGGCCTGTCAATTGTGCGATGGGCAACCGCTTCAATGACCTCCAGCGGATCATCTCCTAATACGGATTGCAGTGTTTCACTTGATCTGAAAAGCGCGCAAACCGCCACAACATGCGGCCATTCCGCAAGCGCCCGCCCTTTCTCAATCTGCACCAGCGCCTTTTTGGAAAGACCGATCACATCCGCCATTTTCTCTTGCGTATAGCCTCTCTCCGACCGGATTTTCTTCAGCTGGACCGAGACAAGCTCAGTCATATAATCTTGATCCATCTCAACCTCCATATTTATCAATATAGCCATTTTACACCGCGTGACGCCTTTTTTATATCGGTACATTTTTAAATGAATCAAAAGAAGTGGTAAAAAAGTACCATTTTCCTCTTTTTCTCAATTTACGAACAGAAATTGGCATCCTCATGGTAAAATACGGTCGGAGAAAATCAGGCGAAAGGACACTGTATATGAAATTACTCGAAACCAATACTCTCATTCAATCAGCAAACAGCCGTCTGAAAGCTTATCAAAAAACGAAAGATGACATGATTGCTTTAAAACAGCAGTTTCACGGCATTGCAAATACGGACGCCATGTCAGGGAAAGGCGCGGACGCCATTAAAGCCTTCTATACTGAACAGGCCGCCGGAGCAGAGCTTTGGCTTGATCTCTGCGACATGAAAATTACTTTTTTCAAAAGCATCCCAAGAGAAATAGAACAGGCGGGCTTCGGCCGGCATGACTTGCTGGAAGAATCGTTTCTTGATAGTGAGCTTAAGCATGCCGGGCAAAGAGCTTACCATATCATTGATGGCCAGCATGATGAGATCAGCCGAATTTTAGGATCAATTGACGACATTTTGTCCTTATCACCGTTTGACAAATCTTCGGTTACCGGCAAACTTGATGCCTCCGATCACAAAAAACGGCAAACAGCAGAACACTTACATAAACTCGACGCAAAACTGGTTCACGAGTACGCTCAATCTGAAGCGCTTGAACACGAAGTTGAAGCCTTCTTCCGGGCGCTGGCCGACTTAACAAGTAAGGCAGGAGGTCCGCAATCTTTTAACACCAAAGCATTTCACGATACTGACGTATATAAAAGAAAAGACAGCATACAAAAACAAGCCCATCAATACATCAAAATGAAACAGCAGGAAGAAACCGCCTTTTTACAGAAAAAACTGGACCGCATTTCTGACCCGGATGAATATATAAACATTGCAGAAAAACTCGGGGCTGACAACATGAGCGCCGAACAATTACAATATTACTCAAGCCTCGTCCAGCTAAAAGTCATGCGCCAAGCCGGACAAATGCTCGTCGACGGGGCAAAAGGCATTACGCTGGGGATATGGGATGCAGGAAAAGACGCCGTCATCGGCGCTTACGATTTCGCAATCTGGCTGCAAAGAGCACAAGGACACGCAGGAACAATAGAACAGGCCAAAGCCGGACAAGAACTCATCGGCGCCATTTACAATGCACCGGAAACATTCGATTATATGGTTCAATCCTTCAAAACTTCATGGAATGAAAACATCATTCACGGTGACACCTACAGCCGCACCCACTATATCGCTTACGCTGCTGTCTCCCTCTTAGGAGCAAAAGGCGCCGGAGAAGTCACCGGAGTGACAAGGGCCGGGAGATTTGTGACGAAGGAAGCGAAGACCTTTATTGCGGATCAGAAAAGAACGTTTAAAACTGTTGCTGAAAAAACAAAACCCTACCTCAAAGAACCAAATGTCTTTCAACTGAACATGGTTTCACAAGGAGCAGGAGGTATTGAGTCTTCAGTTCTGAAGATGGGAAATGGATTGGATAAGAAGCAGGAAAGTGTTATGCGGATTGATGGCGGTATGGATGGGTTTAAAAAGAATGGAAACCTTGCATATAAAGAGGGGTATTATGTAGAACATCTAACCGGAGAAGTAAAAAAGTGCACCAAACGCCATGGTGTAAGCGGCGGACATAACTATGATGAATTCAAAAAGTACTTCCACAACAATGGACAATACAGATTAGAGGAAATTCGAAAACTTGAGCACCCCGAAATTAAAGGTGTATATGATATTGAATACAGGTTGAAAGTTGAAATAAAAGATTATCGGGGACAAGGTACTGGTGATTTTAAATTTGTTCCTAAAGAAGGGGTCACGCCCCTTAAAAAAACCGTTTACGACCCGAAAGTAATTTCTAACGAGGAAATCGTGAGGTTAGGGAAGGAAGCAATGAAAGAAGGATTAAACAATAATCGAAAAAGAGCTTTAACAACACAAAAAAAAGAGAAAATATATGGAATTTCAAGCGAAGGGCTTAAATTTGAAGGGATTAGAAATATTGAAACTGGAGAAATTGATAACTTTTTTCCAGTAATCGAATTCGAAAAATAAAGGAGCAAGTACTGTGGACCATATTTTTCAGGATAGCAAATTATGTATTGAATACTTCAAAAAACGAAATCTACATAAAAGTCATGTAATAGATGTTTTGGTAGAATTTATTTTCCTTTACGATTTTCAAAACATTCTTAAAGGTTTTCTTAAAGAAGATGTCGTAAGGCGAGATACAATCGGAGTGGTCTTCTCAAGTGAGTTCGATAAAGATGATGAAGAGTACTTCGGTGAAAATAAAGTCTTATTCTACTACGGTACAGACGAAGATGGAGAAGATATCGTAACACACGAAGAACTATACAAATACGTAAAAGCGGCATGTGAATTTTATATTGAAAGACATCCCGAACAATCTGCAGATACTGAAAATCTCTTGTTACAAATAAAAGCAAAATATCAAGAGTCATGAAAACTGTTGGTGATATAGTTAAATCAAGCACTAGTAAACTAGATAATCTAAAACAGCACACATTTTTGGGAAAAGCTTATGACAAGTGAATAAATTCTCTTACTTCTCGCATTAGATCTATTTAAAAAGTAGGTGCAAACCAATGAGAAGAAAAATGAAAGACAGATGGAACGACGATGACCGTATTTACCTAGGCTTATCTATAAAAGAGAAACTTTTCCCAACGATATTGGGAGGTATTGTCGGGGATGCACTGGGTGTACCCGTGGAATTCAAGGACAGGAATTTAGAAGTAAACGGCATGACCGGATACGGTACTTACAATCAGCCCCCGGGGACGTGGTCAGATGATTCATCATTGACATTATGCTTGATAGAAAATTTAATTGAGGAAAATGGCGAAATTGAATTGATGGAAAAATTCACCTCATACCGGGAAGATGGTTATTGGACACCGCACGGCCATATGTTTGATATCGGTCGAACAACTGATGAAGCCATTGAGCGCTTTTTAAAAGAGAAAAACGTTCGTCAATGCGGCGGAATCACTGAGTTTGATAACGGCAACGGCGCGTTAATGCGCATTTCTCCTTTAGTTTTTATCTTATGCAATGAGAAAGACTTCACGACAAGAAAAAGGGAAATTGAACGGTGGGCGGAATTAACACATGCGCATCCAAGATCTACACTAGCCTGTATTGTTTATATACAATTTCTCATCCATTTATTTAATAATAATACTCCAGCTCGGGCATTTGAACGAGCAACAGGAACCTGCAGGTCAGAACTATCCAAGGATATAAAATATAGAGATGAATTGGTACATTACAGACGCGTGTTTGATCAATCTATTTTAGATGCGAAAAAAGAAGATATTATCTCTGACGGCTATGTTGTGCATTCTCTTGAGGCTGCATTGTGGTGTTTCTTTAAACATACAAACTATAGGGATGCAGTCTTAGAAGCAGTTAACCTGGGAGGAGATACAGATACTATCGCTTTTCTTACAGGTACGTTAGCCGGCATGTGCTATGAGATCAATAGTATTCCAGAAGAGTGGATTAATAAACTGACAAGAAAACAAGATATTTTAGACCTATGTGAAAGATTTTTTCAATATTGTTATAAGAGAGCGGCTCAATAGATTTAAGCAATAAACAGATCGTGATGGCGATCTGTTTTTTTCTCGTCATACGTTTGCCACCTATTAATGAACGCACACTACATGTAATGGAGGGATTGCAATGGACGAAATGGTCCTGGAAACACAGCAATGGCTGAATGAGACGTACAAAGGCAGACACGGGTACAACAAAGTGCCGGAAAACGGAAAAACGGGCTGGGATACCATTTACGGTCTGACACGGGCGCTTCAAATCGAGCTTGGTATTTCTGAACCTGCCGATAACTTCGGACCGACGACACAAAGATTGTTTAAACCGTTGAAAAAGCAGGCTCCCGATTCTAAGCCGACAAACATGAATTACATTCTGCAAGGGGCGCTGTGGTGTAAAGGATTTAACCCGGGCGGATTTTCTGGCGTTTTCTATGAAAATACCGAAAGCGCTGTGAAAGAGTTTCAAAAAGCGGCCGGGCTCACTAAGCAAGACGGCATCGTCACGGCACTCATTATGAAAGCCTTGCTGGATATGAGCGCTTTTCGGTTAGTAGCGGGCGGCGACAAAAAAATCCGCCAAATCCAGCAGAACCTGAACAGGGATTACAATGACTACATCGGCTTGATGCCTTGTGACGGCTTATATGCCCGCGATACAAACAAGGCTCTCATTTATGCCCTCCAAAAAGAAGAAGGCATGAGCACAAGCGTCGCCAATGGATTTTTCGGGAACGGAACGACCAGCTTATGTCCTACCCTGACTCCCGGCGATTCACGGACAGGCTTTGTTTTGATTGTTCAATACGCGCTTTACTGTAATGGGAAATCATTTGACCCCGGTGAATTCGACGGAAAATACGGCGTCGGCGTTGTATCGGCAGTGAAAGCTTTCCAAGCGTTTATGTGCCTGCCGCAAACAGGTTATGCGGACATGCCGACGATTAAAGCTTTATTATCAAGCTCAGGCGACACAACGCGGGCTGCTTCGGCTTGTGACACTGCTGCAATTATAACGGCAGATACCGCTAAAACTTTACGTGAGAATGGCTATAAAATCGTGGGAAGATATTTGACCGGGAATGTGCGGACAAGCAGCGGACTGACATCGAAAGCCTTGACGTCAAAAGAGCTTTCCACTATTTTCGATGCCGGCTTAAGCGTTTTTCCGATTTATCAGGACGGCGGCTATGAATCTTCTTATTTTGTAAAAGATCAAGGAACGAGAGATGCGTACAGCGCTGCATCAGCCGCCCGAAGATTAGGTTTTCCGTCAGGCACGACCATCTACTTTGCCGTCGATTTCGATGCGTATGATTATGAAGTCACAAATAAAATCATCCCTTACTTTCAAGAAATCAAGTCAGCTTTTATGAAAATGCAGGCGTTTTCAACTGCGCCGAAATATGAAATCGGGGTATACGGACCGAGAAACATTTGTATCCGAACGGCAGAAGCAGGTCTGACCAAATATAGCTTTACAGCTAACATGTCGACCGGATTCAGCGGCAACCTCGGATACCCGATGCCGAAAAACTGGGCTTTTGATCAATTTTATGAAGGAACGATCGGAAGCGGAGCGGGAAAAGTCGCCATTGACAAAGACGGTTACTCCGGAAAAGATTCAGGTGTAAGCAGCGTCCATCCGCCTTCTGATCCTGTGTATGACGCAAGACTGCGTACACTGACGGACATTTTAACAACCATTCCCGCTTTAGAAAATGTACCGAATCTTGCGAATGCCATGTTTGAATTCGACAAGACTGAAACCATTTATGCATCACCTGAAATGGATATTCTTTTATCAACTTCACTTTTGGCAACAGTGCCGAGTGAAGGTTCTCCCAACACAGTTACCATTACAAATGGCAAACCGGGAGCTTATATTACCGGTCTGATGGGAGATTCACAAGTCTCTTTTACAGCATCACAAATTGATTCCTATCAAAACCTGCTTAATAGTCTGAGCTTGTCAGTCCGCAACGGTTATTTAGAAGTATACGTCAATCCGGCTGCGGGATCGCTGAATATTCAATTTAAAATCTATACACCTGATATTCCGGTCGGTGACAGTGCTACAACTGGACTAACAACGACCATTACATTTAAAATAAAACAAAAGAGCTTCAGACTGCCGGATTCCGAAGAGGTTTACTCTCCGGATTGGGATTCTGTCGTGAATACCATGGCCATTGCAGGCGCAGGAATTATTGTTATTGTAGGTATCGGTGCTTTAGTCGTTTTAGCGCCTGAATTAGGGGGAGCTGCAGCCTTGTTCAGCACGGTTTTATCACTATTTCTATAATTGAACAGGCAGCTCCTTGCTCCGGGAATGCTCAATGAGTATTCTTGGAGTTATTTTTTAAGGAGGATTCGTATGAAGATTGACATGCAGACATACAAGGAAACCGTTCAAAAAATAGAAAGCGATTTGCTTCCGCGAAGTCAAAATGACAAAGAACTGCTTACATATTTAACGACACAAGATTCGCTCACACTCAATCAAATGAAAATGTGTTTCACTGAACCGCAGCTCACCTTCAACCATACAGTCAAGATTGTATGCACAGTCACTTTCATCACGTTATATATCTTTTTTTTCAGCACTCATTTTAATGATTTGATTGAAATGGCGCTGCAAATGGTTTTTGGTCTGGCCGGCCTTGTTTGGATTTTTGCCGTATTCCCGTTTTCAAGGAAAATCCAAGTGTCTGACCGTTTCAGACAAAAATCTGAAAACACCCGTATTACCGGAATGATAGACTTCGTCCTCGAACAAAGATACAAAGACATGATCAGTTAAGAAACCCCTCCGCTTAAGGGGTTTTTTATTATGCAATCCTTTCATCCCCCTTGCCAAAAAAGGCTCTTCCCCACTGGAAATAACCGGAACACCCAATTTCATTCTCAATATAATGTGGTAGTGGATCTGTAAAGAAAGAAGGGCTACATGATGGGTATCATTAATGGCAAAATGTATATTGACCGATTGAACCAGCTTAAAAATGAGATTTGGCTTGACGGTGAAAAGATCGAGGGACTCATTTCTGAACATCCCGCATTTAAGGGCCTTCTGGAAACGAAGCGCTCTCTTTATGATTTGCAAACGAAACCGGGCATGAAAGACGAGATGACATACAGTCTCCCCGGTAAAAAAGAGCGGGCCGGGCTTTCATACCTGCAGCCGAAAACGAAAGAAGACGTTAAAAGAAGAAGAAAGATGTTCGAGCATTGGGCCAGGCATACGCACGGAATGATGGGACGAAGCCCGGATTACATGAATACTGTCCTGATGAGCTTCGCCTCCTCTGCCGCGCTTTTGAAAGACCGGGAGCATTGTTTTCCGGAACATGTTCAGGCGCTGTACGAACGCGCTGTCACACAGGATCTTTCTTTTACGCACACGTTTATCACCCCTCAGGTGAATCGTTCACAAATGGATGTAAACGTATCACCAACACCGATCTCCGCAAAAGTCGTCGAAAAAAATGAAAAAGGCCTCGTCATTCACGGCGCCCGGATTTTGGCCACACAAGGCGGCCTGACGGATGAAGTGCTCGTGGTTTCCCTGCCTAAGATGTATTTTGAATCAGATGAAGCGTTCGCTTTTTCCATTCCTTCCAATACAAAGGGCGTAAAATTCATCTGCAGGGAATCTTTCGTACTGGGAAAATCATCATTTGATTATCCGCTCAGCTCAAGATATGAAGAAATGGATTCCATCGTTGTATTCGATAACGTTTTAGTCCCTTGGGAACGCGTATTTTTTTATGATAATTACGAGGCGGCTTATGATTTCAATATGAAAAGCTCTTTTAACGCTTTCGCATTTCACCAAGTCATCACGAGACAAATTGTAAAGACGGAGTTTCTCCTGGGTCTCGCCCAAACGCTCGTCGATGCGATAGATGTCAGCGAGTTTCAGCATATTCAGGCTAAGATGGCTGAAATCATCACCGGTCTGGAAACGATGAAAGCTCTATTGGAAAAGTCGGAGAATGATGCCGAAACAGATGAATGGGGATATATGCGGCCGAGTGTCACTCCGCTTCGTGTGGTCAGCGCGATTTTCCCTGACATCTACCCGCGCTTCACAGAGATCATTCAGCTGATCGGGGCAAGCGGAATGGTGACTTTGCCGACTGAAAAAGCGTTTCATTCAGACATCAGAGGAGACCTTGACCAATATTTACAGGCAACTGAATTGAATGCCGAGGATCGGGTGAAAGTGTTCCGTCTGGCATGGGATTTGACCATGAGCCCCTTCGGAACAAGACAGACACAATATGAGCGGTACTTCTTCGGTGACCCCGTCCGCTTAGCCAGCCATCTGTACAATAGCTATCCGAAAGAAGAACAGACCGCTGTCATCAAGGACTTCCTGAACATTCATAAATAAAACAAAGCAGAGCCTCATCTCTGCTTATCATAGCTGGATCGGCTGCCGCCGATCCTATTTTTTATTTTGACTGATCACCACCATCGTAATATGCGATAACGCGAAAGAGACAAGCGTGTACACAGCGGCCCATCCGATAAACGAGAAATTCAATACAGTAAAAGTGCATATAAGGCAAACGGCCAAAGCGGCAGCCGGCATAATAAACGCGTTTTTAAACAGATATGTTCCGGCGACTGACAAGATGATAATACAAAGCGGCAGAACACCGAACGCAAAATCCAATTCATCAATCAACAGAGGCACTCCTTTCCCTTTTCTTAAATCGGCCTACCACATCTTATGCCTGAGTACAAAAACAAGTACTTCAAATCCTTTCGCTCTCACGCTGATATTCCCTTCGGTGATTTATTCAAAAAAATGAAAACTTTTCTTAAAGCGTTTACATTTATGGCAGACTGTGATAATTTAAGAAAGCGCTATCATACACAAGTTAATGATTTTTGGATGGAGATGAGGAGAGCCAGAAAAACCCGCCCTTACACAAGGGTGATTTCTGGTTCTTTTTGTTATTTTTAAGGAAAGGAGTCATACATACATCATGATAGACGTTCAGCAAAGGGGAGGATATGATGTTTCAATTGTTCAAGCCGGCTCCGCATATTGAGAGATTGGATGATTCAAAGACGGATGCGGCCTATAAACGGCTCAGGCTGCAAGTATTTTTGGGGATTTTCATCGGGTATGCCGGGTATTATTTGCTCCGCAAAAACTTTGCCTTCGCTATTCCTTACTTTCAGGAGCAAGGGTTTTCAAAAGGGGAACTTGGCTTGGTGCTTGCGGCCGTATCAATCGCTTACGGCTTCAGCAAATTTATTATGGGGATGGTGTCTGACCGCTGCAACCCGAGATATTTCCTTGCAACGGGTCTGTTTTTGTCAGGTGTCGTAAATATTTTATTTGTTTCCATGCCATGGGTCACGTCAAGCGTGACGATTATGTTTATTTTTATGTTTATTAACGGGTGGTTTCAAGGGATGGGCTGGCCGCCTTGCGGACGGACGATGGCTCATTGGTTTTCCATCAGTGAACGCGGCACGAAAATGTCGATATGGAATGTCGCCCATAACATCGGCGGAGGTATTCTCGCCCCGCTCGTGACTCTCGGCATCGCCATGTTTGTTACTTGGAAAAGCGTGTTTTTCTTTCCGGCTATTATCGCCATTGTCATTTCATTTGTCATCGTTCTTCTCGTTCGTGACACGCCGCAATCCTGCGGGCTGCCGCCGATTGAAGAATACCGGAATGACTATCCGAAACATGCGTTTAAAGACCAGGAAAAAGAAATGACGACCAAAGAAATTCTTTTTAAATACGTGCTGAATAATAAATTTCTGTGGTATATCGCATTTGCCAATGTGTTTGTTTATTTCGTACGGTACGGAGTCGTTGACTGGGCGCCGACTTATTTGACGGAAGCGAAAGGATTCTCTCCTGAAGACTCCAGATGGTCTTATTTCCTTTACGAATATGCGGGAATTCCGGGCACGATTTTGTGCGGCTGGATCAGCGACCGGTTTTTCAAAAGCCGCCGCGCGCCAGCTGGCGTACTGTTCATGGCCGGTGTATTTATCGCTGTATTGGTCTACTGGCTTAACCCTGCCGGTCATCCGCTCATCGACAATATCGCGCTGATCAGCATCGGGTTCTTAATCTATGGACCTGTCATGCTGATCGGGCTTCAGGCCATTGACCTTGCGCCTAAAAAAGCGGCGGGAACGGCAGCCGGCTTAACCGGGTTTTTCGGCTACATCGGAGGCTCGGCTTTTGCCAACGCCATCATGGGTTATGTTGTAGACCGCTTTGACTGGAACGGAGGCTTTATCATGCTTGTCACCTCATGCGCGCTGTCCATCGTCTTCTTGGCTATGACGTGGAATACCGGCAAGCGGGCGGAGCATGTATAAGAAAACAACATAAAAGATTAATATTTTTGCAGTACAGCATTTACAACGATTTTCTACGCTAGAGACAGATATTGATTTATTAAGGGGGAAGAAAACATGCGGAAACATAAGTTGTTTGCTTTGGTATTGCTTTCATTCGGTTTATTGTCATTCATCGTCACGCCTGTATCGGCGGCGGGAAAAGGAAACCTTTTGTCTCCTGACAGAATGTTAACCATTGCCCATCGCGGTGCTTCGGGGTATGTCCCGGAGCACACGATCCTTTCTTATGAAACTGCGCAAAAAATGAAGGCAGACTATATTGAATTGGATTTACAAATGACAAAAGACGGCAAGCTGATCGTCATGCATGATGAAAAGCTGGACCGCACCACAAACGGACACGGCTGGGTGAAAGATCATACATCAGCCGAGATTCAAAAGCTCGACGCCGGCTCTTGGTTCAATAAAGCCTATCCGGAAAAAGCTAAACCGCAATACGCCGGACTTCGCGTTCCCGCACTTGATGACGTGTTAAAACGGTTCGGCAGACATGCAAACTATTATATTGAAACAAAGGCGCCTGAAACATATCCGGGTATGGAAGAAAAACTGATCGCTTCACTGAAAAAATATAAATTGGCAGGAAAACATGCGAAACTTGGACAAGTGATCATTCAGTCTTTCAGCAGGGACAGCCTTCTGAAAATCAAAAAGCTCGATCCGAAACTTCCCGCCGTCCAATTGCTTGAAGCGGATCAGATGACGTCAATGACTGACGCTGATTTAGCGGACATCAAAACCTATGCCGTCGGAATCGGGCCGGATTACAAAGCGCTGAACGCTCAAAACGTCCGGAACATACGCAGCCATGGCCTTCTGCTCCACCCTTATACCGTAAACAGTGAAGCGGACATGCGCCGCCTGCTGGATTGGGGCGTAACCGGTGTGTTCACCAACTATGCGGATATATTCCAAAAGGTCAAAAAAGAATACAAATCATAAAGCCAGCATGGGTTCGGAGATGATGCCGAACCCATTTTTTGCCCGATAATGCAAACGCCAGCATGGGTTATGTAGCGGGCGGAGCATATTATTAAAAGGCTGAGACTCACCTTAATTGTAAAAAGGTATCACTGTAATGATGAATTACTTGTGATACCTTTTTAAACAAAGGAATATAATTATTTATTTCTATTATCTATTTTCTTTCTTATACTATTAGTAATAGACGATAATACAAGTGATACTAAACCATAGACAACCACCCATCCCCAGAAGGATAGATTAAAAACAGTGAACATTGAATATGACTGAAACAACTATACTGACAAGCGGCATTATATACACTTTTTTGAAAATATACGTGAATATAATCGATAAGACGGTAATAGAAAGTGGTAAAATACCAAAAGCAAGATCTAGCTCATCCATTATTATTCTCCTTTGTGAATTTAATTTCCCCTTAAGTATACTCACTCAGCTGTCTAGCCATTTATATCTAATCACCCCATACTTCTTTGTTTTTCTTAATCATAAAAAAGTCATATTCAGAAACATGGGTATTGTTAATAATTTTTTCAAGTCCTCTGATAGGAGTAGATTTTAATTTTTTTCCGTTTTTATAAGAGTAAGAATTAATCACATATTTCCCACCCTTGCTTATTTCTAACAAGAAAATTTCAGACTCATCAAAATAAGTGAATTTTGCTTGGTTTTCAAATTTTGTCGATCTATGTAATGGGAGTTTTTTCTTCGGCTTCATACTTTTCAGATCAAAAGTATAAAGTATTGAATTAGCTGCCAAATGATATAAAGTGTCATTTTTCACAAAAAAGTTATTAGTGGAAAGAGGAATTGCCAGTTGAGAAATTTCATCAGGGATATGATAACTGCCTAAAGGATATGCCCCTTTAAACTTATTATGCTTTAAATCAATTTCTGCTACTTTGAATTGTACTTTGTTTGATTTATCCGTTTGGCTATATAGTATAAAAAAGGCTGAGCTTTTTTTAACTATTATTTGTGAATAAACACTCCAATTTTCTTCATTTAATATAGGAATTGTTGTTCCTTTCCCTACTGTAACTTTATCTTTATCTATTTTAACATCCTGGAAAGTCGGTGTTTTGATTGAAGAATCTTCATTTATCACGTAAATATATTCACCGTCATTACCGGTACTTGTATAGAAACCCGGAATAATTTTTTCATGAAATCCATTGCTGTTACCCCATCTGATTAAGCTATTATAATGGTTTTTACCGACTTCTTGATTATTCAAAAAATAAAATATATTTCCTTTTATTAAATGACCCGATGACTGTCCATAACTTGTATGTACTTGATGTTGCATCGGGAATTTCTTATAGCTATCGCCTATCATATATACTTCTTTTTTGTCCTGTCTAACTATGTTTTT
Organism: Bacillus sp. 01N42_2; assembly: GCF_056399565.1. Lineage (NCBI taxonomy): Bacteria > Bacillati > Bacillota > Bacilli > Caryophanales > Bacillaceae > Bacillus > Bacillus sp. 01N42_2. The sequence goes on along the minus strand of NZ_JBFTRO010000008.1, from coordinate 53,705 downwards.
TTCATCTTGTGCAATGGTTCCAACCTCAATAGCATCTCCTTTTACAGCTGTTGCTGCTCCTTTTTCATCCATATATACAGTGTAACTCCCATCTTTAGGGTAATCTATTGTTGCTGAATAATATATAGCTGCAATTTTATCATTCAAGAAATTCTTTTCTTTTTCTGTTTCAGTTTGTTTAACATCAGAAACTGAATTAGTATATTTAAATGTTCCGATACATATAAATATACCTATTAATACTATGACCGCAATTATAATAAGCCACTTAATCTTGTTCAAATATAATCTCACTCCTTAAAATAATATGACTCCCTAAATAAACTTAGGGAGTGAAAATAATTCATCAAAATGTTTTAATAGTTTTTGTATAATTGGAATCTCTGATGTCTCTTGGATAGACACCCAGACCTTTATCTTTATCCATATCTATACCAGCCTTTAGCTTAAAAGCTGACCATAATAGTTTTGAACAGTTTTTATCACTATGAATAACCATCCTTCCCAACCCTGCTGTAACCCCAATTTACTGAATTATTTTTTTTAAAACTAGAAACTTTGACATTTTGAATTACAGCGTTTTTTTCGACCTTACGTTTCAAGGAAGCTATTGCACGAACACCTTTTTTAGGGATCGATTCGACAATTTGATTTCCCTTATAATACATACAGACATGTCCATGCGGAAGCCCAAAAGTAGATGCAGGTGTATAGTAAACATTACCTTTAGAGCTTGATCCTTATAATTTTCGGCCCGCTATTCTTGCCCATTGTGCTCATTCTATTACTTTTATCTTCTTCTTTATCTAGCTTTTCTTGCTTCTTTAATTCAGTTTTAATTTCTTCCAAGATCTCATTAGATGTTTTATTATCTTGTTTAACTAAATTATTAACAGATTCAATTAATTCTTTTTTCGACAGATTCGGATTCATTTTCAATATGTAGTTTACTGTTTCTGAATTATACGAGTCTACAGCCTTTAACACTCGTAAAACCTCCAAATACTAAGGGAGTAACGATGCATAATGTTGCAAAAAATTTTCGCATTTTCATACTTATTACCTCCGACTATTTATTCTCCTATATTTTAATTGATTATACATTTATTGTAAAAGCGACTTCGTACTGTATTTTCTCTGCGGTTAATTATTTGCCTTGTCTCGAAAACTTTGACTTGGAGTAAAGGAAAACGGAGAAAGTTACGGAGAAGAAAGAAATATAAAAGATTAATAGTTGATAGTTGCCCAACATATCTTTACATTCATTGTTTAGTATGGAAGACAGTTATTGATAAGACGGAGAAATTATGAGAAAAAAAGAATACTGGCCTTGCTTGTTCTGTCGTTAGGCTTGCTCATTCATCGTCACGTCTGTATCGAGCCAGCATGGGTTCGGAGATGATGCCGAACCCATGTTTTTTTGCGCGATCAAAAAACCCTTGCGGGAAATGTACCGCAAGGGTTGTATCAATCGTTATTCTTTTCCGGCAGCGGCTTCGGCCTGTCCGCCTTTTAATTGATCGTTGATTGCTTTGGCGTCTTTCAAATACTCAGTCTTGAATCCGCTCTTCAGCGCCCACGCATAGAAGACAAGGGCAACGATTGCGATCAGCCCCATATCCCAGCCGTACGGAATGATGTTCAGACCGCCGAATTTTTCACTTCCGAGCCATGAAATGGTCATCATGCTGAGCAGATAGACAACCATCCAGACGCCGCCTTTAAAGTTTCTGCGGAATCCTTTCCACTTCGCTTTCGCTTGGTAGTAGAAGTAAATCGGCAGACCGATCAAAATGATAAACAGCACCTGCCCCGTTAGCGGCCAGCGCGCCCAATACAGCACGAGAGACGCGAACACGAAGCCGAGCGGAGCAACCACGCTGAGGCCTTTCAGACGGAGAGGCCTGTACAAATCCGCCGCCGTCCGCCGCAGCGTCATCACCGTCACAGGACCCGTGATATAAGAAATCAGTGTCGCAACGGAAATGATTTCAGCAAGCACGCCCCATCCTCTGAATAAAAACAGAAAGATAAACGATACGATCAGGTTAAAAATCATCGCTTGGCGCGGCACGCCGTACAACGGATGAAGCTTTCCGAAAATGCTCGGCATATATTTATTTTTTTCCATGCCGTAAATCATACGGGACGTCGTAGCGGTATAAGTGATACCGGTTCCTGACGGAGATACGAACGCATCCGCATAAAGAATAATGACAAGCCAGTTGATATTCAAGGCGATCGCCAAATCGGCAAATGGAGAGTTAAAGTTCAGGTGACTCCAGCCGTGAACGATCATAGAAGGTTCAACCGCACCGATAAACGCGATTTGCAGCAGGACGTAAATGACGGTTGCGACCAACAGCGAACCGACAACCGCAATCGGAATCGATTTGCCTGGATTTTTTGCTTCTCCGGCCATGTTAATCGGGCTTTGAAACCCGTTAAACGCAAAGACGATACCTGATGTCGCTACTGCCGTCAGCACGCTCGCCCAGCCGTTCGGCGCAATGCTTGACCCGGATGTGAAATTTCCGCCGTGAAAACCGGTAAACAGCAGCGCTCCGATTGTCAGCCCCGGAATAATGATTTTAAAGATGGTAATCAATGAATTCGCTTTTGAAAATAAATTAACTGTCCAATAATTCAGTAAAAAGTAAATAATCAGCAATACGGAAGCAAATCCGAGACCCTCTCCCGTAAGTGTGCCGTTGTGAACGAGATTGCCTGTCCATTTCGCCCACTCCCACGGCCAAGAGCTCATATATTGAACGGACGCGACCGCTTCCACCGGAATAACGGAAACAATCGCAATCCAGTTTGCCCATCCTGCGATAAATCCAATAAATGATCCGTGAGAATATTGAGTATATTTTACCATTCCCCCGGCTTCCGGGAACATTGAACCTAATTCACTGTAAGAAAGTGCGATAAACAAAATAACGATCATACCGATAATCCAGGAAATAATTGCGGCAGGTCCCGCAATCTGAGCCGCCCGCCATGCCCCGAATAACCAGCCAGAGCCAATCATTGACCCAAGTCCGACCATCATGAGTGCAAACGTTCCCATTCTGCGATGTAATTGATTCATAAAGTTAACACCTTTCAATTAAAATATGACTCCAGCGCTATCATATATTTATAATATTATTCTGAAAATAGTTTTGTCAATCTTTATCGCATTAAAGCAGGAATCCAAAAATTACCCTTTGATGTTTAAACAGCCGTCAAGCGGGAATAACTACTGCAAGCCAGAAATAGAAAGGAGTTTTTATCATGAAACAAAAACTGCTCATTTCAGGACTTGCCGTGTCGACTGTCGGAGTGACTTCCTACCTGCTCAAAGATAAATCAAACCGCCAAAAGGTGAAGGACTTTATCCGCAATATGAAAACATCGCTTTCAGGGAAGCACGATATCGAATCATTCCCCGTCCACAAAGCAGGCAACCCGCATCCCGAAGATATTGAAGATAACAAAATGGTATCCGAAGGCTCCATGTATCCGGTTCAATACTACGATGACAAGAAGAAATAATCTGTTCCCATGCTGCCCGGCCGTATAAACGGCGGCAGCTTTTTTATGCAGACGGCTTTTTATAGATCCGCCAATATTGACGCGACCCTTGATCCCGCACGGTAATGCCCAGTTTGGATATTTCCGCTTTCAGTTCTTTCGCATCTTCGGTTTCATCCTGTTTCAGCGCCTTTTCCCTCGCTTTTAAGAGAGCGTTTGCCCCAGGCTCCAAATCCGGCATGTCCGGCACCCACCGTTTGTATTCTTCTTTAAAAGGATCTTCCGTTCCCAGCCAGACATACCCATGACCGCGAAACGCATCAGCCGCTTTTTCAACCGCCGGCTCAAGCTTTTCCCGAAAAAGCTCCTGCCCTTCAGTCCCCAATAAGACCAGATACTTTCGATCCGTAAACACGCCGGAAATACTGTCTTTCGAAAACACGCTTTCTTTATTATGTATGGTTAAGGACACCTCACTGTCCGTCACGACTGCCACAAGACTTTCTTTAAAAGCCGCCCGCGTCAGCCACATTCCCCCAATTAAGCCGATAACGGCGGTTGCTGCCGCAGCCTTCCAGCCGTGAAAAGATGCGATGATTTTCAGCGGCCCGTGAAAAGGCAGCCAATCCAATGTTACGGCCCACTTCGCAATGACCGGCAGAAACCAGCCGATGACCAGCCCCAATAATGGCGGCACCAGAAAAACCAAAGCTTTTTCAACCGATGACAACTCAAGAACCGTCTGTTTTTTTATTTCGTTCATGTTTCTCCTCCGTCTGTGTTTTTCACAACTATCCATTATACAAAGGGTTGGATGATTCTGTAAACTATTTCCGAAACAATAAAAAGCCACCCGGCCGCCGGGAGGCTTTTTAAAACAGCAGTTCATACACTTCATTCAATTCCATCGTGCGCTTCTCATCCTGCTCGTTCTCAGCATATTTGATCTCCTTCTCAAGCACCTGATTCAGCGCATCCATTTCCAGATCATTAAGATCCTTCACGAACTCGCCCTCATTTGCATAATGCTTCACCTGCAGCTTTTTATAAATCCCGCGGCAAACACCATGCTCCAAGTGGTTCGAAAGCGACTCGCGCAAATACCCGAGTGTCGTGTCCATCATGTAAGCCCTCCCTTTTCTTTAGGAATAGCTTCCCGGAAAGAGAGAAAAACTATACATGAAAGCGCGGCTGTTTTAACTCTGTACCTGAATGGAGAAAAATCCGCTGCTTAACGGTGTGTACGGCCCATTCAGCCCCGTTGCGGAGAAAGAGAACGTTCCTGAACTGACATAAGAAAGAGGAACGCTGTAATATTTAATGTAGCCTGTAACGATATTGCCGTTTTTCGTATATTCATCTTCCAGCGCTTTTGCCGTGAGATTTGTAATATTCGTTCCGTTGTTAAACGCCTGAATTGTGTTATTGTTCGGATACCCTTGGAAATATACAGCTAAATACCCCGTTGTGCCCTTCATCGGTTTTGATGCGCTGATTTGGTTCGGTCCGATATTCTCCCATTGATAATTCTGTCCGTCAGACGTCACACCGATAATACGGATTTGTGTTAAAGCAGGAGCGGGCGCCGCAGACGCTGACGGCATCCACAACCCGCTTACAAGCATCAATACAGCGGCAGCCGCGGCGAATAACATCAAGATTCTCTTTTTCATGTTTCTTCCTCCTCTTGTCATATTTTCATAGAACTCTATTCTATTTTACATGATTCCAAAGGAAAAAGATTACATTCCAAAAAAGAGTCTGGAAAACTTTGTGAACTAGATATGAAACGCTCTGGAAACACCATTGATGATCAGAAAGATGCCGCAGATTCTTAACACGACTCTTGAACTTCTGTCATCTTTACCGAAAAAGGTTTTTCCGAGCCAGCCGATCCATACGTTCATTGCGGCTCCAGCGAGCAATTCTATGATTCCGATGATTTCTGCTATATACAAAGCAGCCATCCTCCTAACTGTGTTTTTTCATATTGCGGTTTATCAAATAGAGTGATAAGGCCAGTGCCGCTGCGCCGGCGGCAAGAAACAGGCTCAAGGGCGCAATCTGCGCGCTGTCTCCGCCATTGTTTTGAAATGCGCCGATCACCCATTTTTCAGAGGTAAACAACGACAGCGTCCGCATATACTCCGGAGCCGCATCTAAAGTGAAGAAAGCCCCTCCCAATAAACCCGTAACAGCGATGAAAACAGAAGCAAGCGATGTGAATTGCTTTTGGCTCTTCATAGACGGGATCACCGCCATCGTTACAGCAGTCAGCGCAAATACACAGGCCGCAAGCATCGCTCCCGCAGCAAGAACGTGATCGGCAAAACGGATATGCAGCATGAATGTTCCGGCACCGAGAATCACTATAATATGGAGAAGTCCGAAAAGATACGCCGCCGCAAACTTAGAGATTGCATATGCCGTATAGGACACGGGCGTGCTCAGCAATCTGGCATATGTATGATTTTCTTTTTCGTCTATAAATGATCGCAAGCTTTGAACCGCAACGAACCAGATAAACATCACTAAAAATCCGATAAGCCTGTCTGCCGCTTGTCCGCCTGCATAAATGTGCTGGCGGTCAACGGTTACGGCAGAATGGCTTTGGATATCCTTCAACAGGTCAGCCGCCGCCTGCTTAGCGTCAGTGTGCAGCGTGCGGGACATCACTGCCGCATCGCGGACGATCTTTTTCAGCGTGCCCGCCTGCTGCGCAATCAGCTGCTCTGTCAAAACAGCATCACCCTTTTCTTCATTCTGAATGATTGAAACGTTCAATTCATCACCGGAAAATAATGTCTCTTCAAAATGAGATCCGATCAGCAACCCGAAAGAAATATCCTGATGATTAACCTTTGTCTTTAAAACAGCCTCTGTGACCTTCGTGACTTTTACATGGCCGACTGTCTGAATCATGTTCATCAATTGTGCTGAAAAGACGCTCTGATCCTTATCAGCCACATAGACTTCCTTCTGCTGACTGTCATCGGCAGAAAAGGAAAAGAGATAAGTCAGAAGGAGCGGGACGGAAATGGTCACAAAGATCGCAACCCGATTCTGTAACATCAGTTTCAGCTGATGTCTGATCATGAATAACAGCTGCATCATGAAACAGCCTCCTTCCGCTTAAACACCCATATGGTCAAACATAAAAACACAGCACCGATAACGAAAAGCTCTGCCAAATCCGCCAGAATACCGCTCAGGCCGGCATGCTGCGTGACACTTACGTAGCTGTTGATCGCTTTGCCATTCGGTATCAGCTCCTGCACGATTTTCAAACCGGCAGGCAGGCTGTCTTTTGCGATAAAACTTCCGCCTAAAAAACTGAAGCCATACAGAATAGGAGCCGCCATGCTTGAGACGGTCTCGTGGTTTTTTGCAGTAAACCCCCAAAGAAGCACGATACTGCCGATCGCAAATGAATAAACGATCGTAACCAGCAATATTTCAAACAAATTGCCCCATTTCACATGGTACAAGATGCTGCTTGCGATGATGACGGCAGCCATTTGTATAAGGATGGCAAGCATGATCCCCAAAAGCTTTCCAGCCACGTACTGGATATGTAATACAGGCATTGATTTTATTCTGAAGAATGTGTGCTGCTGCCTTTCTTCCACTATGCCGTGAATGAGTGCAAAAGCGGTCATGATAGAAAACATGACGACCATCGCGATTGAATAATACTGCATCGCATCAATCGGAGCCGCGTGATGGCCGGCCGACTGTTTCGGAATGGCCACAGCCTGTCCGCGCTCAGCGGAAAGTCCGCTCATTATGCTGCCGACTTCCTCCTTTGACAGATGTCCCGACTGTTTCAGCACCGTTTTTTCTTCGCTGTTTTTCATCTTTACTCTGGTGACAAACGAATCGGCCATCATCTCAACAATGTCTCCGTTTACAGAGCCTTGTTGGTCTGAAATGACGTTGATATTTGTTTTTTCATTGTGTTCCGCCGCTTTTGCAAAGCCTTTCGGCACGTATACAAAAACCGAGACTTTGCCGCTTTCGACAAGCTGTTTCCCTGCTTGATAACCGCTTATGTCTTTTACACGGATGAGATCGTTTTGTTTCAGAACGTCATTCTTTAATATGTCTCCCAAAGCACTCTCCGCGTGATCCGCATTATAAAACTCGATTTTAAATGACTTCGCTTTCGAATCGCCGTGAAAAACCGTTCCTAAAATAAAAATCATCAGCGCCGGAAACAGAATCAGTTTTATATAGAAAGACTTTTCTCCGGCCATTAACCGAAAATCTAATAAAATCAGCCTGATCAGTGTTTTCATGACGCCCCCTGTGAATCCCGCAGCGTTTTGCCGGTAAGCCGTAGGAAAATGCTTTCCAGATTGGCTTCCTCGAAATGAATGCCCTTAATAGTGATACCGATTCTTCTGATATCATCCGCAATATCAAGGATATTCCGCTCTGCCGCGGAAACGAGCATCGAAATGGTCTGATGGCTGACGGCGGCTTCGGAAACACCGGGAATGCGGCGGATTTTTTGTACGGCATCATCATTCAGACCCTCTGCATTCACGATCAGGGTATCGGAGGCTCCCGCTGACTGTTTCAATTCGTCTTTCGTTCCGCAGGCAATGATTGAGCCGCGGTCCATGATCGCCGCTCTTTCACATAGATATTCGACCTCTTCCATGTAATGGCTCGTGTAGATGACGGTCATTCCTTTTTCTTGATTTAACGTCTTAACGGTTTCAAGAATATGGTGTCTGGATTGCGGATCAATCCCGACGGTCGGTTCATCTAAAATGAATAGTTTCGGTTCGTTCATCAGAGCAGCCCCGATATTCACCCGTCTCTTCATACCGCCTGAAAATTCAGACACCCTTTGGTTCCGCTGTTCCTTTAATTCGATGACGTCCAGCACTTCATCGACCCGCTTATCGAGCTCCTTACCGGAAAGTCCGTACAGGCTCCCGAAAAAAGCCAAATTATCCTTTGCGCTTAGCGCTTGATACAAGGCTATTTCCTGCGGGACGATACCCATCACTTTTTTTATGGCCGCAGGCTGTTTTTGTAATGACATTCCATTAATGCAAATTGTTCCGCCCGTCGGTGAGAGCACGGTGCTGATCATTGACACCGTTGTTGATTTACCGGCGCCGTTTGGTCCCAGCAGGCCGAATATCTCTCCTTTTTCGACGTGCAGCGTTATATGATTGACAGCGGTAAAATCGCCGTACTTCTTTGTCAAATCGGTTAATTCAAGCATACGTGCAGCACTCCTTGTGTCATGTCTGCACTTATTCTACTCTTGGCGATCCTTGTTTTCTATTCACTTTCGTACTCGATATGGGTATTACTTTCGTCATATGTTCGATGATGAAAAGAGGGAGGGGGTGAAGCGGGGTTATATCATTTTTTGCAAATATAATGTAAGCTCAGTCCTGTTTGTCACTTCGAGTTTATCAAGGATTCTGGAAACATAGTTTTTCACAGTGCCTTCAGTCAGGAATAAGTCTGCGGCAATGCGTTTATTGCTTTTGCCTTCCATAATGTGCTTTGCGACATCAAGCTCTCTCGGCGTGAGAATCTCTGTCAGCTTTGGCTGCGGCTCCTCCTGAACGGCCGGGATGCCGATATGATTCAGCGCTTTTACGACTTGAACCGTAACCTTGGGATTCAGCATCATATTTCCTTCATAAACGGCCTGAAGAGAGGCAATAATTTCTTCTGAATCAGCATCCTTCAAGATATAGCCGTCAGCCCCGCTTTTCAGCCCGGCAAAAATATAGTGATCATCCTCAAACGTTGTCAGAATGATGACTTTTACGGACGGATAGCTGGCTTTTACTGCTTTTGTCGCTTCGATTCCGTCCATGCCGGGCATTCTGATATCCATTAAAATCACATCGGTATCGGTTTGCGGAAGCAGCTGCAGAACTTCTTCACCGCAAGAAGCTTCTCCCGATACTTGAATTTCTTCGTGTAGGCTCAGAATCATTTTCAGCCCCTCCCTGACAATGGACTGGTCGTCTGCGATCATGACATTCACTAGATCATTCCTCCTTGCACGGTATCTTTATTTTCACGTCAAAACCCGTTTCATTTCCGGAAGTGAAAACAGCTTCTCCGCCAAGCGCGGCCGCTCTTTTTTCAATTCCTTTCAGACCATTTGATTTTATAATCGTCCCGCACGCTGAGCCGTTATTATGAATATGCGCCAATATCATGTTCAGGTCCTTTTGAATCCGGACAGAAACATATGACGCATGTCCGTGCTTCACCGCGTTCGTAATCGATTCCTGGATGGTTTGATAAAGACAGTGCTTCACATCAGGCTGCGCCGCTTCTATGGCCTCGTCCATCTCCAGCTCGAAGTGTATCCCTCCCGCCTCTTGAAAATGGCTGAAAATGTCACGGAGCGCTTGTTCAAATCCCCGCCCCGGCAAAGAGCCCTGCAGCAGCATCACGGCCTGGCGAAGCTTTAAAATCGATTCTTTCGTAAGATCATGCGCCTTATGAATGATCTGCTTTACTTTTTCCGGCTGATGCCCGGCTGTCTTCCCGGCAAACTCCAAATTCATTTTCAGAGCAGCGAGATAATGACCTAAAGAATCATGCAGCTCCTGCGCAATTCTTGTTCTTTCTTTCGTAACCGCCAGTTCTTCAATGCGTTCTGAGTATTCCTTCAGTGTGGCGTTGGCCGTCTTCAGCTCTCGATTCAGCGATTCAACCTTTGACTTCTCCTGCAGATTCTTCCGATATAAATAAATCACCGCAAACATGATGAAGTAAGGGAGCACGATATCACTGACACCCGCTCCGGAGGCGTATAAAGCGGCGGCAAATGCGGCGGCGTGCATCGTTAACAAAACAGCCGAAATCTGCTTATCAGTAATAAGCACCTCCACCAATAAAAGCACCATTATGGCCTGTGCCCCAATGCAATAGACATTGTACAGCAGAACTCCCGCCATGACGCTGCTCAGGAGAAAAGATCCGTGATAGATGGCGGACTGTCTCTTCATATATATCGGCCGCAGGCAGTCATTCGCCGTCAGCAGCATCACGAGTACAGACAAAAAAACCTTCAGCTCCCCCCGGCCGAAAGGAAGCTGAAGAATCGTATGAAGAATTGATAGTAACGCAAAGCCCCTGATCAGTAACTTCGTATGTGCAATCTTCATCGTATTCTCCTTACAGATGAGCGGCGGCTTTTCGCTCCACGTTCAGCAGATCATACAGCTCATCAAGCGAATGAATTTCATACGTCGGAATGATCCCCGACTCATTTATTTTCTTTCCGGGATTAAACCAGCACGTATCAATTCCCGCCATCTGACCGCCTTTTATGTCCGCGCTCAGTGAATCGCCGATAATAAGCCCGCGCTCGGCAGAAAAACCGGGAATTCTCGCAAATACATAATCAAAGTATTCCTTCATCGGCTTTTGAAAACCCGTATCCTCAGATACAAACACATCTTTAAAAAACGGATACAAACCGGAATCACCCAGCCGCTTATATTGGGATCTTGATACACCGTTTGTCACGATGTATAAATCAAATAAAGGACTCAGCCTTTCAATCAGCTCATAAGCTCCGTCTATCATCTGGTGTCCTTCTTCTAAGTATCGGCGGTACGCCTCATTCATCAGCACGCCGTCCGCCTCGAGGCCGTATTCTTTAAACAAAAGGGCAAACCGTGTATTCACCACTTCATCGCGGGTCATATCCCCCTCTTCAAACGCCTTCCACAACCCTTGATTAATTGCTTTATAACGGGCTTCCACCTCTGGCGTCAGTTCCAGCTTTGAACCTTGAAACAATTTTTGAAGAGCATCGGTTTCTGAAGCGGTAAAATCCAGCAGCGTATTGTCTATATCAAATAATAACGTACGGTAGTGACTCATCGATGTTTCCCCCGGTTCTGCTTTTTTTAACCAGTATACCACTCGCGGACAAGCCGAAAAAGACACCCCTTTAAGAGAGGTGTCTTGTTGAGTTATACAGCGTCTTCTATTTTCGAGTCTTCATCAGACATGCGCTTGCCGATGCCGAACGCATAATAGCTGATCGTCACAATCGCCATAAAAATCACCCCGACGACCAAAGATATCCGCGTCTCTTTGTTAAACCACATGCCGGCCAATACCATGATTAAGAAAGCGATCGTCAAATAGTTTGTAAACGGCGCAAAAGGCATTTTAAACGGATGCTGATCAAGCTCAGCGCCCTTCGCCCGTCTGAAACCGAGATGGCTGATTAAAATAACAAACCACGGAATCATTCCAGGGAGCACACTCGCGCTGTAGACATAGACAAATATTTTCGGAGGCGCGATGTAGTTCAGCACGACACCGATCACAAGTCCGATTAATACTGCGAGCGTACCGAATATCGGCACACCGCTCGATGAAACTTTCTTAAAGAATTTCGGCGCCTGTCCGTTCACGCCCAACGTATAAAGCATGCGTCCCGCACTGAAAATCCCGCTGTTGCAGCCGGACATCGCAGCGGTAATCACAACAAAGTTAATCAAACCGGCTGCCGCCGTAATCCCGACTTTCGCAAATGTCGAAACAAACGGACTGCCGAGTGAGTGAAGCTCATTCCACGGATACACAGTCACGATCACGAAAATCGCACCGATGTAGAAAATCAAAATCCGCCAGATAATGCTCTGAATCGCGCTTCGCAGCGTTTTTTGCGGATCTTTCGCTTCCCCTGCCGTAATCCCGATCAGCTCAACCCCTTGATAAGCCGCAACGACCAAAGACAAAGCAAAGAAAAACCCGGAAAAACCATTTGTAAAGAAACCGCCGTGCGACCATAAATTAGATAATCCGATCGCATGACCCCCGTTGCCGAAACCGAAGAAAATAATGCCGATACCCGCAACAATCATCAGAATAATGGTGACGATTTTGATCATGGCAAACCAAAATTCAAACTCACCGAAAGATTTTACCGAAATCAAATTCGCCGCACCGAGAATGGCCATGGCGATAAGCCCGGGAATCCATGCCGGCAGATCAGGAAACCAATATTTCATATACGAACCGACGGCGATAATTTCAGACATCCCGACGATCACCCATTGAAACCAGTTGCTCCACGCCGTCATATAGCCGGCTAACGGATGTATATACTTATGGCCGAATGTCGCAAACGACCCTGTACTCGGCTCTACATAAAGCATTTCGCCCATCGCACGCATGATAAAAAAGATAAAGATACCCGAGATCGCATAAGCCAGCAGAACAGACGGCCCTGTCCATCCAATCGTGCTGGATGACCCCATGAATAAACCGACACCGATCGTGCCGCCCAGCGCAATCATCTGGATATGACGCGCGCCTAAGCCTCTTTTTAACTCCTTGTTTGCCACTTCGCTTCCTCCTCTTAACAGCTCTGATATATGTGAAATAATGAAGCAGAAGGCGCATCTGTTGAACCTAACTCAATCTTCATTTCCCGCAATATTAGAAATATTCTATCTTCCTATTGTTATATAGTCTCCAATTTCCTTATTCCATCATAATAAATTTTCGTGGAAAACACAATTGTTTTTTTCAGGTAAACACCATGCACCTTAGACCAAGAGACTTAAAATAAAGCGCTCTCATTTTTATTGAATTAAGAATATTGAGATAATAATTACCGCAGCTTCCGAGAAACAGTATTTCCCGGTAGAAAAGGTTCCACCCCCTATTCTATAAATGTTACTAAGCAGAATGGCGTAAAGCCTTACTCTCTATCATTCTCCCTCTCCTACGCCATCATCCTGCTTACCCCTGCAAAAATCATTCACTAATCGATAAATGCCTCATTCAGCCGCAGCAAAAGCCTGCCGAACATTTCTTTCTCCTCGCCGGACCAATCATCAAGCATGCGATGATATCGCTCAAGCCGCATCTTTTTATCAGCTTTTAGCCTCTGTTTGCCAAGCTTCGTAATCGCAAACAGACTGACCCGCCCGTCAGAAGGGTCGGAGAAGCGCTGGATCAGCTCCTTCGTTTCCAAGGCCGCGGCCTGTCGAGACAATGTAGAAATATCCAGTTTAAAGGATTCGGCCAATTCCTTCACACGCGCCGGCCCGAATTCATCAAGCTGCCGTAATAACAAATACGCAGCTCTTTCCAGATGTCCGATTTTGCGGTCGGAGTTATCGAGATAAACAGCCCTCCTGATAAAAGTGGTGAGCTCATATTCAATTAATTCAATCGGATCTTGTTTTGACAAACGCCTCACTCCTTACATTGACAACAGCAACATTAGTTGTATAATACAAACATATGTACATTTACTCAGAAAACATATAGAAAGATTTTGCATACATATATTTGTATAGTACAAATATATGTGCCAAAAGTAAAGAAACTTATCGAAGCAACAAGAAAGGGGGAAGCTGCTCTTCTCCAAAGAACAGCATCGTTGTGAAAGTCATACGCATCATACTGCAAATCATTATTTTATTCGCATTTTCCTTTATCGGGGGAGCCGCTCAGCAGCTCTTTCACCTGCCCATTCCCGGCAGTATCATCGGTTTAATCCTGCTCATCATATGTTTATCGGTTAAGATCATTCCCGCCAAAATGATTGAAGACGGAGCCGGATTTTTGCTGTCTTTTCTTCCGCTGCTATTCATTCCGGCCATGACGGGCGTCATCAATTATCCGTCACTGTTTTCCGCCAGCGGGGCGGCCCTGTTTTTAATCGTCGTGCTGAGCACCATCGTCACAATGATCGCCGCAGGGTACGCGAGCCAGCTGTTAGAGCATAAAGCCAATCAGAGAAAGGAGAAAAAGAAGTGCAGCAAGCATGTATCGCAATCCTTATAATTTTGTTCACGGCCGCCGCCTATCTGGCCATGGTGAAATTATATGTACGCTTTCCATACCCATTTCTCATACCCGTGTTGACGACTACGATTTTCATTATTGCCGTCCTGCTTGTTTTTCATATTCCGTATAAAGAGTATATGGTCGGCGGACAATGGATCAATTCACTGCTCGGCCCCGCCGTGGTGGCTTTGGCATATCCGCTTTATAAGCAGCGCCGGATGTTGATCAAGTATATGTTTCCGATTATCGGCGGCGTATTGGCCGGTTTATTCTCCGGAATGGTCAGCGGCCTGTTATTTGCAGAGCTGTTCGGCATCAGCCGGAGTTTGATTTTGTCCATCATTCCAAAATCAATCACGACTCCCGTCGCCATTCAGATCGCGTCCGGTATCGGCGGTGTCCCTTCCATGACAGTCGTGTTCGTCATGATCGCAGGGTTTTCCGGCGTCATCTTAGGGCCGCTGCTTCTCAAGTGGATCCGCATCCGCAGCTCACTCGGGAAAGGAATTGCATTCGGGAGCGCCTCCCATGCGCTCGGCACCTCAAAAGCAATGGAATACGGAGAATTAACAGTCTCCATGAGTTCTGTCTCCATGACGCTCTGCGCCGTGTTAGGATCGGTCTTCGGACCTGTCGTAGCATGGATGTTTCAAATTTAAAGCTGGCGGGTCTCCGTCAGCTTTTTTATATGCAGATTATCTCATTTTCTTCCAATATTGATGTTTCATTTGTAAGAAGAATGGTAAAGTAGAAAACAAGGAGGGATTTAAGATGACTGCAGTAATTCCGCAAAAGAAACTGCTGGATGGGACAAGCATTCCCGCGATCGGCTTCGGTACATACGCTCTTCATGGAAACAACGGCGTTCATGCCGTTACCAGCGCCATTGATATCGGCTATCGTCTGATTGACACCGCTTATAACTATGAAAATGAAGGGGCGGTCGGAGAAGCCATCAAGAGAAGCTCTGTTCCGAGAGAGCAGCTATACGTGACATCCAAGCTTCCGGGACGCTACCATGAATATGACAAAGCTGTACAAACTATCCAAGAATCTTTATACCGCGCCGGTCTGGATTACTATGACCTGTATCTCGTCCATTGGCCGAATCCGAAACAAGACCGCTATACAGAAGCGTGGCAGGCACTGATTGATGCGAAAAAATGGGGCCTGATCCGCTCCATCGGCGTCTGCAATTTCCTGCCTGAGCATATCGAACGGCTCGAACGTGAAACCGGCGTAAAGCCAGGCATAAACCAAATTGAACTGCATCCCGCTTTTAATCAGCAGCAGCAGCGGCAATGGCATGAAGAACAGGGCATCGTGACAGAATCATGGAGTCCGTTAGCCCGCGCCGGTGAAGTATTGAACGATCAAAAACTCGGACAGATTGCGGACAAATACGATAAAACCATTTCTCAAGTCATTTTACGCTGGCATATCCAGCTGGGCGCCATCCCGATTCCAAAATCAGCATCCCCAGAACGCCAGCTCGAAAACATCTCTGTTTTTGATTTCTCTCTTGATGAAAACGACATGAAACTTATCGATTCGCTTACCCGCCCCGACGGACGCATAAACGGCCAAGACCCGGCGGAGTATGAGGAGTTTTAAGCAAGCATATAAAGAAAGCTGACGGCATCATTCGTCAGCTTTTTTCTCATTTTATATACGCACACCCAGCTCCCGTTTCCATTCAGAAAGCCAATCCGTATCCCCAGATCCGTATTGCCTGCTTTGGCCGGTATCACGCAGAGATCCGTCTTTGTAATCAATGGACAGCACCAAATCAGGAATGGCCTCATAACCCGTTCTCGCCAGCTTCGTAAGCGCCTGTCCGTAATGGGCAGCCGCTTCTGCCGCCGTATGTTTCAGCAAAGGATCGTGCTGCAGCGCTTCCTTATAAACCTCTAAAAGGTCGCGTCCGTCTTCTGTGACGTACTTCCCGCCCACAGTCTGCAAGTCTTTCAGATGATAGCCGGTCACCTCATACATTTCCCGAACGACTTGATATTTCTCATACGCTTCCGGCGTAAACTGCGAGGAGTCATCACTCCGGCTGCGAATGATGTGCGCAAACAGCTCTTTGCTGTTTTCCCCGGAGTTTAAGACAGCTTCGATCTGCTGAGTGAGCTCTTGATCGTCAGTCCCGCTCACTTTTAACAGATAATCAATCGGCGATATCGTAAATGTAAGATTCGCGCCCTCCGGAATCTGAATATGATTCCGATGAAAAAGCACACCGATTTGCTGATTGACCTGCCCTCTCTGAAACACCTTTTCGTTTTCTCCTTGAATTTCTCCATTGAGTGTTTCACCCCGAAACGCAGCATCACGGAAATCATAGCTTTGGGCTTTCCCCTTAAACAGCCATTCCGTTTCATTATGATAAGCGGCCTGACGCTCTGATTCTGTTAAATCACTCCTGAAATAAGGTGAATCGGGACGCTGGTATTTGTCCTTAATAAAACGCAAAGGATCTGATTTTCGTTTATTGATTTCATTGATACGGCTGTATTTCTCATCAAGAATCCTGCTTGCAATATCACTCTCAGACTCATACGGATTATCAGCGGCTATTACTGTCTCATTCCCATTATCCGCAATCGTTTTCTGATTTGCGGATTGATATAAACGGGACAGGCTGCTCCCTTTCTCAGTGACACCGCTCCTTGAATAATTCACCTGGCTCAGATCGCGGGTCCCGCCTGATTGAATCAATAACCGGTCCGGCCTTTTTGCCGCATCTTTCGCATTTGTTTTGGAAGAATACTGCTGAAGCACTTGCTGAGCCATTGTTTGATTTTTTATATAACGAGCGTTTAGGCGCATGTTTTTAACCTCCGCTTGAGATGATGTTCTAGTGTTTTTATCGGCTGTTTCCCAGTTGATTTTAACCTCAAATAACAAATGTTTACATAAGGGCTATTTTTATATATGATGAAGTAAAAAGGGGGATTTTTCCATGAAAAAGTATATATCTATTCTATTTGTCACTGCAATCGTATTATCAGGCGTATTGTTTGCACCTTCAGCTTCAGCCTCTGCGTTTCAAGTAAGTACTATTACAGGAAATCACTCATTTGAAACTGCCAATCCAGTCGGCTACTGGAAATATAAAAATATTGATACAGCCGTATTGCCGGAAGGGGAAAAAGAATCGTACTTCACTTTCACTGCCAATAAGGGAGAAAGACTCTATGTCAGGAGCTCAACAAGAAGTGAATACAAGGGAATGAGCATTGAAATTTATAATAAAAATAAAGTGCTGGTCAGTAAAGGCACAGAAGTGATAAACCCTGATACGCTGCTTCCTTTTATCTATGCCATTACAGATGCGAAAGAAAATAACGAGACGTTCTACGTGAAAGTGTCCCGCGGCTCATACACTGACGATATATACTTTACACTCTCCATTTACAATCGAATCAAAGCCGGAAGCGAGACCTTCGCATTCAGCGGCACAGCTGAAAATAAAGGAAATACAAGCCTCAGTCCGAACGGATCGGATTCAACCGTTCTCAGGCTCGACTTAACCAAACAGACAAGCATTCCAAAAGACGCCATAGTGAAAAGAATCAGCACCACCGCGACTCAAATACCAAGTCAAGGAAACACAAGACACTGCATAATGTCTGAAGAAAATAAAGTGTGGCACCGCGCACTCGCAAACAGCTCCACTCAAGGAAATTACGGTATCACACTGGATGATAACCTCTCAGTCTCAAGCATCTGGAATTTCAAATACAACACACTTGCAACAGCTAGATCGACTATGAAAAATGTAAAATTGAAGATTGATTATGAGTATGATGTGACATCACAGTATTAATGAGAAGAACAGCCGCCCATTGTGCGGGCGGCTTTATGCTTGGAGTTTAAGTGAATTTATGAGCCCGTTCCATGTCTTATCCTGTTGTAAATTCTTTTTTATGATAGATAGCTGCGGCAATGAAAAATGAAATGAGATATAACATAACGCCGATCATGAGATATATAATCGAGACATATAAAGAAGGATTTATGTGCAAAAACGACGGCGATAATAGTTCTGCTACATACCCGACGACACTTTGCAATCCAAAGGTAGCAAAAAGTCCCCCCATTGCCCCTCCAATCACGATAGCATCGGATTTTTCCGGGCCTATCATGTAGAGAAGAGGATAAACGATTGCACCGGCAAAGAGAACGATGAACGTTCCAAAAGAGACAATATTCAATATGCCGTCAATTCGATCATCAGAACCCAGGCTGTATACAAAGAAGACACCATAAGATATCACAGCTCCGATCACAACAACCAAAAGATAGAAGACATAGTGGCTTTGAACAATATTTGTTCTGCTGACCGGTAAAGTCAGCACATACTTGTCATAGCCAGACTTACTCTCATACTTTATAACCTCAAGTGCGGGCATGACGACAAACAAAATAATCAGCATAGCAACAAAACGATGCATTGAAGCGTCTCCAAAATAAAAGATGACTGCTGATATCAATATGGCCAACCCCGTGTATGCAAAGAAACTTCGATAAACTAAGTAATAGTTAGTCAATAACAGACCTCTCATGTTTTTCACTCCTCGTTAAAAAGACACTGATTTCTTCTATTGAAATGGTTTTGGCCGTTACGCCATTCGGCAATTTCTGTCGATCCGATACAAGCACACTCCAATAAGATCCAAGGTTCCTTTTTGCAAGAACGATATCTTCGTTGAGCTCAGCCAATTGACCTTCATCAACATCTATAACAGTATAGCTTGCAAGAACCTTGTCTTTCTCTTCATTTAATAAAATTTCGCCATCTTTCATAATAATGATATGGCTTGCTATCTTCTCAACATCAGACATAATATGTGATGAAAGTAAAATACCGCCGTTGCATTTACTCACAAAGCTTTTTAATTCATTTAACAGATCATCTCTTGAAGAGGGATCAAGCCCTCCCGTTGCTTCATCCAAGATTAATAATTTTGCGTTATGCGACAAAGCAACAGCTACGGATAACTTCATCGACATGCCGCGCGAGAATGTATTTACTTTTTTGTCCATAGGTAAAGAGAAAGATTGAACCAACCGATAAAAATTGTCTTGGTCCCAAGCACCGAATAGCTTTTTAAATACATGATTCAGCTGCTTTATTGTAAGATGTGCGGGCAGATTCATCGCATCAAATGCGACCCCTATATCTTCTTTGAACTTTATATGTTTATCCAGATTCTCCTCACCAAAGATTTTCACTTTTCCTCTATCTTGAGAGATTAACCCTAATATCGTTTTAAATGTTGTTGATTTGCCTGCGCCGTTATCACCGATAAAACCGACAATGGATCCGGCAGGCACATTGAATGTGACATCCTTTAAAACAGCTTTATGACCAAAAGATTTGCTGAGGTTTCTGACTTCTAAAAGGTTTGACATCATACCACTCCTATCACTGTTGTCAGGACTTTTTCAAGAATTGAACCGGATTATTGCAAAAATATTGTGATTTTTATATCTAGTCGAGGAATTCCATAATGAAGCCGGAGTCGGCAAAACAAAAAAAATTTTAAAGTCTTAAGCATAATGTGGAAGTGCAATCGATTGATTACGTTTATATAATGGATATTCATGATGAAAAATTGCTGGAGGTGATTACTTTCCGATGAGGCATGCACAAAACGATTTACTAATGATTGCATTTATGGATGTTAACTGGAATGCATCTCGTATTATAAAGCAGGTGTTATTCCTTTTCAATATATAAACGGGGATTTCTTTAAAATCGCAAAGAGTAGGGTTTTCTCATTTCCGCATTAAAAAACCCCTCTGGCTAATAATGTAGCTTTCGAATAAAGTTCAATTAAAAGCATTTTGCAAACGTTGATTTTATAATAGAAGAAACCCACATATTTTGAACAAAGTTTGATCAAAATGCGTGGGTTTGATTTTTGTGTGGAGTTTGGTTTTATAAAAAAGATTGATTAAAATATCAATTTTCCACTATGTATATAGCATTAAATGAATTCAAAGCAATCATTTAGTTAACACTTTGGTTAATTTCTTTTATAAAAGCTGTATAGTCAGATGCTTTTAGGTCACTTAAATTAGTATTGTTCCAATCACTTATATCAGATAAAAATTCACTGACGTTATTTGTGATACTCTTTATTCTTTTTAACTCCTGTAAAGGTTCAATCTTATTTGTATCTTGAGTTATTTTCTGAATCATTTCCGAGTATGCATTCTCTTTCTCTTCCCAATAAGATATATATCCTACCCTTTGCTCAAAAGAATATATATTAGCTGCAATTGTAGTCGGTATCTCTGAAAGTGAAGGTAAAAATTCTTTATCAGAATCTTTTAGTATAACTAATAACATTTTCTCTTTATATTCACGCGAACGCATAACTTCAGATATCTCATACATACAATTTACTGATTTTAAATATTGGTCACTAATAATACTAATAACAAAATCGTGTTTCCCAATAGTTTTCATGAAATCTTTAATACTATTTTTAAACTCAATGTTTCGAACATCTCTAGTCAAAGTATACCCCATATTTTTGAAATCATTATCAATTAAATCAGCAAATGCTACATCATTCCAACAATATGAAATAAATATCTTCTGGTTCTTCATCTGTTCAGCCACTCCACTATCACCAATTTTATAAATCGTTTTATTTACAGTTACTAATTCCTGTGCTTTATTAATAGAAATATAATATAGCTTAATGCCTTTTAAAGTAAAGTACTCACTTTTAATATTTATAATACCTTCTATCAAATTTTGAACTCTCTCCAAATCATATCTAAAGGGAAAATTCTTTATTTCTAATCTTTTACCATCATCTCGGATTCCAAAGACTATATCTCCACCGTTACTGTTCGAGTATGCAACAATTAATTTTGCTATTTCTTCATGACTCGCAATTGGGTGTATATATGTTGTATTCTGTCTATTATTTGTACTTATTTTGTTTTCAATATCTTTAATTGTTCTAAACACTAAAAAGTACCTCTCTTATAACTTAGTCAATGGGATTTTAGATATACCTGTTGTTTTAAGCAAATCACCTAGAGTAATCATTCGTTGTACTTCTCCATCATCCGTCCACAATTGATAGTTGACATCATCTAAAGCCTCTAATTCTTCATCATAATAAAATATTATTTTTTGATAATCACTTGGACGAATAATGATTCTAAAATCATTTCCGTTATACTTAGCCGGAAATACCGTATCAGAATACTTTTCATTCATCCATTCTTCTAAAGTTGCCGGAAGTGTATAATCTTTAAGTCTGCTTAAATATTTAAAAATATTTTCTGTACTTCTATGTAGTAAATTCTCAACATAGCGTTTCATTTCTTCGGATGAGGTAATAACATGTTTTAATTGATTGATAATATCTTCTTTACTCAGTTCAGAGTTAGTTATAATCTCCATTATTTTATCTCGATTATTAATAATTTCATCTAACTCTTCATACTTAATGTTATTTTCCTCTATTTTTTCCGCTATTCTATATCTTCTCAGATTTTCTTCTGGAGAAGATAACATCATTCTCTTTGAATATAAATTCCCAAACCATTTTTTTGATTTTTCTGGATTTGATAGGAACCAATTAGTTAATCTATTAAATATTTTTTGAGTAGATTCTTTTCTTTCTATCCTGTCAATAGTTTCCTCACTTAGAAGTTTTGATACTTTGAGCTCAATTTGATCAGAACATATTTCATTAGTCTTAATTTTTTTTGGGTGTTCTTCGAAATAGTGTTCAAATGAAATAATATCTAGTTTCAATAACTGTCCTTCAATTTTCTCACCCAATAATGTTAAGATCTGTTTTAGTTCTTGATCTATATTTTTATCAAGATAAATACAGGCGAACTGTACAAATTCATTAATTTGATTCGGTACAAATGCCGATTCTACAACTTCATCAACACCTGCATCCTTAATCCAAAGAGAAAAAAATGCATTTAACCACTCTGCATATAGAGTCTTATCATTCAAACAAGCAACTAATTTATCAATATTTGAATCTTTAAAAATATCGTTTATCCAAGAGAATCCAACATTCTCTCCAAAAACCTCAGCCCAGCCTAAGTAAGTATCTTTAGTTGGTATCGATACTCCGTTATAATTAGATAAAATATCCCAAAGTAAGTCCTTATGTGTGCTTTTTTTTGTTTTTGGTATGCCTATTGTCACGTTACCATTAATATCTTTAAATGCTAATCGTTTTAAATCTTCCAAATGATTATGAATAGGAACAATTGGACTCTTCTCAATATGCTCTTTAATTTCTTTATAGCTATAAGCCTGAATACTTGATGAAGTAGAGGGTTTTAAAATGCAAATATTAAATTCATTTCTTGTCCCTTTTCTATCTGAACAATAATCTATTAATTCCTTGTATAAAGAGACAGCTACCTTTATTAATTCATTATTTACTAGATTGCTATCTCTAATCGCATTTCTGTCCCTCTCTACTTCAAATAATCCTGAATTAACTACTATAGGAAAACTAAATTCTTCAGTTCCTAATAGAGGAAATTCACAGAAGACCCTTGGCATAGCATCAGGAATTGGTAAGAAATATATTTTCTGGTCTTTACGTTCGATAGCACAACCAATAGTTACATTATTTTCATTTAATATTAGCAACTCTTTAATACTATCAGAAACGTTAATTCGAACAGCTTTTAGCTTGTTATTTGAACGTGAAGTTTCTACTTTCTCCTTTTTATAACAATTACCATTGTATGTAATAGAGTTGATATTCTCATTAAAAGTTAATACATAAGGAATGGTCTCTTTTAAATCTTCTATCCCTTCCTCTACTGCTTCTTTTATGTTATCATCCTGTATTGAATAAACGAATTTTGTATCCTCATACTCTTTTTGTAATTCCTCTTGATTTCTGCTTATAAGATCTAATTGTTCTAACATAATTTTTGTTTTATTCTTAATATCGCTATAATCATCTCCTGATCTATCAACAATGAACTCGAATTTTGTATACCTACTATCTTCTTGGCTAAACGACCCTTCAATTTGTACAACCTCTGATAATAAATGAGTCGACATAAAACCTGTTCCAAATTTTCCTGTTTTCTTTTCATCTGAACTTTGCTTA
The DNA here is from genome assembly GCF_056399565.1 of Bacillus sp. 01N42_2. Lineage (NCBI taxonomy): Bacteria > Bacillati > Bacillota > Bacilli > Caryophanales > Bacillaceae > Bacillus > Bacillus sp. 01N42_2. Next base: position 30,234 of record NZ_JBFTRO010000008.1, on the reverse strand, counting down.
GATGAGATTTGTGTGATTAAATCTAATAAATTTTCATACGAAAATGGCAGTCCATTATGACTAAATATGATTTGATTATTAGAGTAATCAATTTTTATATCTATTTTCTTACCTTTAGGTGTACAGTCTGATGCATTTTGAATTAGTTCCCATATCCATCTACGCCTAATAGTCTTTTTTTCTATTTCTGAAGACTCTCTTATCTTTTTCAATTCATCCCAAATTGTATTAGAACTCGCATCTAAAACTTTATTTAATAAAACCTCTTCATTAGACATAGTAATAATCAATCCTCTTTTTCGTTGTATTTTTCTGGATTTCGGGTATTAATTTCGTTATTTATTTCCGCCATTATAAGATTTGATGAACTTCTATATTATTTATTTAAATAACCTTTACGAATTCTCCAACTAATCTTGTCTCTTGATTTAAATAAAATGATAATATGTTACCTAGATCTCGAATGGGTTTAAACTACTTCAAAAACATTAACTGATATTTCTCAGTATAATGATTTTGTACAACCTTCTAACCAATATTTATTCGTCTCCCTAAACCTTTATCATAACAATGTGTTCTTTTGTTTTAAGAACTGTATGATGGTTTATTTCTAACTCATCTGCAATCTTTCATTGACAATATAATCTAATGATTACCTTGTATGCCAACAATATTTTCTAAATATTCAGTTAACAGTTATAATTATTGTTTTATATCAGATAGAAGACTCCCACTATCTTCCTTATTCAATTTATTATAAACGATGAGCATGCTTATTGAAGTTAAAACTTGAATGTTTAGCTCCAGTTTATGTATTTTTTTGATCCTATACCTTTTTCAATCAATTTTTCTACTTAGTTTTCTGTTTAGACATGAAAATACCCCTTTAGATGAGTATATCTAAAGGGGTAGAACGGTGCAACTTTTTCCAGGAACGATACAAACTTTGAATTTAAAACAACATACTGTTTTCTTTCCTTGTCAAATCCTACTCCACAGTCACACTCTTCGCAAGGTTGCGCGGTTTATCAACATCACAGCCGCGGTGCAGTGCAGCGTAGTAAGCGATCAGCTGCAATGGCACAACAGAAACCAGCGGAGCAAGCGCAGGGTTGACTTCCGGCAGGATGAATCTGTCGTCTGCGTCATCTAAGCCTTTCAGCGAGATGATGCAAGTGTTGGCGCCGCGGGCTGCGACTTCCTTCACGTTTCCGCGGATGCTCAGGTTGACGTGCTCTTGTGTTGCCAGTGCAAAGACCGGTGTTCCTTCTTCGATCAGAGCGATTGTTCCGTGCTTCAGCTCGCCGCCGGCAAAGCCTTCCGCCTGGATGTAAGAAATCTCTTTCAGCTTCAGGGCGCCTTCGACACATACGAAGTAGTCAAGGCCGCGGCCGATGAAGAAAGCGTTTCTTGAAACAGTCAGGTACTCACGCGCGATCATTTCCATTTCGTCCTTCTGGTCGCAGAGGGCTTCCATGGCATTTGCCGCGATACCTAATTCTTTGACTAAATCAAAGCCGATATCAACGCCGTTGCGTTCTGCCGCAACTGATGCAAGGATCGCAAGCACGGCAATCTGAGCCGTATACGCTTTTGTTGATGCAACCGCGATCTCAGGACCTGCATGCAGAAGCAATGTGTAATCCGCTTCACGGGAAAGCGTGGATCCCGGAACATTTGTAATTGTCAGCGCTTTGTGGCCCAGCGCTTTGACTTGAACAAGCACGGCACGGCTGTCCGCTGTTTCTCCGCTTTGAGAAAGGAAGATAAAGAGCGGCTTCTTAGACAGAAGCGGCATGTTGTAAGAGAATTCACTCGCTACATGCACTTCAACCGGGACGTTTGCCCACATTTCAATATATTGTTTCCCGACAAGACCGGCATGGTAGCTCGTTCCGCAAGCCACGATATAAATGCGGTCCGCTTCCGCCACGGCGTCAGCGACATCGCCGGCCACAGCCAGTCTGCCATTTTCGTCTTGATACGTTTGGATGATTTTGCGCATAACAAGCGGCTGCTCATCCGTTTCTTTTAACATGTAGTGAGGGTATGTGCCTTTTTCGATATCACTGGCGTCAAGCTCAGCGATATAAGACGCACGTGTCATGACTTCACCGTCAAGGTTTTTAATCACGGTTTCGTCTTTTGTCACGATCACCATTTCTTTATCCAAAAGCTCAACGTATTCATTCGTTACTTGAAGCATAGCCATCGCGTCAGATGCCACGACGTTAAACGTATCTCCAAGACCGATTAACAGAGGGCTTTTGTTTTTTGCAACGAAAATGGTGTCTGTGTTTTCGCCGTCAAATAATGCAATTGCGTAAGAGCCTTTTAGCAGAGTGAGTGTTTTTCGGAACGCTTCTTCTGTATTAAGACCTCCCGCCACAAATTGCTCGATCATTTGAACGATTACTTCAGTGTCCGTGTCGCTTTTCAGTTCAACGTGTTCAAGATATTCGCGCTTCAGCTGAACATAGTTCTCGATCACACCGTTGTGAACAAGTGTAAAGCGGCCGAGTGCGCTTTGATGCGGGTGAGCGTTCAGGAAGCTTGGTTCGCCGTGAGTCGCCCAGCGTGTATGTCCGATTCCCGCTTGAGATTCAACCGCGGGATCCACCACTTCACGAAGGTCGGCGATGCGGCCTTTCTCTTTGTACACATGCACGCCCTGCTCGTTCGCCACAGCGATACCGGCAGAGTCATATCCGCGGTACTCAAGCTTCTCTAATCCTTTTAACAAAATCTCTTTCGCATCAAGCTGACCGATATAACCTACAATTCCACACATTTTTTCTTCCTCCTAAAGGTGTAAAAGGAGACGAAGAAAGCCGAATTACAAGGGGACTTTCAATCGTCCCCTCCCACATGTTTTTTTGGAAGATCATGTGATTTCCCTTTGTTCGGAGAGTCGCCCCTCCGGTTTGAAGAAATCCTTACGGCTGTGATCTAAATGAATCAGCCGGGAGGCATCCGCCGAAAATTCGATAACCTCCATCCTCGTCAACTAAGCCGTTTTTCGGGCGCTTAGTTCGGGCGCTGTAATTATAAAAGATGCAAACAATTCCGCCTTCCCTGCAAGTGAAAAACAAAGGCCGAACAAGCTTGATTTTACAGCATGTGCCAAGGACGGTCAATTATTTTTTGCCGCCCCGGCATCATGTTTACTATCATATTATGCTGATCGCACTTGTCTTGTTCGCTCTCTGTTTATAAACTTCGCTACTCCGCTCCCATTTCTGTCCGCACGACATCTACGATTTTTGTGACATATTCGTCACAAAGCTCTTTTGTTCTCGCTTCAGCCATCACGCGGACGAGCGGCTCGGTGCCTGACGGACGCACTAATATCCGGCCGTCTCCGTTCATTTCTTTTTCCACTTCAGAAATAACGGCCTTCACCTTAGCGTTTTCTTCCACCTTATATTTATCCGTCACTTTCACATTTACTAAAAGCTGCGGGAATTTTTTCATTTCAGCCGCAAGCTCTGAAAGGGTTTTGCCGGACGCTTTCAGCGTATTCACAAGCATGATCGCGGACAAGAGCCCGTCACCGGTAGTGTTGTAATCAAGGAAAATAAGGTGCCCTGACTGCTCGCCGCCGACATTATAGCCGTCTTTTTTCATCGCTTCTACGACATAGCGGTCTCCGACTGCCGTTTGAACGCTTTTGATTTCTTCTTTTTCAAGCGCTTTGTAGAAACCGAGATTGCTCATCACGGTTGATACGACGGTATCATCTTTGAGACGGCCCTCTGATTTCAAATACTTCGCGCATATGTACATGATCTGATCGCCGTCGACAATGTTTCCTTTTTCATCCACGGCAATGAGGCGGTCGCCGTCGCCGTCAAATGCAAGGCCGATGTCGGCGTTTTTTTCTTTGACGAAAGCACTCAGCGCTTCCGGATGTGTAGAACCGACGCCGTCATTAATATTTAATCCGTTCGGAGACGTTCCCATTGTAGACACGTCAGCATCAAGATCGGCAAAAAGGTGCGTCGCAATGGAAGATGTCGCACCATGGGCGCAGTCAAGCGCTACATGAATGCCCGTGAAATCTTCGTCTGCCGTCTGCTTTAAAAACTGCAGATATTTTTGAACGCCTTCGAAATAATCGTTCACAAGCCCGAGGTCCGCGCCTGTCGGTCTTGGCAGCTTATCTTCCGGTTCATCCATGAGACGTTCAATCTCGGCCTCCTGCTCATCGGAAAGCTTAAAGCCGTCTCCTCCGAAAAATTTAATTCCGTTATCCTGTACGGGATTGTGAGAAGCGGAAATCATGACGCCCGCCTCAGCATCCATGGCTTTCGTTAAATAGGATACCCCCGGTGTAGAAATGACGCCGAGGCGCATCACTTCAGCTCCGATCGATAAAAGTCCAGCGACAAGGGCTCCCTCCAGCATATGTCCGGAGATGCGTGTATCACGGCCGATCAGCACTTTCGGGCGCTGTTTATCTTTGGTCAGGACATAACCGCCAAAACGCCCCACTTTAAAGGCCAGCTCTGGCGTAAGCTCGCTGTTGGCAACACCTCTTACACCATCTGTTCCAAAATACTTGCCCATTTTGTATCGCTCCTTTTTCATTCTGTTGAAGATGAATCAGCGCTTGATCCGCCTTCATCCTGGTCTTGATTTTGATCCTGGTTCTGACTTTTATTCTGATCGCTGTCAGTGTCTTCTTCCCGGTTCTTGTTCTTGTCTTTATCTGCGTCTCCGCTTGTTCCGTCCTTATTGCCGGAATCGGCAGAGCTGCCGTTATTTTTATTTGAACTTGTGTTTTTCTTAGAAGTCAGCTTGATTTTAGCCGTGTCTTTGGACAGGGACCATGTGATGTTTTGCGGTCCGTTTACTGCAAGCTTTACAGAATGCTCTCCGTCATCTAAGTCTGAGACATTGGCGTACAGTTCAATGTCCGACTTTTTCAGCGCCTTAATGTTGGCCGGAGAGCCTTTGGCCGTAATATTTATCGCCCGCGATTCAGGGTCGAGAAACTCAATCTGCTGCGAGCCTCCCAATCCGACCGTCTTAATTGCGACATTGTCAAAATCCTTTTTGTCTTCACTGTCCACCTTAACATGAAGCGTAATTTTCCCCGGCGACACCTTTGTCACACCCTTAGGAAGCGGAATGTCGGCATCTATATCCGTATCTTTATCAATTTTGCCTAAATCAAGAGATACGCCGTCGATAAACTCAAGTGAATCCAGCACGTCCTGCGGGCCGTAAACCGTCACCTCACTCGGGTTCGAGTCAATGCTTGCAATGCTCACCCCGTCAGGAAGACTTCCCTTCCTTACGATTTTGAAAGGGAGCTTTTTGCTCGGACTGGCCACGGGAACCGTCACTTTAATGACTGACGGTTCAACATCAACAGGAAGTGCGTTGCCGTCTTTGTCATAGACGGTCACCTTCACTTCCTTATCAATGGTTTCATTTGCATTTTCAAGGTTCACGGATGCTTTGACAAGCGAAATGTTGTCAATTACATTTTTCGAACCCGTAATCTGTACATTTTTCGGGCTGATAATCGGCTGCTGGGGCGTATACCCCTTTTTCATTTTGCTTTTATTGTAGTATTCAACCTCAACCGGAAAACTCTCAGCCGTTTTTTCCTGAATCGTAACCGTCGTGACTGACGGGTTAATGGATATCGTCAGTCCGTCCGATACATTTTTCGCCTTCAATTCGACCTTATGAGTCCCGGTCTTCAGCTTATTCATATCGGCGTATATCTCAAAATTCTTCGTCTGTCTCGCCTTTTTCACCGCGCTTGTCGATCCTTTAATCGTGACATTTACGGTCTGAGGCACGCCGGTGACCACGTAATTCGCTTCATCATAGTATGCTTTTACAGGAATATCAGTAAGCGTAGCCTCGTCAGTCGTTGATGTCGGAAAAAAGGATTCCCCCGGCTTTTTCGGAGTCGGCGCCTGGTTGTTGTTAACCGCAACATAAAGCAGGAGCGCAAAGAGCAATGCAATGATCTTTACAGCCCAGCGGTTGTTTAAGAATTTATCCATTTTTCTTGCCCCTCCAGTACCAGCGGTTAGAAGAAGTATCTCTGGCGTTTTTCTTAAACTCGGCTTCAAGCATTTCTTTCAGTGCTTCTTCCGTCAATTCTCTGTGAAGGTCTCCGTTTTTGGCCACGCTGATGGCGCCCGTCTCTTCAGATACGATAATGGTTAAGCTGTCCGTCACTTCACTGATGCCGACAGCAGCTCTGTGCCGCGTCCCCAGCTCCTTTGAAATAAACGGGCTTTCAGAAAGCGGCAGATAACAGGCAGCCGCCGCGATCTCGTTATTTTTCATAATGACCGCTCCATCGTGCAGCGGCGTATTCGGAATGAAGATATTAATCAAAAGCTCCGAGCTGACCTGCGCATTAAGCGGGATGCCCGTCTCAATATAATCGCCCATTCCCGTATCGCGCTCAATGGCGATGAGGGCGCCGATGCGGCGTTTCGCCATGTAGCTGATTGATTTTGTAATCGCTTCAATTGTCTTATGCTGCGCTTCCTCTACGGGGGTGCCGCTCCTTGAAAAGAACCGGCCCCGTCCGAGCTGTTCAAGCGCCCGTCTCAGCTCAGGCTGGAATATAATAATGATCGCTAAAAATCCCCATGTTATCGCTTGGTCCATCAGCCACTGAAGCGTACTGAGTCCCAAATATGAACTGGCCATCCGGACCAACACGATGACGACGATTCCTTTTAAAAGCTGAACCGCCTTCGTTCCGCGTATGACCATGATTAATTTATATATCACATACCAAACAAGGAGAATATCAACGGCATTGCCGAGGTATTGCAAAAATGGGATGTCCTCAAAAGCCATTTCCTCGTCCTCCAAGAATTCAGTCATTTCGTTTTTTGTTATGAATTGTGCTGCATGAGCAATATGTACATCATATAGCGTGCTCATTATACCACATTTTGATTTATCAAGTGAAATCAGCCAGCGCGGCGCCGCGTAAAAAAAGAGTAAAGCGATTATACGCTTTACTCATCTTTAATCGGAGTCTAAAGCACTCACGACGCCCTGACCCGCTGTTTTCAGTTCGTACCAGACCCAGTCAAACAATTCGTTAATTTCTTCAATCTGCCCGGTGACTTGTCCGGCTGAGGCCATGTATTTTTCTCCGTTAACCACGGTCACGTTGCCATCGACTTTCCCTTTAATGACCAGCTTGCCGTTTTTTACTGTGACATCGCCCTTTACGGTCTCGCCTTCAGGGACGGTGACCGTGTGATTCTGCACGACAAGGTTCGGCTGCTTTGACACACTGAAATTGTGGTCGTTATGCCAGCTGTTGAAAAAACCGCCGCCCATTAAAATCACAAAAACCGCCGCGGCTGCAATTATCGGATGAGTTTTGATCCATCGTTTTACAGAAGCGCGTTTTTTCTCTTTTGGAAGATTCGCCATAACTTTGGCAGTAAAATCAGCAGGGGCTGTGACATGCGATGTGCTCCGGACGAGCGCTACGGATTTCTCCATTTCATGAAAATGCCGTTTGCAATTCCCGCATGACCGCAAATGTTGTTTTAATACGTCTTCATCTTCAGGAAGAATATCTCCATCAAGATGCTTATGCATAAGCTGCACGATCTGTTCAGGACAGCTCATTTCATCACCCCACTTAAAGATCCCTTAATTGTTTTCTAAGAGCCTCTCTGCCTCTGTGTATCCTTGTCTTGACGGTGCCGACAGGGATATTCAGAATCTCCCCGATTTCAATTAAAGAGAGTTCATCAATATACTTTAATACAATAACCGTTCTGTACTTGTCAGGCAGCTTTAAAATCTTTTTCTGAATTGTGTCCGACAGCTCCAATGACAACACGGCGTCTTCAGGGAGAACCCCGTCCGCGGCGATCTGCGAATACATCGTCAGCCCCTCTGCGCCCGCCACTTCTGCGTCCAGATAATAATCAGGCTTTTTCTTGCGGATTCGGTCAATGGTCAGGTTGGTCGCAATTCTGTAAAGCCACGTTGAAAACTTTCTGTTGATGTCGAAGCTCTCGATATTGACATACGCTCTGATGAAAGCTTCCTGCGCAATATCTTCCGCTTCGTGGACATTGCCGAGCATGCGGTAGCAAAGCTGGTAAATCTTATCTTTATAAAGGTCAACGATTTCCGCAAACGCATTTTGATCGCCTTTTTTGACTTGCTTGATTCTTTTTTTAATCAGGTTTTCCATGTTTTATCTTACCTCTGCCCTTCACCGGTCTGTATCTATACGTTGATTGTTTTAAAAGGTTTCATTTTTTTATTACATTTATTTTACCAAATTTCAGGCAGGGTGTAGATGGAAAATACAGAATATAATGCCTTAACAGCAGCTTAAAAATAGTATATCTGATGAACAATCAAAATTCGAGACGAAATACAAATAAAAAAGACACCTTATGCAAAAGGTGTCTGAGACTGGGCTAGCTGGATTCGAACCAACGCATGACGGAGTCAAAGTCCGTTGCCTTACCGCTTGGCTATAGCCCAAAAATGGTGGAGGGGGGCAGATTCGAACTGCCGAACCCTGAGGGAGCGGATTTACAGTCCGCCGCGTTTAGCCACTTCGCTACCCCTCCGTATTTTGTTGAAAAACAGTGCCGGCCAGAGGACTTGAACCCCCAACCTACTGATTACAAGTCAGTTGCTCTACCAATTGAGCTAGGCCGGCAAATATGGTGGAGGATGACGGGCTCGAACCGCCGACCCTCTGCTTGTAAGGCAGATGCTCTCCCAGCTGAGCTAATCCTCCATATGACCCGTACGGGATTCGAACCCGTGTTACCGCCGTGAAAGGGCGGTGTCTTAACCGCTTGACCAACGGGCCGTTGTGTCCGCGTCGAGCTGACAAAAGTTATTATATACAGGTTATACCCCTTTTGTAAAGAGAAAATTTATTTTTTTTATTTTCAAACTTTTTTACCCGTTTTTTAACTGAAAAACTCGTCCCTTCTCTCTTATTTCATTTAAGATGAAAGTATCAAAATATTGAAGGGAATGGACACAGATGATCTTAGTCAGCTCTTGTCTCGGCGGTATCGAATGCAGGTATAACGGCTCTCACGCCGCTTCGGAAAAAATCCGCAGACTCGTAGAGGAAAAGAAAGCTGTTATGGTCTGCCCCGAACTTTTGGGCGGCTTCACCACTCCCCGCGAACCGGCGGAAATCATCGGCGGCACGGGCGAAGACGTGCTGAACGGAACAGCAAGAATCGTAACGGCATCAGGTGAAGACGTTACATCTTTATATATAGACGGCGCGGAAAAAACGTTAGCATACGCAAAAGAAATAGGCGCCGCAACGGTCATCCTTAAAGAAAACAGTCCGTCCTGCGGCAGCAGCTTCATCTATGACGGCACTTTCTCTGGGAAAAAGATAATCGGGGACGGCATCACTTCCGCTCTATTAAAACGGGCAGGCTGCCGCGTGTTATCAGAAAATGAACTGGATCAACTATAAAAAGGAGAGTAGATATCATGGTTGCAGCCCTATCCTTTTATAAACCGGAGCATGCAGACGGCCTGAACGGGTTTGTACTCAGTGAAGAAGATAAAATGTTCACAGCGCTCCCGAAGGATGTACTGCCGCAGGCTCTTGTCATCCGGGAGCGCTATCCTACAGTCGTTTTAAAAGAAGACACCCCCGTCGGTTTTTTCATTTTACATACCTCAAAGGAAACCATAGCTCCATATTCGAACAGCGTGTCTGCCATTTTACTGAGCGCACTGTCCATAGATGCGCGGCAGCAAGGAAAAGGTTATGCCAAACAAGCGATGCTGCAGCTCCCCGCTTTTGCCGCAAGTTATTTTCCTTGGTGTGACGAAATCGTGCTTGCAGTGAACCATCGCAATCATCGCGCAAAGAATCTGTACCAGTCTTCCGGTTTTATTGATAAAGGGCGTCGCAGGATCGGCCCCATCGGCGAACAGCACATTCTGCATCTTTTTTTGTGAAAGCGTTTGATTTTTTTCTTGAAACATATATTCAGAAGCCCATATACTTCAAGTAATAACGACTTGGGAGGGTACATTCATGACAGACCGGCTTAACATTCACAGATTGACCACAGAAACAAGAAATCCGCAGACCGCTTCAATCCATCAAGCAGACACGATGGAAATCCTCCGCATCATTAACCAAGAGGACTTCAAAGTGGCGGACGCCGTTCAGCAGGTGCTGCCTGATATTGAAATTGCCGTTCAATTTGCCCATCAGTCTTTGCGGCGAAACGGCAGGCTGATTTATGCGGGAGCGGGCACAAGCGGCAGGCTTGGTGTACTTGATGCGGTTGAATGCCCGCCTACATACAGCGTAAGTCCCGGCACCGTCATCGGTCTGATGGCCGGAGGAGCAGACGCCTTTTTGCAAGCGGCTGAAGGTATAGAAGACAGCGAGGAAACCGGCGCTCTCGATCTCAAAACGATCGGCCTTACCGCTGAAGACACCGTGATCGCCATCGCCGCAAGCGGGCGCACACCGTATGCGGCCGGTGCGCTGAAATACGCAAAAACAATCGGCGCCAAAACCGTCGCGCTCACATGCAATAAGCACTCATTGATCAGCACCTTTGCCGATCACAGCATTGAAGTCGTCGTCGGCCCCGAAGTGATTACAGGGTCAACACGAATGAAAGCCGCGACGGCACATAAAATGATTCTGAACATGATTTCCACGGCCGTGATGATCAAAAGCGGCAAAGTGTACGAAAATTTAATGGTGGACGTTCATGTCAGCAACGAAAAATTGAAAGAACGGGCAATCGGCATTATCCAAAGCATTACGGGCGTTCCGTACGATAAAGCAAAAGAAACCCTTGAGGCCGCAGACAGCCATGTCAAAACGGCAATCGTCATGCTGAAGACGAATTCGGACAAAACACACGCGAAAGCACTGCTCGAAGAATCGGAAGGCTTCATTGACAAAGCCATAGAACAGCATGTTTCAAGCGAAACAAATCGCTGATCATTCTTTTGGCTCCGTTACTGATCATCATGTGCCTTTTACCAGCCCGCGCCGTTTTCATGATCGGCGCAGGCGCTTTCAGGATGCGTTTCAGGCACAGCTCCGCGGGAAAAATGGTACGGAAAGAGGAGGGTCTTCATGAGCAAAGAGGCATTTTATCAGTCGCTGGCCAAAGATATTCTGGACAACTGCGGCGGTTCATCGAATATTTCGGGCTTTACCCACTGTATGACACGCCTGAGAATTACGCCTTTAGATCAGGACAAAACGGATATTGAAGCGCTGAAACGTCTTGACGGAGTAATAGGCGTCGTCGAAGCCGAAACACTGCAGATCATTCTCGGCACGGGTGTCGTCAATCATGTCGCCGACGCTTTCGCAAAACTGGTGTCACCCGGAAAAAACATTGATTTAAAAGAAGCCGCCTCACGGAAAAAAGCCGATCTTAACAGAAAAAATACCACACCCATCAAACTGCTTTTGAGAAAAATATCAAGCATCTTCATTCCTCTTATTCCCGCACTCATTGCATCAGGTTTAATCACCGGCTTGACGAAAGCCGTCATTCAGGCCGGCTGGCTCCCGAAAGAATCTCAAATCGCACTTATTTTAACGGTTATCGGTTCAGGCTTATTCGCTTACCTCGGCGTCCTTGTCGGCATCAATGCGGCAAAGGAATTCGGCGGAACACCCGCGATGGGCGGCCTTGCAGGCATATTGATCTTAAACCCCGAAATCGCCAATATCAGTTTGTTCGGAGAGAATCTGCTCCCGGGCAGGGGAGGTTTAATCGGCGTTCTTTTCGCTGCGATTTTTATCGCTTATACGGAACGGTTTATCAGAAAGTACGTCCATCAATCCATCGACATTATCGTCACGCCTACTTTGTCTTTGCTCATCACCGGACTGGTGACATATGTCATCTTCATCCCTGCAGGCGGTTTTATTTCTGATTTGATTACATCAGGTTTATTGTCGCTGCTGAATATCGGGGGAGTGCTGTCGGGATTTGTATTAGGAGCCGCCTTCCTGCCTCTTGTTATCACCGGCCTGCATCAAGGCTTGACTCCCGTGCATTTGGAACTCATCCGATCCATCGGGGATGACCCGCTTCTGCCGATTCTCGCAATGGGAGGCGCAGGTCAAGTAGGCGCGGCCTTCGCCATCTTTATGAAAACAAAAAAAGCCTCATTGAAAAGAGCGATCGGCGGCGGACTTCCATCCGGTCTGCTCGGAATCGGGGAGCCGCTCATCTTCGGCGTCACACTTCCGCTCGGCCGGCCGTTTTTAACAGCGTGTTTAGGGGCGAGTATCGGCGGCGCCTTTCAAGCCCATTTTCAAGTAGCGACTTTTTCAATCGGTGTCTCCGGCCTTCCGCTCTCTTTTCTCGTACAGCCGGCTCAAATCGTTTTGTATATCATCGGTCTCTTCATCTCTTATGCGGCGGGCTTTGTCTTCACCTATGCTTTCGGGTTTAAGGATGACATGGCTGCTGAATTTGAATAAGCCGGGAGGGAACAGAATATGAAAACACTGGCAGCCGCCGTACTCACCATGGTCATCAGCCTCTCTTTTCTGCCGCAGCACAAAGCCGGAGCCCAATCCAAATTATACGACACAGCAAAGCTCAGAAAGGTTGATCAAATGATTGAAAAAGACATCGCAGCAGGATTCCCGGGAGCTGTCCTCGTCGTCGTAAAGGACGGACGGGTGATCAAAAAGAAAGCATACGGCTACAGCAAAAAATATGACGGAAACAGTCTTTTATCCCGTCCGAAAAAAATGAAAACGTCAACTATGTTTGATTTAGCTTCCAACACAAAAATGTATGCGGCGAATTTTGCATTACAGCGCCTCGTCAGCCAGGGAAAGCTGGATGTGTATCAAAAAGTTTCGGCTTACCTTCCCGATTTCAAAGACAGGAAAAGCGATCCGATTCAAGGAAAAGACCGCATACGCGTCATTGATGTGCTGCAGCATCAATCCGGTCTGCCGGCAAGCTTTTATTTTTATAAGCCGGACACCGCAGGCCCTTTTTATTCACAAGAACGGGACAAAACGATCCGTTTTCTCACCCAGATCCCGCTTGAATACAAACCGGGCACAAAACACGTATACAGCGATATCGGTTACATGCTGCTCGGCTGCATTATTGAAAACATAACCGGAAAAACCCTTGATGCCTATGCGGAACAAGAACTGTACAAACCGCTGAAACTGACGCACACACTGTTTAATCCGCTGCAAAAAGGCTTCAAAGAAAAAGCATTCGCAGCTACTGAACGTTTAGGCAACACGCGTGACGGGGTTATCCATTTTCCTCATATCAGGACGTATACGCTGCAAGGAGAGGTTCATGACGAAAAAGCATTTTACTCAATGGGAGGGGTGTCCGGCCATGCAGGACTGTTTTCAAGAGCTGATGACATGGCCGTCCTTCTTCAAGTCATGCTGAACGGCGGCAGTTACAAACATGTTTCTCTCTTCACTCGGCAAACGGCCGATCTGTTCACAACGGCGTCATCCTCTGACCCGACTTTCGCTCTCGGCTGGCGGAAAAACGGCAGCCCTGATATGGAGTGGATGTTCGGCCCTTATGCAAGCAGGCAGGCTTACGGCCATACCGGATGGACCGGCACCGTCACGATCATTGACCCCGCTTATCATCTCGGGATCGCGCTTTTGACCAACAAAAAGCATTCCCCCGTCGTCAGCCCCGGTGAAAATCCGAATGTTTTTGAAGGGGATCTTTTCCCGACCGGAAGCTACGGCAGCGTCGTAAAAGCGATTTACGAAGCCATTGAATGACAACCTATGTCTTTTGTCCAAACTATGACGGCAGGAGGGCGCCATTATGAAACTTGTCATCTCAGCTGTATTACTGTTGTTTATTGTTTTCGGCACGCATCATGCATCGACAAAACCGGATATTCCGTCACAGGCGGAACAAACGGTATCCCGCATGACATTAGATGAGAAATTAGGGCAGATGCTCATGCCTGACTTTCGCAATTGGCAAAAAAAGGGGCAGTCATCACCTGAGGCTCTTACTCAAATGAATGACGAAGTCGCAGGGCTTATTCAAAAGTACCGGTTCGGCGGTGTCATCTTATTTGCAGAAAATGTAAAAAACACTGAACAAACGGTCCGCCTGACAGATGCCTTTCAAAAAGCAAGCCCTGACATTCCGCTATTATTAAGCATTGATCAAGAAGGCGGCATCGTAACAAGACTTGGTGAGGGCACTCATTTCCCAGGCAATATGGCACTCGGGGCCGCAAGAAAAACAGCCTACGCGTCCCAAACCGGCGCCATTATCGGGAAAGAATTGAAAGCACTCGGCATTAATACGAATTTCGCTCCCGTTCTCGATATCAATAATAATCCCGGAAATCCGGTCATCGGCGTCAGGTCATTCAGTTCAGACCGTGATCTGACAGCAACACTCGGCCTTGCCTCAATGAAGGCTCAGCAAAAACAGGATGTCGCTTCCGCCGTCAAACATTTCCCGGGACACGGCGACACGGATGTCGACAGCCACTACGGCCTTCCTCTTGTCACCCACGGTCAAGAAAGGCTGCGGCAGATCGAACTGTATCCGTTCCGTCAGGCCATTCAGGCCGGGGCCGATATGATCATGACAGCCCATGTGCAATTTCCCGCTTTTGATGATACAACCTATAAAAGCAAGCTGGACGGTTCAGACATTCTTGTACCTGCCACACTCTCGAAAAAAGTGATGACTCATCTTCTCCGTGAGGAAATGGGGTTTAACGGCGTCATTGTGACGGATGCATTAAACATGAAAGCCATTGCCGATCATTTCGGTCAGGAAGAGGCGGTCGTCATGGCAATAAAAGCAGGAGTCGACATCGCCCTGATGCCGGCCCAAGTGACATCGCTGCAAACAGAAAACCGCTTTGCCCAAGTTCATTCCGCTTTAAAAAAGGCGGTTCAAAAAGGGGATATTCCTCTTCAGCAAATCAACAAATCGGTGGAGCGCATCATTTCCTTGAAAATAAAACGAGGGATATATCCCGCTCCGAAAGAAACAAGTCTGAAAAAGAAGATTGCAAAAGCGCATAAAACCGTCGGCAGCAAAAACCATCTGAAGGCTGAAAAACAAATCGCGGAAAGATCCGTCACCGTCTTACAAAACAAAAACCGCACGCTCCCATTCAAACCGAAAAAGAACAGCCGCGTTCTCCTTGCCGCTCCTTATGAAGATCAAACAGCGTCAATGGAACAAACCATTCGGCAGCTCATCAAGAAGAAAAAAATCCGGCCGGTAACCATCAGTAAAATGAACTTCGCCGAGCGCACATTTCATGACGAGCACAAAACGCTGGTATCAGACGCTGATTACGTCATTACAGGCTCATATGTCGTAAAAAATGATCCTGTCGTAAACGACGGCGTCATTGACGATTCCGTCACAGATCCCGGCAAATGGACGACCGCGTTTCCGCGGGCCGTCATGAAGGCTGCGCAGTCGAACCAAAAACCCTTTGTGCTGATGAGCCTTCGGAATCCTTACGACGCCGCGAATTTTGAAGAAGCTGACGCCCTTATCGCAGTCTACGGGTTTAAAGGATATACAGACGGACAATTCCTCCAGCCAAACATTCCGGCAGGCATTGAAGCGATATTCGGGCAGACAAAACCGAAAGGCAGGCTGCCCGCTGCTATTCCTTCCGTCACCCATCCGGGGACGACACTGTATCCATATGGTTTCGGGATCAATCTGAAGACCGGAAAACCGCTTTAAACAGGAGGGCTGATCATGAAAACACATACGGCTGCACTTCTCGCCGGACTTGTCGTCATCAGTGCTATGACGGCAGTCTCGGCGGCTTCTGACAGAAACACACACACTGCCAAAAAACCAACCATCCAGACAGGCATTGACCGCCTGCTGAAAGATTATAAACAAGAGCTGAAGGGAAAAAGAATCGGTCTGATCACTAATCCGACCGGTGTGAACTCAACATTAAAAAGCAGCGTTGACGTGCTTTATGAGGCACAAGACATGCATTTGACGGCATTATTCGGACCCGAGCACGGTGTTCGCGGCGACGCTCAGGCCGGAGACAAAGTCACATCCTATATAGATGAAAAAACAGGGCTTCCCGTCTACAGCCTTTACGGAGAAACGAGGAAACCGACGCCTGACATGCTGAAAGATACCGATGTGCTGATTTTCGATATCCAGGATGTCGGAATGCGATACTACACTTACATTTATACAATGGCCTATGCCATGGAGGCGGCCAAAGAAAAAGGCATTCCTTTTTATGTCTTGGACCGGCCGAATCCGCAAGGCGGACGACATCCGGACGGCCCGGTTCTTGAGCCTGACTACGCTTCATTTGTCGGACTGTATCCAATCCCGCTGAAACACGGCATGACCATCGGCGAGCTTGCTCTTTTATTCAATCAAGAGTTTCATATTGGCGCCGATCTCACCGTCGTAAAGATGAAGCGTTGGAAGCGGACGATGACCATTGAAGATACCGGTCTGCCGTTCGTCCTCCCTTCGCCTAACATCCCGACCCCGGACAGCATATTCGCTTATTCGGCGACAGGACTAATCGAAGGCACGAACGTATCCGAAGGAAGGGGCACGACAAAGCCGTTTGAACTTATCGGCGCACCTTATATGAAAAGCACCGAGCTCGAAGAACGCCTTAACAGTCTCAAGCTTCCGGGCGTCACCTTCAGAGCCGCTTCATTTATCCCCAGCTTCTCCAAGCACCAGGGCAAGCTATGCCACGGCGTACAAGTCTACGTAACGAACAGAAACACCTTTGAAGCGGCAAAAACAGGGCTCTCCATTCTGAAAACCATGCATGACTTATATCCGAATGACTTCTCATTTCTGCCGACAGGAGCTTTTGACAAGCTGATCGGCAACGGCTGGGTACGCAAAAAAATAGAACAAGGCGCTTCCATTCAAGACATCACCAGCACATATCAACGCCGGCTTGACCAATTCAAGCTTGTAAGAAAGCAATACCTCATATACTGACAACATTCGTGTTACACGTGTAACATTTTGACGCATTTCACATTTCCGCTTTTTATAGGAAAACATTCATTTATTTGGTACAATTCAAATGATAACAGTTATCATTTAAATGAATGTTTCCTAAAAGGTGGTTTCTCATGAAAAACACATTATTCTTTCAGCCAATTGATATCATCTCCGTAAAAAAAACAGCAGACCTTTTGTCAGAGCATCAGCTCACTGATTCTCCGGTACTGATCTTTCATGTGACAGGCGAGGGACAAATTGATATCGGAACAGACAGCTTCCCGCTACAGAAGGAGACGCTCTACATCTGTCCTTGTGATGAGACATTCAATATTGACCCTGCACCGTCAGACGGCATCCATTTGTATATCGTCAGACTCCGTATTTTCTCATATTCATCAGATGATAAAGCGATGCTTCCGGATAACGGGGGAGACATCTTCCGCGGACTTCAGCAAATGAATTTGCAAACGGTTGAACACCTGACAAGCCGGCTTCAGTCACTTTCCGAAAACGCGCGATCGGCGGATGAATTGCAGAAAATGAAATCAACAGCCGACTTTCAGCAGCTGATGTACGACCTTTATGCCGCAAAAGTGTGCCATCAAAACAATACGAAAGCGGCGATCGAACAGACAAAACAATTCATACATGCCCAGTCCGACACAAAAATCACACTCACCCAGCTTGCTCAAATGGCGGGAATCAGTCCTAAGCATTACAGTGAAACCTTTAAAAAACTATATGGACAAAGCGTAACAGAATATATCACAGACATCCGCATAACCAATGCGAAAAAACTGATGGCCAAGGCCAGCTGCAAACTGCGGGAAATCGCTCATCAAATCGGCTACCAAGACGAATTTTATTTCAGCCGCATCTTTAAAAAACGTACGGGCAGCTCACCTACAAGCTATATGAAAAAAAGGCGCACAAAAATGGCCGCGTACGGGAAAGAAATGATGGGACATTTGATTCCTCTGCATCACGTGCCTTACGCTGCAACGCTTCATCCGAAATGGACGGCCTATTACTATAAACAATTCTCTTCAGACATTCCCGTGCACCTCAGCGCTTACCGCTATAACGCAAATTGGGAAGAGAACCTGCATACGCTGTCTCAAGCTGCGCCGGACATCATTTTCAGTCTGGATTCTGTCAGTGAAGAAGAAAAACAGCGTCTGAATGACATCACCGAAGTTTTCTACATTCCGACTCAAGACAATTGGAAAGACCAGTTTCTTTACGCAGCTGCATACTTGAATGAAGAACAGGAAGCCCGGCACTGGCTTGAAGCCTATCAAAATCTCGCACACTCAGCAAAAGACGCTCTTGAACACGTGCGGCATCAGCGTTTCTTATTTGTCCGTGTATATAAAGAAAATATGTATATCGCCCATAACAACAGCATTGAGGATGTTTTCTTCGGTGATCTGGGCTTTGCCTCCGCAAAACCGGAATCTTTTGCTCCCGACGAAAAGATTTCATTGGAAATGCTGGCGGATTGCCAGGCTGACTGCATCATGCTTTTCACTTGCAAAGAACCAGAAACGCTTCGCTATTTTCAGCGCATCCAGCAGTCTGAAATATGGCAGAACCTTAGAGCCGTCAGCAATAAACGAGTGTTTCCCATTTCATCTGACCCGTGGATTGAATATTCTCCAAGCGGGCATCAGCGGATGATTGAACAAAGCATTTCCTTTTTTTCCGAAGATCGTCCATGGTAATACCGGAAATTGTCCATGGTCTTATCTTTGTTCATTCTCTATAATTCCAATTGATAATAGTTATCAATTGAACAGGAGGAACAATAGATGAAGAAATTGGCATTCGCTTTCATGATTTTGCTTTTGGCTTTCACGGCCGCGGCTTGCGGAAGCTCAGAAACATCTGATACAGCAAGTAAAGGTAAGGACGCTTCTTCAAATAAAAAGAAAATCGAATATCTCGGAAAAACATACGAAGTCAAAGCGCCGACTGACAAAATCGCCATTACGGGCAGCGTAGAATCAATGGAAGACGCCAAATTGCTCGACGTCCATCCGGCAGGAGCGATATCATTCTCCGGCAAATTCCCGGAACTGTTTAAAGATATTACAGATAAATCCGTATCAACAGGTGAAAAAATGCAGCCGAATATGGAGAAAATTCTTGAACTGCAGCCGGACGTCATTCTGGCATCAACCAAGTTCCCTGAAAAAACGATAAAAAAATTGAGCGGCACGGCTGAGACCATTCCTGTCTCTCATATCTCATCAAACTGGAAAGAGAACATGATGCTGCTTGCCCAGCTAACAGGCAAAGAGGAAAAAGCGAAAAAAATCATTGCTGATTACAACCAGGATCTGAAAAAGACGAAAACAAAGATGAACAGCAAAGCAAAACAGGCAAACGCACTGGTCATCAGAATCAGACAAGGCAATATTTACATTTACCCTGAACAAGTTTATTTCAACTCTACGCTTTACGGTGATTTAGGCCTGAAGGCGCCGGACGAAGTGAAAGCAGCGAAAGCGCAGGAGCTGATTTCTCTTGAAAAATTAAGCGAAATGAACCCCGACCATATATTCGTACAATTTTCTGATGATGAAAACGCAGATAAGCCGGATGCTTTGAAGGACTTAGAGAAAAATCCGATTTGGAAGAGCCTGACGGCAGTCAAAAAAGACCATGTATACGTCAATACGATCGATCCATTAGCCCAAGGCGGTACCGCTTGGAGTAAAATCCGCTTCTTACAGGTTGCGGCTGACAAATTGACTCAAGACTAATAAAGAGTAGGTTTTTCACATGTATGCAAAACGGCGGACACACATTATTATCATCGCTTCACCGATTGCCATTGTTCTGTCACTGCTGCTTTCCGTTTTATACGGCGCAAAGCAGCTTGACTTCCATACCGTGTTCTCCGCATTGCTGCACTTTAATCCGGAGAATACCGACCATCAGATCATATGGCATTCAAGAATCCCGAGGGCGGTTGGCGCGATGTTTATCGGCGCCGCCCTTGCTGTTTCCGGGGCGCTCATGCAGGGAATCACACGGAACTATCTGGCCTCGCCTTCGATCATGGGTGTGTCGGACGGCTCCGCTTTTATCATTACCCTTTGCATGGTATTGCTCCCTCAATCAACATCCATTGAAATGATCATATACTCGTTTGTCGGTTCCGCATTCGGCGCTGCCCTTGTTTTCGGGCTGGCCTCCATTCTTCCCGGCGGTTTTACCCCGGTGCAGCTTGCCATTATCGGAACGGTGACCAGTATGCTTCTCAGCAGTCTGTCGGCTGCGCTTTCGATTTATTTTCAAATCTCGCAGGATCTCAGTTTTTGGTACAGTGCGAGACTGCATCAAATGAACCCTGATTTTTTGAAACTGGCCGTCCCGTTTTTTGCACTCGGAATCATCACAGCCATGATTCTCAGCAAAAAGGTCACAGCCGTATCATTAGGAGACGACATTTCAAAAAGTCTGGGACAGCAGAAAAGAACCATCAAACTCATGGCAATGGCGGCCGTTGTCATATTGACCGGAAGCTCGGTGGCGCTCGCCGGAAAAATTGCCTTTGTCGGTTTGGTCGTTCCGCACATCACCCGTTTTCTCGTCGGATCGGACTACAGCCGGCTGATTCCCTGTGCGTGCATCATCGGCGGCGTCTTCCTGACCCTTTGCGACCTTGCCAGCCGATTGATCAATTATCCGTTTGAGACGCCTATTGAAGTTGTCACTTCTATCATCGGTGTTCCTTTCTTTCTTTATTTGATTAAAAGAAAAGGAGGGGATCAGCGTGGTGCGTAAAATGGCCGGAATCTATATCATTCTGATTGCTCTCATCCTGCTCGTAAGTTATTTCAGCATGACCAGCGGGCCTTTTTCAGCAAAACCGGGTGAACTGCTCAGTGCGCTTTTCCGCATCCATCCGAATCCTCAATATGACATTTTGCTGTTTCAGCTGAGGCTGCCGCGTATTGTCATGGCGGCTGCCGTCGGACTCGGATTGGGGATAGCCGGAGCCGTTATTCAGGCCGTTACCAAGAACGGGCTTGCCGATCCCGGCATTCTGGGCATCAATGCCGGAGCCGGTGCGGGAATCGTCACGTTTATGCTTCTGTTTCAGGGTCAATCTGAAGCGACGGCGCTTGCCTCCGCAATGGGCATGCCTGTCTTTGGGCTCATCGGCGGATTAATGGCTGCCGTGCTGATTTATATTTTCGCCTGGCACCGGGGGCATTTAGAATCCGGAAGAATTATTCTTGTGGGAATCGCCATGAATTCCGGATTCAGCGCGCTGTCTTTATTTCTTTCATTAAAAATGGACCCGCAGGATTATGAGATGGCGATGGTCTGGAAGAACGGCAGCATCTGGTCGGCAAACTGGATGACCATTACCGCAATACTGCCGTGGCTGATCGTGTTCATTCCTCTGCTGATGGCAAAAACGTCATTGCTGGATACCATTCGTTTCGATGAGGACACGGTGAAAAGCCTCGGAGTCTCAACCAATAAAGAAAAAACCATTTTACTCGTTGCCTGCATCGCTTTGATCAGCGCATGTGTAACCGCAGCGGGCAGCATGGCATTTGTCGGACTG
Organism: Bacillus sp. 01N42_2; assembly: GCF_056399565.1. Taxonomy (NCBI): domain Bacteria; kingdom Bacillati; phylum Bacillota; class Bacilli; order Caryophanales; family Bacillaceae; genus Bacillus; species Bacillus sp. 01N42_2. The sequence continues at coordinate 8,628 of NZ_JBFTRO010000008.1, read as the reverse complement.
ATCGCGCCTCATATTTCCCGCAGGCTTGCCAGCATTGAACACAGATATTCATTACCTGTCAGCGGACTGGTCGGCATGCTGCTCGTCATCTCCGCCGATTTTGCGGGCAAATTATTCTTTCAGCCTTCAGAGGTGCCGGCGGGCATTATTCTTGCGATTCTCGGCGTTCCTTATTTCTTTTTTCTTCTGTTTAAGCAAAAAAAGGGGTTGGATGCTTGAGAGGCACACTTACAAAACACCGGATAAACGGAAAGGAATGCACGGTATACCTTCCTCCATCCGCTCCGGTTCAAACGAGGGCTTTACCCTGTGTCTACGTGCTTGATGGGGGCGATTTGTTTTTAGAGCAGATGGAAAAGCTTGAACTCCAATTCGTAAACGGAAAACTCCCTGAATTGATTCTCGCCGGCATCAAACCGGATAACAGGCTCGATGAGTACACGCCATGGCCTGTACCTTCTCTGAGTCCTGCGTTTCCTGATTTCGGCGGCAAAGGGAGCCTCTTTCTTGAGGAGCTGACAAATGTCATCATCCCAACGATTGAAAGTATGAATCCCATGTCTGCCCATCCGGATACAAGAGGACTGATCGGCGCATCATTAGGAGGACTGTTCTCGATATATGCGATGTTACTGAAGCCTGAAACATTCGGCAGAATCGGCTGTATTTCCGGGTCCTTTTGGTATGAAAAATCGGCTGACTTTGTCCGCTCCGCGTCTTTGCAGCCGGCACGGCAGCGTATCTACATGTCTGTCGGAAGCCGTGAAGCAGAGCAAAAATGTAACATCCAAAACACCATGATCCGACAAAATAAAGACGTGTACAAAAGCCTGAGGCAAAAAGGCTTTTCTCAAGCTCAGCTCTCATTCACGATCGAAGAGGGCGCCGTGCACCATCAAGAAGCGTTCAAAAGACAATTCAATTCAGCTCTAAGCTGGCTATACGGAAAAAACCGCTCACGTGGCTGAGCGGTTTTTTTCATACTTCATCACGACCGGTTTAAGTTCAAAACGTCTCAGCAAATAGCCGAACAAAGCGGCAAGGATTTGCTGAAAAAGCATCCCGATGACGACCGGAACCGCCACTTGGGACGGAAAAAAAGAAACGGCAAGAACAGCTCCCGCACTGATATTACGCATGCCTCCCGTATAAATCAGAGACACAATTTCATCCCGGCTCCGCTTCATCAGCCTTCCGATCAGCCAAGCCACGGCATAACCCGTCATGGCAATAAAAAATACCATAGCCGCGATGCCCGCAAACTTGATATCCACGTGCGTGACATACGGCGCGATTTCCGAACTGTTAATGGCGATGACAATCATCAGACAGATTTTTGAAAATGGAGACAGTGACCGGCTTATCGCCTGAGTCCTTACCGGCGGAGAGAACTGGTTGACCATCATCCCTGCGATAGACGGGATCACCACCATTTCCGCCAGCCCTTTCATCATTCCCCATACATCCATCTGAACATTCGCCCCGGCCAGGACAGAAAGGCTTAACGGTACGATAAAAGGAGACAGCACGGTATCAACAAGGATAATAGACAGCGTCAATCCGACATTTCCCTTATACATCGCAGCCCAAATCAAACTCGTAATTCCGGTCGGGATTACCACACCCATAATCAGCCCCGTCACGGTTAAAGGGTCACCGCTGAATATCAGATGGCCGCTTCCCCATGCAAAAACAGGCATGAAAATATGCAGAACAAACAATGCCATAATCATCGGGAGCGGCTGCTCAATACTGCGCTTCAGCGATTGAAAATTGGCACTCAGACTGCCCGTAAATGTAATAAATGCAAAAATCCACGGCACAGCGCCGGCCATCCAGCTGATATGCTGAGATAACAGCACACCCGCCGCTACACTTGACGGAGTCAACAGCGGCATGATTCTCCCCAACACTTGGTTCAACTTCTGAAGCCACATCATATGCAAGTCCCCTATATACGGTTTTCAAGTCTCATTCATTATAACAATGCACACCGGCGAATTTAACCGAAAAAAAGCCCGGATATATTCATCCGGACTTCACAAATCCTATGCCATTTGTTTCATTAAATCTCGGCTTTTCTGATTTAATCCCTTTAATTCAGCTTCAATCCCGTATTCTTTACATTTGCCGACAATTTTCTCAAGAGCCGCCGCTCCAGAATCATCCCAGACATGAGCATTAGTCAAATCAATGACAATCCGCTTCACACCTTCATCATAAACGATCGCATTCATCAGCTCAGACACGGAAGCAAAAAAGATCTGTCCCGTTACCTTATATGTTCTGACATCATTCTGTTCGGAATGTGACACAATTTTCAGCTTAGAAATTTTAGCCGTGAAAAAGATCGTGCTTAGCAGCACACCCGCGAAAACACCCTTTGATAAATCATTGGTCAGAACGACCGTCACGACGGTAATAACCATAACGATCGAATCAGTGAGGGGCGCTTTCCGCAAACCTTTAATCGACGACCAGTCAAACGTGCCGATGGATACCATAACCATCACCGCCACCAGCGCAGCCATCGGAATTTTCACGACGATGCCGCTTAATACGGCAATTAAAAACATTAAAAACGCTCCGGCCGTAAAAGCCGATAGCCGGCCCCGTCCGCCAGCTTTCGTATTAATGACAGACTGGCCGATCATGGCGCATCCAGCCATGCCTCCGAAAAAGCCGTTCACAATATTGGCGATGCCTTGTCCGCGGCTTTCTTTGTTCTTATCACTATCCGTATCCGTCATTTCATCAATGATCTGGGCCGTCAGCAGCGACTCAAGCAATCCGACGAATGCAAGCGCCAATGAATACGGGAAAATAATCCGCAATGTCTCAAACGTCCACGGAACATCCGGTATCAAAAAATGCGGAAGTGCACTTGTAATTCCGCCCATATCACCGACTGTGCGGACGTCCGCATGGAAAACCACCGCAATAACCGTCATGACAATAATCGCCACCAGCGGAGACGGCACGGCAGTCGTAATCTTCGGCAATACATATATGATAGCCAGTGATCCGGCAAGCATGGCATACATGACCCATGAAGCCCCTTTGAACTGCGGGAGCTGCGCAGAAAAAATTAAGATCGCCAAGGCGTTCACAAATCCGATCATGACCGAACGCGGAATAAATTTCATCAATCTCGCTATCTTACTGACACCAAGAATAAATTGAATAATACCTGTCAAAATGGTTGCCGCAAACAAATACTGCAGTCCGTAATCGGCCACCAATGTCACCATAACAACCGCCATTGAACCCGTAGCGGCTGAAATCATTCCCGGTCTGCCGCCAAAGATAGAAATAATAATCGCGATACAAAATGATGCATAAAGGCCGACCATCGGATCGACACCTGCAATAATTGAAAACCCGATCGCCTCAGGGATCAGAGCGAGAGCAACAAGGATACCCGCCAGAATGTCTTTCCGGACATTCCCGAACCACTGCTGCTGTAACGTATAATCTTTCAAATGATAACGACTCCTTTTTACTATAAAAATCCGCACCCTATCAGTTGGAAACATTGATTTTCATCTGGGGAATATGAGGCAAGCTTACGGGGAAAAAGGGGACACGCTCAGAGTATCATGTCGTTGAGGAAAGGAATGGTTAACAAAGAGTATCATATTAAACTTTAAAGAAATGTGCAAGACCGTATAAATAAGAAAAGAAAACGGCTCTCACTGGAGCCGCTTCCGCTTTTATAAAAGTTCCGGATCAGACACAAGAATGGTTTTTATTGCACTGATATCCTTTCTTTCTTTTGTCACCGGGTCGATGCCCATGAGATGATCAATGGCTTCTTCATAATTCTTTAGTTCTGTCTTCTCAGTAATGAAATCATAGAGCTGGGGGAGATCGGATGCGCATGCTAACGCGGCTTCCATGATCTGCCGGGCTTCACCTGTGCCCACAATCGTCACGCCGTTTGACAGCAGCTGGTACGGCCTGACCGTCATCTCATACGTATCATCAAAGCCCATCGGCACAATTCTGCCTCCCTTTTCAATAAAAGGATAAGCCCAATCAAGCTGGTTGCCGATTGCGTCAAATATCACATCAAATTTTCTTCCTTGATTAATCCGTTTCACTTCATCTACAGTTAATGCTTCAGGATGGTAGACATAATCCGATATCCGGCTTGCCGCCTCGCTCCGGAAACTGCCTATTTCAGTCGCAACCGTCAATCGCGCCAGTTTTTTCACCATCATTTGCACAAGCAGTCCGATCGGTCCGGATCCCAATACCAAAACCGAGTCTTCCGGCTGAATCGAAGCCTTATCCACAACATTCAGCACACAGGAGAGAGGTTCAACCAATGTGGCCCGCTCCCATTCCATTGAATCCGGAATTTTGTACATGAACCTGTCTTCCCCCACGTAATATTCCGCAAACGTCCCGTGCGCCCCGATTCCGAGCTGCCAATCCTCGAAGGTTTCGCAATAACACGTCAGCCCTCTCCGGCAAAAATGGCATTTCCCGCAAAACTGCGTAGGATCTATCACGACGCGGTCTCCGACTTTTACATTTGTCACGTCCGGCCCGACTTCCGTGACCGCTCCCACGGATTCATGCCCCATAATCATATGATGGGTCGCATTCATTTTTCCCTTCAGCACATTTAAGTCCGTGCCGCAAATTCCGGTGCCGAAAATTTTCACCTTCACATCATTGGATTTTCGAATTTGAGGCTCGTCCACCTCTTGATATTCAAGCTTATCATTAGGAGTCCAGACCAACGCTTTCATATCTCTCTTCCTTTCTGCCCCAGCGGATTTGGTCTAATAATGTTTGATGAAGCTCCTTCGTTGATGCCGCAATACACGATTGCTGATTCTGATAACTTAAATCTGTCAGAAGCGTTTCGTCCAAAGACCGGCCGTACGCATCTGTAATGACCACTCCCGCTTTCTTTGCCAAAAAGACGCTTGCGGCAATGTCATAAGGAAATAAGTGCAGCACCTGTCCGTTCCCGACCTGCTGAAAATCTGAAAGCAGTTTCGGATCATCTTTTAGCAGACGATTGCCGATATCCACATAAGCATCCATCTGCCCCGTAATAATTCGTGAAATCGAATAAGAAGCGCTGTTGAAAACAAAGACTCCTCCGTTATTGGCCGACCGGTCAATCAGATGACCGTATGCGTCCGTCATCAGCTGCGCCGGATGCCCGTTAAACTCAAGGCTCCAAAACATATTCTTAATATCCTGCACTCCGCTCAAATTCGGCAATTCTCCCTGATACCCCTCAAACTGAATGGCATCACTGTAAATATCACCGTACATGTAAGCGCCCGATTTCAATTCAAGCAAAAAAGCAAATTCGATATCCTTAATCTTTGCGTTTGGCTTATATGAAGCAAGCGCAATCGAGATACATGACATTTCAAGCCCCGCGGCGGCCGGACGCGTTCCGTCTATCGGATCTACAATTAAAATATATTGCGGATCTTCTCCAATCAGCTTCAGGCCGCCATCCTCCGTGTAAAAAGCAACCGGATGGCCCTTTTCGTGGATATAATCCAGCACCGCCTCCTCAGCAGCGGCGTCTATATTAAATTGCGCGTCGCCACCAGGTGAATATCCGTTAACAAGCCGGTTTTTCAGTGTGCCTTTTTGATTTTTCACCTTTTGATAAACAAATTGTCCAAGCTCAATGATATAGTTTCTCACTTGATTTCCTCCAATAGCTTGCGAAGTCTGTAGCAGAGCACCTCAGCTTCACTAAGTGTAATGGTTAAAGGCGGACGGATTTTAAATACATTTCCGAATCCGTAACGGGATGTCCGGAGAATCAGCCCGTAATCCATCGCCCGTTTGGCAATATAATTGGTCAATTCCACATCCGGTTCATTGTTCTCTTTGACAATTTCCACACCGATCATCAGACCGACGCCTCTTACCTCAGAAATAAAAGCAAAATCCTCTTTCATCGTTTCTAAGCAATCCATAATATAATGACCGACTGTCGTTACGTTCTCCAAAAATCCCGGACGCTGCATGATATCTATGGTTTTACAAGCGGCAGCGGCGGCCATCACATTTGACCCGTACGTGAAGGAATGCGTATACCCCGGAAGCCCGGTGTACTTGTCCTCCGTCAGAGTGGCGGCGACTTGGAAGCCTGTGCCTCCGAGCCCTTTTGCTACCGTCATCATATTAGGTTTCACATCGAAATGGTCTGCGGCAAACATTTTGCCCGTCCGTCCGAACCCGGTCTGAATTTCATCAAAGATCAGGGCGATTTCATGTTCATCACAAAGCTTTCTCAGCTGTTTAAAATACTCTTTAGGCGGGACGACGTTTCCGCCATTTCCGGATATCGGCTCAATAATCATGGCGGCAATTTTTCCATTGCTCGCATACTCAATAAAATCGTTAATTCTTTCTACGCACAGCATACCGCACGAATCCGGTTTCTGATTATAAAAACAGCGGCTGCAATAGGGATCTGGAACTTGTAAGCCAAAAGAAATTTGCGGCGGGAAAGGTTCTTTTCTGAATGAGTTGCCGGACAAAGCGGAAGTCATATACGTTTGTCCGAGGTGGCTTCGAAATAAGGAGATGACATCGGTTTTTCCGGAGTAATACTGAGCCATTTTAATAGCTCCTTCATTTGCACCGGAACCGCTGCTGACTTTAGGGTGTACTTTTGTGAGATTATCGGGGGCGATTTCTACTAGTTTTTCTGCTAGTTTATTTACGGCATCTGTTTGAAAGGACGATGTCACATGGATCAGCTTGTCGGCTTGATCTTTAACCGTATCAATGACCTCTTTGTTACCGTATCCTAAATTCAAGTTAAATGTGGCAGAGGCGCAATCAATATACTCATTTCCCTCTTGGTCGTACAGGTAAATCCCTTCTCCGCGCTCCATGACTACGTCGTCAACACTGTAATACAAGCTGTCTGGATTCGTGATTTCCTTCGTTCCCACAAATACCACCCCTATGAAATTATTAGAAACTCGCTTTTTATCGTATTAATTATTGAAAATAATGTCAACGATCTTTCTTGTAAAAAATGTTAACAATTTGTTAACGTTACCATAAGGGATGTACGTGAAAAGGTTATGTGATATAGTAACAATACTTGGATTTTTTGTAAAAACAACATGTCGTGCAAGTAGAGAGAAAAATTATTTTACCAATAAGGAGATAAAATGATGAAAACTCGTCTGCTGTGGATAAGCTGTTTCTCTTATGGATCGATTGCTTTTACACTTGTCATTCTTGGAGCCGTACTGCCTGAGTTACTCACACATTATTCACAAAGCTACAGTAATGGCGGAGTATTAGTATTTTCTCAGTTCATGGGCTTCCTCATAGGTGTCATCGGAATGCCTTACATGGTGAAAAAACTCGGACGCAAAAACGCCGTTATCCTTGGCCTGGCGCTCATCAGCTGTGAAATTTTCATCACCTTCCTGCCGCCCTGGCCGCTGCTCTTTCTTCTCGTCAGCCTCGCAGGACTTGGCGCAGGATTGGTGGAATCTTGCGTAGGCACAATCATCCTCACAGCTATAAAAGAAAGACAAGCCGTGGCCATGAGCAAGATGGAAGTGGCTTACGGATTAGGGGCGTTGTTCATGCCTCTGCTCTCAGGCTTTCTTATCAACAGCCACATGTGGACAATTGCTTTCTTAGTATTAGGGTTATCCAGTTTTGCACTTTTAATCGCATGGAAGCAAATGAGTTTCGGCAGTATTGATGAGCTTCTCATACGCAAAGAGGTCTCTTCTGATGATACTAAAAAGAAAAGCTCCGGGTATCGGTCACACGGACTGCTGTTTATTGCGTTGGGGGCTGCTTATTTCTTCTTTTACGGCGGCAGTGAAGTTTCAATTGTGCATTTTATCCCCTCCATCTTCGCTGAAAAATGGGATATCCCCAGCTCTTTGGCAACGATAACAGTAACAGTGTATTGGACCGGGATGATTATCGGCAGGTTATTAACAGGCCCGGTATCTGAAAAGCTGACCTATCACCGTTATCTCCGGATCATAAGTATTGGCGGTCTGGCTGCACTTGCTGTACTAGCTTTAAGTAAAAACGTATGGTTTGGTTTTGCCCTTTGTTTCTTCTTAGGATTGTTCATGGCCGGCATGTTTGCAATTGCCCTGATCATCACCAATCATTTTTATCCTGGAAAGACAGAAACGACCACCAGTATTCTGCTCGCTTCAAATGGATTAGGAGGTTCACTCCTTCCGATCGCCGTCGGCTGGAGCTTAGATGAATACCCCGCTCAAACCGCGTTCTGGCTGTTTACTGCACTGATGCTTCTTATGCTGCTGATTGTGTTCAGTTTAAGAATGCTCGAAACAATAAAATCAAACAGTCTTCAAAATCACACCAGTAAAACAAAATCAATATAAACAAAAAAGCTAATGCCTTGGAAAGGCATTAGCTTTTTATATATACATCTTTCATATAAAAAACCCAGTTCATCATGAACTGGGTCAAGATCGCTTGGCGGCGTCCTACTCTCACAGGGGGAAACCCCCGACTACCATCGGCGCTGAAGAGCTTAACTTCCGTGTTCGGCATGGGAACGGGTGTGACCTCTTCGCTATCGCCACCAAACCATTGAGAGTGTTCTCTCAAAACTAGATA